>CALJKV010000077.1 GCA_937974245.1 uncultured Chloroflexota bacterium | reverse complement strand
GCGGTGGATGAGGTCTACCGCCTGATGCGCCATCCCTCGCTGCTCGACTTCCTGATTGAGGCGGCTAAGACGTTCCGTACGAGACGCAAAAAGCTGGTTGCGGTGGATCAACAGATGAGCATCTTTTTGCAGGGAAAAGCCCGTCTGATCTTCGAGAACTGCCCGATCCGGGTGGTGTTCTCGCAGCGCCAGGGGATGAACGTCTTCCACGAGGACGCCGCCTTCCAGCACCTGAACCAGCAGCACCGCGACATCATCGCCGCCCTGCCGCGCTTTCACTACGTCCTCGACATCCAGGACGAGGGGCTGTGGTACCTGTACAACCGCCCGGCGGCGGGGGAACTGGCGCGATTTCAGACTACGTAGCGGTCAGTTATCAGTCATCAGTTTTCAGTAAAAGAGCGGACAGGAGATCAGCCAGGAATATCGTGTAAGAAACTGACCACTGAAAACTGAGAACCGAAGACTTCACTGACCACCGAGAACTGACAACTGATGACTCTAAAGGAAAGAATATGCCGAAACGAACATCGGACGACCCCCATCCCTTTCAGGCGCTGGAGGAGAGCGCCTACCAGGCCTTTCGCGAGTGGCCGGTCTGGCTGGTCCTGCGTGAGCGCGAACTCGATGCCCATCTCTCGACACGCCGCCCGGCAGCTGCTGCGGGCGCTGGCCCGTCATCTGAACAACCGGGCGGCGATACGCCGCTGGATCAAGGAGGCAAGTAAGTCATGAAACTCGTCATCGTTGAATCCCCGGCCAAGTCGAAAAAGATTGCCGGGTTCCTGGGGCCGGGCTGGCGCGTCGAAGCCAGCCTGGGTCACGTCCGCGACCTGCCGGAAGCGGAGTTGGGGGTGGATGTGGAGAGCGACTTCCGCCCGACTTACATCGTGCTGCCGGGCAAGGGCAATGTCGTCAAGAAGCTGCTCAAGGCGATCAAGGAAGCGGAAGCGGTGTATGTCGCCACCGACCCGGACCGCGAGGGCGAGGCCATCGCCTGGCACCTCTTGAAGCTGGCGAACGTGCCGAAGGACAAGCCGGTCTACCGAGCGGCGTTCCACGCCATCACAGCGGAGGCGGTGCGCGAGGCAGTGGCCCATCCCCGGGCGCTGGATGTGAATCTGGTCGAGGCGCAGCAAGCGCGGCGCATTGTGGATCGGCTGGTGGGGTACTTAGCCTCACCATTGGCGGCAAAGGCGCTGGATGGCAAATACAGCGCTGGGCGGGTGCAGAGCGTGTGCCTGCGGCTGGTGGTCGAACGCGAGCGTGAGATCGCGGCTTTTACACCCCAGCCGTACTGGACGCTGGCGCTCAAACTGGCGGCGGATGGCGCGGAATTCACGGCCAAACTGCACCGCCTGAAAGGGGCGGAGGGCACGTTCATGACCCGCGAGCCGCTCGACAAACTGGTGACGCTGCTCACGGGCGCGCAGGTGTGGGTCGGCAAGGCCGGGCAGACCGTCAAGCCGCGCCAGCCGCTGCCCCCGTTCACGACTTCCTCGCTCCAGCAGGCGGCGTCGAAAGCCCTGGGGCTGTCCCCTGACCGGACGATGGAGCTGACGCAGACCCTCTATGAGGGCGGTTTGATTACCTACATGCGCACCGATGGGGTGTCGGTCGCGCCGGAAGCGCAGACAGCAGCGCGGGCCACCATCCACCTGACCTACGGAGCCGACTACCTGCCGCCGGAAATCCCGACCTACACCGTCAAAACCGCCAATGCCCAGGAAGCGCACGAGGCCATCCGCCCGACGGATGTGACCCGACTGCCGGAGGCGGTCGCAGGCGATGGCGCGGCGCTCTATGCTCTGATCTGGAAACGGTTCGTCGCCTCGCAGATGGCACCCGCCCTGTACACCGTCACCGGCGCGGTCATTTACGCCGGCAAGGTGCACGGCCAGCCCTTCCCGCTGGAGTTCCGCGCCGGCGGGCGGACACTGGTTTTTGACGGCTTCCTCAAGGTGTATGAAGAACCAACCGACGAGGGCGAGGAAGAGGACGAATCGGGGGCGCTCCCGCCGCTGGCGAACGGGCAATCGCTGGCGCTGGTCGCGTCGCAGGTGGAGGAACACCAGACCCGAGCCCCGGCACGCTACACCGAAGCGGCGCTGGTCGCGGCTTTGGAACAGCGTGGCATTGGCCGTCCCTCGACCTATGCGAGTATGGTGCGCACCGTGAAAGACCGGGGCTATGTGAAGGTCAGCCAGAAGCGGCTGGTGCCGACCGAAAATGGGGTGGCGCTGTGTGACTTCCTGACGGCGCACTTCGCTGATGTCCTGGCCTACGACTACACCGCCCGCCTGGAGGAATCGCTGGATCGGATTGCCGCCGGGGACACCACCCGGCTGGAAGTGCTCAAGGCGTTCTGGGTGGGGTTCCAGCCGCAGGTGGGCGGGGCGGCGGAATATGCCCTGGGACAGGTCAAAGCGCGGCAGACGCCCAAACCGCTGACACTGCATCCGGCGGAGGAGTAGGTTAATGAACGCCTATCCCGCTATGCCTGAACCGCCGCCACTGGATTATGAAAACGACTGGGGGCCGCCGCACCCGGATGACGCCTACTTCATGCCCGACGATCCCTTCCCGGATGATCTGTTCACCGGGATGCCGGTGGATGATGGGTATGTCCCGGACGATGATCCCTGGCTGCCGGAGGATGACCGCTTTGTCCCGGCGGATGCCCGATCCCTGCCGGATGTGCCGCCGCTGGCGCAGGACGGCTTGCAGGGGTTTGAGGCGCCCGAACCGGCGGATGAAGGTTGGTCGTGGCACGATGCCCGCCTGATCGGTGTCGAACGTGAGACCGAGGCCGGGACGCGCTACGAAGTCGGCGCGATCGACGTGTATGCCAACACCAACACCGGCGACCTGGGCGGCAGCTACCTGCCGGTGGCCGCTTTTGATGATGTCGATGTGGCGTCCGCCTTCTACCATACCCTGCAAGAGCAGATTCATGATCAGGGGCTACCGCCCTATCAGGTGCCGGGGTTCGCTGAACGCCAGGCGGCGGCCATGAACCCGGAGACGACTGGTTGGCGCGGCGCGGAGCCGGAGGAGTACGCCGCTTACGACCACCTGCGCGGCCTGGATGCCGGCGACATCGCCGGGCGCGACGATCCGCCTGACTACATGACCGATCCGCTGCTCCAGACCGCGATTGAACTCGGCGGGGTTGTGGTCGAACGGGAGACGCCCACCCTGGACGAGGAACCGGCCTTCCAGGCGCTGAACGCCATCGGCGTGCAGGCTGACGGTTTCAATCCGGCGCAAGACCCGCCGCCCTTCTACGATGCCGCCACCGGCACCGCCTACTGGATCGGCGTCTTTCAACCTGACAAGGATGACCGGGAAAACTGCATCACCTCAATCCTCTCGCTGGGGCGCAACCCCGAAACCGGGGCGATGGAGGCGCAGCTCGCGCCGTGTGTCCCCGGTGACTGGGATAAAGCCTACACTGCCGCCGAGTATCTCATTCAGGTGGCGCAGAAGGGCGGGATCGAGCCGGTCTTTGATGCGGCTGAAGGCATGGCGCTGGCGACCGACCAGCGCGAGCTGTGGGAGACCGGGCGCGGGCTGCCGCTGGAAGCCGATGCCGCCCGCGACATCGCCGACTACACCCGTGACCAGTGGGAGGTGGAACTATGAGCGACGCCGTTATCCGCGACCACAGCGTCACCGTCCGCCTCTCGACTGAGGAACGTGAGCTGCTTGAAGCTCTGGCCGCACGTTTCCAACTCGACAAGTCGGCCACCATCCGCAAGGCCATCCAGCTCACCCTGGCCGAACCAGGACGGCTGCCGCAGACCGGGCAGTTCGTGGCCGTGCAGTCTGAGTCGGTTACTTTCCCGGTGCGCCTGAGCGAAAGGGGGACGCATGAGTGACAACGGTGAAAATCCAACCCGTTACGTGGACGAAGATGGTTCGATCTATTCCGCCGAGATCGTGCCGCCGGGGGATGATGCCCTCGGCGCCCAGTATCATGTCGACCTGGTGCGGTTGTCAACGGATGCCCAGGGGTTGGATCATGAGCAGCGCCTCACGGTCGGGGGGTACCCCTCGTGGATGGAGGCCGAAGAACATCTCGTCCAGGTCGAGACCGCCCTTGAGCGGGACGGCCTGGCCGGGTGGGGTGATGATGCCGAACGGCTGCGCGATCAACCCGACGAAGGGGCGGTGACGTATCTCGTGGTCGCCTATCCGCCCGACGGCGATCCCACTGCCGCCTACCTGCTGGCGATTGGCGCGAACGGCGTTGCCAGCGCCTCTCTGAAGACGGGAGAACGCGAGCCGGTAGAAGCCGCGGTTGAGCGGGTGGATGTCGCCTTTGCCCTCGAAGGGACGGATGCCGGGCTGGCGGCAGCGCAGGTTGAAGCCGAGCGAAGTGGTAGCCGGACAGTGGGCACACCCCTGTTTGCCCCCGAAGACCGCCCGCTGCGCCATGTGGACGGCGGCGGCACGGCGCACTGGTTTGACGTGGCCGCGACGGATAACCCCGGCGCACACGAACTGCGCTACTTCCGCGAGTTGGATATGCCCGATGGCGCGACGCGCCGCGACTCGTACCCGGTCATGCCCTTGCCCGATGACGACCCCGGTTCGGCCTGGCCGCTGCCGGGGTTGGAGATGTATCTCGCGAAAGGAGATGTGTTCATGGCGCAGCAGTTCGCCCACGATGTGGCCGATGCTTACGACCGGGACTTCCCCGATCCGCTCGACATCCCGGCGCTCTATCCGCGACCCGAATACTACTTCGGCTATGGCGTGGGGCCATCAACACAGCCCAGCCTGGAAGCCGTGAAAACCTGGATGGACGGCAGCGAACGGCGCTTTGATACCCTGACGGTTGGGGAGTATCCCACCTACGAGGATGCCGGGGAAGACGAACGCGATCTGGAGCAGGTCCTGAAAGAAAAGGGATTGGAATCCGCTATGAACCGTGCCGAACGCATGGCCGTCGCCAACGGCTATCTCGATCCGCAGCGGACGGACGAGCGCATCTTTTTTGAGGATGATGCCCCGGAAGACCCGTTTATCACCGAACGCGAGCGCGAACTGGCCGGGCCGTCCTACCATGTCGGCGCGATTGCGGCCAACGGTGAGGCGTTTCTCGATGTCATGAAGACCTGGGGGGCGGACGACTACGAGCGGCTGGTCATCCCTCAGCCCGATTGGGAGGCGGCGCGGGGGCAGGCCGAGGCCACCAGCACACTGCTGGAGCGGGGCGATGTGACCGGCGCCATGCGGCTGGTCGAGGAAGAAGGGGTCGCGGCAGGAGTGATTGACCCCGACCGCACCGACCCGCGCCTCTTCACCCAGGGGCCGCCCGATGCCTTTGTGACGCTCCGTGAGGACGAGATCAACGACTCGCTGGCGCGACACGGCGTCACCTGGCGCGAGACCCAGGCGTGGGCAGCGGAGGCCGCTTCGCTGGAACCGGAGGAGTCCCCACACTGGCACTTACAGACGCTGCCGGTCAACGACCCGGATGGCGCGTCGCTCGGCCATGCTTTGCACATCGCCGTCTACGATGGCCTGCCGTACGGCGCGGAGCGGACGGACATCCCCGCCGACGAACCCGTCCGCCTGCTCGAGATGGCGCACTTCGAGACGACCGGGGCAGCGGACAAATTCGCGGAGGAGTTCAAGGGGTATCTCCTGCCGGGGCTGCTCGAAGGGCCGGAGCTGGCCGAGGAAGTCGCCCGGTTGGAGAACCTGCCGGTGGCCTGGAAGCCACTCACAGGCGAGGATCGCGCCGCCTTCCAGCGCGGCGACCTGACGCTGACGCACGACCGGGCGGACTGGCATCCCTACAACCCGAATGCTGAATACGAAGCGCGTCTCGAGGCCGAGGGGCTGTATACCGACCCGCTCCATCAGGCGGCTGCACACGATGAACCGGAAACTCCGCCGGTCGCGCCGGACTTCGATCTGTAGCCGAAAGGATTCACGATGCGGATCGCCACACCCCACACCCTCCAGGGCGGGTTCGTCCTGGTCACGCTGCTCCTGGCCGGGACAGCCATCGGTCAGGCTGTTGGCCTGCGTTTCGGCGAGGCGCTCTACCTGACCGTCCTCCTGCTGACCCTGATCGGCTGGCTGGGCAATCACCTCCGGCTGACTACCCGGGATGAAGGGCGTTAGTCCCATGTCAACCTGCCTGAACCTAATATCCTGAATAGCGGGTTCAGGCGCGAACCGTCAAATGCTGAATAATCATAAGGAAGGAATTGTATGTCTGACCTGTCTGATACAACCCAGTGGTATGCAACCTATAACGAGGAACGGGGCAGTTTCGTCGTCGAAGCCGCCGGCTGGGAAGAGGGCTGCCCGAATATCGAGTACCGCTTCCGCTACTTCATTGACCCCTGTACCGGGCACCGGCTTGGCGCGATTGATAAACGCTGGTTGTCAAATGGGTACCTGTCCAACGACCTGTATACCTTCAAAGGCTACCGCGGCCCGAAGGAATTTGAGGCCGATGTCCAGCGCATGATGACCGAAGCCCGCCAGCTTGCCCAGACGAAACAGCGTGACTTCTTCCTGTGTATGCTCGACCTGGTGAAAAAGCGGGCAGTCAAAGACCGGCGTGAATATGCCTACATCCTGGATTACGATACGCTGTTTGACATCGGCCCGGAAGATGCTTATCGCTGGTGAGGTCTGATCTATGTTCTACTGGTTGTTCACCGAGGGGCGGGCGCTGCTGGGCGGCTGCCTCGCCCCGCTCCTGTGCCTGACCCCGCTCACCCCGCTGGTTGTGAGTGCCATGTTAGGGGCGGGCATCCAGCGCACCAGCGAAGGACAGAAACTCTCCGGCTGGAAACGCGGCGCGAAGCTGGTCGCTCACCTCATTGTCCTCCTGGGGGTGTCAGCAGTGTATGTCACCCTGCTCGGCAACATGGCGGTGCAGCCGCTGCGGGGGCGACAGACGGTCAACGGGTTCATCCAACTTCTGACCGGCGCACCGTCGAACGTGGACGCCATGCGCCTCTTCCTGTTCGGGATGCTGCTCGTCATGCTGGGATTCTTTGTCACGTTGGGGCTGCACAGCGGCATCCGTAATGGCGGCTGGCTGCGCGAGCGCGTGGATCGGCTGCGGAATCCCCAGGTCCGGCGCGGCGCGCTCGGGTCGTCGCACTTCTGCACCATGCGCGAGTACAAACGTTTCCGCCGCGATGACCCGGAAGGGCTAACGCTCCTTGGCGCGTTCTGGGGCGAGGGCAAACGCCGTCTCGACCTCGGCCAGGGGCGTTTCTCCCTCGGTGGCGAGGACGTAGCGCGCGGCGTCCTGACCCTCGGCGGCCCCGGCTCCGGCAAGACCCAGGGCATCATCCTGCCCGCCATCGCCGACCGGATGCGCGCCGGGCATTCGCTGGTGGTGGCTGATCCGCAGGGTGAAATTACCGGGCATATCCTCAAGTACGCTGCCGTCACCCGTCACCTGGTCGTTGTCCATGACCCCACCTCAACCATCGGGCCGCGCTACAACCTGGCTGAAGGGATTGACAATGTATCGGATGCCCGCGCCATCGCCGACGTGCTGGTGCCCTCGGCGCAGGGGGACAACAAGTTCTGGAGCGACAGCGCCGCTGCCCTGCTGGCCGCCTGCCTGATCCGTTTCCCTAACCTCGGCGACATCTATAACGCCATGAACGATCTCAAGGCGCTGGCACAGGCCCTTTCAGCGAAGAAAGACGATGCCGCGCTGCTGGCGAACAGCTTCATCGCCTCGGTCGGCTCAGATGGCAAGGTCGCCTCGAATGTTGTGGCGACGCTGGCGACGGCGCTCACCGGCTGGGCGTCTACCGAAGTCCGCG
>CALJKV010000076.1 GCA_937974245.1 uncultured Chloroflexota bacterium | reverse complement strand
GTGCTGCGCGGTGAACTGCGGACAGCCGGGGCGGGAATGCTGCCTGGCATCGCCCAGCAGATTGTGTTTGTTGTCGCCCCGCCGATCCTCCCGGTAAGGTGCGAGGCGGTGAATATCAAAGACCGTCCGCGTGTTGAGGAAGCCTTCATCACTAGCAGCAGTCGGGGGATTGTCCCGGTGGTCGAAATTGACGGGCGGAGAATTGGCGACGGAAGACCTGGAACGTTTACCCGCCGGTTACGAGCAGCCTATCTCGATTGGGTCGCGGCGCACCTGGAAGAACTGTAATATCACCTGATTAGCAGACTAAAACCCAAAGAATTCCCGTAGTGCCTCATTGAATTTCTGCGGGTACTCCACCATCGGGAAGTGACCGCATTCGTCAAACAGTGTCAGTTGACTGTGGGGAATGCGGGCGGCGGCCAGGTGTGCATCACTGATTGGCACCGTGCGATCCTGCTTGCCGAATATGATCAATGTGTCGGCCTGAATCCGGGGTAAGTGGGGTGTCAGATCCAGATTGTGAATGGCCTGTCCGCAAGCATGATAGGCGTGAATCGCCCCGGCCTGGTAGCTGTAGCGGCTGTCCCGGTACCAGACTTCACGTGGGATGCGCCGAATATCATAGTACCAAGCTCATCCGAAATAGAACCATGCCGCCGGGCGGAAAGCAGTCACCCAGCGGTGAACGGCCATCAACCAGGGGAGTTGGGCAGTCAACCACACCACTGGGTAGACCAGCCATTCCACTGCGGGCATAAGCTTCGCCGCCGCCACGCCGGAGACATCCACCAACCGTTCGACTCGTTGTGGCGCGAGCATCCCCGCGATACACAGTGAAATCTGCCCGCCCATCGAATGTCCCATCAGGCTGAACCGCTCGAACCCCAGCGAATCGGCCAGTGCCAGCACCCGCCGCGAGTGGGCTTCAATGCTGTAATCGCCGTTTTTTGGCTTGTCGCTGTGACCGTGTCCCAGTAAATCCAGTGTGATGCAGTAGTAGTGGCTTTTGAGCGTTTCCACCGTGTCCGCCCAGATGCCATGATACGAAGTCCAGCCATGCACCATAATGAGTGGTGGGAGCGTCGGGTCGCCAGCGGTGCGGTAGATGAGTTGTGAGCCGTCGAGAGTGATGGTTTGCGGCGTGTCTGATGTGGTTGAATTGAGCATGGCACTGTATCCTGAGGCTAATCTTTAACAGTTCAGTGTAGTCCGGGATACCGGCGTGTCAAACCGAAATGAAGCGCCACTACCTCTTTCACACGGATTCCTTACGGAATCCATTGCCAACTGTAACCACGCCCGGTCTGACTGCGAAATTACATCCCAGGGTCGAACTATTCATGCTTGAGATACATCTAGGGGTTTTTATCGAAGATGATCTGCCAGTTTTTGCCCTCGGCATCACTCACAAGATGCTGCGCGGTGCTTTACTATTGCCGAACATACCACACTTTTGCCATGAACAATCGCCGCGTCTCGAGTAAGGCTTTTTCTCATCGGTATAGTATTATCATGTGGAAAAGAAGAGGACACAGACAACAATGGGAGATTGGTTTCAAATCATTGTAGACCGAGAGGCTTCACCTGGGGAAGCAGAAAGATTGGCCTCTGAAATCCGTGATTGGTTGGCCGGATGGGGTATTGTCCAGAACACAATGACAAACTGTGTCCTAGGTGGAGACGGTCAAGGTTATGCACCTGGGCCAGAATATAGGCAAGTTGTCGACTTCGACCATCACCATAATATCCAGATACTAAAGACGAATGGGCTACAGATCACTGTTGGTCGCATGGTTTTTCATCCTGGACAAGGGGATTACACAGTCAGTTGTCCAAAATGCCATACGGCATGTGTGCAGAGCGAATGGAACAAAGCAATCGGCGAATGGAACAAAGGACAGACAGGAACACTTTATTGCCCAATCTGCAAGCAATCTACACCAATAACGGAGTGGACATTTGAGCCGATGTGGGGATTCGGCAATTTGGGATTCAAGTTCTGGAACTGGCCTCCATTGAAGGATGATTTTGTTTCGGAAATCGGCAAACGGCTGGCTCATCGGATCATTGTTGTTAAAGGTAAGCTCTAATGTCCCGGCAATCTCGTGCGCCGGGGTCAAACTGTTATGCTTTAAGTATCGAGGAAACCCTGAGTCTACTCTTTCGGAATTGCGGCGATGACCGACAGTCCCAACTGTTCCACTTGTTCCCGGCGGCGCAGCATCGGGTCGAGGTATTCCACCAGGAAAGCCAGCATGATGCCGAAGAACAGTCCGACGCCGATACGGATGAATGGCGCGAGGCGATTGCCGATGGGCGGCGGCACTGCAACAACTTGCGGGGTATCCAGCACTGTGACCTGGGCAGGCTGTGCCCCAAGCTGCGGGAAGTAAGCCTGGGCGCGGTTTTGCAGGACGGTAATCGCGGCCTGGGCGATGGTCTCTAGCGTGGCGGAGTCGGGGTAACTCAGAATCAGCACGCCGATACTGTGGCTGTTATCGGCAGCGACTTCCAGCAGTCCGGGATTCATTTCTGCACCCTGCGGAGTGGTTGCTTGCTCAATTTCTGCCACAAAGCTGCTGGTACGTACCCAGTCAGTAAAGGCGTTTACCGTGAATTCCGAAGCCAGCCACACATCCTGGAAGTCGCCATCCCGGTTGGGGATAGCATCTAACACCTGGGCGGCACTGTAACGCAGTGTGATAGTATACCCACCCGATACGACTTCCTGGCGGTTGAGCAAATCGGGCAGGACGATGACGGCGGCCACAAGCACCGGGATCAGCACCAGATACCCGTGGCGCAGCAGGATACGCAAAACGAGAATCAGTTCCATAATCCCCTCACTTCACAGTTTTTTGCCGCCGGATGACGGCAATCGTCAGTCCGATAATCCCCACCAGATTCAGCAGAATCCAGACAGGCAGCGCATACGCCACAAAGCGTACATCAAAAAATGTGCCGGGTATGCGCGGTACATCAAAATCCCCGCCCCCTTGCCCTGGAATGCCGGAAACCGACATATCAGTTGGGCTGTAAATGACTTCTATCTCCTGGCCGACGCTCATGCCCTCGTAAAACGAGTCACGGATACGGTGCGATCGCGTATATGTCGCCCCGTCCACATGATAACGGTATACGACAAAACCCGAACCATCTGCATCCCGGTAGGTATCGGTGACTTCACCGCGAACAACCGTACCGTTTAACCGCCACTCTATCGTCCAGCGATAATAACCGTAGGCAAAGAGCGCAACCAGGGCAATCTCCAGCAACAGCAGGCCGTTCCGCAGGCGAGGCAGAGTCATGGCTGAGCGCCCGCCTCTTTATTTATCGGGTTTACCCACACGAAATCTGCGCCGCTCTGGAATGCCGTCCACGCCCCCTCGACAAAGCTGTTGATCTGACGGTTGAACACCTGCGTATCAAACTGCAAGGCATGGGAGCGTATCGCCACCGGGTCGTAGGCGGAAGCGTCAAATCGTTTCATCACCGTTATCAAACTCTCAACAGTGAGTTCGCTGAAGTGTTCGCCAGTTTTGCCGGGGATGACCGTATCCAGCGCACCGCCCGCGCCATAGGCAATCACCGGGCGTCCAGCAGCCTCGGCCTGCACAGGAGTGATGCCAAAGTCTTCCAGGCCGGGAAAAATGAAGGCCTTCGCCCGCGCCATCAGTCCCGGCAGGTCCTCATCCGGCACGTAGCCCAGGAATTCAACGGTCGGCCCAGCCAGTGCTTGCAGTCGTTCCAGGTCACGTCCCTTGCCACCCACTTTGAGCGGGGCCCCTAATCGAGTTGCGGCCTGTATCGCTAAATCAATACGCTTGTACGGAATCAAGCGGGAAACGACCAGAAAATAGTCGCCTACTTCGCTCGTCGGTACGGGTTGGAAGCGGGTCGTATCTACCGGCGGGAAGACAATTACCGACTCGCGGTTATAGTAGGTTCGGATTCGTTCCTGAATTTCGGTAGAAATCGCGATGAAGTGGTTCACTCGTTGGGCGGCGGCGTAGTCCCAGCGGCGCATGGCAGCGATCAACGGGCGCAGTGCCAGTTCAACCGGCCCGCTGAGTCCCTCACGGGCGATATAGCTGTCTAACTGCCACACGTAGCGTGTCGGTGCGAGGCAGTAGCAGATATGCACTGTATTCGCTCCGTGTTGCAATCCATGACAGAAGCCGCTCTTGTTGCTTAACACCACGTCATAGGCTGATAAATCCAGCCCACCCCACGCCAGCGGGTAGAGTGGCAGATATGGCTGGTGATGGCCGTGGATACCCGGCATCCGGTTAATCCATTGGGTATGAATCTCCCAATCGCGGTATCTGGCCGGCATGATGTCCGGGGCATAGATGCTGGTATACACCGGGCGCTCCGGGTAGAGCGCGACCAGCGCTTCCAAGACGTCTTCCGCGCCACCGACCTGGTTGAGCCAATCATGAACAAGTGCGAGTTTCATCACGATTCCAACAAGCTGCGAATGGGAGCAAACGATGTGCGATGCACTTGGGACGGGCCGTATTGTTCCAGCGCGGCTTGGTGCTGTGCCGTCCCATAGCCCTTGTGTGCCGCGAAGCCGTACTGCGGATACTGTGCATCGAGTTCGACCATGAAGGTATCGCGCCACACTTTGGCTATCACGCTGGCCGCCGCGATGCTCAGCGACCGGGCATCTCCACCGATCATGCTCACCTGGGGAATATGCGACATCTCCGGCCAGAGCAGGGCGTCCAAAAACAGACAGTCCGGCTGTTCGATGGTGCTGGTTGCTAACAATATTTCCAGGGCGCGGGACATAGCCAGTTTGACAGCCCCAACAATGCCAAGTGTGTCTATCTCGGTATTGCTGGCGCCGGCGACACCCCAGCCCAGCGAGACCTGTTTAATCGTATCTACAAGCTGTGTCCGCTGGCGCGGCGTCATCTGCTTGCTATCGCGTACCCCGGCCAGCTTCTGGCTGAGATCGGGCTGGGAGACAGGCAAACATACCGCTCCAGCAGCTACTGGCCCGGCCCAAGGACCGCGTCCCGCTTCGTCCAGGCCAACAATGAACTGGAAGCCCTGGGCGTGATATTCATGTTCATGCCTCAGACTGGCGGTCTGCTGCTTTCGTGTCTTTTTTGGCATAAACACCCCAGAACCAGTTACGCCGAATCTGCCAGATTTCCACCAGCAGATGCAGAGAGTCGCCCACCAACCGCATCCGACTGTCAGCATCGAAATACCAGGTGATTGGTACCTGCTTGATACGATAGCCGCGCTGCTTGGCGATAAACAGCAGTTCAATGTCGAAACCAATACCAGTCATCTGCTGCACGCCGAACAGGTCTTCAGCGGATTTGCGGTTGAACATCTTAAAACCGCACTGGGTATCTTCAAAACCCCGCACCGCCGTCAGCTTGATGATGAAATTATTGATGCGTCCAATAATATGACGATATTCCGGCTCGCCTACACGCTTCGCTCCCACGCCTTCGCGGCTGGCAATGATGACATCGTGGCCGTTAACATGCGGTGGCAGGAACTTGACAATCTCCTCAATCGGCATTGAAAGATCGGCGTCACAAATGAAACGGTATTCGCCTCTTGCCACCAGCATACCGACCTTGACCGCCAGCCCTTTGCCGCGCACGGCGGCCTCTACCACACGCACATACGGATGATCCTTGGCGAATTCTTCTGCCACCGCTACGGTGCGATCTATGCTGCCGTTCTCGACGACAATGACCTCTGCCTCAAAAGGTTGCCGCCGCAAGAATGCATCTATTTTCTCAAGGCTGGGGGGCAGCCGGCGCTCCTCGTTATGGGCTGGGATGACAATCGAGAGCAGGGGGTGGTCTGTTTTATGCATCATCTGCTGCTGTCCAACTTGTTGTACACGGATTTCACTCTGCAACCTACTCACTCCTGTGCCGGCGCGAGAAGCGATTCTATATATTCGATAGAAACTTTTCGCCGCCGTTGAATATCCTGGCGCTTTCGCCACATCCGGGGTGTATACCATAATCCTGCCATCATGCCACGCAGTCGGGCCCGCGCCGCCGCGCCGCGCCATGCCCGCAATGCCTCCCATGCCAGGCGGAACTGGGCCCGCAGCACCTGCCCGCCGTATTTGCGCCACAGCGCCGTTGGGTAGTTCTTGACCAACACGAAAATCAGGTTGCGACCATCGTGATAACTCGCGGTAACACCGCCTCCGGTTGCCGACAGATGATGGTACACGATTGCGGCGGGTGTGTAAAGACAGCGCCAGCCCGCCAACTGTGCTCGCCAACCCAGATCTACATCCTCCAATGAGAAGAAGAAATCATCATCCAGCAGGCCAATATGGTCGAGCATGGCTTTACGGTAGACCGATGACCCGCCACACGCGCTGAACACATGCTCCTCACGGTCGAACTGGCCGTCGTCCTTTTGCCATACGCCACGATTTCCGGCGCGACCATCCAGTGTGAAAAAATCACCTGCCGTGTGAATGTGGTCACGCCGGTCAAACAGCAGCATTTTGCTGGCGACAAACCCGACTTCCGGGTGGCGCTGGAAGGCGTCTACAACAGCTGCCGCCCAGCCAGGGTCTACTTCCGTGTCATTATTGAGTAATGCCACATACTCGCCCTGTGCCACCTGCATCCCCACATTACATGCGCCGGTAAAGCCGCGATTTTCCGGCAATTCGAGTAGCAGCACACTTGGAAACTGCTTTTTGATGAGTGCCTGCGAGCCGTCATGTGAGGCGTTATCCACAATGATAATTTCCAGGTGCGGGTAGGTCTGTCGCGCCAGGGAATCCAGGCAAGTGGGCAGGAACTTCGCACCGTTCCAGTTCGGAATCACGATGGAGAAGGTGGAGGGGTGCGTGCTGGGTTTTGTCTCAGTGGTAGGCGTATTGCTCATAAATAGACACTCATGAACCAGATCTTTTGCCTACACTCAGTAGACCCTCTTTTTCCAGAAAAGCATCTACCGCTTCCTGCCAGGGGCGCAGCGTGACGCCGATATGACGCCCGGCATGGTTGGCGAGGCTGGCATACACCGGGGGTGTCGAGAGCCGCTGCCATTCTTGCCCGGCAATGGGTTCAACTGGTACGTTCGCGTACCCGGCTTTATCCAGGAAATAGCGGGCGAAAGCATGGCGCGAACATGCTCCTTCATTTGTCAGGTGGTAGATACCATAGCGCCCGGTTTCGATAAGCAGCGCCAGCGCATCTACGAGATCATCATTATAGGTAGGATTGGCAACTTCGTTGGCGACGACTCGGAGGTGTTTGCCTGCCGCTGCCGCCCCCAGGATAGCCTGGATAAAGTTTTTGCCGCCATGTGCGAAAACCCAGGCGGTGCGCACGATGTAGTGGCGTGGGTTGATATCCGCCAGCGCTCGTTCGCCCACCCATTTGCTATAGCCGTAAGGGTTGGCTGGGTGGGTTATGTCGTACTCGCGGTATGGCTGACTGGCTGTGCCGTCGAAAACCTCGTTGCTGCTCACATAGAGCATGGCTGCTCCTGCCGCCGCTGCCGCGAGGGCGATATGCTGCGTGCCGAAGCCGTTAATCAGCACGGCGCGTTCCGGGTCACGGGCGCACCCATCCACATCCGTCCAGGCGGCGGGATGAATCACAATGTCCGGTTTGTGCGTGGTGATAAAATCCCGTGTAGCGGCGAAATCGGTAATATCTAACATCTCTACTTGGTCGCCAACAATATCCATGCCGCTGACTTCATGCCCATGTTCACGCAATACCTGGACGAGTCGCCCACCCATCCGGCCTGCTGCGCCGGTCACTACGATTCGCATCAATGTTCCCCCCAGTAGTCAAAAACTGCCTGCAAATCCGCCGCCCATATTGCTTCAGGGTTGGAGACTGTCTGCACGTCCGGCATCACGCCATCCATCCTGAAATAGCCCGTGCCCGGTATTCCCGTTCCTTTGGTGACAACCAGTGCCGGGAGAACAGGACGCCCGGCCTCAAACTCCTCGCGGCCCAGGTCATCCAGTAAACGCACCATCAAGGGTGAATGGTAATGGATGCGTGCCGTTTGCAGCATGGCGCACAGCTCGGAATACGTAATCGTTTGCCGCAACCGCGCCTGCTGGATGAGAATTGCCCGCGTTTCAGCGATAATCTCCGACCAACGAGCGGCGATGGGTCCTGATTTCTTTGTCATGTGCCTGATTCTACATCACGAACGCGATTTCACAACCGGCTGGTGTAGAACGTTTCGAATCATGAATGCGTTATGATAATGTCGCAGATTCGATCCTGCTCGTGCTACAAGCGGTATATAGTATAAAGGATTGATGCGATTTAGCCGGAGAAACAACATGCGAAAACTGATCGTTATTCTACTCTGTCTGGGATTATTATCCGGGTCGGCTCTGGCATTCGACCCACAGCCGGGAGCAGGCGGGGTTGGCGATCCATATTATCCTACAATCGGCAATGGCGGCTATGATGTCCAGCACTATACGCTTGACCTGACATGGGACAAGAGCAGCAGCGCGATTGCCGGGACGGTGGTGCTTGAAGCGGTTGCGACCCAGGATTTGAGTGCCTTCAACCTGGACTTCTGGGGTTTTTCGGTCAGTCATGTGCTGGTGAATGACGTAGTCGCTGCCTTCGTACGAACTGAGTCTGAAATGACTATCACCCCGGCGGAACCACTGATGGCAGACAGTACCTTCACGGTAGCTGTGACCTACAGCGGTGTGCCAGGGGAGGATGTGCCGGAAGATGTGCGCATCTTCGGACAAGGTTGGGTGCAGTACGATGGTGGCGTATTTGTTGCCAGCGAACCGAATGGTGCGGCGTTCTGGTATCCAGTCAACGACCATCCGCAGGACAAGGCGGCCTATACGTTTCGCATCACCGTACCCAATCCGTATGTTGTCGCGGCCAATGGCCTATTGCTGGATACGATTGATAATGGCGACACCAGCACCTATGTATGGGAGACGAACTACCCGGTAGCCAGTTACCTCGTGACCGTCAATATCGGGCAGTTTATTGCACAGAATCAGACCGGGCCAGATGGTCTGCCAATTCGGAACTATTTCCCGGCGGCCTTCTTTACTAACGGTATCACCACCTTTCGCCGCACGTCAGAAATGATTGAACTCTTCAGCGAGTTATTCGCGCCTTATCCGTTTGAGGCGTATGGTGTGGTGGTGGCTGCGGCGCCGCTGCCCTTCGCGCTGGAGACACAAACGCTGTCGCTGTTTGGCACAGGCATCTTTACCACCAATCGCCCCGGCGGAGCGGATAGCGTTATCGCCCATGAACTGGCGCACATGTGGTTCGGCGATAGCGTGAGTCCTGAGACGTGGCAGGATATCTGGTTGAACGAGGGCTTTGCCACCTATGCTTCGTGGCTGTGGTTCGAGCATGATGGTGGGGCGGCTGTGCTGGAGAGCATCGTGCAGGACTCCTATGCTCAGTTTGCCCAGCCGAGCGGGATACTGATTGGCAGCCCGTCCTCGGAAAGGCTGTTCGACGGCGCAGTATATGTACGTGGTGCGTTGACCCTGCACGCTCTACGCGTTAAAGTGGGTGACGAGGCTTTTTTCACGATTATGCGCACGTACTATGATCGTTACCAGTACAGCACTGCCAGTATCGCTGACTTCATACAAGTGGCCGAAGAAGTCAGCGGGCAAGACCTGAGTACCTTCTTTGATGGCTGGTTGTACCAATTGGCTATCCCGGCTATCGCAGAAATGGGATTGCAACCTGGCCCGTAGAGAGTCAAAGGTCGAAAATATTTGTATCAGGAAGGACAGCAGCATGATTGAGAAAGTCAATCTGGAGCAGAAATTCGCGCTGATTAACGAATATTGGAGTCCCAGAATCGCCGGGCGTGTGAACGATTTCGAGGTAAAGCTCGCCAAATTGCAGGGTGAGTTCATCTGGCATCAACACGATGAAGAAGATGAATTGTTCCTGGTGGTAGCCGGCAGCCTGACGATTGAAGTGCGCGACCAACGGGCGATTCACCTGGAAGCGGGTGAATTTGTCATTATCCCGCGCGGGGTGGCACATCGCCCTGTCGCGGAAACCGAGTGTCATGTGCTGCTACTTGAACCTGCAGGTACGCTCAATACTGGCAGCGCGGGGGATTCGGCTTTTACAGTGGCGCATCCTGATATCATATAGACTCTACCACGCAGGAGAAAATCATCATTCGTATGGATTGCAGATTATCAACCTTAATTGGCCGGGACGGCGGCACCCGTGCCCACGGCGGCGAAGATTGTTGCCACTTAATGAGGAAGTCGATTTTACAGTGTGCTGCCAAAGGACAATCTAAGTCCGCCACTGAAGCAGTATCGAAAACTAGGAGAAGTACCGAACATTGGGCCATAATCGGATACATTAGGGGAGCGCCAATCTGCACTCCCCAAAATATCTACCTCTAGTGCCCACTTACAGATGCCTGTTGAAAGGGCGGTCGTCACTACTCCGTCGCTTCGCTTCGCACGTGGATAAAGTTAAGTTTCGAGAGTTCGCGCACTTGCTGCTCGGCGCGATAGCTACTGCGTACCAGCGGGCCGCTTTCTACCCACTTGAAGCCCAGTTCCTTGCCAATGACCTCGAAGCGGTCAAATTCCTCTGGCAGATAGTAACGCTCTAAGGGTAGGTGCTGCTTGCTCGGCTGGAGATATTGCCCGATCGTGAGAATGTCCACGCCCAACCCGGCCAGGTCACGCATGACCTCAACGACTTCGTCGAATGTCTCTCCCAGGCCGACCATGATTCCACTCTTGGTCAGCACAAGCGGATCCATCTGCTTGGCGTTGCCCAGGGTGGTCATCGCCCACTCATAGTGGTCTTGTGGCTGCACCTTTTTGAACAGCCGGGGCACGGTTTCGACGTTGTGATTGAGGATTTCCGGTTGGGCATCCATGACGATTTTCAGCGCGTCGCGGTTGCCCTTGAAATCGGGGATGAGTACTTCGATGCTGCAACCGGGCTGTAACTGGCGGACACGGCGAATCACCATTGCAAAAATGGGAGCGCCGCCGTCAGGCCGTTCGTCTCGATTGACGCTGGTAATCACCACATGCCGCAGTCCCATCGCCCGTACCGCCTCGGCCACACGGTTCGGTTCAGCCCAGTCAAGTGGGGAAGGCCGTCCAGTCTTGATGTCACAGAAGCCGCAGGAACGGGTACAGGTATCGCCCATCATCAAAAATGTAGCCGTACCACTGCCCCAGCATTCACCAATGTTGGGGCACATTGCCTCTTCGCAGACGGTGTGCAGTGTCTTGCTCCGCATCAGCCCTTGCACCTGTTCGTAGGTGTCGCCACCAGGAGCGCGTACCTTGATCCATGGGGGGCGGCGGCGGGGGTGTTTCGGGTCAGGCTGCCATCCATCAGGGTTTGAGTCTACCAGGGGGATGGCATCCGGTTCGATGATATTCGTCACTATCAATACTCCTTGATTCAACCACTCTAGTATAACCCGATTCGCTGGCGGATTGAGATGTCCAATTCCTGAATTTGCCCTGGACACGCCCTTGTATCTTTCTTTCTCCGTGACGCAAGCCTTTCTCTTTACTCCCATGTCCGCCGGAGGAGTGCCACGTAATTCTGCCCCGGTGTGATTTGTCCCAGGATGACCGGGTGAGTGGCACCGGTCAGAGAAGGGTGCTGGCCGGGACGTCCATGCCAGGTTTCATAGGCCAGCAGTGCGAATACCAGCGCCTCTTTGAAGTCACTGTTGAGGCCGATGCCCTCATGGGTGATGACCGTCGCCGGACTCAGCAACGTTTCGAGCGCCGCGACCAGCGCCGGATTTCGTGCCCCGCCGCCCCCTAAAATCACTTCTTGAATCGGGGCGGGAGCGAACCGCTGGTAGGCATCGGCGATGCTCCCTGCGGTGAGCATGGTCAGTGTTGCCATAATGTCGGGAGAACGCAGCCCGCGCTTTTGCCCCTCAACTACGAGTTCCTGTGCCAGAGCTGTGCCGAATAACTCACGCCCGGTGGTTTTTGGCAGCGGACGGGCATAGTAGGGGTGGGTGAGCATCCCTTCCAGCCAATCTTCATCTACCTTGCCGCCGGTGGTCATCTGCCCATCTTTGTCATAGGTCAGTGCGCCACCAGAAAGTACATGAGCGGCGATGTCAATGAGCGCGTTGCCCGGCCCGGTATCGAATGCAATCGGGAGGTGCCGGGTATCGGCCAGCGGTGGCAGAAACGTGACATTGCCCATCCCACCGATGTTCTGTACCGCTCGCCAATGTGACGGGTGGCGCAGCAGCAGCCAGTCGGCATATCCAGTGAGCGGCGCACCCTGTCCGCCCGCCGCGACATCCCGCGCCCGCAGGTTATTCACGGTAGTGATTCCGGTACGTTCAGCGATTACCGCCGACTCGGTCAGTTGCAGGGTCGCCCCGACGCGGCCATCGGGCAAAACGTGATGCCAGAATGTATGCCCGTGTGCGCCGACCAAATCCACATCACCGGGCTGCATCCCGGCCTCGGAAACGACTTTCAGCACAGCATCGGCGCATAAATCACCCAGCATAAAATGAAGCTGGCACAGCGCGTCTACATGGCTGGCCTGCGGGTCGCAGCCGTCCAGAATACGTTGGCGCTGCTCACGGGTGTATGGCTCGGTTAAAGCGTGGATGATTCGTGCCTGGAGTTGCGGCGGTTCCCCACTGATTTCACACAGGGCGGCATCCATCCCGTCGGCGGATGTGCCGGACATCAACCCTACAATAATCATGAAATTTCCTCTGCTAAACAATCATGGATAGCCCGCCGGAAAGCATGAATACCGAGTTTCTCGCGTCCCGGATACACCCGGTTGGTCAGGCAGGCCACTACTAACTGACGGGTCGGGTCAATCCACAGGGACGTACCGGTGAAGCCGGTATGTCCATAGGATGACAGGTCAAATACATCTCCAGCGGATGAATCTTCGTTTGATCGCATCATCCAGCCCAGGCCGCGTCGCATGATGGCATCCTCGACCTGAGTGTGGGTCGCCGTGTCCATGACATCCGGGGCGATATGCAGGCGGGCATCCCGTGTGAGCCAGGCCTGCCCCAATCCCGCCACATCACGGGCGCAGGCGAACAACCCGGCGTGTCCGGCGACACCACCCAGTCCGCAGGCGTTCTCGTCATGGACTTCGCCCCAGCAGCGTCGTTTCCGCCACAGGGAGTCGAACTCGGTAGGGGGAATATTGTCCCGCTCGCAGCCGTTCCGCAGTGGATTATAGGTGGCGGATGTAAGGCTCAGCGGGTTCAGTACTCGTGTCTGTACCACGCTTGCCAGGTCGCCAGATGCACCGTGCAGACGGGATACAGCTTCGCCCAGCAGGATCAGCCCCAGGTCACTGTAGTGAATCTCCGTCCCCGGCGTGGCGATAAAGGGATAACCGTAGATGGCCTTCAGACCGTTTGCCCACCGCTGAGCACGGTTGAGCGGGTCGGCCTGGTCGGGCGGGAGCGGGACTGGCCCGGCGGCCTCGAACACAGCCCGCCAGGGCGCTAACCCGGAAGTATGCGTCAGCAGGTGGCGGAACGTGACCTGTGCCGGATTAACCAGCAGGCTGCGTCGCGCCTCAGGCGTGGGTAGCATGATGCGGGTATGCGGGTCTTGCCCGCCGTCCACTGTGCGTGGATTAACGTCTCCAAATTCGGGAATGACGCTCACGAGGGGGTCATCCAGGCGCACCTGTCCGGTGCTCACCAACCCCAGGAACGTAGCAGCAACAAACAGCTTTGTCACTGATGCGAGATCAAAGCGTGACTCCGGGGTGACCGGGTGCTTCTGGGTGTCCGGGTCAATCCAGCCCCAAGCGGCTTCCAGCGTGATTTCCCCCCGGTGGATTACGGCCAGGGATAACGTCGGGAATGTGTCACCCAGGTGCGTGTCAATAATTACCCGTAGACGACTGCGGGCGGTTGGGGATAGGTGATTATGTGTTTCGGTATACGGGAGCATCGGGCGATTCACCTTGTTGGATTGAGCAAGCCGATTGAGGCTGATTCCGTAAGAACCATAGCTTAACGCGAAAGCCGCCAACCAACAATATCCTATGAAACCCGGCTAAAATAGAACGAGGCGACCTGTCGGCCGCCCCTGGTAGGTGTTATGTGCGGAGAGGGTGGGATTCGAACCCACGAAGGTGTTACCCTTACTCGCGTTCCAGGCGAGCGCGTTAGGCCACTACGCTACCTCTCCCGGTACATGCGTGGCACATTGGGGGATTATATCAGCCGCCAGGAAATTTGACCAGACAGAATTGGCGGGTGCAGGCTGCATTTTACCCGCTTCATCTCGCTATAGTGCCCACCGCTCACACGAACAGTTTGAGTTTCTCGAAGTCCTGTTTCAGCGTATCTTTCTGGCTAGCGCTGTAGAGGACGACGGCGGGATGGTACATGGGTACGATGTGGATTTCGCCGTAATGCAATCGCGCCTTGATGAGTTTGCCGTGTAGTTGGGTGATCGTGCCTCGCTTTTCCGGCAAGTCCAGTTTCTTGAGCATGTATTGCATGGCGAAGCGCCCCAGCGTCACGATCACGGCGGGCTGGATGATGTCTACCAAACGATCCGCAAACGGGGTGTAAAATGCTAATTCCTGGGGGGTCGGCTCGCGCTTTGCGCCGGGGTGATCCAGCAGAATGTTGGTCACATATACCGACTCGCGGGCGAGACCGATGCTCCCCAGCAGTTCATCCAGGATGTCCCCCGATGGCCCGCAGAAGGGCTTGCCCTGCTGCGCTTCGTGCTTGCCAGGCGATTCTCCGATAAACATAATGTTGGCATCCGGGTCACCGTCCCCCAGCACCGGGAAGTAGCGCCCCTCCACCCGCACCGGGTAGAGCGGTGAGGTCGTGGCGTTCACCAAGTCATCACGTACCGCTTTGAGCGCCTCGGCTTTGCGCTGGCGGCTCTGACTGTCCGTCCCGCGCTTGAAAGACTGTCTGGTGGGGGCAGCATCCTTTAGAACCGCGACCAACCGCTCCATATCGCTGGCGAAATTACCGTGACTCAGTTCCAGGGCGTTGCGGCGCGACAGGGCAGTGATGTCCGCCGGCAGGTCAAGCGGCGCGGGCATTCTGGCGCGGCCCACCAGCACGGGGACGATGAGCTTGTCCCGTGTGATGGCGCTGGCGATTTCGATGCGTACGAAGTCGTTCCACTGGTCGAGCCGCCGTTCCCCATGTTCATTTTGCACAGTCGCCCACTGCGGGCCGATGACGGCAATGAAGGCATCACAGGCCGCCACGGCGTCATCTAACGCCTGTACGAAATCCTGGCCGGGTACGATATTGGCGACATCCATAAAAATATCTTGCGGAGCGAAGTGTCGCAGCAGATGATCATATAAGCGCCCGACATAGCCTTCGCTGTCCTGGCGGCGGTAGTTGATAAAAACGCTGGTCATACGGTCGTCGTCTCCCGGTAACACGTGCTGTTGAGTAAGTTTTACCGGACTATCCCCGGTTGTAGAGCAATGCTTTGCCCCAATATGCGTGTTAGGCTATACTCACAATTGAGAGTCTGTTTAGTAATCGAATACCCACAAGACTCCATAATTGTGTACTTTTAAGAATTAGTTTAACAAAGCGTGGTGAGCGATGCCAGATTTCACACCTCATGAAGCGCCGGCCCGAACGGCACAATCGTTACCTGTGATGCTGCCCGGCAAGTTGGTCGGGCGCGATGCCCAACTCGCCCAGGTGTATTCACAGCTCAAAAATAATAAACCTGTCCTCGTTTATGGGGCGGCAGGTACCGGCAAAACCGCCCTGGCGGCTACACTTGCCAGTGCCTACACCGAACTGCCGGGCGGCGTGGTGTGGCTCAACCTGAACGACAGCACCCTTGAAGACATCCTTGTACGGGTGGGACGGGCTTACCAGGTGCCGGAAATCACCGGCAGCGATACTCCTTCCGGGATGATTGGTGCTGTTGCCAGCACGCTCACCAGCCACAAACCCTTGCTGGTGCTGGACGGCGACCTGCAAGCCAATATTGTGGCTGATTTTGTGCGGCGCTGCGCTGATGGCCTGCCGGTCATGCTGCTTTCTAAAAACAAACTTGAAGGCGATTGGTCCGGGTTGCACCTGGAAAACCTGGATGAAGACGCGGCGATGGAACTTTTCGCCCAACATGCCGGGATAGCGAACCTGGTTGATGTGCAGGATGATGTGGATGAACTGGCGAGCATTCTGGATTATAACCCCTTTGCGCTGACTGTCGCTGCCGGGACACTTCGAATCACTAAACAGACTCCCACCGCTTACCTCGAACTGCTGGAAAAAATCCCCAGTAGTGCTGCGGCTGAACCACCTTTGCTGGCGCTTACACTCGGATTTCGGGGGTTGAACAACGCATTGCAAGGGTTACTCTTGATGATGGGTGCGACGTTCAACGGGCAAGGGTCTGCCGAACTCTTGAGTATGATCGCAGGAGCACCAGCGGAAACGCTGCAACAGGTGATGCTCGTACTCCAGAATGCACATCTCGTCGAACGTTTCCAGCGTTATGACATGCCCTACTATCGGCTTCACGAGATCACCCAGAGTTTTGCCGAACAGTGGTTGAGTGGCTCCGGCCAGTTGGATGTGCTGCGGAACAAGGCCGAGAACGCTATCCTGGAGTACGCCCGCAAGTACAGCGCCGATACCTCGCTGGCACATAACAAACTCGCGGCGGAAATGGAGACGATCATGGCCGCCGCCCGCCATGCTGCTGACGACGGCGAACGCGACAAGGTGAACCAATTGGTGGTTTCGCTGATGCAGGCCGGGGACTTTGTGAATGAACGCGGCTATGTATACGAACTGGTACAACTGCGCCAGTTTGCTTCCAGCTTCACTGTTGCTTTCCCGGCTTATCCGCAGCAGCCCCGTCCACCGGAAGATATGGATGAGGATGAAATGGCGGAAATGGCTGCGTCTCCCGCGCAACCGCGCACTCTGTGGGATACTGTTGAAAATCGTCCGGCGCCGCCGCCGCGCGAAGTCTTTGATGCGGAGGATGACGACGATTTTGAGGATGATTTCGAGGATGTGGACGATTTCGAGGATGAGGATACCTTTGAGGATGATGACAGCGCCGCGCTGCTTGAATTAGAAGATCTGGATGAGGATGACAGCGAAGATAGCGACCCAGACCCGCTGACTCGGTTACAGATGGCGCTCCGCCAGGCACGCCAGAGCGGCAACACCGAGCATCAGGTGGCACTCTTGATGCAGATTGGCGAAGAACAGGTTCAGAACCAGATGGAAAATGAGGCGATTGCGACCTATAGCGAGGCGCTGGGGGTGTATGAATCGCTGGAAAATCAGGAAGGTATCCTTCATACACTGGATACGCTTTCCACACTGGAGATGAAAACCGAAAATTCGGGTGCGGCGGTCCTGCACGCAACACGCGGCCTGAGTCTGGCCGAGAGCCTGGGCGATGACGAAACGCGAATGCATCTCTATCGCACTCTGGGCGATGTCCGCCAGCAACAGGGCGAAAGTGGTGAGGCGGTACGTGCCTTCAGTCAGGCACTAGAGATCGCCCGCCAACGGGGAGATAACCAGAACGAAGCGATTATTCTCTATCGTCTGGGGTACGCCCAACTTGATGATAGCGATCCTGCCACAGCGTCCGATACCTGGGAACAAGCACTGCAACTCTTCAAGAGCCAGGGAAAACGTGCCTATGAAGGCCGGGTTATGGGTGGTCTGGGGACGGCTTACGGGGAGTTGGGCCGCTGGCTGGAAGCCATCAACTTCCACACGTCGGCACTGCATATCGCCCGCGAAGTGAATAACACTGAAGATGAGGCGCTCGAATTAAGTAATCTGGGTCGCGCCTCGGTGGAAGCCAACCAGCTCGGCCAGGCCGTGCTGCGCTATCGGCAGGCACTGCATCTGGCCTACCAGACCGGCGATAGAGAGAATATCGTCAGCACGATTGTGGACCTGGTGCGACTGCTCGTGATGAGCAAGCGGCATTTACTGATTGCGGAACTGCTGGTGGATGATGCTACGCTACTAGAGCCTAATGACCGCGACGTGATTAAACTGAAAGACCGCATCGTGAGTGAGAAGGCACTGGCACAGGCTGAGGGTCTGATCTTTCTGCCGGTCAATGGCACCGCGCCCGACTATGCTGCCAATGCCTACCAGCAGCTTGAGTCGTGAGACAACGGGGAAGGCCTTGAATATCCTTCCCCGTTTAGGTGATATTTACCGCTTGAGGCGAGCGATATGCTGCTTGCGGAACTTGGCGACTTTGGGCGCGACCACCGCCATACAGTAACCCTGGGTTGGGTTGTTGGCAAAGTAGTCCTGGTGGTAGTCCTCCGCAGCGTAGAATGTGCTGGTGGGTGTTACTTCGGTCACAATAGGGTTTTCCCAAAGTCCTGCCGCGTTCAAGTCACCGATGACGTGTTCGGCGGCGGCTTTCTGCTCCGGTGAGTGGTAAAAGATGGCCGAACGATACTGGGTCCCGACGTCCGCGCCCTGGCGGTTGAGTGTCGTCGGGTCGTGGATCGTGAAGAATACGCCGAGAATGTCCTGAAAGGTGATAACTGCCGGGTCGAAGGTCAGTTGAACGACTTCGGCGTGGCCGGTCAGCCCGGTACACACCTGCTTGTAAGTCGGGTTGAGCGCACTGCCGCCCATATATCCGGAAACCACGTCTGTAACCCCTTTTAGCTCGTCATACACGGCTTCCAAACACCAGAAACACCCACCCGCTAGAGTTGTGACTTCCTGACTCATTGGCTTTCCTCCCTCATCTTGTAGTAGATTGTTGCCGGTAATACTTGCCGGACTTGAGTATAAATTGTGCACGCTGGGATATTACGCGTGTGTTTGCACCTACCGCCCGGCGACGAGATTTGCATCCCGCACCACGATGGTATCGAAGCGTACCCAGACAGTTTCGCCTACCGCGCCTAAGACCATCCCCAGTTCCCCGGCGGCGAATTCGTCATCATAGGCCTCGGCCAGGAACTGCCCGTTGACCGAAAAGGCCAGATAATCCGCCGTACAGACCGCCAGTAGTTCGTTTTCCATGTTGCCAGGGTGAATGGCCGCGCTAGACTGCCATGCCACCAATGGAGTCGGATCAATCTGGTGCGGCGACCCCTTGAGGATGGCGAACTGCCCGGCGCTGGAGATCACGAAATAATAGCCGTTTCCCACTGCATCCGCCCGGCACATGACGCCAAAGCCGTTGCCACTGGCACCTTGTGTCCGTTGTACTCTCGCCTGGATAGCGACATCGGCCCGGCGCGTGCCGCTCAGTGACCACACGTAACCCATATTGGGGATGACCGCCCCCATCAAGGCGCTGTCAGCCACCTGGAACAGAGCTTTGCTACCTTCGGTGGTGAAGGTTTCCCAGGTTGTGGCTCCGTCATCAAACGTATAGCGTTCCCGCACATCGCCCAGGTTAAGGAACTGGGATGGGCTGGCACCGTTGGCAACCGGACTGCAGGCCACCAACAGCACGGCCACCGTAAAACCCAGCATGCCAGCACGGTGGTGGACACGCTTCATCATGCCCGGCAGTTGGTCTGAATAGTGTATATTCTGCATAGAAATATTACCTGAATATAACAGAAAATTCGCTGGGGGGTGAACCCACCCTCACTATGATTGTCCGTTATTTTACCAGACTGTAAGATGAAATGGGTGTTCATGGGACTTCACCCGGACGGCCTTCCCGGATTGGACTTAGACGGCAGTTTGGCGATCTGTGCCGGTTGGTTTAGAGTCAGGGGGTTGTTTCACCTCTTGATTATCGGAATCCTATCCTTATAACTCCATGACACAGACACTTTCAAACCAACAACAGACCCAGGCCGTCCCGCCCAAATCCCGCCAGCGCCATGTTCTCGTGCGCTGTTTTGGCTTCCTGAAACCCTATTGGCGGCTGACGATGGGCGCATACCTGGCGGCGCTGGTCGTCAATGTCCTCTCAGTCGTGATCCCGCAAATCATTGGCTGGATTGTGGATGAGGGCATCACGAACCAGCAGACCCAGTTGATCGGCTGGGGCGTATTGGCGCTGCTGGGCGTGACGGTTGTGCGGGGAATACTAGATTTCCTGTTGGGGCGCTGGTCGGAAGTCGTGTCGCAGAGCGTGGCGTATGATCTGCGTAACACGATTCATCGCAAACTCAATTCGCTGTCTTTCGCTTACCATGACCGTGCCGAAGCCGGCCAGCTTTTATCCCGTACCATGCAGGATGTCGAGCGTGTCCGCTTTTTAACCGGACGGGCGGTGCTGCGGCTGTTCCAATCGTTCACACTGCTGCTGATTACACTAGTTATGTTGTTGTGGATGAACCCAGGGTTGGCGCTGCTGGCGCTTTCCACCATGCCGCTGCTGTCGTATGTTGCCTATCGTTTTGGGCGGATTTACCGTCCCCTCTCGCGGGATATTCAGAACCAACTGGCGGTGTTGACAACCTTTCTGGAACAGAACCTGCGCGGCGCACGCATCGTCAAGGCCTTTGCCCAGGAGGATGCCCAGATTCAGCAGTTTGAGGAAGAGAACAGCATCTGGTTCCGGCTTTCTGAACGCGCCATTCGGGTGCAGTCCACTCATGTCCCTTTGATTGACTTCATCGCCAGCGTGAGTACCGTGCTGATTATCTGGTATGGCGGCAGACTGGTGATTGACGGGGATTTGACCATTGGCGAACTGGTGGCCTTCACGACCTATCTGGGGCAGCTTGTCCAACCGCTGCGGCGCTTCGGGGTGATTATTCCGGCGATTGCGATGGCGGCGGCTTCGGGGGATCGGATTTTCGAGATTCTGGATGCTGAGTCGGACGTGAAAGAAGCGTCGGATGCCGTACCGCTGGCCCCGGTCAAGGGGCTGGTGCGTTTTGAGAATGTCTCCTTCCGCTATTGGGGACGGCGGGACATCCTGAGCGGAATCAACCTGGAGGCGCAGCCGGGGCAGGTGGTCGCACTTCTGGGGATGACCGGCTCCGGCAAATCCACCATCATTAACCTGATTCCACGCTTTTATGACCCAACACAAGGGCACATCACGATTGACGGCCACGACATTCGAGGCGTAACGCTCAACTCTCTGCGCGACCAGATTGCCATCGTGATGCAGGAAACGACACTCTTCGCCTCCACCATCCGGGAAAACATCGCGTTTGCCGTGCCGGATGCCAGCGAAGATGAGGTTATCGCCGCCGCCCAGTCTGCCCAGGCGCATAATTTCATTATGCAGATGCCCCAGGGCTACGATACGAAAGTGGGCGAACGGGGTGTGACACTCTCCGGTGGGCAGAAGCAGCGGGTAGCGATCGCCCGCGCCCTGCTCAAAAACCCACGTATCCTGCTGCTGGATGACGCGACTTCCAGCGTGGATACCGAAACCGAGCGGCTCATTCAGGTGGCGCTGGAACGGCTGATGGAAGGGCGCACATCGTTTATTATCGCGCAGCGTCTGAGCACCGTCCGTATGGCGGACCTGGTGGTGGTGCTGGACAAGGGGCGGGTCGTGGCGCAGGGGACACACGAGGAACTTTTGCAGGTTTCGGGCCTCTACGCAGAAATCTACCAGCGTAATCTGCGGTAATCAGTCCGCAATAAAGGTGGAATTGCCGCAAAATTCCGAATGTGCTGCGGTTGCCACGATTGCAGCAAGGTGGGCGATTCTGAGGGGAAAATCGGGGGTGAAGGTTGCTGCAAAAAGCTGGGGATTGCTGCATAGAACTGTATTTTGTGTGTCGTATGAGCGTTTTGTCGGAGATTTGGGCGATAGCATAGCGCGGGGTAGTCACCTTTTGGCGGGGGACGACCAGAAGGCAGTCCCTACGTGTCTTCACCATACCACAAAAACGGGGTTGGATGGTGAATTTATGTTCAAACATTTGTTCAGAGATGGCGGGAGGTATGCCCAGGTTTTACTGTGCCAGTGCCCAGGCCAGGCGTGCATCGCGGGTGCTCTGGAAATCAGGGATGATTGAGGTATCCAGCACACCGACCTGCTCAACCGTAAATGAAGCCGCTACCGCGCCATAACATCCGGCGGTACGCAGGTCATGAGTCTGGTGCCAGCCCACCAGGAATGCGCCACAGTAGGTGTTGCCCGCCCCCGTGACATCCACTATGTGCTGAACTGGGACAACCGGGATATGTATGAGATCGCTCACGCCGCGCCGCCCAACCAGTGAACCGGCCTCGCCCAACCGCAGCGCGACGACGTTCGCGCCGTCCGCCAGCATCCGCCGTACTAACGCCGCCGGGTCATTTTCCCCGTAAACCTGCCCCGCTTCGAGCAGATTGGGTGACACAACTGCCGCACGGGGGAGCGCCGCCACCAGCGCTTCGCGGTTTTCCGGGATCATAAAGTGCTGGTCGGGTTCCCACAGGATTTCCGCATTTGGGAATACATCGCAAAAGCGCAAAAACTCATCTGCACCGCGCAGCACCGTCACGGCGGGGACATCCCACATGGCGGTAGGAATCGTATCCGGCGTTGGTTCCGCCAGAAAGCGCAGATAGTCGTCCACGCGGAATATCTCGGTGCGCCGCCCATTCCACTCAAAAACCTGCCAGGCGCGTATCTGCGGCATATTCAGCTGGTTGGCATAGCGCATATCAAAATCGCGTTCCAGTCGTTCTGTGATCTCCGGCGGAACATCCGTCCCCAGGCAGGCCAGCAGCGCCGGACGCACCGACATAGCGACCATCCCGGCGGCGGTGTGTGTGCCCCCGCCGCCCAGCACGGCCATATCGGTGCGCCCGTCAGGGTACACGATGTCATCAATGATAATGCTGCCTACACAGGCAAATTCGGGCGTTGTCATGTGTTTTCAGCGCCGCAGTTCGGTCTGCATGTGGCTTTCGCGAATGCGGGATGCCCCGGTCGGTGACCAATCTACGGTGCGTCCGCCACCGAAATCCCGGAAGTAGGGAGTCCCCAGCAGGGCAGCGCGTTCGGCGGCAAACAATTCACCCACCAGGCTGTAGACCAGCGGCGCGAAGCATTCCCGCACGTTCCCATGTACCGGCAAAGTTGTCTGGACGTATTGTGAAATCACGCTTTCCCCGGCGGGGACGACAGCCGCAAGCGGCAGGCCAATGCTTTGCGCTGCCCGCGCCAGTTCGGCCATGCGATCAGCGTCGAAGCTGTCTGCATCCATCAGGATGGTGGGCACAGGCCGCTCGACAAAGTATTGCAGGTGTGTCCATTCCTCGGTTTCCTGCGCCATCGCCGCGTCGCCGGAGGCCTCCAGGAGTTTCGCGGCGCTGAACATGGCGGCGCCGTACATCGGGCCAGCGCCGATAAAAACATAATCCTGGTAGTCGCGCCACTGCTCAACCAACCCCTTCACCAGTGGTTCGCAGTCCGCGATTATGGCTTCCATCACGCTCGCCAGGTCACGCAGTTCCGCCCGCAGCGCATCAGCGGCGGCAGTCGTCAAATGCCCACGCACTTCGCCAATCCGCAGCGCCGCACTGTAAAGCGCTATTTGTGACGCCAGGTATGAGCGTACACCGGGGACAACCATGCCCGCCAGTTCGTCCGGCAGCGGCGGGACGGTGGTCGTGAAGACCCGTTCAGCGGCATTTGCCAGCGGCGAGTCGGGTGTGCCGGTCAGCGCCACCGTTGTTGCCCCGGCTTTCCGGGCAAGCTGTGCTGCTTCGATGGTTCGGGATACGACGCCGGAGACTGAAATAGTAATCACGAGGTTGGTTTGTGGGCCGGTATCGGCCAGGTAGGGAACGGTGTAGCGGCTGAACGTCAGGGAACTGAGCGCCTGTGTAGGCAGTCCGGCCAGTTGGTGGAACGCCAGTTCCGCGCCGTAGGGAGCATGGTAGCTGTCGCCGCAGCCCACCAGGTAAACCCGTTTGGCAGAAGTACACATCTGAAAGTCGAAGGTATGGCGGGCGGAAGCATCAAACGGTCCGGTCACCTGGCGGACAAGTTCGGGCAGGGTGTCAATTTGCTGGTGCATGGGTGAACGTCGTGACATGGTGGTTTCCTCGGTTTCTAAGCCGGTAATCGTTAACTCTTGGCGAAGGCGCACAGCGGTGTGCCCCTGCGAATCCTGGTTATTGTCGGGTTATATGCGGCGGCTCGCTTACAGTGCGTGATCGTATGTTGTCAACGTGGGCGCACCGCCGTGCGCCCCTACAAATCCCATCATTTTATTGGATTACTTTTGAGACTTCACTTCAGCCAATTTCCGTATGGTTTCAACGCGGGCGTGGTATACCACGCCCTTACAAGACCTGCCCGTTTTATTGGATTGCTTTCGGCAACCTGCTTTAACGCAAACATTTTTCCAGCAGGGCTTTCCAGCGGGCGGCGTCAATTTCCCAGCAGACGGTGATATGAGGTTCGCCTTTTTGCGTCAGCACCTGCCACATAGCGACATTGGCCGTATCGTAAGGTGTGACATTCAGCCCATCCACGACGGTCATGCCCCGTGTGTAGACGCCTTCACATTCAACTTCAACATAGTGCTTGCTCTTGCGGGTGCAGATGGTCGGGTCGAGGGCGATTGCCATCGCTACCGGGTCGGGCAGTCCCAGGCCGGGGTCGCCCAGCCAATCACGGTTGGCAGCCAGCGCTGAGGCGTTGCAGTCAATGGTAAAGTTGGAAAGAGGGGTATTGATGGTCTCTTTGTAGTAGCGCATTTCGTCTTCAGTCAGGTTGGCGTCGCCCCGGCAGGTTTCCCAGCCGACCATTTCAATGGGCATCCCGGAACGGAACACTATCCGCGCCGCTTCCGGGTCGCACCAGATGTTGAATTCCGCTGCCGGAGTGATATTGCCCACCGTGCAGGACGCGCCGCCCATCACGATACAACGGCTGACCATCCCGGCAATTTCCGGGGCCTGGGAGAGTGCCAACGCGATATTCGTCAGCGGGCCAAGCGTCACGAGTTCGACGCCGGGGTTGGCACGAATCATGTCAATCAGGGCGGGGACGGCGTGCTGCTTCTCCGCCTGGCGTTTGGGGGCGGGGTAGTTCATGTTGCCCATGCCGTCCGGGCCATGAAAGAAATAGGCGCGGTAGACTTCACGCATCAGCGGCGCGTCAGCCCCTTCGTAGACGGGGATGTCCTTGCCACACAGTTCCGCCGTGTAGCGGGCATTGATGCTGCCTTGCGCAACCGGCATGTTCCCGGCCACGATGGTCATACCGATGACCTCAACTTCCGGCGATTGCAGGGCCATGAGTATCGCCACAGCGTCATCTGAGGCAGTATCGGTGTCAATAATCATTTTTCGGGTCATAGTCGTTCCTTTAGTTGTTTTCAGTCGTCAGTTTTTAGCCATCAGCCTTCAGCTGATAAGCCCTTTTGCTCAGTATTTTCGGACAAGGCGGGCTTATCCCTACGGCTTTTCCTCAAGGCTCAGAGGCTTTAGTCTCCCATTCGCGCCATTTCGAGATCAATCATGCGCGTGCCGTCCACACCCAAGCATACATTGACGAGCGGGCGGTCTTCCCAACCGGCGACGGGGCGTTTGCCGGTATTCGGCCAGGTCTTTCCCCGACTGAGTCCCTGCGTTTCGACACGAACCGGCCACTGCTCAACCTGGAAAAGGGTCGGGTCCAGCAGGTAGGCCACGGCAGACGAGTCATGGATGAAGATACCGTCTATGCCGTAGAGTGTCTCGAAGAAGTTGCGATAAAACGGGACGATGCGGGCGATATGCTGCGCCATTGGGTTTTTGAGTGCGCTGTAATGCGCCAGGTGTTTGCCGGTCATGTTGACCCGATGCGTCACATCCAGGCCAACCATTGTTACCTGCCAGGGCGCACCGAACACCACATCCGCCGCTTCCGGGTCGTTGCGGATATTGGCTTCCGCCGCAGGGCTGGCATTTCCGGGGCATAGCGCGTTTCCACCCATCAGCACGACCTCGCGCACATTTTTGGCAATACGCGGTTCTAAGCGCAGCGCCAGGGCGATGTTCGTCAGCGGGCCAACCGGCACAAGTGTGATCTCACCGGGCTGGCTCATCACCTGGTCAATAATGAACTCGGCGGCGCTGGCGGCCAGCGGTTTGCCCGCCGGTAGGGGCAGATTTACGTCTCCCTGTCCGTCCGCGCCATGCACATATGGCACGGGTCCTTCGTAAGGTTGCGCCAACGGATTATCCGAGCCAGGCGCAACCGGAATATCGGGGCGGCCCGCAATTTCCATCAGGCGGATGGCATTGGTTGTTGCCAGGCTGGTATGCACATTGCCAAAAATCGTGGTCAGGCCGATGACTTCGAGTTCCGGTGAACGCATGGCGAAGTAAATCGCCATCGTGTCATCTACACCCGGATCGGTATCAATGATTATTTTTCGCGGCATGAGTCTGTTTCCTTATGGTTGGTTAGTCTGTATCAGGGATAATTTTAACCAGCACTTTGCGGCTGCGTGGGCCGTCGAACTCGTAAAATAGCACGCTCTGCGAACCACCGAGGAGTGGCGCACCGTCGTGAATAATAAGAGTCACGCTGTGGCCGACCAGCGCGGCTTTGACGTGTCCGGCGGCGTCTGACGGGGTGTCATACTGGTGGTGGAAGTCCACCCGCTTCGGGACAAGGCGCTGCATATCCGCAAGGATGTCCTCGGCGGTAGCGGTGTCCAGCATTGAGTTAATGGTGATGGCCGCCGTTGTGTGCGGCACGAACAGGGCGCATATCCCGGCCTGTATACCCCCTGCTGCCGTGATCGCATCGCGCACCTGCGTCGTGATGTCGGTGAGGGACTCGCCGTTGGGTGTTTGGAGTGTGATGGTGATCAGAGTCATCTGTGGCCTTTGTTATGTATAGCTCTGCGTTTTGGGTAGCGCTGTTTCCAGGGTACAGTACATTGTACCCTGACAAAGATCCCTGACAAATCGAATTTTCCACAGGTATTGGTTCAACCCCATGAGGTCACTATCTGATGATATCTCTCATAAGAGGGGAGGCCAACTTCACCAGCGCGGTTTGACCTTGCCGGTGTAGCCCATTTTTCGCAGTCGCTCGGCTTCCATTTGTTCGAGTTGATCGCTGACCCGCTCATAATCAGCGGTGGGGATGCGGTGGTCAATGCCCGTCGCGTCGCGGTAGGTGTAGCCGACCCCGTCGCACCAATTGCATTCAATTGACTCGTCGTTTTCGCCCTCAAACCAGCCAAAACCCTCACATGAAATGCACTGCACAATCTCCATCCTCGCCCCTCTGGGTATTCGCCCATGTGCTTATTCCGCCTTCGGGGGTGTCTCGTCTGCCTTACCCCGACGCGCTGTGCTTATTTTACCCTCTTTATCCAAATGGGTAAGAGGTTAAATCACATGGCTTGTATAACCTCTTGTCCACTATTCATACAAGATTAATCTGCCGTGCCCAGAAGCGGCGTTCGGTGGGAGCGCGCAGCGGCGCTCCCCAATATGTCTGGTCGTCATTCTTATTTTGTCGATGTGCTGGATTTCTGTTTGTTGGAACCGATCAGGGTGTATTCCCATTTGGCGCCAAATTCCTTCTTGGCTTCTGAACGTGAAACGACCCTTAAGTCCGCGTTATCGTAGTTGAAAGCGCCGGTATAGCCGCGCCGCGCCTCTAATTCGGCCTGGGCTCCTTCGGGGGTATCATGTTTGCTGACAAACCGCCAGATTGTTTCGTAGTGCCGTCTCACCGCCACACAGTAATATTCAACCAACTGCCCTTTTTTGGTCATAGATGCTCCTTATCAGTGCCGGTCTAATCACATCGGAAAACAAAACAGTGCAAGCTAACATGGCTCGCACTGTGCTGGATGCTATTCGATTCTGCAAACGGGTACTGCCGCTGGATTAGCGTTTACGCCGTCCGCCCGACTGGTAATCCCGCCGACCACCGCCACCGCCGGACCCACCGGAACGCTCCTCGCGGGGGCGTGCTTCGTTCACCGTGAGGGTGCGATCATCAAGAACCTGCCCGTTAAAGCGTTTGATCGCTTCCTGCGCCTCTTCTTCGGTGCTCATTTCGACAAAGCCGAAACCTTTGAGCCGACCATCGTGGTCAGCGATCAGGGCGATGTCGGCAACTGTGCCAACCTGGGAGAACAGTTCATTCATCTGTTCTTTGGTAACATTGTAGGATAGATTACCCACGTACAACTTCTTTGCCATGATTTGGTGCTCCTCAATATGAAATTGGCAATAGAGTAGAGCAGGTGAGTTGTCGTGGAGAACAATGCAGAAGCACCAGACCAGAGACACTATGCAGGTAAACCAGAAAAATTCATAATGCTCTACTAACATACATTATCGCATGTTTCCCGATGCCTGTATATATACAAGTTAGATGGTCACCTGACATAGTCAGGCCAGGGGCTGGTGGACGAACGAGCGCCGCGCCACCTATACTCACGATAGCGGCGCGGCGATTTGGGAACTATGTTACCCGGCGATATTGTCGAGCGCCTCAATATTGTGAATGGTCAGGGTGCGGTTATCGAATGAGATATAGCCGCGCTTCTCCCAATCCTTGAGAATCCGCTCTACGGCGTCGGCGTCAATCGCCACAGCCCGCGCCAGTCGGTTCGCCCGCACTGTGCCAGGGACGACGCCGTTATGCCCGCCGCTGAGCAGGACAACAGCACTGGCGATGCGTGCAGCTACATTGCCAATCGCGTACTCACGTACCAGCAGATTCATTCGATACAGGCGCTGGCTAAGGTCGCCAACTGCCTTGGCCGCAATCTCTGGTATCCGGGCGCAGGCCGCCAGGAACGCATCCCGTCGCAGCGCGATCAAAGTACAGTCGGAGACAGCCAGTACGCCGCCAGTACGCGGCTGGTTGGATAGCATAGACAGGTCGCCAATCGCGTAGTACGGGCCTTCTGTCGCCAGTACAATTTCCTCCCCGCTAGGATAGCGCCGGACGATATGAACCTGACCATCATGAAGGATATACAGCGTATCGCCGGGGTCGCCCTGATGGAAGAGGAATTCACCGGCCATCAGCTCGACATACTGGCAATGTTTCGCCAGTTCGATGAGCGCTTCATCGGAGACTGCCTTGAACAATGAAGCGTCCCGCAAGTCCTGGTACTTCACCTGGTCCGTTATGATTTCCGCCATTGCTGCCTTCCTTTGCAACCCGGCAGGGAATATCCCCGCCACCGTACATTGCCTCTAGAGTAACACGGTTTGGGGCTGAGGTGGGATTTTGAGGGGGAGTCAGATCGGGTTACGAGCGGAAGCGACGCTCAATTTCCATGATTTTGTCTACACGCTTGGCATGGCGTCCGCCGCCGAAGGGGGTACTTAACCAGGTTTCAACGATGAGTTTCGCCAGGTTATTGCCGATCATCCCCGCTCCCAATGTGAGCAGGTTGGCGTTGTTGTGTTCGCGGCTGTTGACGGCTGTCGCCTGGTCATAGCACATGGCTGCCCGCACACCCGGCACTTTGTTCGCCACCATACACGAACCGATGCCCGCGCCATCTATCATGATGCCGCGCCAGGCACGCCCGCTGCTCACTGATTGGGCAACGGCGAGGGCGAAATCGGGGTAATCCACGCTGGCCGGGCCGTTGGTGCCACAGTCAATCACGGTGTATTCCGGCTGTAAGAGCGCTTTGAGCATTTCTTTCATGGCATAGCCACCATGATCCGCGCCAACCGCCACTGTTTTATGTTCGGGCACAATCTCAGCTTCGCTGGCAGGCAGCAGCGTCACCCGGCGGGCTAAGGCTGCACTGCGGGCCAGTGGTGTCACCAATGCGCCGGACGGCAAGGATAGTGTGCCACCATCCGGTACGGCATTCACAGCTTCCTCGTCAATCACCGTACGTGAGGCAGGGGATTCATCCTGGTTCAGGTGGCGGCGCAGCGCGGCAGCGACTTCACGGCGGATACTCTCTTCGTCGGCCATAGTTGTCCTCAATTCGCAATGATACGGGGAATTATAATGGACAAATCAATTAGGTTGCTAACAAAACAGCAGGTACGTACTTCTCGATC
>CALJKV010000075.1 GCA_937974245.1 uncultured Chloroflexota bacterium | reverse complement strand
CTCAGCAAGAGTTTTACATCCACTGCCATCGGTCTGGCGGTGACAGAAGGGTGCTTCTCAGTAGATGACCCGGTGCTGAATTTCTTCCCGGATGAAGCCCCCGCCGAGGTGAATGCGTATCTCGCGGAGATGTGTGTACGTCATCTGCTGTCTATGTCCACCGGCCACGCTGAAGATACCACACCGTGTATGACGGGGCGCGCCGACGGTAACTGGACGAGGGGTTTCTTTGAAGTGCCTGTTTTGCATCAGCCTGGTACGCACTTCCTGTATAACACAGGCGCGACATATATACTGTCGGCTATCGTGCAGAAAACGACTGGCATGAAGCTGGTTGATTATCTGAGACCGCGATTATTCGAACCATTAGGTATTGAAAATGCTGTTTGGGAAGAATCACCCCAGGGAATCAATACCGGCGGTTTTGGGTTGAGCATCAAAACCGAGGACATCGCCCGGTTCGGCCAGCTTTATCTGCAAAAGGGGATATGGGGGAGCGGTCGCGTTCTGCCGGAATCCTGGGTAGGGGAGGCGACTGCTTTTCATGTGTCGAATGGCGATGATGCGGCAAGCGACTGGGCGCAGGGTTACGGCTACCAATTCTGGCGCTGCCGCCATAATGCTTACCGGGGTGACGGTGCGTTCGGTCAGTATTGCATCGTGATGCCCGAACAGGATGCGGTGCTGGCGATCACCGGCGGATTAGGGGATATGCAGCCCCCCTTGAGTCTGGTCTGGGAGATTCTGCTGCCGGAGATGTGCAGTGATTCACTGCCCGATGATGCCGCCGCCCGGAATGCTCTGAGCGAGAAGCTGTCCGGTCTGGCTGTTCTGCCGGTGCAGGGACAGGTTTCATCACCACTGGCCGCCCGCGTGTTGGGCCGGATTTACAAAGTGGATGCTAATGAGTTGAATATCGAAACGCTCACACTGACAGCGGCAGAGTCCGGTTATGTCGTTCGTGCCAAAACTGCGGCAGGCGAGGAACATATCACCTGTGGTTATGGCATCTGGCAAAAAGGCCAGACAACCTTATTTAGCCAGCCACCATCGTTTGAGCGGGCACAGATCGCCGCCAGCGGTGCATGGACAAGCGAGAACGCTCTGACACTGGTCGTCAGGCTGGTTGAGACGCCGTTTTACCACACGGTGGTTTGTCGCTTCACTGAAGGTCAGATGACTATTGAAATGACAGTCAATGTGTCGTTCGTGCCACCGCAAATGGCCCAGCTGACAGCGCACGCTTCATAGATGAAAACACAAGGGGAGCGCTTGTTGTCGCTCCCCAGACTTCGCATCAGTTTTCTGTCGGGATTTCCGCTAGTCCAGCGCCGCCGCCAGCACCGATGTGGCGTCTGTTTGGGTTTCGCCTTGTTCTGCTTGGAAATACTGTACATTTACCTGACTGAGCGCCCACAATGCGACAATCAATCCAATGGCCTCCAGGCCAAACACAACCCCGTAAGAAAGGGTGACGTTGCCAGTGAGCTGGACGGCAATATCGCGCACAAAACCGCCTAATGTCACCCCGAAACCCCGCGCCAGAGTGACGACCAGCGTCCAGAATCCCAGGAATGTCCCGGCGCGACCAAAGGGACTCATTTCCATCATCATCCCCAGCGTGCCGACATTCCACACGCCCAGGCCGATTCCCAACAGGATCAGACCCGGCGTCACCAGCCCGCGAATTTCGCCTAATGACGATGCTGCGAAAACGGCAAACGTTATGATCAGCACCCACACGCCGATGTGCGACATCCTGGTATTGGTCAGGCGCGGATAGCGGCGGGAAAGCCACAGAAACAGCACTGTCCCTATGATAGACATACTGCCCCAATAGGCTGCAAAGCGGGTGGTGTGGGCGGCGTCCATCTGGAACACATCCCCGGCAAAGGGTTCGAGTATCAAATCCTGGGTGAAGGCGAAAATCATAGAAAGTGCCAGGTACCAGAAGAAGAACCGCGTCTGGCGGTTATCCCAGGCCAGCTTGATGTCCTGGCGCAGGGTGGTCTTGGATTTCGGTTCGGCCTGTACGGCGGCGGCCCCGCTGCCCCGGCGTTCTTCGCCCACCAGGGAGAAGAACCACAGCACACCCATCAACAGCGCCCCGACGACAAACAGTGTTTGCAGGGTATCCGGCGAGAAGCTCAGGCCACCTACCGCCGCACTGCCTTCTTCCTGGTTGGAGGGCAGCAGAACGCCGAAGAGAATGCCGGCAATCGTGAAGCCGAGCAGCAGGAATGTCCACACAATGCCCACCGCACGTCCGCGCTGCTTGGGGTGCGCCCGGTCATAGATGAGCGCCAGAAAGGTGCTGCCGGAAAGCGCCGATCCCAGGCTAAAGAGCAGGAGTGAGCCGGTTAAAAGCAGCCATACCATCGGGGTTGCTTCCGTGCCGCGTGCCAGGTCTGCCGTCAGCAAGCCCGTGCCGAGGATGCTGATAACCATCATCAGCCGTCCCAGCCATATCCAGAACAATCGTCGGTAGCCGCCAACGACTCGTTCGTCGGAGACACGCCCGGCCCAGACCCCCAGGGGTGCCAGGAAGTAGCGCAGCCCAACTAACAGGCTGATCGGTGTGGCCGCGAATCCCAGGTCAGTAATCATGATCCGGTTCCAGACTCCGGCAGTGATGACATCCGCCATGCCCGAACCGAGATGAAACAACGCGATCTTCAGGTTATTCTTGATAGGGAGATTCTGTAAAGACTGTTGATCTTCGTGAGTTGTTTCGGTCATTGGGTACTCGATTTTTGTAGATTTTATGAGATTTATCGCGAGATTATAACATTCTTGTGCCAGACGTCAATAGGCTGAGGAAGCCTTTACGTGTGTAAATGGTGAACATGGTACAATAAAAATATGTTCATCATGCACATAGGAGTTTGTGATGTCAGCACAAGGTCGCTACAAAAAAATCGTCGTTCCACTGGATGGTTCGGGATGGTCTGAACGAGCGATTCCGCACGCAGTGGACATTGCTCGGAACAACCATGCCGAACTGATTTTGCTGCATGTTTTTCGTCCCCCCACGCATGAGTTCACCGATCAGATTGCCCTGGCCGGGCAAGAAGGACAGATTCAGAATCTGCGAGAGGAAGTCAAACAGTATCTGATCGGTCTGCGCTCGACCCTTCGCAGTGAAAACACTGAGGTTCGCATCCAGTTTATTGAGGGCGTGGGGATCGCCAGTTTGATCTGCGATTATGTAAATGACGAGGGGTGTGATCTGGTGGTCATGAGCACGCATGGGCGCACCGGGTTAGGGCGTTTCCTGTTTGGCAGCATCACCCATAAGGTCATGGAATGTGTCAAAGTGCCTGTTCTGCTGGTTCGCCCCGATAAAAGTAATGATTGAACGGCGGTAGCGCTCGGTTATATCGGGTTCTGGCGCGACATACGCTGGGGCTGCTGGTCAAGGCAGTCCCTGCCGGTTTTAGCGTGGGGCGATGCGATCAAAAGGGGCTTCGCGTTCCGTCACAGCCCGACGAATCATTTCAACAGCCCGCAGGGCAGCCATGCGTTCCTCGGTTGGCAGGTCAAGGGCGCTGAATTCATCTTCATCCAGCAGAATAACCTGGCCGCTGGGCCTGACAAACACATCCAACGCCAGATCGTCGGCGCGGATCATTTCCTTCTGCAGTTCTGCCGGGCGCGTGATATTACAATACCATCCCTTAATGCGCGAACTCTCCCCATCCTGCACCTGGAAAATATTGTACCAGCGGTCATCGTAAAACCACTCAATAAACACATCCCCCTGACGGAATGTGACAAACCCCAGGTTAACATCGGCGCGTTGGAAAATGGCCCGCAAACAAACCCAATGCGGCCCACTATCCAGGACAGCGCCATCATACTTGGTAATGAGTTGGCCGTTGTGGTTGAATTTTTGCACTACTATCGCAGACATAAGAACTCCCGTGTTCAAAAACTCCCGGCGAGCGCTTCCGGGGAGTGAAAGGCTGTCACGCCCGCCCAAGCGTCCTCACGACCAGCAGGATGCCGGTTTCAAACTGGATGCGTGCGGTTTTGGCCTGCATCACATTGCTGACACCGCGTGCCGGGCCAAATGCCAGGGTCTCGCCGCGTAGTGGATAGCGCAGTTGATCAGTCTCGATGTGTTCTACCGCGCCCCCCAGCGGCACCAGCGACAGAGTATCGCCGGGTGCGCCCTCTACCTGCCAGTCACCGGGCAACAAGAGAAAGGCTTCCTGGTTGCCCGATACCAGCCGTACATCCCGCCCGCGCAGATTGGGCAGCGCCATCAGGTAGACATTACTCAGGGTCTGGTCGAGCCGGTTGCCAACAGTGCCAATGACGCGAATCCAATCTGCCTCCAGATGCGCCGCATAATTCAGTGCCAGTTCAAGATCAGTTTCGTCTTTTTCCGGCGGGTAGCGCAAAATTTGTACCTGATCGGCAGCCAGATCATGTAATTCGCCGGTTTCCAGCGAATCCATATCCCCGATCACCGTGTCAACAATGCATCCAAAACGGCGGGCTAACCGCGCCCCGCCATCCGCCGCAATCACGTAGGCGTCAAGCGCCGCCGCCAGCGTCTGTTGTACCATTGGCCCGTCATTAGCGTCGCCGTTGGCGAAGATCAGGACTTGTTTCATCGCTGTGCGATCCGTAGAGGTTTCATCACCGCGTGCGGCGCTTCCACCGTTCTTTGATCTCCAGTTCGCTGATGTTGGGAATATCCAGGAAATCGCTGACCAGACGAGGAAAGCGTTCGTATTCTAGCATTGGGAAGTGGCGGACACCTTGCAGCGGGATCGGCAGTAACCGGTCGTCTCTCTCTCCCGTGATATATGTCCAGATATCCTCGTTGGGCTGCTCCAGCAGCATATCATCCGTGCCGTGAATGATAATCACCGGCATGGGTAACAGGCGAATGGTATCTAACAAACGCCCGCTGTCAAAATTCATGATACTGGACTTTACCGCTTTTTGATCGGCTTTATTGACATCCACCAGAAGTTTTTCATGCTCCGGCTCGGAACGCTTGAAACAGCGCCCCAACAGGGTTTCCAGGTCGCTTCCCCCGATTTTTTCAAGGAGCGGATTACTGACCGGAGCTGTCGAACGTTTCGACTCGTTGTGTTCCAGGGCGGAGAGCTGAGCGGCTGCTGAAGCCATCTCGCTTTGTGTCCGAGCCTTGGAAGCCTCCAGCAACGCGGCCCGCATGGCAGAACTGGCATTCATGATAGTCGCTTCGGGGCTGGCGGCGCCGTCGCTGAGTGGACGGTTATCGGTGAGTGCCACCGGGCGGCCTGCTGGAATCCGCGTCGGCAGGTCGCCCGGATCGAACAGCGGTGGGTTAACCAGCACCAGGCGGGGGATACGTTCGGGGTCACGGCGGGCGATTTCGATGGCAACTAGCGCACCTAAGCCATGCCCGATGAGTGCGGTTTTAGGCTGCCCCATATCCTTCATGAAATCTATCAGCATTTGCACCTGGTGGTCGAGTGTATACCGGCTCTCATTTTTACCGGAGTCGCCAAAGCCAAACAGGTCAATTGCATAGACACGATATTTGGCCTGCAACTGCTGCATGGTTGGCACCCAATAGCGCCAGGAACCAATCCAGCCGTGCAGGAGATATACCGGACGACCTCGCCCCAGCACTTCGTAATGAACGAGATCTCCCCCTAATGTAATGGCGCTCATAAAATGCCAGTCCCAGTGTACAAGTTTATCTGCATTCGTTCTCGTTAATTCCCCAATTGGCCGTTACATCCGGCGGGTCTGGGGCAAATGATAACACATGGATACGTTATGCCGAAATCAAGCTCCTGAAGTAGCGCGGGCATTGCCTTCAGCCGTTTGTCTTATGAACAGCATACTGTATTTACAGCCCCTTCACCGATAGGCTGACAGCCGAATCAGGCGCGATACGTGTTTTTATGTGGCGGCTGTGTAAGCCCAGGCCTACGAGATACCGTTTTTTGCCAGGATTTCCGAGACACGCCGCGTTAATTCTTCGGGCGCGAATGGCTTCAGAATATACGCAGCTGCGCCGACCTCCAACCCAGTCTGGACTTCTTCATCCTGTCCCTTGGCCGAAAGAAAGATCACCGGAATATCCTTGATTTCAGGGATTAGCTTCATCTGGCGGCAGGCTTCATACCCCGTCATGCGCGGCATTCGCACATCCATCATGATTAAATCGGGCTTGACCTTGGGCGCCAACTCTAACGCTTCTGCCCCGTTAGCAGCCTGCGTGACTTCGTGTCCGGCAAAAACCAACGTGAAGTTGATAAGTTCGCGTATATCCCGTTCATCTTCTGCTACTAGAATATGTGCCATAGGTTTTTGCTTATCCCCTGCTGCATCGTATTATTTAATCCCCTCGTATTCTGGTTGTTCAAACGGCAGCGATACAAAAAATGTCGTGCCTTTGCCTTGTTCCGATTCAAACCAGACGGTGCCATGATGCATTTCCACCAACTGTTTGACGATGGGCAGCCCTAACCCAGTCCCCGCGACATCCATCACCAGGGCATGGTCTTCGTAGCGCTCAAATCGCTCCCAAATACGGGGTTGGAACTCAGGCGGAATCCCGATTCCGGTATCCGAGACGGAGATTAACATCTCATCATCTTGACTCTGAGCCTTAACGCCAATCTTACCACCGGCATAGGTGTAATTGAAAGCGTTGTCAATCAGGTTAGTCATAATCTGGGTGAGTTTATGTGGGTCAACCATCACCGGTGGAAGCTGCGGTTCGATCTCCAGAGTAACGGTGAGCTGCTTGTTCTCACTCTCAACGCGATTTTCCAAGCCGGTTACAAGCGGGGTGAGGATGTCTGCGATGTCAACCAGGTCGAGATTCAGCCGTTCGCCGGCGTCAATCTTGGATATGTTCAGCAGGTCGTCTACCAGATGGCTCAGACGATCCGCGTTGGTCTTAATCTTTGAGAGGAAGCTCTTTTGCGCTTCGGGGATTTCGCCCGCGACTCCCATGAGCAGCAGGTCAGCAAAACCCTTGATGCTGGTCATCGGGGTACGCAGTTCGTGCGACACATTCGAAACAAACTGGCTCTTGATCTGGTCTACCTCGACTTCCTTCGTGATGTCACGGAAAACCGATACCGTCCCCAGGAAGCGTTCGGCGGTAAAAACCGGAGACAGATGGACGCTGACGACTCGTTTGCCCAGGTTGAGCCGTTCTTCCAGGAACGAACCTTCCGGGTGCTGTTCCGGGTCGCGTTGCCATTCAATAATGGTGTTCGACCACTTGTTGGCCGAACCGCCAAACACCCCGGTCAGGCGCTGAAGCGTTTGCCCCAACACATGGTCACGGGGAAGGTCAAGGATACGCTGGGCTGCCGGATTGAACAGTACAACCACGCCTTCAGCATCCGCCAGCATTACGCCATCAGCAATACTATCGAGGATCGCGGTGTTTTTCTCCGCCTCCTCCTGTTCAGCACGAAGTAGCACACCCAGTCGTTCAGCCTGGTCACGAATCAGGTGATACAACTCGGCGTTCGACATGGACGAAGCGATCTGGTTGGCGGCGGCGACCACCAGTTTGATCTGGCTTTCGGTAAACACCCCGGATTTTTCGCTCAGCAAGATGATTACGCCCTGCACATCATCGTTGGTTTCCAGCTGTACGGCCAGGGCGCTGCGCCAGGCCTGCGCCTCAGCGTCGTCGGCATCCCAATAGGGCTGTTCCTGCAGGTTATCCACAACCACATAAGAGTCGTTGCCAATCAGCCACTCAGCCAGTTTCTGGGCCGGGTGCGGTTTGACCAAATATTGCTTCGGATCACCATGCAGGGTAGTACGTACGACAAGCTGATCGGTCATCGGGTCAATGAGCATCACCGTCCCGTCGTCGGCATTCACCGCTTTAACCACCATTTCCAACGCCCGCGCCAGCACCCGATCCAAGTCAAGTGTCCGCGCCAGGTCGGACGTGATGTGATACAGCGTGTCAATCCGGTCACGCTCCTTTTGCAGTTCGGCGGTACGTTCCTGCACACGGAGATGGAGTTCATCGGCAAAACTGCGGATCTGCTTGAATAGGCGAGCATTCTGGATAGCCGCGCCCAACTGTGTGCCAACCGTCATCAACAAGCGTTCATCATTAATGCCGAATGTCCGGTTGCGCTGTGAATCACGTACGGCTAGCACGCCCATGACCTGGTCGCCGGCTACTACTGGCACACCCAGATAACTCTTGACCTGGCCTTCGCCGTTCGTAATCCCCAGGTTGCGGCGCATTTCGTTGGCATCCCAGTTACCACCACCCAGCGTCAGTGAACGACGGTGGCGAATAATGAAGGACACCTCATCCGTATTCAGTATGCGCGATTCAATAGCGTACTCCTTACCCTGCGCCACCGCCAGGGGGAAGCTTATTTGCTGTGACTCATTGTCGTACAGTGCCAGGTAGAGTTCATCCGCATCAGTCACATGGGGGATTTGTTCCCGAACGATGGTGATCATATCGTCCATTTCAAGTGTGGATGAGATCGCCTGACTGAGATTGTTAATGATAAAACTTTCTTCTACCAGCGCCGCTGTTTCGGTGGAGAGCCGCGCGTTCTGGATGGCAATCGCGGCCTGTGAACTCAAAGCCTGTGCCAGGCGGCTTTCCTGATACCGGAAAGATTGGTTGGGGTTATTGGTGCCAAGCTGGACAAGCCCGATGGCCTGGTCACGCACAACCAGCGGTACCAGGGCATGAAGCACATTGCCGCGTTCGGTCAACAATGCCAATTCAGCCCGGTCAATGGTCGGCGCATTGGCTTGCAGTATCAGAATTTCGCGGCTTTCCATCGCCCGCAACCGAACCGGATTTTCGCGCAGATTGTACTGGCGGGCGCCGTTTTTGGCCTGTTCCGGGTTACGGGGCTTGTCAATCTCGACAGTCAGAACATTCTCTACATTGTCCCACAACATAATGCTGCAATCATCCATCATCAACGCTTGCAGCATCAGGGACGCCACGCTGCGATACACATCATCCAGGTTGAGGGTGAGTGAAGTCGCCTGTGCCGCTTCTAGCAGCGTTTCCAACTCATGGCTGCGTACCAGGGTTTGCTCAAGCAGATTAGTGTTCTGGACCGCAATAGCGGCCTGGTTTGCGATAATCTGTCCCAGTTCGATTTGCTCTTCGTTAAAGCGTCGGATGCCGAAGGGCGTCTCCAACTCGAACGCGCCAATCACCTGCCCGCCAACGGTCATGGGAATCAGGCCGTAGGTAATCACACCCCGGGGGACTAATTCCTGTTTAATCGGGTCATCGTCTGGCAGGTCAGCAATGTTCTCATAAATCAACGGTTTGGCAGTGCGGCGGATATATGTCGCAACCTGGCTGTCCAGCAGGTTAATCACCTCATCAGGTGGGGCATCGCCGCGTGGGAACTGCACGATCACACGTCCCAGGTGCTGGTCTCGCTCGAAGATAATCGCTCTGGCCTGGGGGATATTCAATGTCTGAGCGATTTCACGCAAGGCGATTTCCAGAATGTTCTCACTATCCAGCGACTGTGCCAACGCAACGGATACCCGGTTCAGCAGGCTTAACCGTTCAGTGCGATATTCGGCTTCGGTGAAGAGGTCGGCGTTCGCTAATGCGACGGCCACCTGGTTGGCGAAAGCGAAACCGGCCTGTTGTGCCTGGATGTCATCGTAGAAGCGGGGTTCGGTTTTCGCGAGCGCAATCATCCCAACAACATTATGCTGGTTGACCAGGGGGATACCCATCCAACTCTTGTGCTCTTTTTCGCCGGGGAGCGGGTCGCGTCCTTCCAGGTTACTGATTGCGAAGACGCTGCGCGTTTCCATCACCTGCCTGATCCGGCTGTGCGTGGCGATAGGAATACGAGCGTTGTCATCCTCAATAATGACGATCTGCTCATCAAATCCCTGAAAACCTTCCAGGATGAGGGTATCTCCACTGCGACTCCAAAGTGTCATCGTATCATAAGGGATAACGCGTTCAATCTCTTCGACTGCCAGGTCAATCACATCTTCACGGTTGAGCGATGCCGTGATGCGGCTGGAAACCTCGGTCAATACCGCCAACTGATTCGCCCGTGCTTCAATGTCATGTTCCAGGCGTGCTCGCTCGGTCACGTCTTCAATCAGAAGTACCGCGCCCTGGATCGCGTCGGTGCTGCCCAGGGGATACACGTAAAAGTTGTTGATAAATGCCCCTGATTTCGCCGCGTAGGTGAGAGTCTGATTGAGTTTCTCGCGGGGTTCGCCAGTGCTCAGCACCCGTACCACATCATTCTTGAGGATACTGACCAACTGCGGGGTATAGGCAAAGAGATCGCGTTGCAGTGCTTCTCCCGCATCCCACCCGTAACGCTCCTGCATATAACGGTTGATAGACCGGATACGCCCCGACTGGTCAAGCACGACGATGCCCTGGCCGATAGAGGCGACTACCGATTCATTGAAATATTGCAGGTTCAAGGTTCTCTGGAAGAGGCGAGCATTCTGGATAGCCACTGCCGACAGGTTAGCAACGCGCCGAATCAGGCTGCGGAACTCACTGAAGTTTGCGTCGTGATCGGCGTCACTGCCCATGTGCAGAGCGCCTAGGCTGTTCCCGCCGGCTTGCAGCGGAACAATGAGTGAAGTTGCCTCGCCTTGCTCCTGCCAGGTTAGCAGGTCTTCATACGTTGTATTGGCCGTATCTTCAGTGTAGTACAGCGCATCGTGTCCGCTGGTGTGGGCTTTTGCCAGCACCGTCTCATCAATTTGCACCCGGTGTTCCTGCCGGATATCCAGGCCACCTTCGTCCTGAATAACAATGTGAATGATGTCGAACCCGGTTTCCTGGGTGCTTTGCAACGCCAGTGTCATCCGGTTAAATGGCGCGATAAGCAGTAAGTTGGTGGCGATGGCCTGCGTGATTTCACCAATATCCAGTGTCTTGGTAATTGCCTCCATCATGTCATTCAACCGGGCTTCCTGCTCAACCGTTTGCAGGCTTGCCAGGTACAGACGCATGTTTTCGATGGTAGACGCGGCCTGATGTCCGAAAATCTCCAGCACTTCCACCGCAGATCGTTCGGGACGTAAGTCGTCTTGAGGTCGATCCAGACTCATGATACCGAGCAGATTGCCACCCGCACCCAACAGCGGCACCAGCAGCATGTCACCATCGTGCCAGTTGCGGAAATTGTCGGTCTGCGGCAGGATGCGGTTGCCCTCAAATCGGGTACTCAGCCCATTGCGTAGATGGTCGGAGAACTGACGGGTCATCTCAACCGGGAAGAAATAGGATTCACTGATCCGCTCTACACCACTCAAGAGCTTTTCCAGATCATCCAGTTCAATGGTGTGTACTTTGCTCTCTTCAAATATGTCCAGCGGCTGGCCGGCCTGTGCCACCCGGCGCAGCAGGCGGGCATCCTCATCAATCAGGCTGATCACAATCGTGTCGAAACCGACACTGTGCTGGATGCTGTGCGCGATAGCTTCCAGCAGTGTAACCTGGTCTACGTTGGTATGGAGCATCTGGCCGAGTTCAAAGATCGAGTTCAACTGCTCAACCCGGCGACGCAGTCGGTTGCTGCGTTCAATTTGTTCCCGGTAGCGGCGATAGTTGCCGTAGCCCAACGAGGCCTTGGCCGCCAACGTCAGCAGGAACACTGCCGCTCGCTCATCAAAGTTGTTCGGATGGCTGTGGTGCAGGTGAATGACACCGACAACTTCATCTTCAAACAGGAAGGCTGCCGCCACCCCGGAGCGAATCTTGGAAGCCGGTGCTTCCATCGCGTTATTCAGGTAGTCGCTCACCAGCACTGACTCGGCCCCACGCAAGATGGCTTCACGCTCAATATCGGCCAGGCCACGCCCGGCGCCGGTTTTATCACCCAGGCGGCGCTCTATTTCGGGTTGATCCGGTTGTGACCAGGTTGAGTGAGGCTGTAGCAAAACAATGGTGCTGCCATCGGCATAAGCTGCGCGTGCTGCCTCATGGCGGATTACATCCAGCACCGGGTCAAGGTCCAACCGTTGGGTGAGTTCGTTACTGACATTCGAGATGGCGTCAAGTTCTTGCAGGCGGCGGTTCAGGTTCTGCCCGGCAGATTGATATAAATTGAGCCGTTCAATGGTAGTGGCGATCTGTGAGGCGACGCTTTCCAGGGTTTCGACGTCGGCCTCAGTATAGTCACCGTTTCGGTTGGCGATGCCTAATTCACCCAGGGAGCGATCCCCGATAATGAGCGGGACAATCACTGAGCGCCGCACCCCGACCCGACGGGCGATATGACGGTAACTTTCCAGCACCCGCGAGTCGGCGATCACATCATTGGTTAGGAAGGAGCGCTGCGATACGGCCACACTGTTCTCAAACCCTTTGCTGAAGATATCCTGTACCAAAGGCTCGTGTAGTTCAGTGCCAAATACCCAGCGTGGGTAAGTCGTCAGGCTGCCGGTCTGCTGGTCAAGCACGTTGATATAAATCAGCGGGCTGGATAACAGCGCGGCGATTTCAGAGAGGATCGGGGCGAACGAATCCTCAGATGTCAAGATACTCCCGGCATGTTCTGCGATTTTTCGCAGACTCTCGGACTCCTGTACACGGCGCTGCACTTCGCGGTACAGGCGGGCATTTTCGATCATGCTGGCCGTCTGTGTGGCAAATATGAGCAGCAGGCGGGCATCTTTGTCGGTAAAATCTTCGCCACTGGTTTTGTTGGCAACCTGAATGACACCGATGCGGCGACCACCTGCCGATAAAACGGCAATCAGGGTTTTTTCGATGCCGACCTGTTCGACAAAATCGTCCAACCCGACTTCAAAAATCGCTGTTTCTACGCTGGCCTGATTGGTGTACCAGTAATCGCCCATCTCCCAGAAGCGGTGGAGCACACTATCCGGGTGCAGGACGATGCGGTAGTTGTCAGCCTGTTCCGCCGCCACACCGTAAGCCGGGGGCTGGATAACCAACTGCTGACTGGCGTCGTCATACAGGAGAATCCCGCAGATCGTCAGCCCCATAAGGCGGGCAATACGCTCATTAATATCGGAATAAAACTCACCTTCATGGCTGAGCGCACCAATTGCGTGGGTGATCTCTTGCAGCCCCAGTAATTCACTCTCGCGGCGCTGCTCACGCTGGTAGAGGCGGATATTCTCGACCACAATGGCGGCCTGGGCTGCCAGTACCAGCATATCTTTTACGTCCCTTGACGTAAAACCGCCTTCGGTTCGTTTCCCGCTGATCTGAATCAACCCGATGCGCTGGTTACCAACTTCCATCGGAATCAGCGCCAGGTTGGTAATGCCGGTTACGGAAAACAGCGGGAGCAAGCCCAAAGCCGCGATTAGCGCTTCATCTTCCACATCATTGGAAATCCAGTAAAGCTGGTTTTCCCAGATATCGCGCTGGGGGCTGTCCGTCGGCACGGGGATAACAAAATTCTGCGCCACATGATCGGGCATCCCATAAAATGGACGTTCCGGGATGAGCGCCTCCCGATTTTCATCGTAAAGCAGGAATCCGCAGAACTCCGCGCCGATGAGCTGGGCAATACGCTCGCTCAGTGCCTTGTAGATCGGGGCGGCATCACTGCCGGCGGCCTCTTGTTGGGCTAATTCTTGCAGACTCACCATGTCACTGACACGCTGAATCTGATCGTGATAAAGCTCAGCATTGTAAATAGATGTCGCAAGCTGCTTGCTGATAGCCTGCAGGAGCGCCAGGTCAGCCTGGGAGAAACGATTGGGCTGGTGACTGGATAGCTCGAACGTGCCAATAAAACGATCTCCCAATGAGAGTGGTACGGCCACATAACTGGCAAAAAAATTAGGGATTTTGGGGGAAAGCGCATTGCCGTCCCCAGCCTGGTGTACCAGCACCGGTTTCTTGTATTGAGCAATCCAACCGGAGATGCCTTCTCCCAGACGATACCCGCCACCTTGCTCCGTGAGCGCCAGTAAGTAGGCAGTATCCCCGACCCACCCGCGTGGACTCAGGAACTTCTTACTGTCTTCCCACAGACAGATTTCCCCGGCATCAGCAGGGGCGGTGCGCATGACAATCGAGAGGAGCGCTTGCAGCACCTGTTCCACGCCCATGCTCGCGTTGATCGTTTCGCCAATTTCATTAATGATGATAATGGCGTGGGAAAGGTTGAGGGCATCCGGGTGGCCGGTATTGGTGGCTAATTCACGCATAACGACGACCATACGCTGATCTTGCCCGGCGGGAATTGCGTGTGAGGAAGCCTCAACCCAGCGTGAACCAAGCTGAAATGCCGCCTGGCCTTCACCCGTAAAAAGCTCCAGGAAATTATCAGTGGGGCTTGCCTGCCGCGCAATGTATTCCAGGCTGAGACTGCCACCATTTGCGCCCAGCCACTTGCGGGCGCGGGGGTTTATATAGATGAGCTGACCGTGTTCGCTGGAAACCAGCACCGCGTCATCGTGCGAGGCCAACTCCCATTCGGGGGTGCCTTCCGCCTCTGCTGGAAGTGGGCCAAGTGCCTGTCGCTGGCGTGTCCATAGGTACAACCCCAGTATGATGACAGCACCACTGACGATCGCAATAAATCCCAGTCCCTCCATACGTTTTCACCTCACACTCACTTGAGAACCGGGCATGGGCCTGTGGGTTTACCAGGATGTCAGGATACGCGACCCTGTATCGGTTTCACCACTGATGCCCCGGCGACGATCTTCGGCTGCCAGTTCCACAATTTCACGGATGTCGGAGAATTGGTGTGTTTTGGTGGATACCGATCCGGTAGAAAGCGTCATCAACGATTCCTGACGTTCGCCATTAACCGGGTCTGGCACCAGAATATAGCCTCGCTCACGATCAATGAACGAGTAATGCTGCTTGACATCGGAGTTGAAGCGTTCAACCAGGCGATGTTTCAATTTGTCGGGGTCGCCCATATGGGTGATGATGATAAAATTGTCGTCCGCCGGGTGTCCCACGAAGTCATCTTTGGTGCCTTGCTCATTGAGAACTTCACTAATCAGACGAGTCATGAATTTCTTCACTTCGTCCCGCGCTACAAAGCCATAAACTTCGTAAAAAGATTCAAAGTTGTTCAGCTTCACGTCAATATAGGTCCAGTCATGTTCAGCGTGCATCAGGGAACGCAACTCATCTTCGATAATCTGGCCTTTAGGCAGGCCGGATTTCGGGTCACGGTTGACCTGGATTTCCACCGAGCGAATCGCGTTCTGGACGCGTAGCTTGAGTTCCTCAATATCAAAGGGTTTCGTGATGTAGTCATCAGCGCCCAATTCCAACCCGATAATCTTGTCGCTGCGCTCATCCTTCTGAGTCAGGAAGATAATCGGGATATGGCTGGTGCGAGACGTCGTGCGCAGTTCCCGGCATACATCATAACCGTTCATATCTGGCAGCATGATGTCCAGAATAATCAGGTCGGGCAGCTGCTTACGGGTCATTGTCAACGCATCGTTGCCACGGGGCGCGATTTGAACTTCATACTGCTGCCCGCTGAAGTAAATTCGCAGCATATTGGCAATATCAAAATCGTCTTCAACTACCAGGATTGTTCGACCATTACTCATGATTGCCCCCACCATCCTTCATACTCTTAGGGTGCTATGTCAAAACCTCACGAAATATCATTCACTATACAGGTTAACATGCATTCACGCCAGCCTGCCATAACTTGAGATGGCAGACAAACTACCTGTGGTTTTGCAGCGGATGGTTCATGGCACATAAGCGAACGCTCTGTTCCCGAATCATCGCACAGAACCTCTGAGTGGCGACTTTCACTATAATCACTCTTCCATAAGTATACCGTCAAACATGAATTCCCGTTGGTAAGAAATCGCGCGAAAACGTCGTTTTGTGGTTAGGAAATCGTTTGGATGTGGTCAGTTGTGCCCAACTTGACAACCTCTTGTGGATACTTGATAATCAAATGGAGATTAGATTGTTTTTTGAGAGGATTTTATCAGTGGCACGCAAACCGGCGGACCAATCGGTAAGCCGCGACGACATTCTGGAGGCAGCGGCGGATGTGCTGCGGCGCAATGGTTATGAACTAACCACGATGAAAGATATCGCTGCCGAAGTGAATCTGACAGCGGCCAGTCTATACCATCATTTTCGTAACAAAGACACTCTGCTGTTGGCGGTGCTGGAGATCGGTTTAGAACACGTCATCGGCAAGATTGAACCCCTGATCGGCGTGGAGAATCCGCCGGATACCAAACTGCGTGAGATGATTCATGCCCATATTGTTGGATTGACACAAAATACGGCTGTCGCCGCAGCGATGGTCTTTGAGATCAGTTCGCTGCTCAATGTCAAGCCGCCCCATACCGGGGCAAGTCCTGCCGACATGCACGCCTACGGGGAATACACACTGCGGCGCGATGCGTTTTTTACGCGGCGTGACCGTTTCGAGGATTTGTTTCGCCGTGTGGTACAGGAAGGTATTCAATCGGGTGTTTTCCGCCCCGTAGATGTGGGGATTTTCACCAAAGCGCTGTTGGGGGCGCACAATTGGGTCGGGGTGTGGTATCGTGAAGGTGGGCGCTTGAGCGGCGGGCAAATCGCTGACCTGATGGCCGATACGTTCCTGCGGGCGCTGCAAGTGTAAGGGTATCCGTTGCCCGCTATCGGACGCCAATTGTCGGGCGTGATAACCATCGCTGCGATTGGCCTGAATGCTGAAAACTGACCACTAACCACCGGATAAGTTCACGATAGTAGGATTATGCCGAACAAACCTGAGATTATGAGTCCCGCCGGGTATTGGCCGCAACTCCACGCCGCAGTTGAAGCAGGAGCTGATTCTGTTTACTTTGGCCTCAAGCACTTTTCCGCCCGTGCCAAAGTCGGGTTTACCCTGACCGAACTGCCGGATGTGACGCGTACCCTCCATAGTCGCGGTGTCAAAGGGTACGTGACGTTTAACACCCTGATTTTCGACCACGAACTGCGCGAAGCAGTCCGGCTGATTGAGCAGATTGCTGCCGCCGGGGCCGACGCACTCATCGTCCAGGATGTCGGTATCGCGCAGCTTGTCCAGCAGATTGCCCCGGATGCCGCTGTGCATGGCAGCACACAGATGAGCATTACCAGCGCCGAAGGAATCGCTCTGGCGCAGCGTTTCGGTGTGAGCCGCGTCGTGCTGGCGCGGGAACTGTCATTAAAGGAAGTGCGGCTGATCCGTGAGCAAACCGACTGCGAATTAGAGATGTTCGTGCATGGCGCGTTGTGCGTCTCGTATTCCGGTCAGTGCTTCTCGTCCGAGGCGTGGGGCGGACGCAGCGCCAACCGGGGACAATGTGCCCAGGCCTGCCGTCTGCCGTATGAAATGATCGTGGATGATCTGCTCAAGCCGTTGGGTGATGCGCGCTACCTGCTCTCTCCGGGCGACCTCTACACGCTGCATCAAATCCCGGAGATTGTAGAGAGCGGCGTTTCGTCGCTCAAAATTGAAGGGCGCTACAAAGACGAGAACTATGTCGCCCTGACGACTAACGCTTACCGCCGGGCGGTAGATGCTGCCTGGTCACGGCAGCCGAACCCGCTCAGTCGCCAGGAAGAAATCACCATTGAGCAGGTGTATTCCAGAGGGCTTGGGCCGTATTTCGTCATGGGGACAGATCACCAGACGGTTGTTTCCGGGCGTTCGCCGCGTCACCGGGGTGTGCTCTGTGGCCGCGTTGTGGGTGTACAGCGGGATCGTGTGACCGTCGAGCCAACCGGCATCCAGGATGATGCGCCGCTTAAGCCGGGGGACGGCCTTGTCTTTGACGCCGCCGACTGGCGCAGCCCGCAGGAGGAGGAAGAGGGCGGTCATCTTTACAGTGTCAAGCCGGAGGGGAAACTGCTCGAACTTCGTTTCGGCAACCACGAGATTGACTTCACCCGTATCCGAGCGGGTGATTGGGTGTGGCGCACCCACGACATGAACACCAATAAAGCGGCCAAACCCTTCATTCAGGCAAATGCTCCCCTTTACAGGCAGTCGGTCAATGTGCGGGTTGTCGCGCATGAAGGTGAACTGCTGACGCTCACATGGGCATTGGCGAATCGGCCGGGAATCACCGTTACGGTACAATCGCCTGAACCACTCCCTCGCGCCAATAATCGGGGCGTTACTGCCGAGTATCTACAGGGGCAGTTGGGCCGTCTGGGGAATACGGCTTATCAGCTGGATGAACTAACCGTAGAACTGAGTGGCGAGCCGTTTATTCCCAGTTCACTGCTCAACCGGCTGCGGCAGGAAGCGGTTGAAGACCTCAGCCGCCAGCAGTCAGAGACGCGGAAAATAGCAACGCATAACCCGGTTAGTGTCTTGGAACAGGCTCTCTCCGGTATAAACCGCCAGAACGGAATAACGCCGGATTCCGAGCCGCGTCTGCATCTGCTGGTACGCACCCCGGAACAGCTTGACGCGGCGCTTGACCTGCGCCCAACCAGCATCACGCTGGATTATCTCGACCTGTATGGTCTTCACCCCGCCGTTGATCGCATCAAGGAAGCCGGAATCACACCGCGAGTCGCCAGCCCGCGTGTCCTCAAGCCGCAGGAACAGCGTGTAGTTAACTTTCTGCTTCGGTTGGACTGTGCGATTGTCGTTCGTTCCGGCGGCCTGCTGGAAGCCATGCAAGGGCGGCACCAGCATCCGTTAATCGGGGATTTCAGCCTGAACGTTGCCAATCAGATTGCAGCCGACACTTACTTCAAAATGGGCGTCAGTACAATCACGCCAACGCATGACCTGAACGCCGCGCAGATCAGTACGTTGGCGGAGGAAATTGGCGGCGAACGCTTTGAGGTGATTGCGTACCACCATTTGCCCATCTTCCACATGGAACATTGTGTTTTCTGCCGGTTTCTCTCTGAAGGGACGAGCTATCTGGACTGCGGGCATCCCTGCGAGAAGCACAAGGTTGCGCTGCGCGATGTGCAGGGCCGCGAACATCCGGTGATGGCCGATGTCGGCTGCCGCAACACCGTGTTTGGTGCGGAAGCACAGGTCGCCTGCCGTTCCCTCGATCAGATGGTGGAGAGCGGTATCGTTGATTACCGGCTGGAGTTTGTCCACGAGCCATCCCATGTAGTTCGCAAAGTAACGGCGGCGTTCCAGGACTATTTCTGGGGGCGGATTGGCTGGCTGGAACTAGACCGCCGGCTGCAAAAGATCGCGCCGCAGGGTACGACTCAGGGATCATTGTTTGTTGCAGAGGATTATCTCAAGTTGCCCGTTATTCAATAAGGATTTGCGGATTGGAGTAACGATGTGCTCTCGGATGATGCTTGGATGGATACTGCTTCTATTCTTCGCTGTGCCGCTCTCCGCCCAGGATGAGGCTTTCCCCGTCTACTGCGGGAATCTGCCGGAGGCGGACTGTACGTTGTTGGAAAATGCTTACGCCAAACTCTTTCAGTTGCACTCCGGCTCAGTCGAATTCCGCTATTGGAGCGCGGTTAGCGGCGCAGCGGAGGGTGAGTTTTTTAGCGAAACCGTTACCGGCGTGTTCAGTGGCTTTGATGCCAACACCGCCTTTCCGCTCGATCACACCGCCCTGTTCAGCACGGTGGCGCTGGATGCGATCATGGAAATCAATATCCCTACTGGGCTTCCGGTTGCCACGCCGGATATGCCCGCTTACACCCAGGGGCGAGTGCGGATTGTTGATGGCGTGCTGTACGTTAATCTCGACGCGCTGCAAGAGATGCTGGGAGCTGAATATAACGGGTGGGGTTCCTACCCGCTGAATCTGGCCCTCAGCGATACACAGCCGCAAGAGGGCGTGATCGTTCTCGACCCGCTCGTGACGGGACTGGACGCCGGGGAGTTGATCGGCGCATTTGAGCCGGAGTTTGTGCGCCAGTTCCTTACCGTTATTCGCGCCGACGATAGCGAGGGTAACGCGGTTTTTGAGACGTTTGTGGATATTAATGGGTTGTATGCAGCGCCGCTCTTTCGGGAACTCATGCGTCAACGCCTGGAGGCGCAGCACGCTACATTGAATATGCCATCTACCGAGATCACTGATACGCGGCTAGACAATCTGGCGCGACGAATGGGCGAACTGTACCCGGAGCCGCTGCTGCTCTATACACAGTCGATAGATCTGGAAACGGGATTCCTCAGTGGATATTCTACTTGGGGTATGTTTGATATATCCATCATGATTGAGGCTGCCGCCAGCAACAATGACATCACTTCATGGGGACAGTATCCAATCCATCTTTCTATAGCTATTCGTGATTTTAACCAGCCGTATGACATTGCCGCCCCGGAAGAAGCCACCGCGTTAGATTATGAAACCGTGATGCGTGTGCCGATCACCGGCTTTTTACCCCTCGCTCGCCCGGAAGAAGATTAAGGTTTGACTTTCTATTATCATTTACGATTGTGTGACCAATACTTGTATTCCACCGATGTCATGGCCCTTTCCAGAAATTCTGCTAAGGATAAAGCCACTATAGGCCAATCCCTGCGAGGGTCCATTAGTAAAGCAACGAGTAGCTTTCCATAGTCATCCATATCAGGGTCGCATCTCAAGATGATAAACTCCGAGTCGCCGATTAGCTCCCCGATTATCAAATCACCTTTCCGAATATCTTCCTCTCTTCTTTCCGTTATTGTATATGGATGTTTTGTAAAGACTTCTTCAGGTGACCAAATTACAAGCCCCCACTGACCGTAGGAAACATCCTCATGTAATCGAACATCGGCAGCATAATTCCACAAATGAATCAAATCATCTGGCAGAACGACTTGCAAAGTATCCTCGATTTTCCTCTTGTCCCAGGAGACAGAAGAGCCAACAGTACAACGATAGACAAACGGTCTAGGAATTGAAGGATGGTCTTTCCCTTCAATAACATCTTTCGTAATCCGAATTTGTGCTAATAAACGTTGTACGCGATCCTCGCTCATTGGCTTCCTCTTACGGCACTATACCACCAGGAAGGAAATTGATGTCGAAACCCCTCACTGACATTTGATTCCAAAAATCATTTGAACAGCCATATCGTACCATGCTCCGACCAGCATCACCTTACACGCCACGACCAATGACTGAACTGAGTATTTATTTTCAAAATGCAATGTTGAACTGTGCTTGACAACCTCTTATGGATAATTGATAATCTAATCATGATTAGATTAATTACCATTATTTCATTAGAGAGGGCTGTTTTTTATGAAACTTCTTGAAGGTAAAGTCGCCATTGTAACAGGCAGCGGGCGCGGGATTGGCGCTGCCGCCGCGAAACTCTTTGCCGCGCACGGCGCGAAAGTCGTCGTCACCGATATTGACCCCCAACCGGCGGAAGAAACTGTCGCGGCGATCAAGGCGTTAGGTGGGACGGCGCTGGCAGTTCCTGCGGACGTGACCGACGCGGGTGGTGTGGAAGAACTTATCGGGCAGACGGTCAGCACATTTGGCGGTATAGACATCCTGGTGAACAATGCCGGGTACACCTGGGACGGGATGCTGCACAAGATGGGCGACGACCAGTGGGACGCCATGCTGGCGATTCACCTCACCGCGCCTTTTAAAATTATCCGCGCGGCTGCTCCCTATATGCGTGAAGCTGCTAAAAAAGAGATAGCTGAAACCGGCGCTGCCAGAGCCAGGAAGATCATCAACGTCAGCAGCACCACCGGCACACGCGGCAACGTCGGACAGGCCAACTACGCGGCGGGCAAGGCCGGCATCATCGGGTTGACGAAAACGCTCTCGAAAGAGTGGGGCGCGTTCAATATCCAGGTGAATGCCGTTGCCTTTGGTTTCATTGATACCCGGCTGACGCAGGCCGACGAAAAGGGCGATTTTACCGAACGCGACGGTCAGCGTATCAAGCTCGGTATTCCCGACCAAATGCGGCAGATGGCCTTCATGATGATCCCGGCACGCCGGGCAGGGACACCTGACGAGGCCGCCGGGCCGCTGTTGTTTTTCGCCAGCGAACTCGCCAATTACGTCTCCGGGCAGGTACTCGAGGTGACGGGCGGGCTGTAGAAAAGATTCTGTGTTCTATGGGGTATCGAGCGGAATAGCGCCCCCTCGACAAGGGACGGTGAGTCGTCAGTTTTCAGTCATCAGCTATCAGGAAAAGATAGCTTGAGAAGCCATTTGAAAAGTAGCGGCAGCCAGAATAAACTGAGGGAATGGACAGA
>CALJKV010000074.1 GCA_937974245.1 uncultured Chloroflexota bacterium | reverse complement strand
AATGCCTATTGAACGCTTTTGTCCACCCCCAAATTTCTTGTGTCGTGCAGTAAACAGCAACTCTGGGGGGGTGTTGTGTGAGTGCGGTTACAAGACACACATCTTCAGGATATTTTGCGGGGGACAGATCATCAGGGAAGGTTAATTTGTTTGGCTATTGTTCCACCAGTGGCACGGGCATAGAAGCCAATTCTATCCTGGATGAATTCGTAGCCAGGTTTTGGGCTACGATAAACCCAGGCCACATTACGAGCAGTCTCGCCACCCGGCAGTTCCAGGTCAATCCAGAAACAGACTCCTTTGTAGGGACAGGTATAAGTCCGTTCTGTAACGCGCAAATGCTCCATGTTGACTTTGTCCGGCGCGAAGTACCAATTGCCTTCAAAGACCTGTACACCGTCGTTTTCCTCAGCCTGGGCAACTGGCAGATCATCCACTCGTGTCTTAATCATCAACACCATTATTCCCTCACATCAAATTCAACAGCTTCCTCTCGCGGGTCAATCATGAAACCAAAAGAAACCCACAGGGGATTAGCCAGGGGGTTGATTCTATTGCACAGTTTTGAGCAGGCCGTGAGCGTGCAGATAGAATACCCGCCGCTTACAATTCCTTCTGCTGATCGTTTGGTTCGGTTTTCGCGCCGTCCTGCAAACCCTTACGGAAATTAGCGACCGCGCTGCCCAACTCACCGCCAATTTTCGATACACGCCCTACTCCAAACAGCAGCAGCACAATAACCAGTATAATGAGAAGTTCAGTACCACCGAGATTCATGAGATTACCTTTATATAGAACGTTAACCATCAGCGTGATTATAGCACGTCACATGGCATAACATACTATCCATTATGCAATCACTCATAGATTGGTGCCGTCGAACAGACCCGCTGCCGGGTATGAATCCAAGTGGCAACCGGGCGCTCTCACCGGCTTCTCACACAGGAGAGGCACGATTTACCACTCCTCCACGCTCTCTCCACGAGTTCTCCATAATTCGTTAGTACGCTGTATCTGACGCAAGAAACAAAGTCAACGTAAAACGGAGGAGATAAAATAGTGAATAAGCGTCGTATGTGGATTATCAGTATGGCGGTCGTATTGGTGTTGGCCGTCGCCGGTGTCGGCTTCGCCGCAGCCCAGGGTGGACACCCCTTTGACTTTGGGCGCGGCATGGGTATTGGTGGGCCGGATAACACAATGCCCACAGTAGTTTCCGAGCAGCTTGGCATAGAATTGACCGACCTCGTAACCGAACTCCAGGGTGGCAAGACGGTTGCCCAACTCGCGGAGGAAAAGGGTGTCGCGCTTGATACCATCGTAGCCGCCATCGCCACACAGCACAACGAACTGATGGCCGCTCAGGTCGAAGCCGGGCGGCTGACCCAGGGACAGGCTGATGCCATGCTCGCGCTGCAAACCGCGAACATCACGGCGCAGCTTTCTAACGCAATGCCGGTGGGGCGCGGCGCAGCATTCGTCGGGATGCAAAACCCTCTCATCACGGTGGTCGCCGAACAGCTTGGTATGGAAGTAACCGATCTTGTGGCTGAAATTCAGGGCGGCAAAACGGTTGCCCAACTCGCCGAGGAAAAAGGTGTCGCACTCGATACCATCGTGGCTGCCATCGTCGCGCAGCGCAGCGAACTACTGGCAGCCCAGGTCGAAGCCGGGCGGCTGACCCAGGCACAGGCTGATGCCCGTCTCGCACTGGAAACCGCTAATCTCACGGCAGAGCTTTCGGGCGCATTTGGCCTGATGCACGGCATGGATATGGGACACGGTATGGACTTTGGCGGACACCTTGGCCCGCAGGGTGGACGCTCCAACAATTTCCGTGGCCCGCAGGGTGGACGGCATGGTGGCCTCGGCTTCCCAGTCGTACCGGATACCGAAGCGCCAACAGCTACCCCGGAAGCCAGCACGTAACCCGACCTCGGTAGTCCATCACAGTGGGGGCAGCATCAACCGGTGCTGCGCCCGTTTTATCATGGGATGCCGGGAAATGCGTTATGCTATATGGAGCAGCAACCCAATATAAACAAGGAGTAAACCGGTGGCACTGCGGGTGTTGGTGGTTGATGACGACAAACAGATTGTACGGCTGATTCGATCCTACCTGGAAGAAAGCGGATACAGTGTATTAACCGCTTATGGGGGTGAAACCGCCTTGCATATCATCCGACGCGAACGCCCTGACCTGGTGATTCTGGATTTGATGCTGCCCGAACATGACGGCTGGGACATCACCCGGCGCGTGCGCAGCGAGGAGTCGTTAGCGGCCACACCGATTATCATGCTCACGGCGCGGGTGGAAGATACTGATAAGATCATCGGCCTCGAATTGGGCGCGGACGACTATATCACCAAGCCATTCAACCCTCGTGAGGTCGTTGCACGGGTACGAGCAGTACTGCGGCGCACCGGGGATACTCTGGGGCCGGGGGCGCGGGTACTCGCGGTAGGCGATTTACGCCTGGACACCGACGCCCACCAGGTCACTCAGGCCGATATACTTCTTGACGTGACTGTAACAGAATTCAACCTGCTAAAGGTGTTTATGCAGAATCCCGGCAAAGCCTTCACCCGGATGGAATTAATCGAGCAGGTGTTTGGTTATACCTACGACAATCTGGATCGCACGGTGGACAGCCATATCAAGAACCTGCGCAAGAAGATCGAGCCGGATTCGAGCAACCCGACCTATATCCTGACGGTGTACGGTGTGGGCTATCGCCTTTGGGACGAACGCACATGAAAGGCACGGTGAACCGCCTGTGGATTCGTCTCGCACTGGGATTTGTGCTGGTCGCCATCATTACAACCGGGCTGGTGACTATCCTCATCAACCGGCAGGCCAGCACTCAGTTCAACATATTCGTGATTAACAACCAGCTTGTCGAATCCGGGGTGATAGACGGCCTGACCACCTATTACACCACCAATGGCAGTTGGCGTGGGGTTGAACAGATGCTGAACAACCCGTTCTCGGGCGCTGAAGGGCGCGGGCCACAAGGGCGGCGCGGCATGATGATGACAGAAGCAGCGATGCCTGAATTGACATTGACGGATGAAACCTGGCGCGTCGTCCATAGTGACCGGCGTGACCTGAATAACAAGCCCTTACCTATAGCAGAGCGCGACAATGCACTGCCCATTACGGTGAACAATCAGGTTGTCGGCTATCTGGCGGCCAGTTTACCACCGGTGCTGCAACTGACAACGGTTGAGCAGGCCTTTCTCGACCACCTGTATCAGGCCCTGCTTCAGGTTGGTCTGCTGGCAAGTGGATTGGCACTATTATTAGGTATCCTGATTGCGCGTGGATTGGCCGCCCCCCTGCACCGTTTGGCACGAGCTGCCCGCCAGATTGCCCAGGGCAAACTCGACCAGCGGGTAGCCGTGAATGGCGCGGAAGAAGTCGCTGGACTGGCACACGCTTTCAATGATATGGCCGCCTCGTTACAGCGTAATGAAACGCTGCGCCGCAACATGGTGGCCGACATCGCCCACGAATTGCGGACACCGCTCACTGTGATACATGGCAGCCTGCGGGCGCTGTTGGATGATGTCTATCCCCTGGAAAAAAGCGAAATCGCCTCGCTCTATGACGAAACGATCATCCTCAACCGACTGATAAATGACCTGCGCGAACTGGCGCTGGCTGAAGCCGGACAGCTAGCGCTCCACCCCGTGCCACTCGACCTCAAGCCGCTGCTGGAAAACACGGTAGATGTCTTTAAGACGGCGGCAGACGAGCAAAACATCCGCGTGAGTCTGACTCTGCCAGATAGGACACTGCCGGTACAGGCCGATGCTGACCGGGTACGCCAGGTCCTGCACAACCTGCTCTCTAACGCGCTGCGGCATACACCGGTTGATGGAGAAATCCGCATTTGCCTGGAAAATTTACCCGAGCAATATCTGGCACGAATCAGTGTGACGGATACCGGACAGGGAATACCGGCTGAAGACCTTCCTTACGTGTTTGACCGTTTCTGGCGAGCGGATCCGTCACGGGCGCGTGAACGCGGCGGCACCGGGTTAGGGTTAGCCATTGTCCGGCAGCTCGTCAAGGCGCATGGCGGACAAATCGGCGTGGAAAGCAGCGCCAGCCAGGGCAGCGTGTTCTGGTTCACGCTACCGGCAGCCATTCCACAACCGGACAAATGACACCTGCAAACCATGACATTGATTAGAAACATCACCTTTTGTAAGCCGTATATTCCGTATATACGGATAGTGCAAATGAAGGAGATGTGAGCGATGCCCACCATGCAGGAAATGGTCACAGATTTTATGGCGCAGAAGCGGATTGCGGTTGCTGGTGTTTCGCGGAAACCAGGTGAAACCGCCAACTCGATTTACAAGAAACTCAAAGATGAGGGTTACGAAGTCTTTGCCATCAACCCCAACGCAGATATGGTCGAAGGCGACCCCTGTTACCCTGACGTGAAATCCACGCCCGTCCCGGTAGACGCGGTGATGATTGTCACCAAGCCCGAAATCACCGATGAGATTGTGCGGGACTGTGCCGAGGCCGGTATCAAGCGGGTGTGGATGCACTGCTCGGTTATGCATGGTGTCCGCAGCACATCTGATACCGCCGTACAGTTCTGCCATGACAACGGCATTATGGTCATCCCAACCGGCTGCCCGTATATGTACTGCGAACCAGTGGATATTTTCCATAAAGGGATGCGATGGTGGATGGGCGTCACCGGCAAACTGCCGAAGTAACCCATACCGACACATTGAACCTTGCGAATTGCAGTTCAAGGACCAAATTGAAAGGGAGTCTCCGCCTGGAGACTCCCTTTCCTTTCCTGTTCAGTTATTGCGTTTTATGGCATCGCATTATGGCTCAACCGTAAAGCTCCAGGTTTCGCTCCACGGGCCGGGGACAATATTGCAGGTACCACCAACCTGGACACGCCAATAGTACATGCCGTTTGCCAACGGGAATGCACGATAGCGGGGCGTGAGCACCAAGGTCGATTCCTGCACCAGCGGCTCGTTGAAGCCCGGTTCATCGTCTACCTGAACCAGATAGCAGGCTGCGCCAAATACCGGACTCCAATGCAGAGTTGGTCGGCTGAGATTGACGACACTACCATCCTCTGGCAACCGGAGAACGGGCGCGTTGTTTCCAATCACAAGAACACGATCTGTGCCGCTGAATTTGGTTCCAGACAGGGTCTCGCCAAACAGAACCGCATCGAGAATACCGGAGTTCAGAGTCATCTCCTGGGTCTCAAAGTAAAGGACAATATCCAGGCGGCGATCCCAGTTCACATCGCGGAAGTGATAGTGCAGTTTACCCTGCCCGCTAGTGGCAACCGGCGCTCCTGCAAATGTGATCGTAGTGGGATCAACATAACCGGCATTGAAGTCGGCGGTGCTGAGGATAGCAACCGGGACTTTGGCATTCGAATGCAGGTTAATCAAGTTGAATGGATTGAAGGGCCGTACATCCACACCGACAGGCACCACCGGCAGGAAGCGGGACACACTAGGATCGTGATCGCTCACCTGGTCGGCGAATTCGGAGTTGATATGTACCACATCGTAGGCGGGAGCAGCGTTATTAAACAGGTAGCTACTGACCACCATCTGGTCAAGAACCTGCGAGTTGCCATCGAACACATAGCTGTATTGTTCGTTGGCGGGCAGCAGATCAAACAGATTGTTCAGTACGCTTCCCTTGAGTGTGGCAACCGGCGGTGAGAACTGGAAGTCATTCACATCACCCAGGACTATCACGCTGGCATCCGGCGCGCAGCTCAGAATACTGTCCACGAAGTCGTTGACCACCTGCGCCTGTTGTAACCGCTGCACTTCCGAATCCAGAACGGGGGGTTGTGTAAAGCCGAAGAGCGGATTGTCCCCGCCTTTAGAACTAAAGTGAACACCCACGACAAAAATCGGCTCACCGTTAAACTCAAACTGACCGGCCAACGGTTTACGACTGTTATTAAACGCCGCGTTAGTCGGGTCAATCCGGCCTGGATTGAGGTTGAGCATCGGGGCACCACTGACACAGCTCACACTGTTTGCAGTGGTTGCATCGCCGCCAGGAACCGGAGTGAATGTGACCCGTGTCGCATTAAACAGGAATCCAACCCGGATATTGCCACCAGGGGCGCCACCATCTGCCAGGTTAACCGGGTTGATCTGAGCAAACTCATAGACCGGGCCACCTGCCGTCTGAATAGCACTGATGAGGTTATTGAATGTAACCGTCGCGTCGGTTATTCCGGTGTTGGACGCGCCATCATTATCCTGGATTTCCTCCAAGACAACAATGTCCGGTGAACCCAGATTGTTGACGATCTGTTCTGCCCGCGCCGCAAAATCCGCCGTTGTGGCATCACCGCCCAGGTTCTCCACGTTGAAGGTAGCGATAGTGACTTCCGCATCCGATCCAGCCAGCGGTGTGATCTCACGTACAACTTCATCAGAAGTATCCACCGTGAACAGATCAGTCACCTTCACTTCAAAGTTGCCAAAGTTGTAGTCTATTACGCCGATTACCGGGCTGGTCAGGCGTGCACCCACGCTCAGTATCGGCCATGTGCCGGGATACAGATCATCCTCAAGTTGGATACGTTCGGGATTGAAATCACTCGGCGCGATATTGATACCGCCGCGTGCTGTGAGCAACCCGGCATTCGTGCCACCATCACCCACCACCCATGTCTCGCCGAACTGATTGGTTGGGCCTACAACAATCGCATCATTCACCTGCACGAGCATACCTTCCAGGCTTTCGTAGAAGTCAATGCCGTCGTAAGCCGCGTCGAACGTGGCAGGCGGTTGGTCTTCAACATTACCACTGCCATCGTCATTAATGACTGTTGTCGGCGGGATACGCCCACTGTTCCCGATGATTGTCAAGGCAGGCAGCGGGTTACCGCTGGATAGAACACTGACGGTCGGGCCACCGGACAACTCGGTCAGCGTCAGGTTTCCGCTGCTCAGGCCACCGGGACGGTACTCCGTCACCGCTCCAATCACACGCACCGCATCGCCTACCGCAACGCCGGGGCTGCTGCTGGTGAAGATAAACAAGCCTTCCGAGGTCGCTTCGTCCCCATCCGGCGTCACGCTCTGAATCCAGAAACCATTACCAGCCAGGGCCGTGACAATACCCTGCGTGCTGACAGTCTGACCGAGAAGCGGTGAGATATGCGACGCGCCTTGAATCTGGTTGATGGCCGCAGTCATCAAAACGCTCAGGTTGATGGCCGCCGAGCCACTGCGTCCCTGCGCATCCATGATAATAACGGGCAGCGCATACGAGGCAGGCGCTGTGCCATTGGGAACGGTCACCAGATAGGAGAAGACATTATCACCCGCCGTCACGTCACCGTTCGAGCCGTTATCAAAGAGGGACTGCGCGGTGCTGCCGCCTATCGCACTCAGATTAGCCACCACAGCCAGTCCGGTGCTGGTTGGGTTCGCTCCCGGTGTCACCGCGACGGTGAGCAGCGCAGACTCACCCGCTTCCACTGTCGGCGGGACTGCCGCACCAACGCCCGATGGATTGGTTGAGACGGGCACACCACCGCAAGTCGCGGTATGCGAGCCGAGGCCATCAAAAGTATTGGTGGCAAAACCATCCCATTCAACAGCTGGGTTGAATGCGTCTGTGCCATTCGTGTCGCCTGAACAAATGGGTGGCTTGCGCCGGAGCGTGTTATCTGCCGTAGAGACCAGGCCGGTGCCCCATTCCGTGCCGGGGTCAAACCCTGCCTGACCAATAACATCAATCACTTCCGAACCCTTAAGCAAAGCGACCGCATCGTCGCCGTTAAACCATCCCGCGCCGTTGGTCTGGTCAGCCTGCGCCAGAATCGCAGCGTCAGCGCTGCTGTGTGCTAGTACAAACACATCGCCAGGGGCGACCACGCCGATCAGATTGATTGTCAGCGTAGCCACAGGATTGCCATTGAAGAACATCTGGACTTTATAGCCATCAGCGGCCAGATTGACCGGCGCCGAGGTCGGATTGTAGATTTCCAGGGCTTTGTTGTTGGATGAGCCTTCAATATATTCCGAGAAGAACAATGACCGGTCACAACCCGCTGTATGAGAACCCAGACCGTCAAAAGTGTTCTGTGCAAAACCATCCCACTCAAGCGCAGGGTCAAACAAATCCGTATCGTTGGTATCACCTGAGCAGATGTTCAGTTGACGGCGCAGCGTATTATCCGCCGTAGAGGCCAGACCAGTGCCCCATTCCGTGCCGGGGTCAAAACCCGTTTGACCGATGGCGTCAATGACGACACCACTCTTGAGCAAAACAACTGAGTCATCGCCGTTGAACCAGCCAGCGCCATTGGTCTGGTCGGCCTGCGCCAGAATAACCGGATCAGCAGAAGCTTGCGCCAGTACGTATACATCTCCGCTGGCTATCGAACCGGTCAGGGCAATCGTCAGCGTGCTAGTGCCTCCGTTAAACGACATCCGCACTTCATATACACCAGCGGCCAGATTAACGGGCGCGCCTGTGCCATTGTAAATTTCCAGTGCCTTGTTATTAGATGAACCCTCAATATACTCAGAGAAAAAGAGGTCAGGCGCTGCCGCCTGCGTGAGTCCCAGGCCGGAGAGCAGCAAGCCCCCTAGCAAAAAAGTGAACAACAATAGGTAACTTCGGTAACTATTTATTCTAAGCTGTCCTAACGCCATATGTAACGTGCCTCCCAATCATAGAATGTCTATTCACTGGTTGCTGTAGGCAAAACCGGTGGGTGGTCCCTCAAAGTCGCAATCAGATACATAATATCTTCAAGCGGCTTTATTACCTCCAATAATAATAGAATTAAGATAGCGCCACAAGGGAATCAGGCAAAATGCACACCTATTCCCCTGGCATTGACCAATAAACTGTCCGGTGTGTTGGTGAAACGCCACCCCGGAAGTGCTGTTAGTCTATGTGATCCTCATGAGTCACGGTTCTCCTTGCGGCGTGGCAGCCCAATCATGAGTGCGACAGGCCCAACCAGGAGCAGCCACATCGCGCTGTTCAGCCCGACTTGCTCAGCAGCCAACCCGATCATCAGCGGGGACAGGCTGGCGACCAAACCGAATACACTATGAACCGCCATGACCGTACCGCTTTGTCCGGGCATTGCACTGTAAAGTTGCGCCTGAAGAATAGAGTACCAACCGGCATTGAAGAATCCTAACAACCCCAGGATCACCAACTTAACGACATACGGCTCGACCAGCAGGAATGCCGGGTACAGAATTAACTCAATGACCACGCTTACCCGCAGATAGGTCAACCCACGCACCCGTTCCAACAGCGGGATAATCAACAAGTCCCCGACCAAGCCAACAACAGCCCAGACTGCAACGGCTATACCGGCCTGCGCCTCGCTCACCCCGGCCACATCTACCATATACAGCGCCAGGTAGCCGAGCAGAATATCCAGCATAAAGTCGGAAAACTCCAGCAGCGTCAGCCAGCGCAGCACCTCCCGCCGCCGCAGCGCCTCCAGTGCATCGCGGACTCCCTCGCGGAATCCGGCGGGGCCTTCGTCCTCAGCCTGACTATCAGTGCCATTCGGGAACGAGTAGCGACTGGCCGCAACCATTAGAACCACTGTCGCAAGTGCCAGCAGGAGATACAGCCCGCGCCAGCCCAGCCCCAGCGCGATGCCCACACCCAGCAGCAGCGGCCCGCCCGAAACACCGATTGAGCCAGCGAATGTCCAGCGGGCCATATTCTGTTCATGCCGTTCCGGGTCATGATCCATCAGCGCCGCCTGTGCCAGACCGACGAACGCGCCTGACGCCGGATTGAACAAGATGAACGCCGCCAACAGAAGTCCGAACGACTCGCTGAAAGCGACCATCAGCAGCGCCAGGGCAAAAACCGCACCGCCGCCCAGCACCAGTATCCGCCGTCTCCAAACATCGCCCAGGATGCCTAACACCGGCTCAATGAAATTGGCGAGGAAGCTCGGCAGGCTCAGCAGGATGCCAACCTGAGCATACGTCAGGCCGAGATCATCCCGGATCAGCGGCCAGGCAGCCTCGCGGATACCGAATACCAGTTCATCCAGGAGTTCAATCACCAGCAAAATCAAGATGAATCGCGCTAAACGCCAGCGGCGTCGGGTCAATGCAATCATGAAACACTCCTTATGTTGAATCATAGAACAGAGAGAGGGACTTACCCAGGTGAAACACATACCGCCGAGGAGCAACCGAACTAAAGAGGTTTTGCCGGGAATCCAAACAGGCGAACCGCCAACTGCACGGTTCGCCAGGAATCCAGCATTATTTTGAAATGAGGTTGTTACCTAATTGGGGGGCCTCGCGGCGCTCTGCCAGCCGATATTCACTACCCTACTCCTTTACCCTTATAAAAATTATAAGTCATAATGATCGTATCGAGCAAGATAAACAGAGGAGAACCTGAATGAACCGGCTTAAACCCGTTAATCAACCCAGCGACATTCCAACGGTCTACCGCGATACACCCATCGGCCTGCTGCTGGAATACCATAACCTGGAGCGTCAGTTCGACTCCTATACCAACGCGGCGCTGCTGGTGGGCATGTGCATGGATCATCGCAAGCACCTGCATATCCCGGATAATTTTTCGTATATCATCCGGGCGGGTGGCGCGAACCTCCGCTACAGTGAGTTTAAAGTCTCGTATGCCATCGCTGTCGGTGGGGTACGGGCGATCGCGCTCATCGGGCACAATCACTGTGGCATGGTCAACCTGGTCGCCCGGCAAAGCCAGTTCATTGATGGCCTGGTGGAAAATGCCGGCTGGGATAAAGAGTGGGCAGAGGAGCATTTCCGCCACTTCGCGCCGATGTTTGAGATCGGCAACGAGGTAGATTTCACTTTAAGTGAGGCCAAACGCTTGCGGTTGCGGTATCCGAAAATAGCCGTCGCGCCGCTGCTCTATCTTGTTGAGGATAACCGACTGTACCTGATTGACGAGGGAACATCTGCGGGCAGCAGACCATCATAATGCGCTGATTGTTTCAATCAGACGGTTGATATCCGTCACCGGCAATTTGACTTTCAGAGAGGGGCTAATCGGGCGAATCAGCATCCGGCGCACAGCAAAGCTAAACTCAATACCGCGTGTTGATCGTACAAACAGGTTGAGTGTATGCCCGGTTGTCAACTCGATTTTCACGCCGAGACGCATTCCCAGGTCGAGTTCTTCAAAATCCCGGATATAGTGTTGGGGAATACTGGCAGGTGCGTATGGGCGGCGGCCTTGTGGTTTGAGTATCAAGCGGCAGTTCGTGACCAGTGCGTCCAGCAGCGGCACTGTCGCCACCCACTCACCCTCTGTCCAGCGGGCAATCTCCACAAGGTAGCGCCCGGACAGTTCTTCACCTTCTACCAGAATCTCTGCTTCATTTAACACAGGCTAGCTCTCATTTGAGTAGATGATTTTTTTCTATTGTAGTCGCTTTTATAAAATGCACACAATGCTTTCCAGGCCGCCGCCGCCCGATTTTCATCACGCTGGACTTATTGCATGACCTATTCCTGAGTGGTACAATCGCCTCAATCGCGCCAGGTTTATTTGCCGGCACGATTCGGGTTAATATTTTAGGAATACAATAAATAGGAGTCTATCAATGCAAAAGAAAACTCGTTTTACCGCCCTGGCATTGCTGGCAATTATGATGCTGGCAATCATGGGCAGCGTTGTCGCGCAGGATGATGTCACGATCACCGTCTGGTCATGGCGTACCGAAGATGAAGATGCGTACAACGAAATCTTCGCTGTTTACGAAGCAGCCAACCCAGGTGTCACTGTTGAATTCGTGCCGTTCGTCAACACCGACTATAACAACATCCTTGCCACCGGCCTGACGGGTGAGGGCGGCCCCGATGTCGTGCAGTTACGCGCTTACGGGTCGCTCCAACCGCTGATCGAAGCAGGGCAACTACTGCCGCTGGATGACCTTAGCACACTGGAAAACTTCACCCCGGCGATCCTGAAAGGCTCACAGGGCATACAAGATGGTCACATTTACGGCGTGCCGTTTGGCGTTCAGGCGCTGGGTGCGTTCTATAATGTGGGTATATTCGAGGAACTGGGCGTCAGCGAACCGGAAACCTGGGAAGACTTCATCGCAATCCTGGACGCCGCAGCGGCTGCGGGCTATATCCCGCTCGCCAATCCCGCCAAAGACTCGTGGATGCTCCCCATTCTGCATGATGCTGTCGCCGCGCCGCGCTATGGTGGCCCGGAATTCGAAGCGGCGGTTCTGGCTGGCGAAACCAACTTTAACGACCCGAACTATGTTGCGTCTATCGCCGTCCTCCAGGACTTGCAGCCCTACCTGCCGCCAGATGTGGTCGGTGTTGCCTATAATGACGCACGGACGCTCTTCATCACCGGCATGTCACCGATCTTCATCGGCGGCTCCTTTGAGATAGGTTTCTGGCAAAGCGAAGCCCCCGATATTGAAGTCGGCATGTTCATGGTGCCGCCGCCACCAGATTCGCTGGCTGGCTCATTTGTGCCATCATGGATGGACGGTTCTTACGGCGTGAATGCCCTTACGGATAGCCCGGAAGCGGCGCTGGCACTGGTTGAGTGGATGGGGACGCAGGAATTCGGCCAACTCTTCACCGACAAGATTCACCAGATTTCCCCGGCGACGGGCGTCGTCTCGTCCGACCCACTGCTGGCTGAATTTGCAGCAGGCATGACGGAGCATCCGGCATCCTACCTGCTGCTGGTCAATTTCCGTTATGGCGATCCTTCCGGCACAACGGTTCTGGGGAACGAATTACAGCGCCTGTTCCTGGGCGAAGTCACCCCCGAAGAAGTCGCGGCCGCACTTCAAACTGGCATGGAACAGTGGTTTGTCCCGGCAAATACCGAATAACCACGCGGAAGCATTACCCATAGCCTGACGTGTAAGGGCAGACTGACAATAGTCTGCCCTTCGCTTTACACAGCGTAGTGCAATACAACCGGATTGAAAGGTTTATTCAGGTATGACTGCCATAACAGGTCAAAAAGACGAGAAGCGCAGCCAGACTGCCCGACGCCGGAACACATTAATGCCCTCCCGATTGACGATTGCATTATTTTTGCTGCCGGCCTTCCTGCTATACACGATTTTCATGATTTATCCGCTGGTACAGGCGCTGATCTTCAGCACATTTGAGTTTAATGGCCTGGTGCGCGGGGCTTTTGTCGGCTTACAGAATTTCGAGCAGTTATTTTCCCGCTATCCGATCAGCGAACAGTTACCACGCGCATTTGTCCATAATATTTACTTTTTTATTGGCACCATGCTGATTCAAAATACGCTAGGGCTGCTATTTGCCGTTCTGCTGCACCGCCCCCGCTTTGGTAAGCGGTTTTTCCGCACAGTTTTTACGCTGCCATACCTGATCAGCCCGCTGGTTGTCGGCTACCTGTGGAGCCTGATGCTCAATCCCCTGTTCGGGCCAGTCAACGCGACGCTGCGTAACCTGGGACTTGGCTCGTTAGCACGCCCCTGGTTGGGCGACCCGGCAACGGCGCTGCCTGCCGTGATTCTGGTCAATGCCTGGATGTGGGTGGGCTTCCCCATGCTGCTCTTCGGCGCCGGACTGGCCGGAATTGAGGATGATCTGCGCGAAGCCGCCCGCATTGATGGCGCGAGCAACCTGCAAATCTTCCGGTGGATTGAGTTTCCACTGCTGACTCCGGTCATCGGCATTGTAACCGTCTTAACCTTCATCGGGAACTTCAACGCCTTTGGGATTGTGTGGGCATTGGGTGGCGTGGATGGCACACCTGCAGGCGCGACAGATGTGCTGGGGCTGGTGTTCTTCCGTACCGCTTTCCGGGGGGGCGCAGACGCCTTTGGACTGGCATCGGCGCTGGCAGTGCTGATGTTCCTCTTTATTTTCACTGTGTCTGTCCTTGTACAGACCTGGTTCCGCAGGTTGGAAAGCAGGATGCAATGAGAGCCTTGAGAATACCCAAAATCACATTCACAGGCATCGGGACAAACGGGCTGCTGATCGTATACGCCGCCGTGGTACTGATCCCGATGTTCATTGTTGTCACCAACACGATGCGCCCGACCCGCGAGATTTACCGCGAACCGATTGGCCTGCCATCCACAATCAACTTTGATAGTTACGTAACCGCCTGGGGTGAGGCGAACTTTAGCCTGTATTTCGTGAATTCGATGGTGATTACCGTGTCATCAGTCACACTGGCAACCGCCGCTGCTTCTCTGGCGGGGTATATCCTGGGACGCTACGACTTCCGGGGCAGCCGCTTCTTTTCATCGTTCTTTGTGGCCGGGCTGACACTGCCGTTTCGTCTGGCAATCGTGCCGCTGTTTTTGTTGCTCAACAGCCTGGGCCTGATTGACAACCGTATCGGGCTGATTCTGGTTTATGCCGCGACAGGTATCCCGTTTTCGGTGTTCATCCTGTCAGCGTTTTTCCGGCAGCTCCCCCAGGAATTGAGCGAAGCCGCCCGGATTGATGGCGCCAATGAATTCGTCATTTTCAGCCGGGTAATGCTACCATTGGTGCGTCCGGCACTGGCGACGGTCGCCATTTTCCAGTTCGTACCGTTGTGGAATGACTTTTTCTTCCCGCTCATTCTGTTGCGATCAACTGATAAATGGACGCTGCCAGTGGGAATGACTCGCTTTTTCGGGGAGTTTCAAACGGATTGGTCAACCCTGTTCGCGGGGTTGGTGATTACCACCCTGCCGCTGGTTGTCCTGTTCCTCAGCGCCACAGAGCAAATTATTTCAGGCTTAACGGCGGGGGTGCGTAAATAGTAGGGAGGCCGATTATACCCTGAACGCAGCGTGCCTTGTCTTCGTGATTTGACTCACTTCTCCCATATGACAAGGGGCTTGAAGCCCCTTGTTCAGAGGAGAAATCGGGGAGGGATGCGGAACAGGTGTTACTTGTTGAACTTGCCACCTGTGCCGAACATGCTGCTCGGCAGCTTGAATCCCTGTTCCTTCAGGCGGTCTTCGAAATTGGGGCGGAAACCGGTTGGCTCCAATTCGCCTCCGCCAGCGTGCGAGTATCCTGATCCGGTTTGGCCCGGCGTGCGGTACACAAATATATCCTGGAGGGTGATATTTTCACCTTCCATCCCCTGGAGTTCAGTGACCTGGACAATTTTACGGCTGCCATCTTTCAGACGACTTTGCTGGATAATCAGGTCAACCGCCCCAGCGATCTGCCGCCGGATGACGCCCACCGGCAAATCCATTCCCGCCATTAGACACAGGGTTTCCAGACGGGCGGTGCAGTCACGCGGGCTGTTGCTGTGGACAGTGGTCAACGAACCATCATGACCCGTGTTCATAGCCTGGAGCATATCCAGCGCCTCTCCACCGCGACACTCACCCACTACAATCCGGTCAGGTCGCATACGCAGCGACCCCTTCACCAGGTCACGAATCGTCAACTGCCCTTCGGCCTTAGACCCTGGCAATGGCGGCGTGGTTTCCAGGCTCACCACATGGCGCTGCGTCAACTGCAATTCGGCGGCGTCTTCAATTGTCACAATGCGCTCATCGTCGGGAATGAATGAACTCAACACGTTCAGGAGCGTCGTCTTACCAGACCCGGTACCGCCGGAAACCACGGTGTTCAGCCGAGAGACGATACACGCCTGCAAAAACAGCGCCACGTCTTCTGGGAACGAACCAAAACGGATCAAATCCAGCACTGTCAGCGGCTTATCCGGGAATTTACGAATGGTGATGGTCGTCCCTTTGAGCGCCGAAGGTGGCATCACGATATGCACACGAGAACCATCTGGCAGGCGGGCGTCTACCATCGGATTCGCCCGGTTAAGTGAACGCTGCAAGGGGCGGACAATCCGCTGTGCCGTCCACTGGATATGATCCTCGTCATCAAAAATGATCTCCACTTCCTGGAGTTTGCCACGATGCTCGGCAAAAATCATATCCGCGCCCGTGACCATGATTTCGGAAATCTCACGGCTTTGTACCAACGGTTCGATTGCGCCAAAACCCATCAAGTCATTCAACAATGACTCGGTGAGGAGTTCATACTCGCCCGGCGTGATCTGGATATTGACCTTCTGCAAAATGGTTTTCAGACGTTCAACCAATAAGCGTTCTTTTTCCGTATCCCCTCGATGCCAATGATCGGCTTCATCAATGGCGGCTAACAGCTTGGGGCGAAGCTGCCTGCGAAGTTGTACCAGTTTCGGTGGCAGCGCAACTTTTGGCGGAATTTCATACTGAGTGCCGCGCAAAGCCTCATTCGTGGCTTCAGGTTCGGGCAGCTCTTCCGGTGTCTCTAGTACAATCTCATCCACATCCGGTTGTGCCTCCGCCTGTGCGACTGACCGGCGGGACTGCTCATCCATACGACGCTGCAAAAAGGAACTCATCTCGCCTCACTCCTGGTAGCATTTTTCATCAACAGTATTATTGTAAAGGGAATTTGCATTTCACGGAGAGCATTTCCTTAATTGTTCGTTTATGCGGGGCTGATTTCGTCTCTCAAGATTCAAACTTCAGGATTTAGCTACCGGTAGCCAGACGGTAAACAGCGTCCCCTGTCCGACCACTGACTCGACAGCTATGTCACCGTCATGAATATCTAGAATTTCTTTAACGATGCTCAGACCCAGCCCGGTACCGGGGATAGAGGACGAACCTGCCTGCCCCCGGTAGAAACGCTCAAATATATGCGGAAGGTCCTCTTCAGCGATGCCCCTGCCGGAATCGTGTACCTTAAGCCATACCTTGCCGCGTTCCGAGGCAAAACCAGTAGTCACACGCACCCAGCCTTTCTGGGTATAGTGGATGGCGTTCGCGACCAGGTTGGTAATGACCTGAAGCAACTGTTCATTATCAGCTTTTACTCTTGGCATGAATTGGTCAGGGACAAACGACAACTCAAGTCCAGCTATATCCGCGCGGGGTTGAACGAGTGTCATCACCTGGTCTACTGCAACATTCAGGTCTACTGCGGATAGCAGGGTGTTTTCACGCAGTGTTTCCAAACGCGAAAGATCCAGAATGGATTCCACAAAAGCAGACAACCGCTCGACCTGTTCCTTGAGGCCGGGCAGATAATCAGCCTGACGCGCCGGCCCACCGCGTTCCAGGAGGTAGACGCGGGTATTCAACACCGTAATTGGCGTGCGTAGTTCGTGCGAGACATCCGCCACGAATTTAGCCCGCAGCTTATCCAGTTCCTGCAGCTTACCAATGGATTCGGTCAGTTTTTGATTCGCCGTTTCGAGTTCCTGGGTGCGTTCCTGGACCAATTGCTCAAGGTTACCAAACAGTCGAGCATTTTCGATAGCTAATGCAGCCTGCTGGGCAACCGCCTCAGCCAGATTCGCGTGCATGAGAGTATAGAAATCCGGTACGTCATAATCCAGGTTCAGTACACCAACAATTTCCCCCCGGTGGATCAGTGAAACGCCCATCCAACTGCGGATATACTCCTGGAAACCAGGAATAGGAATCCAGCCAGGTTCCTGCTGCACATCTTTGAAGATAACCGGGTGAGTCACGAAGCGGGTGGAATCCAGATTGTTCAGCCCATCCTCTATCCGGCGCAGATCAAAATCCTCCGGGATTCCACGCTGAGCCACAAAGCGCAAACGATTATTTTTCACCAGGGCGATGCTGGCACTCACATAGGGAACTAGAGTTGCTAACTGGGTAAGCAGTTCATCCAGCACTTCATCCAACCGCAAACTGCTGCCGACTGCCAGCGTCACCGAGCGGAGCGCTTCCAATTCCGTGTTACGGCGGCGCAGCGCTTCTTCCGATAACCGGCGATCGGTCACATCCTGGTTAAGGGCTACGATGCTGGTAATCACGCCGGCGTCATCAAATACGGGGAAAAACGTGACATTCACCGTGCGGCTACCACTGGCACCCACGAACGGCAGGTTCGCTTTATCCTGATCAAAATTGAAATGAATATCTCCTAACTTGATAACTTCACCCGCAAGCGCCCGCCGCAACCCATCTGCCGTCCCCACCTGCTCGGAGAGTGGATCCGCGAAAATATCGTAACAGCCAACAATTTGCTCGCGAGATACACCAAATATCTCAAGGTGCGCGGAGTTAAGATCGGTACACAAACCATCGGGGTTAAAGACCTGAATTCCAATCGGAAGCTGCTGGATTAGCCGGTGCAGCGTGCCATGGGCGAGGGCAAGCTGCGTGTTAGCCGCCCTGAGTTGGGTTTCACTCTCTTTGCGCCAGGAAATATCCTCGGCAACCAGAATCATGCCATTGACTCGCCCATCTGAGTCAAATAAGGGCGCACCCTGGTAATGCAGGTTGCGTTCCCGGCCAAACACACTGGTGATAGCGGCATCCACCGAAAAAGGCTCGCCGTTTTCCATAAGGCGCACGAAGTAGTCGTGAATTCCAGCATTTCGGAACACTTCGATACTGCTGAGATTGGCATGACCGACAACTTGCTCACGCCCACTGGGTGGCGCACCAAGTATCTCCAGATACGCATCATTAATATCAACCAGCACCCCGGTATCATCTCCCATCAGGATACCGACTGGTGCATTATCAAAAATAGCACGCAGGCGCTGCTCATTTTCCCGCAGTGATTTCTCCATTTTCCTTTGTTCGGTGACATCAGTCACAACGGCAATCGTGCCAATCACCTGCCCACCCTGCCAGCGCGGTGAGCCGGTAACCAGAACGTCTATGAAATTCCCGTCAGGGCGCTGCAAACGGGATTCATAGGTTGTCGTTTTCCCTTCGTAGCGGTCATGAAGGGCTTGATTCATGATCGTCTGACTCGGAAACACGGTGACATCTCTGGGAGACATGCCGACGACCTGCTCCGGGGAAAGATACCCAATCATGCGGGCAAATGCCGGATTCACATAAACAAACCGGCTGTCCCGATCAGTTACAGTGACTCCCTGCCCCAGTGCATTCATAACATGCACGCTGAAGTCGCGCTCGTCTTGCAGTGCACCTGTCGCCATGCGCCGCCCATGAGAAACAACGCCCACGACAATGGTCGTGATATTAATCGTGGTGACAAATAGCCATGTGAGCATCATGGTCTCATAGGGCGTACTATAGATAAATGGCCCTTTCCTGATAACCGCTCCCCAGGCGGCGATGAGTGAAACCAGAAAGGTCGCCAGTGTAGTCTCCCGGAGTTGGAGTGACAGAGCCACCCACAATAAGAACGGCAAGATCAGATGATCCAACGACCCGGCCAAAAAATTCGACAGAGAGAAAAATACCAGGGCCGCCACGCCTACCGGGGTACCGCCAACGATGATAGCTCTGATCAGTTTCGCTGGTGCATAGCGGGTGTGGGGCTGGAAGTACCAGATTAGAAGGAGCGGCGTAAATACAAGAACGCTCGTCTCGTGGCCGAGCCATGATTCCAGCCAGAGATATATATAATTCGTCTTGTCAGCCGCCCCACCTAACAAGAATATCGCTGATACACTGATTGTGGCATTGACAATCGTCCCGGTTGCCAACGTCACCAGCCCCAGGAGTAAAATGTCCCAGATGCGCTTGAAATCAGGCTGGAACTTCAAGCGGCGCAGCAACAGGAAATTGACGAGGACTTCTAAAGTGCTGCTCATTCCGATTACCAGCGCAAGGGCCGGATTGCCTGACGTTACATAGGCGACAATAAACGCGCCAAAGAAAATACCCGGCCAACTTTCCAGCCCAAGGATGAACAGGAACGCCAATGCAATCCCCGCCGGCGGCCAGATCAACGTGATATTCGATTGGAGATCGGCAAATTGCAGCCCCAATAAACCCGATACCACGTAGATAACGGCTAATACAATGAGCTTGGCGGGTAAAGCTAGTGTTTTCAGCATAACCCTTTTCCAATTGAGGCTTGATTCACGAACTGCTCACGATGAACCCGGGTTTGTCTCTTATATTGTATGCTGGCATTGATCATTTTCCGTGATAAGATTTTGGGAATGGTCAAATTGAAGGGTTTTGTATACTTTTTGTCAAATTTTAAATACTGATACATGGACAAAATATAGAATGTAGTGGTAAACTGAACGCACCTTACCCGCCATCGGGTTGAACCATGCGACGATGATGGGGTTTTGAGCTAATCGCAGTTTGTCCAGCCAAGGAAACCCAAATGAACCATGAAAAAACCAGCCGTGAAGAACCCCTGTACAATATTGGCGTCATCTCCCGCATGACGAATATTCCAGAAACCACGTTACGAGTGTGGGAACGGCGCTATGGCTTCCCAGAAGCGGCACGCACAGCGGGCGGACATCGTCTGTACTCGCAGTTGGAATTTTCGCGATTGCAGTGGGTCAAACGTCGTCTGGATGAGGGGATGCAGATTTCGCAGGCGATTCAGGCCTTGCAACACATGGAGCGCGAGGGCCGCTTCCCCGAAGCCCCACTCTCAGTCACCAGCACACTTGTCCACAGCCATAGTGGCGACCCCTCTCTGGTGATGTTCCGCAGCCGCCTGGTCAACGCACTGTTCGAGTTGCAAACGGAACTTGCCGACCAGATTTTCGCCGAAGCACTGGCGCTTCATTCGGTAGATACGCTGCTGCTTGACCTGATTGGCCCCACCTTTGCTGAGATCGGGACAGCCTGGATAGAAGGGCGGATTGATGTTGCGGTAGAGCATTTCGCCACCCACTATCTGCGCCACCATCTGCTGATGTGGATGCGTACCGGCCCGACGGCTTATCACACCAGCCCGATTGTGCTGGTTTGCGCCCCTGGGGACTTTCATGAAGGTGGGTTAATTATCCTGGGGGTACTGCTGCGGCGGCTGCGCTGGCCGATCGTTTACCTGGGGTCAACTCTCCCTCTGCCCGACCTGAACAACTTCATTCAAAATGCACAACCGGCGATTGTGGTGTTTGCTGCGATGACCGAAACGACGGCCCTGGCGCTGGCGGAATGGCCGCGGATGATGCCCGGCGTTGCGGAATCGGGACGCCCGATTGTTGCTTACGGCGGGCTGGCATTTACCGAAAACCCGGATTTATCCAATCGTGTACCAGGGATATACCTGGGACCATCCCTGCAAACAGGATTAGAAAAGCTGATCGCTATGCTGCGTGAGATAAACCCATTGCTGCATTGAGCTCAGGCAAGAATAGAGACGGGCTTTCGCCTGTACAGCGGGCAGCAAAAACAAGGGGCATGTGACTGCCCCTTGCTGATTCCAACGTGACACTCGACACTCAATAGAGTGGATTATGGCCTGCGCCAGGTGAGGGGCGTGGCAAATCGCTGGTTAGTCACCTTGCCCTCGACTACCTCACCACCAGTGAACAGCGCGGTTGTCTGACTGCTATCTACATTGATCGCAACCAGATTCAGGTAAGGTGGTTCCTTTGGATCTTCAACCACCTGCCAGTCCGTTACCAGAGCTTCACTGCCATTGGGGGCAAGCGCCAGCCCACTCCCGTAGCGCCCCCGGCTGATACGAAAATCGTTGCCGGTACTTAAATCAAGCGCGACCAGTGAGTTATTCGCCGTGCTGTCTCCCCCAGCCACAAATACCAAACGGCTACCATCGGCTGTGAAGGCCAACGCCGAAATTGTATCCCCCCGGCTGCCTGCTTCGACCACAATAGGCGCGATGCTGGGGTCAACCAGGCTGATAAGATACAGGCTGTTGTCGTTGTTCGGGGTATTCTCGACAAAAGCCAGCCACAGGCCATCCGGCGATACTGCCGGGAAAGCGTTAGAACGCCCGCTGTAGGTTGGCATCAGGGCGGAACGTTCGACGACATCTGTGATAGACATATCGGCCAGGTGAACCGCTTTAATACCCACCGTGTTGGCAGTCACGCCATCCGGGACAGTGAAAAATGCCCATAGTCCATCCGCCGAAAAATACACGTTATTGGTGCGGGCAAACGATGCGAACAGCCCGGATTGGTAGTCAGATGCCGCCAGCATAGCCGTCCGGCTTGTGGGATCAACCGTGTAAAGCTGCCAGCTGGTGCGCGTGTCTCCGCTCTTGCAGCGGTGCCCCATCACCAGGAACAGGCTGCCATCAGGCGCGATCCCCACCTCGGCGCTGCTGAACTTGCAGTCTTCCGCATTCGGGCGCAGGGTTGCCAGTTCTCGCTCAGCGCTGCCATCCCACCAAACCACTGCCGCTTCATCCGCCTCATTCTTGTCATTGGTGAAGAAGCTCACATAAGCCACACCGTCGTCACTGATGTCAAAGGTGGTGACATTTTCCGCCGAAAGCTGCACACTCTGGTTGCCCGCATCATGCACCTTCAGAAAGCCGTCCGCGAATTCATCCGACACGGCACTGGGTTCATAGGCGATGTAACCATAGCGATCGCTGCTGGGCGACCACTGAAACGTGCCGTTACCCAGGCAGGCCAGCGCCTGAACATCGGCAACCGGCACCGGCGTATTGGCACCATCCATCATATATAGTGTGCCGGCATCCGTCCCCATAAAAAAGGCAAATTTGCTACCATCTGGCGAAGATGCCTCGTCACCACAGGCCATCACCCGGCTGGTTTGTGGCGGCACATCCATCACCGGCGTAATAACGCCAGTACCATCCATAAATACAATCTGGCCGGGGTTTGCGGCAGAATGCTGGCCGGGGCCGGCGCCTGTGCCTGTCCACACCAGCAGTTTATCTCCTGCGTCGGAAAAAACCGGGGCGGCGGCCACTGCGCTCAACGGGGCTTCAGCAGACACTGGAGCAAGTTGATTTTGCATCATAACCAGGGTAATGGCGGCAATGCCAACAATCAGCAGCAATAACAGCAGCAGTATCAGGCTGCGCCCCGATGAAGACGATTTTCTCGCTTCTGCACTCATTACGGCCTCCATAAGACGGGTCTTCCTCCTATCCGCTATATATAAACACTCTCAATGTCACTATAACTTAACTCTTTGACAAGAATGGGGGTACATTAGGGCTATTTAGGGGAGATTCAATCATACAACTCACAAGGTCAATTACTCGTATACAATCATATCATTCAGAAACGGGAGCGCTGGGGAAATGATGGGTATGAATTTAGGGATGGGCGAAATCATCGTCGTTATGGCGCTGTTCGTCGCGCTGATACTTTTCATCCTGTTTTTTGCCGGAACGCGAAATGCAAAAGCAACAAAGCGTAAACGCGCAGCGGTAGATTCGCGCCCGGACTGGCTAGCTGAGCCAGCAGGCAGCGAAAAACCCAAGCGCGAATCACACTACACTATCGGGGACGACGGTGAGCTTGTGGAAGTAAGCGAAGATTTATTGCACGATTCCCCTCACCGGGAACACAAGGCATAAACTATGGTTTCAGACAATCAGGAGATCTACACAGATATTGAGAAAAGGGTTGAACTACGCTTCCGGCGGCGGCGGAATTTTGCTTTTCATGCTGTTCTGTTCATGGCCGGTGTTTCAGTGGTATGGACGGTACTATCATGGCCTGATGGTGACGAAACGCCGCTTCTCATGATCCTGATTTGGGGAACGATTTTTGTTTTGCACGGTCTGCACCTGCTCTTCTATGAGGTGCAGGAACGGGCGTTGCACCGCGAGATCGAACGTGAACACGGCTGGCGGCACGGCGAAAAGCGCAAGAATCATCCCGAACTGCGACTCGCTGAGGACGGCGAACTGGCAGAAGTAAGCGAAGATTCATCGCGTGATTCCCCACAGCGGGAGCAAAAGGCATAGAACATGATTTCAGACGATCAGGAGATCTACACAGATGTTAAGAAAAGGGTTGAGCTACGCTTCCGGCGGCGGCGAAACTTCGCCTTTCATGTGGTGATCTTCGTGGTACTGGATGCGGCACTATGGTTCATCACGGATCCGCCAGCACGCGAGATGACAATCCAGCTAACAATAACCCTTCTCTGGGCCGGTATTGTGGCGCTGCATGGCCTGCGTTTGTACTTTTACGAAGCGCAGGAACGGGCATTGCGCCAGGAGATCGAACGTGAACGCGACTGGCTGCACGGCGAAAAGCGCAAGAATCATCCCGAACTGCGCCTCGCTGAAGACGGCGAACTGGTGGAAATCCCCGCCGGGGACTGGGATGAAAACCAGAAAGCACGGAAGCACGGTTAACCGTGCAAATCTTGTTTGCAGCGCGGGGCAGATGCGCTATAGTCATAGCGTCAAATAACAGGAAATACATGATGGCAGACTGCATCGGTATCTTAACCGCCGGGGGTGACAGCCCCGGGCTAAACGCTGCGATTCGGGGAGTGGGCAAAGCAGCGATGAACGCTTATGGCATCCGTGTGATTGGCTTCCGTGACGGTTTTCGAGGCCTCATGGAAAATCGGACGATTATGCTGGATAGTGCGGCGTTATCCGGCATCCTGACGATTGGTGGCACCATCCTGGGCACCAGCCGTGACAAACCCCATAAAATGCCCATCGGCACCAAAACAATGGATATGACCGAGGTTATGCTGGAAACCTATCACAAGCATCACCTGGATGCGCTGGTATGCCTGGGTGGTGGTGGTACGCAGAAAAACGCCTACTGGCTGATGCAGAATGGCATGAACATCGTCACGCTGCCTAAAACGATTGATAACGATGTTGCCATGACCGATGTCACCTTCGGCTTTGATACCGCCCTGAATATCGCTACTGAGGCAATTGACCGCCTGCACAGCACGGCGCACAGCCACCACCGGATTATCGTCGTCGAAATCATGGGCCATAATGCCGGCTGGCTAGCGCTGGGGGCAGGTATTGCGGGCGGCGCGGATGTTATTTTGATACCGGAAATCCCTTATGACATCAACAAGGTGGCGGACTCGATTCTCAAGCGCAGCCGGGGCGGTAAGCATTTCAGCATCGTAGCCGTCTCTGAGGGCGCGATGTCTTTAGAGGTCGCCAAGATGAAACAGGATTTGGAAGACCGAGCTGCCAATTCCGAAGATAAAAAAGATAAGAAACGTGCGAAACAGGAATTGCTAATCCTGGAAACCGAACGTACCCAGAGTACGCACTTCCTGACACAGAAGCTGGAAGAACTCACCGGGCTGGAATCGCGGGTCACGATCCTGGGGCATGTGCAGCGTGGCGGCATCCCTTCCCCGGCGGATCGCCTGTTGGCAACCCGGTTAGGGACGGCCTGCGCTCACTACATCCAGCAAGGTACGTTTGGTGTCATGGTCGCGGCCAGGGGGGATAGTGCCGAGGCTGTTCCACTGGAAGAAGTTGTGAACAAGCGCAATACCGTTCCGCTCGACCATGCGTGGGTTACAGCGGCGCGGGACCTCGGGACAAGTCTGGGAGATTAATCAGACACATCGGTACACAAGCTGCGCTATAATACGGGTTGATGGCGCAGAAATGCTAAGTTGCTTATTCGGAGACGGTGATTTATGCCCTTGCTAGAAGGCCAGGTTATAGGCCCATATCAGATTGTGAACCAGCTTGGACAGGGTGGGATGGCGACGGTCTACAAAGCCTATCATGAACGGTTGGATCGTTATGTCGCCATCAAAGTGATGCACAAGGCGTTCAAGGATGATGTCAATTTCCAGGCGCGTTTCCAGCGTGAGGCACAGATCGTCGCCCGGCTTGAACACCCCAATATCGTGACAGTCTATGATTACAACGACCACGAGGGCGAGCCGTACCTGGTGATGAAGTATGTCGAGGGCAAGACACTCAAGCGAGTACTCAACGAGGGCGCACCTTCTCTGAAACAAATCATTCACATTGTTGATTCGGTGGGCAATGCGCTGGACTATGCGCACCAGCATGGCGTCCTGCACCGTGATGTCAAACCCTCAAACATCATCCTGGATGAAAACAACATGGTTTATCTGACCGACTTCGGTCTGGCACGGATTGCTGGAGCCGGCGAGTCAACCATGAGCCAGGATATGATCCTGGGGACGCCACAGTACATTTCGCCGGAGCAGGCACAGGGACAGGGGAAAGTCGACTCGCGCAGCGACATTTACTCGTTTGGCATTGTGTTGTATGAACTGGTCGTCGGGCGGGTGCCGTTCAACGCCGATACGCCCTTCGCCATCGTGCATGACCACATCTATTCACGCCTGCCAATGCCGAGCGCTGCCAACCCAGAAGTGCCACCGGAAATCGAGAGCGTGCTGCTCAAGGCCTTAGCCAAAAATCCGAATGAGCGCTATAACTCGGCGCGGGAAATGGCCGACGCGTTCCGAGCGGCAGTTGTGGAATCCGGCCTGCAAACATTAAGTGCCGAACACCGCGAGGCCGCCGAGGAGTCGCTGGCGAAATTACGCAACGAAGGTGATAACAATCCTACGGTAATCGGTGATGAGCCAACCGGGATTAAGGTGCAGCTCAAGCCGCCTACCCCCCCGGTACCACCGTCACCGCCCGGTATGGGCAAACGCAGCGTAACCGTGGAGCGCCAGTTCGATATTAACGATCTTGATCTGAGCGATCTGAAGAAGAAATTCAGCACCGGTGCCAAGCAAGGTGTCGGGATTATCGGGGAAATTGTCACCTCTGTGCAGGAGGCAATTAAGGAACGTGACGAGAATATCTCTCCTGAGGAGAAGATTCGCCGCAAGATCAAGAAGCGCCAGGAAGAACGCCAGGGATTCATCATCCACCTGGTTATCTACCTGTTGCTTAACCTGATGTTCTGGATGATGTGGCTGACCAGTTCGCCGGGTGATTTTCCCTGGCCGGTGTTCATCTCACTCCCCTGGGGCGTGGGGATGTTCGCCCACTGGATGGAATTTAACAGCAAATACGGCCCAGGCGCAAAAAGGCGTGAACGTGAGATTGAGCGCGAAGTCGAGCGTGAAATGCAGCGGCAGTACGAGCAGGAGTACTTGGAAAAACCCAAACGTGACCGCCGGATGCGTTTAACGGAAGACGGGGAACTGGAGGAAGTTTGGGACGACGAGACAGACCAGAAGCTGAAGCGCAGCAAACGCCGGTAGGATGGATTTTAGCGGTCTTGATCTGACCACCCTTCCATATAGAGTAGTTCAATGATGAGGCTTTCCAGGAATATATAGGCCGTCAACACTAAAAATGGGGGCAGCACAAATCCAATCGGGCCGATAGCTACCCCCAGCGCGATAGACAGGGTGGCAATAAAACATACGAAAATCGAATACATACAGCCACGATACATTTTACAGAACACCCGTACTAATCCAACACTGGTATTTACGCATTTTGGGACTGGGTGGTTCAAAATTCGGATACGCATTACGTCGGAAATGGTAGTCATTCCACACCCGAACATGCTATAATGTACTCAAGATTATACGGCGCTTCAGTAAACTAGGTTGCATAAAAGGAGCGTAGGACAATGGCAAACACCAATGGCGCGGCCACTCAGGCCGAAGATATTCAACAGGAAGAGCAAGACGATCTGAAGGAAGTCGGGCGCGAAATCCGCAAGCGGGCGAACGATGTCAAGGAAGAGGTCGTCAAACAACTTTTCGGGGCAGCAGAAACCATCCGCAAAGAGGCGAAAGAAGCCCACCTCGAAGGCGATGGCAAGACCGCCGCGTATGATGTCGCTAAGGGGCTGGAAAAGGCCGCTACCTACCTCAACAGCCGTTCGGTAGAGAAGATGGGCGATGATGCCACGCGGGTTGTCCGCCGTAACCCGATGCGGGCGGTGATGGTGGCGCTCATCGTCGGGCTGCTGCTGGGTATTATGCTCAAGGGCAGCGACAAGTAGCAACAATCTAGCGATATTTTTCAGAGAAACCGGGTTGGTTATCGCCAGCCCGGTTTTTATTTTACTCCACCCGCACCAGCACTTCGCCCAGCGGCTTCTTGGTGATGACCGGCACCTGGGCATCATCCGCCGGGTAGCCAACCGGAATCACCACATACGGGCGCTCGTTGGTCGGGCGGTTGAGAATCGCGTTCAGGAAGGCCATCGGGCTTGGCGTGTGCGTTAGAGTCGCCAACCCCGCCTGGTGCAGGCTGCACAGCAGCATCCCTACCGCAATACCCACCGACTCTTCGCTGTAATAGTGTTTGACCTTGACCGTCTCGCCCGTCTCCGCGTCAGTGGTCAACCCGTAAGCCTGCCGGAACACGATGATGAGATATGGCGCATCTTCCAGATGCGGCTTGTGCCAGTCCGTCCCCAGGTGCGCCAGCGCCGCCAGCCATTCCTCGCTCATACGATGGGCATAGCTCTCGCGCTCCTCGGCCTCGGCAGCGGCACGAATCTGCTGTTTGATGGCCGGATTGCTGACTACGACGAATGTCCAGGGCTGCTGGTTCGCCCCAGAGGGAGCAGTGGCAGCAGTGGCAACGGCGTTTTCGATCAGCGTAAATGGCACCGGGGCGTTGGAAAAGTCGCGCACAGTGCGGCGTGTCCGCATCTGTGCCAGGAACGCGCCGGAACGCGCAAGTTGTTCGTCAGCCGGCAGGCGCTCAAATTGCAGGGGCTTATACTGCACTTTCGTCGTGTCCATCGGTCTCATCCTTCTGTCCCAGCGCATCAATCGCGCCACGTCCAATGATCTCCAGTGCAGTATCGCCCGAAGGGGGCTGCATCAACCCGGCGCGAACATCGCGGAAGTAACGCTCCAACGGCAGCGTGCGGGTAATGCTGATCCCGCCCGCAATGCGTAAGGCTTCATCAGTCACATGATTAGCCGTTTCGGTCATCAGGTGTTTGGCGGCCACAATGCGGGGGAAAACAGACGCCCCTTGCTCACCACGACCCCACGCCCCGGCAGCATCGAACATCAGCGCAGTTGCCGCCTGTAAGGCCAGGTCTATTTCGCCAATCTGCCGCTGAATCTTGGGTAAAGCCGCTATCGGCTTACCCAACGCGGTTGGCACACGTTCCAACGCATAGCGAATCACGGTGTTGCGTGCCGCGACAGCCGCGCCCAGGTACACCACACCCATCATCATCGGAAACCAGGCGTTCGGCCCCTCCGGCTCTGGCTTGCTCCGGTGAATCAGGTGACCTTCCGGCACGATGACATTTTCAAAGCGCACATCATGGCTGTCACTCGCCCGCAGGCTGAGTGAATCGCTCCAGGTTTCTTCCCAGGTGACACCGGCGGTATGATTCGGCACGAGAATCACGGCAGTATCGGTACCAATGCTGGCCTTCACCAGCAGGTGCGTCAGGTGCGCCCCGCCGGTTGACCAGGTTTTGTGCCCGTTGACGCACCAACCCTCCGGGGTCAGGGCAGCTGTCGTCTTGAAGAATGCCCCGCGTGATGGGCTGCCAAGCGCCGGTTCACTGGCAATCGAATTGAGCAGGCCGCCGGCCATCGCCAACTGGCATAACCAGGCGAACTTATCCTCATCCCAGGGACGGGCTTCGCTCAAATTGCCGAAAATATGAAGCTGCATCCCGGCAACCAATGCGCTGGACGGGCTACCCTGTGCCAATTCAAGGTGAACGGCCAGAGCATCACGCAGTGAAAGCCCTCCCCCGCCGTATTCGCGAGGGAGCGTCAGGGTCAGGTAGCCTGAATCTTTGAGCTGCCGGACATCTTCCACCGGGAGTTTGCCCAGGCGATCCGCGGCACCGGCACGACAGGCGAAATCAGCGGCAAGTTGGCGAGCTAACGTAATTGGTGTGTCGGTCAGTATAGGCATAGGCGGCGCAGATTCTCCTCATCATACGGAACAAAGCGTAAGAAGTTTACCACAAGCCAGCGCCATCCAGCCTGAATGATGCTGTCAATCTGTGTTATAGTTCGGGTAAAGTAAAGGATGAAACCAAGAGGATTAATGCCGTACCTGATAGACGGCCACAACGTGATCGGAAAGCTGCCGGACATTGCGCTGGATGATCCCAACGATGAAGCCAAACTGGTGCAGAAACTGGCTGGATTCGCCGCCCGCACCGGCAAGCGCTGTGTTGTTGTATTTGATTCCGGCCTGCCTGGGGGGAAGTCGCGCATGTCCACTGGAATGGTGGAAGTTGTGTTCGCCTCGCACCGCAGCGACGCTGACCGCCTCATCATGGGGCGTATCCGCAACGCCTCAGATCCGACGAACTGGACGGTGGTTTCATCCGATAACCAGGTACAAGCCGCCGGTCAACAGCGCCGGATGAAAACACTCTCCACCGCTGATTTCATTGCCCTGCTGCAAGCCCCCTTTACATCAGTTGTAGACGATGACCCTGGTGAAGCCGAAAATGTGCACCAGTCCGAAGACGAGATTAACTACTGGCTGAACCGCTTCATGGGTAACCCCGACGCGGATTGAAGTTGCAGCATTCGCTTTTATTCGGAAGTCGGCAAGGTGAAGTGGAAACGACTGCCCCGCCGCCCGCGCCGCCGGGATTCAGCCCAAATACAGCCACGATGCCTTTCAATGATACTGCGCGATACAGCCAGCCCCAAACCGGTTCCCTCAGTACGACTGGCGCGTGCTGCTGCTGTACGATAGAAGGGTGTGAATAACTTCTCGGCCTCATCGGTGGCAAACCCCGGCCCCTGGTCGGTAACTGTAACGAGAATCGCCGGTATGATCACCTCTGGCGGCGCATCCGGGGGGAGATCGGCGGCAGTTTCCACCACCTGGGTAATCACCTTAATTTGGGTTTCTGGCGGTGAGTATTTGATGGCATTCGTCAGCAGATTGGTCAATACCCGGCGGATGCGGGGCATATCAGCCTGGACTGGCGGTGAATCATCATCAAGTTCCATCAGCACCTGTTGGTTACGTGCTTTGTACTGCATCTCCAGGAGGGCGACGACATCAATCACCACATCTGGGATATGAATATCGGAAAAATTCAACTTCATTTCGCCAATATCAGCGCGTGCCAGGTCAATGATTTCTGAGAACATCATGTTCAGGTGGCGGGCGCTGCTCAGGATGATTTCCGTATATTCACGGGCCACATCGGGAAGCTGGTCACCGCTGGCTTGCAGAATGAAGTCAGCAAAACCCTGGATAGATGTGAGGGGTGTCCGCAGCTCATGAGAAACCCGCGAGATAAAGTTCGCCCGCAGGCGCGATGCGGCGCGTTCTGGTGAGACATCATGAAACGTGAAAATGCGTCCGAAAACAGCCTGTTCATGGTAAACCGGCGCGCTGTACCACTGAATTGTCGCCAACATACCATTATGAGTCATGTCAAATTCGCCGGTATAGATGCCAATATCGCGATGTGAAATTGTTCGCCACTGGTCACGCAGGTCATCACGTATCGCATTCGGAATCCGCATTTTACCCAGTAGTTCAACCAACGGCATTCCTTCAGCGTTGATGTCGCCCAGGTTAAACAGACTGTTAAACGGCTTATTGACGATCAGAACATAGTGTTCCCGGTGGCTGGGCATCACCATCAACACTCCATCGGCTACTGAATCCAACAAGGAACGACGAGCACGGGATTCAACGTCGTTTTCGTGCTGGAGCGCCCAGGTGAGGGTATTGAGTGCCAGAAATTCGCTGACTGTCCGGTATGTGTTGAGTTCGCGCTGGTCGAAGCCTCTGCGTTCACTGCTGCCCAGAACCAGCAGGCCAAACCGACGCCCGGCGGTGTGGAGCGCCACCAGTGCCACAGAATGGACACCTTCTACCCGGAAAAAGCCGCGCACAAACGGGTCGAAATTATCCCGCAGCGGCCTTATGCCGGAGAAGGTAACGATGCCATCCTGATTAAGTTGGTGCAACAGTTGCTGATAATTTTGCAGGTAGAATTTAATTCCCCTGGCAATCCCACTCCCATAGCGCCGTGACCAGGTACCCTGCGTTTCGACATAATCAAAATCATTGTCCTGCCCATACAAGAGCAGCGCCGCCAGGGTGACTTGTGGCCCGAATAACCGCTCCTGAAGTGCATCCAACAAATCCTGCGAAGTCGGATTTCGGGTAACCGCCTGGGCAACTGCCTGAATCGCCTGAGCAGCGGCGACCCTGCCTTTCAACAAGGCGTTTTCTATCGAAATCTCCAGGAGATTCGCCAGCGGCGAAAGACCTGCCACGGCTGCCTCAGTAAAAGCTGACGCTTCCTGCCCTAACAGCGTGACAACCCCCACCATGTCATCCTCACTCGGCACAAACAGCAGCAGTCCGGCGGTAAAACCAAGCGGTTGTACAACCGAGGAATCCAGAAGCAAGCCAGATGGCGGGGTGGGCGTGGACGCAAATTGCCGGGCTACGAGATCGCTGAGACGGGCAAACCGTTCAGCAGAAGCCGGAACGGCCTCGAACGTAACGATAGGCGTGAGGGTGTACAACGAACACTGCCATATCGCCATAGACGCCCAACCGGCATTGACCGTGCTGGCAGCTTCCGCCAGGTAATGGTTGAGCACGGAAGCCTGTGCAGCCGAGCAGCACAGTTCTGATCCAAGCGGTTTAGGAGTCGCCTTTTGTTTTACCATCTACTTTGTCATCAGCCGATAAGTGAATATTCTGGGGGCGAACGGTAAACATATACCCGATGCCACGTTCAGTACGGATATAGTGCGGATGGTGTGAATCGGCTTCTAACTTGCGCCGCAGTCGGTGCATGTGGACGCGCAAAGTATCTTCATATACATCTTCCGCCGGCCAGACACGGGCGATGAGCAGGCGGTTTTCGACCACGCGTCCGGCATTTCGCAGCAGGACATGCAGCAAGATCGATTCGGTAGGTGTAAGGTTGAAGACAAGGCTGCCAACATTGACTCGATTATGGGCAAAATCCACCTGAAGGTGCTCATCCACATTGATAACCGGCTCGCTGGCATAATCGAGGCTGGGCATCCGTGATAACACCGCCTGGATACGGGCTTCCATTTCCCGCAGTTCAAACGGCTTGACGATAAAATCCTCGGCATAGCGGCGCAGCCCCTGCACCACAATGTCGGTTTCGCTGGTTGAGGTCACGAAAATGATCGGGACATCGGCCATGGCCTTGAGTTTACCGCTCAGATCAAAACCATGCATGGTGGGCAGTGTCAGATCAATCAGCGCCAGGTGCGGCAGTCCTCTATCCCTGATATGCTCGAGTGCGTCGGGGCCGTCGGTCACGGCAGTCACCTCATACCCCTGAGAATTGAGATAGTCGCTAATGAGCTTGCTAATGTTGGTATCGTCTTCCACCAGCAACAACTTAATTTTGTTCATGCAGATAAATCTCCAGCCCCTTGCTGAACTGAAACAGCGAAACATTTGTAATGATGATACACGCAATGTAACATTTATGCCAATGAATTTCGGGGGGAAAATGTAAAAACGCCGGTTCAGTATACGAGGCATTTCCTGAATTCGCACCGTATTCCTCATAGGGTTGCGCTTCTGCGCGTCCGCCGTAGTGAGGAGATTCACCCCTGACGGCAACAGAGTGATTGCATCAAAACGGGAACTTAACCCCCTCTCAATCTCCCCCACAAGCAGAGGAGACTTGTTGGTCTCGGCTAACAAACTCCCGCCCCGTTTACGGCGACTGAGACGGAGACGAATGTCCCCTTGACAGAGGGCTGGGGAGGGGTCAAAAAAGCCATTTTGTGCAGGGTTAATTTGATGCGATTGCCCCCGCACCGCTGTTGGCGGCGAACTTTCAGCCTTTTCGTGCCGCCCGCTTGCTGCTATACTAGCCATCAATAGCGGGGCGTAGCGCAGTCCGGTTAGCGCACCTGCTTTGGGAGCGCGAGGCCCCCGGTTCAAATCCGGGCGCCCCGACCTGTATCCCTCATCTGATAATCCCTTCTTCTTAAAGGTCAACCCTTGAGAGTATGGGACTTCAGATGAGGGGTTTTTATTTCCCTTAGCACTCTATAAGAAGTTTGCTAGAAAAACCGCCCATTCTTGACTTCATCCCCTGTTTTTGCTACACTGCCTAGAGTAAATTAGCACTCTCACCTCATGAGTGCTAAAAATCGTTTAAGCATAAGCGCTTTTCGTCTGTCTAACACTTACAGATCAAAACGAGAGGAAGGCTAGTCCAATGTCTATCAATTTGCGCCCACTAGGGGATCGCGTCATTATCGAAGCCGTTGAACAGGAAGACACCTTCGCGGGTGGTCAGCTTGTTCTGCCGGAAACAGCTAAGGAAAAACCACAGCAGGGCCACGTGCTGGCCGTTGGTGAAGGCCGCCGCGACGAAGATGGCGAACGTATCCCAATGGACCTCAAGGTTGGGGATCGCGTCCTGTTTGCCAAGTACGCCGGCACCGAAATCAAGCTGGATGGCAAAAAACTGCTCATCATGAAGGAAAGCGACGTCCTGGCGATTGTTAGCTAACAACTGGCAACCGACGGGATTTTTTTACGCATCGTAAACAGCACACAAACCTGCTTGGAGGCAGAATCCAATGGCTAAACAACTTATCTTTAGTGAAGCGGCTCGCCGCAGCCTGAAAATCGGCGTGGACAAACTGGCCGACGCCGTTAGCACCACACTTGGACCGAAGGGGCGTAATGTGGCGCTCGACAAGAAATTCGGCGCTCCCACTATCACCCACGACGGCGTGACAGTGGCGAAGGAAATCGAACTGGAAGACCCGTATGAAAATATGGGCGCGCAACTTCTGAAGGAAGCCGCTACCAAGACCAATGATATCGCCGGTGATGGCACCACTACCGCCACCGTGCTGGCGCAGGCTATCGTCAACGAGGGCCTGAAGAACGTCGCCGCCGGGGCCAACCCGATGCTGCTCAAGCGCGGTATCGAGGCCGCCACAAATGCAGTGGCCGCCAGCATTCTCGCCCAGGCCCAACCGGTAGAAACCCGCGAAGAAATCGCCAACGTCGCCAGTGTTTCCGCCCAGGACTTCGAAATCGGCAACCTCATTGCGGAAGTCATGGACAAAGTGGGCCGTGATGGTGTGGTAACGGTTGAAGAAAGCCGTGGTCTGGAATTCGAGACCGAATATGTCGAAGGTATGCAGTTCGATCGTGGCTACATCAGCGCCTACTTCATCACCAACACTGACGCGATGGAATCCGCGATTGAAGATGCCTACATCCTGATCTACGACAAGAAAATCAGCGCCGCCCAGGACATCGTGCCTGTGTTGGAAAAGCTGCTCCAGATCGGCAAGCGCGAACTGGTGATTATCGCCGAAGACATTGACGGCGAAGCCCTGGCGACCCTGGTGCTGAACAAACTGCGCGGAATGCTCAACGTCCTGGCCGTCAAGGCCCCCGGTTTTGGTGATCGCCGCAAGGCCATGCTGCGCGACATCGCCATCCTGACCGGTGGTGAGGTCATCAGCGAAGAAACCGGCCGCAAGCTGGAAAGCGTTGTTCTGGACGACCTGGGCCGTGCCCGCAAAGTTATCAGCACCAAAGAAGACACCACCGTGATTGACGGTGAAGGCGATGATGCTGCCATCAAGGCCCGCATTGACGAAATCCGCCGCGAGATCGAAATCAGCACCAGCGACTATGACCGCGAAAAACTCCAGGAACGGCTGGCGAAGCTCTCCGGCGGCGTGGCTGTGATCCGCGTCGGTGCCGCCACCGAAACCGAACTGAAAGAGAAGAAGCACCGGGTGGAAGACGCCCTGAGTGCGACCCGTGCCGCCGTTGAAGAAGGCATCGTCCCTGGCGGCGGCGTGGCACTGATTAACGCGGTGGCCGCCCTGGACAACATCAAGCTGAAGAGTGATGATGAGAACACTGGTGTCCAGATCATGCGCAAGGCGCTGGAAGTCCCGATGCGGAAGATCGCAGCCAATGCCGGGATGGACGGCGCGGTGATTATCCAGGAAGTGCGCCGGATGCAGAAGAGCCGGAAGAATCCGCGCATCGGCTACAATGTCATGACGAATGAATATGGCGACATGATCGAAGGTGGTATCCCCGACCCCGCCAAAGTGACACGCGGCGCGGTGGAAAATGCGGCCTCTATCGCCGCCATGATCCTGACCACCGAAGCCCTCATCACGGACGTGCCGGAACCGGAAAAACCGATGCCCGGTGGCGCACCTGATATGGGTGGCATGTACTAGACCAGAGACGGTTTACCAGGAACGCAAAAAGGCGGAGGGCAACCCCCGCCTTTTGATTTCATACTGCTTTCGCTCTGATTACGAGTTGGGGTTTTCCGTCGGGCTGGGACCGGGCGTGATCGTCAGCGTCGGCGTAGCACTCAGGGCGATAGCCGTCGCCGTAGCCACCATATCCTGGCGCTGCTCACTGATCGCCACATCCCCAAAGCCGCGCACGACTTCCACCCAGGTGCGCCCCGGCTTCATCATCATGGGCGTATTATCCCCGTAAAGCACCTGCAAGGCACTGCCCGGTTCGCGGTCACGCCGCCGCCAGTATCCCTGGTAAACCTGCCCATCGCGGATAAGATAGGCACGTCCCTGTTCCCACAGCGCGATTTCCAGTGATTGGTAATTCGAGCCGGGCGGAAACAGGTCAGGACGCTCATTATGGGGCACTTCAATGATAATCAGGTTATCTGCCCAGAGCTGCTGACTGTCCGCCGCGTCAAAGTGCGCCACGCCATCGGTATAACGCAGGTAGCGCCCGGTAGCGGCATCATACTGCCAGCGTGCATCAGTCTGGCCGTACCAGTCAATGAAAATATCATTGGCGGGCAGGCCGCCCGCATCGGCAGTCTCATTGAAGGCGAAACCACGTGCCCGGTAACCGGTGTTCACGTTACGACGTGTAGCTAAATCCCAGAGTTTGTTCGTGTCCAGGAAGAGGGTATGCTCTAAGGCCAGGCCGTCCTGCGGAAAACGGCAGAATCCGGCGTCTTCGCAGCCATCACCCTTCAACGGCGAAAACGTCTGGTAGACCCATTCAGCCGCCAGGATAATCCGTTGAATCGGCTCGCTCGTGCCGGAATAAGCCAGCAGCGCGTTGTACATGACAATCAGTTCGGTATCGGAAAGGCGGGCGCTGCGCACCGAACCGACATGATCAGGCGCGTTGCTGCGGAAGATGGCCGCGAAGCGGGTCACACCACCTTCTGCCTCGAACTCATACACCACATCCGCCTGGTTGACCCCACTTTGCGGGCGCACAATGGGCGGGAAATTAGAGATTTTGACAATCAGGTTACGCCGCGCCATCGCTTCTTCGTTCGGATACGGCAGACCGGTCAGCGGGTTGATCCCCTCCGGGTACGAAAACGGGCCAATGGGTGTCGGAGTGGGCGTGGGCGTATCCGTCGGTGTGAAAGTCGGCGTCGGTGTTAAGGTCGGCGTGGGCGTATCGGTGTCGGTCGGTGTGGCGCTGGACGTCACCGAAGGAGTCAGGGTCGGAGTCGGGGTTTCAGTCGGTCCGGCGGGTGTATTGGTGGCGAAGTTCACCTCTACCGGGCGGGGTGTGTTGGTCTGAAACACATTATTCTGGCCCAGTACCGTCCCGGAAATCAGCATCAACCCCACAACCAGGGGAATGATAATCAACAGAATCAGAGAAATACGGCGCATCGAAAACCTCAAGCATGTTCTGGCGGTTTACACGAGGGAGCAGTATACGCATAGACCATTGGATTGCCCAGGGTTATTCACAGGTTGAAGATTATCAGTTATCATGCGTAGGGTAATCGGTGGGAAGGTTTTTTACGCAGTGCTCGAATTCAGTGGAGGTTTATTGTGACAAAGTTTCGTTTACTTTTATCCCTGGCCCACCCGGACGACGAGAGTTTTGGCTCTGGTGGGTTGATCGCCCACTATGTGGATTCCGGAGCGGAAGTCTCCCTGATCTGCGCCACCAATGGCGACGTGGGGACTGTTAAGCCGGAAATGCTCAACGGGTACAACTCGATCAGTGAACTGCGGTTGGCGGAACTCGCGTGTGCTTCCGCAAAACTGGGATTCAAACACGTTATCAAGTTTGGTTATCGTGACAGCGGGATGATGGGGTCAGAAACCAGCCAGCACCCGGACAGCCTGTGGCAAGCCCCGCAGGAAGCGGTCACACGCCGCGTGGTCGAAGTCATCCGCGACCTCAGGCCCCAGGTAGTACTCACCTTTAACCGTTACGGTGGCTACGGGCATCCCGACCACATCGCCATCCAGCGGGCAACCGTCGCGGCCTTCAGGTTAGCAGGCGACCCGGAATACAAAACGGACGGGCAGCAACCCTACCAACCGCAGAAGCTCTATTATACCCGTATTCCTACCCTGATGCTGCGCCTGGGACTGTGGCTCTTGCGACTACGTCGTGAAGACCCCCGCCAGCTAGGTAAAAACAAAGATATTGACCTGCTTAAAATCCTGGATAATGTCGAACCGGCACACGCCCGTGTAGACATCCGCGCCTACTATGATGCCTGGCAGGAGGCCAACGCCTGCCACGCCAGCCAGCTTGGCGGCGGCACGAACCAGATGCCGCTCTGGGTACGGCGGCGGCTCTCCGGCTCACAAAGTTTTACCCGCGTCTACCCTGAACCTGAGTATAATAGAATAGACGAAAATGATTTGTTCCAGGGTGTTCGGGTGGACTGATGGTGGGTGATGACAACCGGGCAGAGCGTATTGATCGCCTGCTGGATGCGATTGAACTGGTGAAGGCTGACCGGCGACAAGAAGCATTCCCCTTGCTGCGCCAGCTCATTCGAGAAGATAGCGACTTTGAAGATGCCTGGTTATGGATGAGCGTCGCAGTGGACTCACTCGACCAGGCTTCCATATGCCTCGACAATGTGCTGCGGGTAAACCCGGCCAATTCAGAAGCTGCCGGAGCGCTCTACCGAATACGCGGGCCAGAACTGCTCATGCAAAAACGCCGCACCCGTCTGCGCTTCTACCGTGATCTGGCAATGGTCAGTATGTGGTTACTGGTGGTCAGCCTGTTGTATGCCATGCTGCTGGCATTCCTGGGTTAATCCCGTTCCGGGCGCAGCAAGGGTGTATACCGTTCACCGACGACAGCCTGCCCATCCATGCTTTGTATCCAGGCGATAAAGTGCCGGTACGCTTCGTCCTGTGGCTCGACACCCCCTACGATATAGATGGTGGAACGCAGCGGGTAGGTATTACCCAGCATCGTATCCGCTGTGATGTCGCTGCCGTCAATACGTAGCACACGCACACCGTCATCCACATAACTCATAGAAACATAGCCGATGCTCCCCGGTTGCTGGGAGACACTGGCAAGCATTGCGGCGCTGGATGGCGCGACCTGGGCGGATAATGCCGTCAGTCGCTCGCCCATCACCAACCGGTCAAATGCTGCCCGTGTGCCAGAGCCGTCCTCGCGGCTCATCACAATCAATGGGATGTCCGCCCCGCCCAATTCACGCCAACTGGTAATCTGTCCCTGGTAAATCCGGCGCAATTGGTCGCTCGTCAGTTCATACAAACCTGTATCCGGGTGCGTGATAATGGCGATGCCATCCTGCCCTAATGGTGCGGCCCACAGGTCACTATCGGCAGGCAGATAGCAGGCCAGGAGATAGGCGTTGGTATCCGCCAAGGTCGCCCGCAGCATCGCCTCGTAATCGCCAGTCAGTGTATCAAAGTGAACATTGGGGGCAATCTCAACATAATGGGCAATTAAATCCTCCATGAGTGGTATCGCGGCGGTGGTTACATACAGGCGCAGCGGCATCGTCAGGGGCGTTGGTGTAGACGCAGGCAGCACATGAGTACTACAACTCACCAGCGCAAAAGCCGCAATCGCCAGAGTGCGTTTCATACAGGTTGACCGCCGGAATATTCGCACTGGCTGCAATAGGTGTGGGGGAAATAACAGATGAACGGCGTCAATACAAGATATCCTCTGGTGTAGCGGTTCATGCCTTCTGGAGATACTGCTCCAGAAAAGTATTCATGTACGCGGAGAACGTCCCCTCAATAATCGCATTTCGCATGGCCTTGACATGCTGCGTCAAGAAGTGGATGTTATGCACGCTGAGCAGATACGCGGCCAATATCTCTTCCGCCTTCAACAAGTGCCGGATATACGCCCGCGAAAAATGGCTGCAACAGTAACAGGTACATCCCGGCTCTACCGGCAGTTTGTCGGTAGCATACGCCAATCGCTTCATGTTGACCCGACCCTGCCCTGTGAGTGCCGCGCCGTGCCGCGCCAGCCGGGTGGGGATGACACAATCAAAAACATCTACCCCTCGGTAGATTCCCTGAACCAGATCATCTGGCTCACCCACGCCCATTAAGTAACGCGGCTTATCTTCTGGCAGCGCGGGAATGGTAAAATCCAATGTGGCATACATATCGGCTTTGGTTTCACCTACCGCCAACCCGCCAATAGCGTATCCCGGAAAATCCAACGTTTGCAGAAATGCGGCGGATTGCAACCGTAAATCCTCAAAAACGCCCCCCTGCACAATGCCGAATAATGCCTGCTGGCTATCATCCGGGTGTGCTTCGCGGCAGCGAACCGCCCACTGGTGCGTGCGTTCCACCGAGCGTTCGAGTACAGCCCGGTCAGTCGGTGTGGCACATTCGTCAAACGCCATGATAATATCAGCACCCAGGTTTTCCTGAATTGCCATTGACCGTTCGGGCGTCAGCCGCTGCTTACTGCCATCAATGTGGCTGCGGAATGTCACGCCGTCATCATCAATTTTGTTGATTTCGGCCAGACTGAATACCTGAAATCCCCCGGAATCGGTTAGAATGGGCTTGGGCCACGCCATAAAAGTGTGCAGCCCCCCCATTTCGCGCACGAGTTCATCACCAGGACGAAGATGCAAATGATAGGTGTTCGCCAAAATCAGGGATGCGCCGATTTGAAGCAGATCACGGGGGGGAACTGCCTTGACGGTGGCCTGTGTCCCGACGGGCGCGAAGACCGGAGTCGGGATCGGCCCGTGCGGGGTATGCAAAATTCCAGCACGCGCCCGTCCTTGCGCTTTGATAATCTCGAAATAAAATGACATTATGCACTCATTTCCGATCAGGATGGGAGTAATTATAGCAAATTATTGCGGATAACCCGCATTTCGATAGCGATTTGATGCAGAGAAAGTTATACTGACACCATTATGATTAGCCTATACGACATACTTGAAGCGGCAAACGGTCAGCTTTTCGGTGAACCTGCCGCACAGATCTTTACTGAGTTCTGCTTCGATTCTCGACTCGCCAATGAAGCCCAACTTTATGTCGCGCTCAAGACCGACCGGGGGGATACCCACCAGTATATCCGGGAGGCGGTAGACAAGGGCGTGCTGGGCGTGTTGTGTACCCACCCACCTGAGTTTGACACTGATGGCCTATCTGTGATTCTGGTCAAGGACACCCAGGCCGCTCTGCTGGCATGGGCGCATTATGTCATTGGCAAATTGGGCACCCAGGTCATTTGTGTCACCGGGAGTTCTGGTAAATCCCTGGCAGTTGAAGCCATCACCCAGGTTCTTTCAACTCACTACCCTGTCCACAAAAGCAGCGATCATACGGCAGGTTGGCTGGGGCTGCCGCAAACGCTGGCACAACTTCGTCCTGAACACCGCTTTATTGTTCTGGAACTCGGCACCTATCAGGCCGGCGAATTAGCAAACATGGTCCAGGCGATCCAACCAGATGTCGGTGTCGTAACTAATGTCGGGTATATGCATACTGACAATTTCACTGACCTGGACGAAATCGCCCATGAGCAGCAAACCCTGGTCGAGTATCTTTCGCCAACTGGCCTGGCTGTCCTGAATTATGATGATGATCGGGTACGGGCCATGACCACCGCTGCCCGTTCACGGGTACTCACTGTCGGATTAGAGCGATTCGGCGCGGACTTGATGGCCTATAACATTGTCCAGGGGCGCTCCAAAACCGGGTTTGACCTGCGGTATGGGAGTGAGCGGTTCCTGGGGCGCTGGACTCCTTTGCTGGGCAAGCATCAGCTGGTAAGCCTGCTGGCGGCACTGGCTGTTGGCCTGCATTACGATGTTTCTGACCTGGACGAAACACTCAAAGCCCTGACCAACATCCCGCATCTACCAGGACGCATGAATCCGATGGCCGGCCTCAATGGGAGCCTGCTGATTGACGACAGCTACAACGCCAGCCCGGAATCCACATTAGCCGCCCTTGACTGGTTGCAAACCGCCAAAAGTGATATGCAGACGGATGGCCCTCAACAGGGTCGTGTTTTTTTTATCACAGGGGATATGGACCATCTTGGCGCATATACCCAGTTCGGTCACAGACTGGTCGGCCAGCGGGCTTCTGAAGTAGCGGATGTACTCATCACCGAAGGCACAAGCGCGGCACTGGCTGGGCGAGCTGCACTCGACCAGGGCATGGATCGCTCCCGCGTAGCGATGACCTACAGCGTGCAGGATGCGATTGCCATATTGCAGCACAATTACCAACTAACGGCCAATGACATCCTGCTGATTAACGGCGGCGCTTCCAGCCGGATGGAGATGGTCACACAAGCACTGTTACAGAACCCACAAGACAAGGAACGCTTGCCCCGGCAGAATTTCGGCTGGGATTCAGCTATCCTGTTCCAATCCACTTACCCGAGTTGGGTAGAAATCAACCTGGATGCTATCGCGGGGAATGTGCGTGCAATTAAGCAAATCGCGGGGGACTCGGTGGCGTTGATGGCCGTCGTGAAGTCCGACGCCTATGGTCATGGCGCACTCTCAGTCAGCCGGACAGCCCTCTTAAACGGCGCGGAATACCTGGCCGTGAGCAGTATGCACGAGGCACTGGAACTGCGCGAAGCCGATATTGAAGCGCCCGTTCTGATATTAGGTTATACCCCAGTTCATGCTGTACGGCAGGCGCTGCGGCATAATATCACCCTCACCCTTTACGACCTGGACATGGCCCGCGCTTTTGACCGCATTGCCCGTGAATTTGGCGACAGACTGCGCGTGCATGTGAAAGTGGACAGCGGCATGGGACGCCTGGGAGTTCTGGCAAGTGAGGCGGTTTCCTTCTTTCGCCACCTGGGCAACCTCGCCTATCTGGAAATTGAGGGCATTTACACGCATCTGGCGATGGCCGATGAAGATGCGGATTATACCGCACACCAGGTACAGGTTTTTAAGGATGTGCTAAAGCCGCTTCGGGCTTCCGGCCTGGCATTCGCCTATGTTCACGCCGCCAACTCCGCCGGAACACTGGCCTCCGTCGCCAATCATTTCAACATGGTGCGGGTCGGCCTTGCGCTCTATGGCTTACACCCTTCCAGCTACGTGCCCCTGACTCCGGCATTTCAGCCGGCCATGACCTGGAAAACCTCAGTCGCACAGGTAAAGACCTTCCCGAAAGACCATCCTATTGGCTATGGTGGCACGTACCGTACTCGCGACGAGGAAACCATCGCCATTCTACCTGTGGGCTACGCGGATGGCTTCCGGCGGGCGCCGAATACCTGGCGGCGCGTGCTGATTCACGGCCAGTTCGCCCCGGTGGTGGGCCGTGTCAGCATGGAAAAGACGGCGGTGAGTGTGAGCCATATTCCCAATGTTACGATTGGAGATGAAGTCGTGCTGCTCGGCCAGCAGGGGGATAATCTGCTCACGGCAGAGGATATTGCTAACGAACTGGGGACCAACAACTACGAGGTGGTGACGACTATCCAGCCTCGCGTGCCACGCCGGTAATCAAAGCAGAAACAATAGGGTGAGGACGCGGCAAAACCTCGTGTCCCCACCCATGAGTTACCCATCTATCAGTTTCTGTATTTCTTCGGCCATCACAGATGCTTCCGTACCAAAGGCAAAAATCATGGCGAGTTCGCCATCCTGGTTGAGCAGGAACGAAGCCGCCGTGTGGTCTACGAGGTAATTGGCCTGAGAGCCGGTATCGGTGCGTTTCTCAAAATACAGGCCGTAATCCAGCCCAATACGCCGCAAGTCGCTCTCCTCGCCGCTCAAGGCGACCACAAAATCCGCCACATTCCGTACTTCCAGATATTTCGCCAGCGCCTCCGGTGTGTCGCGCTCACCATCCACGCTGGCGAAGACAAAGGCGGCTTTATCAGCATCTTCGCCCAGGAGTTCATAGACGCGCTTGAACTCAATGAGCGTCAACGGGCAGACATCCGGGCAGTGCGTGTAGCCGAAGTACAGCATGGTCACTTTGCCGCTCACATCGCTCAGACTAAAGGGCTGGCCGGTATGACTGGGCAGCGTGAAATCGGCTACCGGGCGCGGCGGGTCAATCGGCGTGGCGCCGTTAAATTCTTCTCCATCCACAATCGCAGCCGCAGCTGCCAGGTTTGATTGGGGTGGCTGTTGTGTCAGGCGGTCAAACACGATAAACAAGACCACACCCACCACCGTCGTTAGAACAGTCAGGCCCACACTAAGCAGGATTAACCGGGTTTTTGATTGTTGCTGGCTGTTCGCCATCTCATCATTGGACATTGAAACATACCTTCTTATCTTCCCTGCTCAATTCCACAGCAAGGATTAAACGCAATGAAGTGCATGATGCGCTCCACTACTTTACCAACACTTCGCATCCCTGCCTATCGTTATTGTGGCTCAACCACCGGGACGCCAACCGTGATTTCGAGTCCGGATTCAAAAATCAGTGTCAGACTGATCGCTTCGTCCACATATAGATCATGGTGCAAATCCATCAACATAACATGATAACCACCGGGGCGCAGTTCCACCATATCACCCACCGGCAGCACAATACCACCCTCTACCGGGCGCATCTGCATGACATTATCCACCATGTTGACTTCGTGAATCTCAACCAGTCCAGCGACATCCGTGTGAGCAGCAACCAGCCGGTCTTCCGCATCGCCCAGGTTCTCAATGTGCATGTAGGCGGCGCTGACCGCGCCATCGCCCATACCATGCGCCATGCTCATCGGTTCGGCAGTCGCCTCCCCCATACCGCCCATCGGCTCGGCAGTGGCTTCAGGCATATCATTCATCGTCTTGACGCCGGTAGGCCGTGCCCAGGTATCAGTAATCCGTAGCGGGCTTGCTGGCGGCGTTTCATCCTGAATCGCCGCGCCGACAATCCTGTCCTGAGTCGTACCATCGGCCATCTCAAACGTCAGGGTCACGGCCAACGCTTCGCCCGCGTACAGGTCATGAAGCAAGTCAATCAGCATGATATGATACCCGCCAGGCCGTAGTTCAACCATCTCACCTGCCGGGATTTCGATGCCACCCGCTACGGGGTGCATCTGCATCACGTTATCCACCATAGTAACTTCATGAACCTCAGTGACCGTCGCGGCGGTACTGGCCGCGCTCACCAGGCGCACGGTCTGGCCGGTCTGGTTGGTGATCTGCAGATAGACTGCGCTGACCGTACCATTTCCAACAGCGGGCATCTGCCCCATGTGGCCCGTGTTACCCATCGGCTCGGCAGTCGTTTCGGGCGTTGCCATTGCGTCTCCCATACTTTCCACTTTGACGCCGGTGGGACGCGCCCACACGTTGGTAATTACGAGGCTTCCTGCTTCCTGGGCATAAATGTTTGTGCCAGCTAACAGCACGAGCAGCACAGTCAAGAGCAGCAAACGTTTAAACATATTGGCGAATCCTTTCAAAGCGAGTCTTGATTTACGAAGATAATCGGGCTTGTGCGGCTGAAATCTGACACACAATCCGGCTGCACACAGAAACGGGGGCAATCGGGATGCGAATGGGCTGAATTGTCTGGACACACCTTCAGTTTTTGCCGAACACACTCCGGTGACGCTGGCTCAAATGGGTCCGGGTCGTATGGTAGTCCAGCACTACCCCGCCAAACCCCTGGCGAAACCGCTGCGCATCCTGCTCTGTGCCAAAACACAGAACACTCGGTGTACAGCAAACCGCCACTTCAGAATCCACCAGGAAATAGGCATCCCCGGCGTTGACCATGCGGCCATACAAAAAATCCCGCGCCAGCACGGTATCTGTATCGGAGTGCTGTTCCAGCAACATCAGGCCGCAGTGCGGGCAGCAGGCATGAATCTGCTGTCCAGCGGTCGTATTGATAATGAAGGTCGTCCGCAGAGGGACACGCATGGCACACAGGGCGCATTGGTGGGCTGTCTCGCCCGGCATCCCCCGGTTAGACAGTACCGCGCCGCCACGCACCTTTTCGATATGCCCAGCTTGCGCCAACGAATCCAGATCGCGGTGAATGGTCATGGCTGAAACAGCCAGGCGCTCCACCAATACTTCTATTGTGATCTGCTGCTCATGCCGCAGCCAGGCCAGAATTTGCTCCTGCCGCACATTGGGTAATTGAGGCATACATTACTCTTGTGTGATATTTTGATATATATTGTGAGGAAAATCAGATTATAACAATTGCAGTTGGGGATGACAAGTCTGAACGTGAGGTCGTCTACGCTCGAAAGCCCTACGGATTCAGCGAATTCATCAACAAGTTCAAGGATGACATTTCATGCGCGATATATAGGAGGTTATGATCGGATGGTACGTCGTCCGGCCAGCCAGGTTCCCAAACCTCCCATGAGGGACATTGTTCCCAGTGTGAGCATGAGTGGCAGTATTTTCCCAGCCTCAACATGCACTGTGCAAACGCCACTGCCACTGACCCACAGGTTATTCAGCTCAACCATATAAGCGGCGCTCGCTGCCAGGAGTGCGAGACCGAATACCAGGAGCGACACCGTAACAAGCTGGAGTCTGGTAATTTGTCGGTTGTGTGCTGGGGATTCGGGAGCAGAGTCCGAACTGGCCGAGGCCGAAAATTGAGTCATCTGGCAATTCCTGGGATGAGCTTATGACTGGCAAAAAGCGCCGGGTTTTGTTATTGCGGACTGATATTGTTCGCGCAGACGTGAGTGCAATCACGCTCGCTGCCGGTTGCGCCACCGCCCGGCCAGCCAAACACCTACGCCAACCAGAATCGAGAGCGTCCCCAGGGTGAGCAACAACGGTAGGATAATACCGCTTTCAACCGGCCTGCCGCACACAAAATCCCACACCATATTCGGCACATTACGCAGCGTATCCAGGTCTTTTACATACGCCATACCGGTCGCGAACATTACCACCCCAAAACCGACCAGCATCGAAATGGCGACTAACCGCACTAACGCCCAATCGGTAGCGGTGGTATCTTCAGCCGGGTTATGGTTTGCCGGTTGCATGAATTCACCTATAATTTCACTTAATTTCAACCCAATAATAAGCAAAAAGTGCCGGATAAACAAGAGACGATGGGCATCAACAACCTATCGTCTCTTTAGACTGTAACTGGTGAAGTGAAACTACTTCAGAGGGATAGGTGCGTTCGGGTGGAAGCCGAAGATGATGAAACCTTTGGTGAAGTCCAGCGCCTGGATCAGCACCGGCCCCCACATCACGAGGTTCGAGATTACGATAACCACCATCCAGATCCGCCAGTTTTCAAAGATGGAGGGTGACGGATCATCCGCCGGGGCTTTAGTGTCAATCGGCGGTTCGGCATCGGCCTTTTCCTGCTTCTTGGAAGCAAAGAGTGTCCCCAAGATCACAATATATAGCAGGATGGAACTGATTAACAGAATTACGCCCGCCACCGCTGTCAGGTTCAACCAGGGGACAGCCGCTTCGCTAATATAGGCGGCAGCTCCAGCATCAGTACGGCGCGGCGCACCTTCAATACCTGCACGCCCCATTGCCAGGCCGAAGGTCAGCATTCCAATGAACCACAGGTAGACCTGGGCGGTTGCTAACCTGGGAGCAAACAGCTTGCGCCCACTCAGGAACGGCATCAGCCAGTAGAATATACCCATATATGTCAGGAACACACCGCCAGCCAGTGTGGTATGGAAGTGGCCGGGAACCCAGGTGGTATTGTGCAGCGCCAGGTTCAGTGTAAACGACGCATTCATAATGCCGGTGAGACCGCCGACGATGAAGATCAGCATACCGGTAATCATCCCAGCCATCACCGGGTTGCCCCACTGCTGCTTGAAGACCCACCCAATCAGACCGGTAGCACCGCGTTTCCGCCCGGCCCATTCGAGTGTGGCGGCAATATTGAAGGCTGTGAGCAAACTGGGCAGCGCGACCACAAACGTCAATAAAGCGTGAAAGAGTTTCGCCACTTCGCTCACGCCGGGGTCAGTGAAGAGGTGATGGACACCGATGGGGATCGAGAAAAGCATAATCATCAGGAAAGCCACGCGCCCCAGGCCATCGCTGAACAGGCGCACGCCATTTTGTTTTGGCATCATCGTATACCAGGCAGTATAGGCCGGCAGCAGCCAGAAGTACACCAGCGGATGACCGAAAAACCAGAACATAATACGCGCCACCTGGGGGTCGGTGGTTTGAACCAGCCCCAGGGAGAGGGGCAGCATCAGGAACAGGACTTCGACAGCGACACCGACAGTAGCCGTAATCCACATAATGAAATTGGTGAGCGTCGCGTAAACCGCCAGCGGCACCGTTTCACCTTTATGGTCGCGCTTCCAGGCAGCATAGGTAAAGAAGATGTCGCCCCCAGCCATCCATGATGCCACAATTACCAGCGTCAACCCCAGATAAAACGTTGGATGGGCAACCATCGGCGGATAGAACGTATACAGCACGTTCGCCTGCCCGGTGACAATTGCAAACGCCGCCAGCACCAGGCCAACCAGCATAATCACAAAGGCAGCCCAGGCAACACGGATACTCGCCAGTGGACGCTGTAAGGTGCGCTGAGTCACAAAATAGCTAAACCCAACAATAAAGAAGGTGGTAAACACCAACGCATTCAGAACGCCGTGCAGTGTCAGCGCCTGGTAATAATACGAAAAGATCGGAATATCCCATTGCAGTGCCGGTGCGCGGCGGAAAGCCTGGAACGGCCCCATCAGCAGACCCAGCGACAAAGCCGAGAACGCGACAATCAGATGAACACCCACCAACCAGCGTTCGGTTTTCAGGGCAGTCAGTTTTGGGAACTCTAAAACGGGAATATCCCGTGTTTGTGCAGCTTGCATGGTAAGGACTCTCCTTTATCCTGTTACGCGCTCGGCTCAACGATAACCTGGGCATTCATGTTGTGATGACCATTGCCACAATATTCATGGCAGATAATCCGGTAGGTACCAGGCCTGTTGAATGTCACCGTTGCCCGCGAAATCTGTCCCGGAATAACCATAATATTCACGTTGTGGTATTCAATGTAAAAACCGTGCGTGACATCTTTACTGGCAACATTAAAGGTCACAACTGCGCCTTGCGGCACGCGCACAGTCGGTACGCCATCCACGACATCACCGGTGTTATACAACCACATCTGCGCCACAATGTGCGCCTCATAATGATTATCACCCATATCACGCAGGCCGGGTGTCGCGAATCCCTGGTTCGTCCAGTCTTCCGCGTCCGCCGGGTTAATCCGGCCAGCCGGGTCGGGCAGATGTACGCCAAAGACAATCGTGCTGGCAATCAAAGCGGCAAAAAACGCACCCAGCATCAACGACGCGGCGACAATCCAATAACGTTCAAACTTGTCAATATGCATGGTGTCATGCCCCCCGTTCGATGATGACCGTGTAATAGATGGAAGCCCAGTACAAGATGTAGCCTACCATCATGAGCAGGACAAAGAGAAATGCCCCACGTGGTGAAAACGATTTGTCGTGCCGTTCGTTTTCATTCTGATCCTGATCCATAGTTTTTCCCTCCCTTTAAGCAAATAGGGCCTACGCAGTTGACTAACAGGACAAAAGGCTTGTAAGCCCCTTGTTTAAGTAAGGTTCTTCCCTCAAGTGCGCAACTTCCATAAAAACTGAACTGCCCGGCGCTGGTTTTGCCATGTAGCAACCTGTGCCTCCCACTACTTTACGCCTACTACTGACTTAAGACCAGTGAACCGGGGCAGTTTTTCCCCTGGTGATGAATTACAGCGTTTTCAAGTAGGCAATCAAGTTATTGATTTGCTCCTCGGTGAACAGATCGGCATAGACCTGGGGCATGAGTAAATCCGGAAAATTCTCCACAATGTAATCACTGGGGTGAAGGATGGAATTCCGCAAGTACTCCGTTGCGCTCAGCCCCTCAACCCTTGTCGCAGCACGTTCACCCAGGCCCAACATCCCCGGCCCGACGAGTTGTTCCTCTTTATCGGTATAGTGGCAGGTCACGCAAGCAAAATTAACCTCGGCACGGAATTCATTGAACAGTTCCTGCCCGATGGCCGGATCGCCTATGACTTCTTCCGCTGATCCTTCCTGGGTGGCTTCTTGCGTAACATCTTCCGTCGGTACAGCTTCCTCAGTGGGCATTTCCGTTGATGCGGCTTCTTCTGTCGGCGCAGACGTCGGGGCAGCGGCTGGGGTACTGCTACCACCACAGGCAGCTAAACCCATTGCCAGAACAGCAAACAGAAGAAACAAACGACTCACTTTCGGCATTATAGATTCTATCCTTTTTGATATTCGATTTGCTGATGGATAAATATAGGAAAAAACGGACACAGGAACATCTTAACCGTCCCATGGCCTGGTTTTTAGGGAACAAAATCACCTGTCTTAGGTGACAAATGTCATATGGTTATATTTCTGTGAGAAAATTAGGGGATATGATATACTGTTTGCCACTATGTTCGCAGCCACTATCTAAGCCTGGAGCAGTTGTCCATGAGGCACTTTGAACTCTTAGATCATGTCAGTATTGATACAAAAACGGGAATCATCAACTTAACAACAGCCCGCGAGGTTCATTCCAAACCGATTGTTGCGATGCGCCATGAAGGCGGATACGTGGTCATTTCGGCCAGTTACGGCCCCCTGGAAATCTCCTTACGACCTCGTTTAGAGGAACTCACAAGGGTGCTGGCGCGGTTACAGCCGGTTGAAGGACTGCAAACGACTCGACAGGTTGGCACCGGGCAGGCTTTTCTGGCGCTGGGGTCGCAAACCGGGGGCGAGTTGATTTTACGCCCGACCATTGTTGCCGATGCCACCGGACACCTGAGTTTTAACTTGCTGTTGACCGTCCCTGTCCGCCAGGCTTTATATGAGTGGATGCCGGTTGAGGGTGATTAGTTAATCGCTCATGGCTGTTATGCCCTATGCCCTCTATCTGGCTTCACCCCGAACACAGGGGATCAGGTCTCCTGGCCCTATGGGAGAGATACGTAAAATAAGCCAGTCCGATCATTTGCCAACTGGCCGCAGTTTGGCTACAATATCGGAAGTATAGCATCCGTTTGCAACCATCTGGTCAGATATTCAGCAGGTACAGCGTTTGCTCTATAAATGCACAATGGAATAACAACCTGCGAAGAGAGTTCTCGTCATCTTGAGACGCCGAAGGGGCAAGCTGCCAGCGCTGCTGGACTGGTAGTGAAACTCTCAGGTTCAAGGATTCGCCGGTTGTACTTCTCTGGAAGCAGCTAGACTGACAGAGCGCACAGCATTGCATGTGTGCTTTTTTATTTGGTGTGACGGGTGTCCTGGATTGCTTTTCCCCATCAGGGTTTCTCTCATGTGGGTGAGAAGAATCGGGCAAGTGATGTGTCCGCACAAAAAGTCCACATAGCTATTAGCCGATCCTATTTTCGTAAAACAAGATGACTAAAGGAGATGTTGAATTATGGGAAACACCACTCCCGCTGACCTGAAATACACGAAAAATGATGAGTGGGTGCGGTTAGAAGGCAGCACGGCCACACTTGGCATCACAGATTACGCCCAGGAACAGTTAAATGACATCGTTTATGTCGAACTACCTGATGTCGGCGCAAAATTCGCCAAAGGCGAGTCGTTTGGTGTCGTTGAGTCGGTCAAAGCCGCGTCCGATGTCTACACACCGGTAGGTGGCACAATCAGCGCTGTCAACAGCGGACTGGAAGACCAACCCGAACTCATCAATACCGACCCGTATGGGGAGGGGTGGTTGGTGAAGTTCACAGTAGATAATGCCGATGTCAGTGACCTGCTGGATGCCGACGCCTACTCTGCCTATTGTGAGAGTCGGTAACGCCGGCCTTCAGATTACTAAGACCTTTAAGCAGCATACCCAGGGCTTTTGCCAGTTGCGGGCAATATGAACCCTTCCCAATTCACGCGCAAAGCAGTGACACTGGGCGAGACTTTTTGTCTCTATGGTCCATGCTCCCTTAGCCAAAAGCTACCTTCATTCATTTTGCACACCTGTTGTTGAGAACATAGGGTATAACCATGAGCTATATACCGCATACCGATGCCGAACGGCAGCAAATGTTAGCTGCTGTTGGCGTCACAACGATTGAAGATCTGTTTGAAGCCGTACCAGCTTCGCACCGCTTCCCCAAGCTCGACCTCCCGGCCCCCATGAGCGAAATGGAGATCATGGCGGAACTCCAATCAATGGCGGAAGCCAACGAACACGCTGGGGACTTTGCCCTGTTCCGGGGCGCTGGCGCGTATCACCATTTCATCCCGGCGGCGGTCAACCATATCCTGCTGCGCAGCGAGTTCTATACCGCCTACACACCCTACCAACCGGAAGTCAGCCAGGGGACATTGCAGGCGATTTTTGAGTATCAAAGCATGATGGCAACCCTGACCGGTATGGATGCAGCCAATGCCAGCCACTATGACGGTGCGACCAGTCTGGCGGAAGCCGTCACCGTCGCAATGGATGTCGGGCGCGGCAAACGGCGCAAAGTCATTCTCAGCCCGGCCATAAACCCGCAGTACCGCGAGGTCGTCCGCACCTATCACCAGGGGACAAGCACTAAGTTTGTCGGTGACAATGGGCAGGCCGGCATAAACGACCTTGTTGATATGCTGGACGACGACACGGCCATGCTTGCCGTCGCCTATCCGAACTTTTTCGGGCAGATTGACGACCTGAAGGGACTAGCGGAAGAAGTTCACAGTGCCGGGGCGATCCTGGTGATCGTCGCAAACCCGATGGCGCTCGCCCTGTTCAAGAGTCCTGGTGAGTTAGGCGCGGATATTGTCGTGGGCGAAGGGCAACCGCTGGGCATTCCCCTGAGCTATGGCGGACCATACCTGGGGTTCTTCTGCACAAAGATGAAGCATGTACGCCGCATCGCCGGACGTATCGTGGGCGAGACGGTGGATGAAGATGGCAAACGTGCTTTTGTCATGACCCTTCGCCCCCGCGAACAGGACATCCGCCGCGAAAAAGCGAGCAGCAACATCTGCACCAATCAGGGTCTGATGGCACTCTCAGCCTGCGTTTACCTGTCACTGATGGGCAAGAACGGCCTGAAACAGGCGGCGACTCTCAACTATCACAAGGCACATTACGCCGCCGACCAGATTGACATGTTAGACGGCTACACCGTGGATCGGAGCAAGCCATTCTTTAACGAGTTCCAGGTGAAATGCCCGCAGCCGGTGACTGAAATCAACGAGCAGCTCATCCAGAAAGGCATCATCGGCGGGTATGACCTGGGGCAGGATTACCCCCACCTGCAAAACACCATGCTGATCGCCGTAACAGAAACCAACAACCGAGAAGAGATCGACTCTCTGGTTGCCGAATTGAAGGAGATCGCATCATGAATGAACCTCTGATTTATGATATGAGCGTCGCAGGCCGCACCTCGGCGCTGCTTCCTGCACTCGATGTTCCGGAGACCCCGCTGCCCAAAGACCTGCTGCGAGATACGCTCGACCTGCCCGAAGTCAGCGAACTCCAGGTGATGCGGCACTTCGTCCGCCTGAGCCACTTGAATCACTCGATTGACACCGGCTTCTACCCGCTGGGGTCATGTACTATGAAATACAATCCAAAAATCAACGAGGACACTGCTCGTCTGCCCGGCTTCGCCCAATTGCATCCGCGTACCGACGACGAGGGCGCACAAGGGGCGCTGGCGTTGATGCACCAGTTACAAACGTGGTTGGCGGAAATCAGCGGCTTCCAGGCCGTCAGTCTGGCACCGGCAGCCGGGGCGCAGGGCGAGTTCGCCGGCATCCTGATGATTCGCAAATACCACCAGGATCGTGGCGACACCAAGCGCACGAAAATTCTCGTCCCCAACAGCGCACATGGCACCAACCCGGCAACTGTATCTATGGCCGGATTCGAGGCGGTGGAGCTACCCTCGGATAATAACGGCGATGTTGACCTGGCGGCGCTGCGTGCCGCCTGCGATGACACAATTGCCGGGATGATGATTACTGTCCCAAGCACGCTAGGCCTGTTTGAAGGGCATATTCTGGATGTCATCAAAGCTGTACATGCCTGCGGCGGCCTGATGTATATGGACGGCGCAAACATGAATGCCTTGATGGGCGCAGTCAAACCGGGTGAACTTGGTTTCGATGTGATGCACTACAATCTGCATAAGACATTTTCCACCCCACATGGTGGCGGCGGCCCTGGCAGCGGCCCGGTGGGCGTCAATGACAAGCTCAAGCCATTCCTGCCCGGCCCGGTGGTCGAAATTGTAGATGAAGGCAGTGACGAAGAACCGCCGCTGTATGGTATGAAAATGCCGGAGAAGTCCATTGGGCGGCTGAAGGCTTTTTATGGCAACTTCGGGATGCACGTCCGCGCTTATACGTACATCGGGATTCATGGCGACAGCGGTATCAAAGACATCACGCGCCATGCTGTGCTGAACGCCAACTATATCCGTGTCAAACTACGTGACACCTATAAAGTGCCGTATGACCGCATCTGCGCCCATGAATTCGTGCTGGAAGGCCATTTTGAAGGTGTGGAGAACGTCCACGCGCTGGATATTTCTAAACGATTGATGGATTATGGCATCCATCCGCCAACGAACTACTTCCCGTTGATCGTGCCGGAAGCCTTGATGATTGAACCGACAGAAACCGAGGATAAGGCGACAATAGACGAGTTCATTGATGTGATGAAGAAGATCGCCACCGAAGCCCAAACTGACCCCGACCTGCTGCGTACCGCGCCCCATACCGCGCCGGTCAAGCGGTTGGACGAGGTACGCGCCGCCAAGCAGCTTGTGCTGTGCTGCCGTCCGGTACCGGAATGGGCAGCAGGCGACTAACACCCGCTATCCAGTAAACTGCACACAAACAACAGGGGGAAGGCTTAAAACAACCTTCCCCCGTGTTTATATAGCTGCAATCCGCTGGTATTTAGGTAAGGATTTCGTCGGCGAAACCCATCTGGACGCAGGTTTCCGCGTCCATCCAGAAGTCGCGGGTCAGCATAGAGCGAATCTGCGCCTCATCCTCTTTGGAATGCTCGGCATAGAACCGCACGAGACGATCCATCGCTTTATTCTGAAGCGTCATTTCATCCTTGAACTGCTCATGTGTCCCCCACACGAAGCCGGAAAGCTGGTGGATCAGGACAAAGCTACTCGGCAGAATATAACGCTTGGCGCACGACATGGCGAGCAAAGTCGCCGCGCTGGCGCAAATTCCCTCAATCACCGAGTAGATCGGCGTCTTAATCATCTTCAATTGGTCAGCAATGCTGAAGCCGGTGAACAGATCACCACCGTAAGAGTGAATGTGCAGCCAAATCGGTGTCAGGGGTGTTCCTTCCAACCCCCGTGACAGGTGTTCGGTTCGCAGATCAGTATCCGCATTGCGAACGGCCCGCATCAACGCCAGACAGCGATCACTGTCGACATCAGCGTAAAAGTAGATGTGATTATCTACCGTCTCGACGGTCAGGCGGGGTGTCTCGTTGCGATCCATACCGGTGTTGCCAAAGGACAGCGTATTGGTTAGTTTGCGTGACATATTCATCGTCGTTTCTCGTCTCGCTACTCACTTACAGTACAATGCAAAAACGAATGTTACGCTGTTGTAGGAAAGATGTGCTGCTCTAGAATCCATTATGACACATTTTCAGCCGCCGCAATAACCCCCTAATTGCGGGGGATCAGCTAAAAGCCGGCCAGTTGTGGTGGAATAATGACCGCTGGCATCCACAGTCTGCCCCCTTTCAGACAATAAAATTTTCCCGCAGTATATCAAGGCCTTAAAGGGTCCTAAAAGCTCAACACCTGAGAGAGTTTGTTTCTCTAACCATCCAAACCTGAATGTTAGAATAGGATTAAATATTTTTCACAACTGAGAAGATTAATTTTTGCTATACTCAATAATGCATATCGCTACACAGGCTATGCCGGGCGCTCACACGGCAGCCAGTGCCGCATAGCCGGTAGTATCGAATAACTATAGGCGAAATATTGTCTGTTGATTAAACTATAATTAGGCATCCCTAATCGCTCAAGCATTGTTTGCCTGTAACAACGTTTATCCTACAGGCACCAGCACTGCCCTAGATATCTCGATTTACAGGAAGGGCAACACTGAATGAGTAGTAATCAAGACCCCAATGACAAGATGAAAACGCGGCATCTTGATGTTCCTTTGACCGAAGAACCGCTGCCGCTGCGGGCTACCGGCCCATTGGATGATGAACTCCCCTGGGTAATTGAATTCCGGGTCGTCGGCACGGCGGACACAATCCAGGTACAGGTACACGAAACGATGCTCATTGGTCGCCAGGATGCCAAGCAGGGGATTTATCCTGACGTTGATCTTCTGCCCTTTGGCGGACAAATCAAAGGGGTTTCTCGTGGACATGCCCTGGTTACTGCCAAAGATAACCGAATTAGTGTACAGGACCTGGGCAGCGTGAATGGCAGCCGCCTGAATACCCATATACTCACTCCAGGGCAAGAGTATCGTCTACGTGATGGGGACAGACTGACCATCGGTCAGATTCAACTCCAGGTGCGTTTTGCTGTTGTCCCTATGTTTGAACAATTGGTGAAAGATGCGAACCTGAGCCATGCTGCCATCCCGGTTACAGGACGTGGTGAGTATGTTCTGGTAATTGAGGATGATGAGGATGTGGCAACGGTCTACCGCCTGGCGCTTGAACATGCCGGGTACAAAGTTAAAACAGTGAATACCGCTGTCGCCGCGCTGGGACTGGCTTCGCAAGGAATGCCTGATGCCATTGTCGTGGATATTATGCTGCCGGATACCAACTTGACCGGCATTGACCTCGTGCGTTACTTCCGCAAACAAACCCAGGAACGTCATTTACCTCTGATCGTCGTATCTGGCGCAACCGGCGGCTACCAGATGAAGCAGGCGCGTGAGCATGGCGCGGACATCTGCCTGGGCAAGCCGGTGAGTGTGGATGATCTGGTACGTTCGGTTAGCTCACTACTGGGGAGCGAAGATACCAAACCAGCCAAACCATCTGAGCCTGCTCCCGGCCCGCTTTCCTGAACTACGGTAAGTACAGAGAGGTTGATAGCGCCGCGTGTGCCGCCTGGAAGGTAGGCAGATGTTCACTCGTCAGTGAAGTCTGGATTGCTGCCAGGTGCCCAAGACGCACAAGTGCCAGGGCCGCCACATAGCGAATATCCGGTAGGGCATCGCCCTCTGCATAGAGAATATCCAACAGCCGGGGAACAACAGCGGCATCTCCGATATGTCCTAATGCCCAAACCGCGTTGATTTTGACTTCGTATCCCTCATTCAACAGTCCGGCCAGCGACGGCACCGCCCGCGCATCGCCAATCCAGCCCAACAGCACTGCCGCCCGCCAGCGAACTTCAGCCTCGGTATGATGCAAGCCTTGCATGAGTACAGGGAAGGCAGCAGCGCCCTGCTGCCACAATGCGACCATCGCCTGCCAGCGCCGAAGATGCTCCGCGTGATTCAAGTCCGCCATCCACTGACTCATCTCATCCATGCACAACTCCTGTTAACTATTGCACAGAAAAAATCCCCCCTCCACCAGACAAAGGCAGAGAGGGGATGAAATTTACCGTACCACGAATTTACGCGATGGTTACATCTTCACAGAGGTACACATCCTGAATGGTATTGAGCAGTTGGATGCCTTCCGCCATCGGACGCTGGAACGCCTTGCGTCCACTGATGAGGCCCATACCGCCAGCCCGCTTGTTGACAACCGCCGTCTTGACCGCCTCAGCAAAGTCATTCTTGCCGCTCGCGCCGCCGGAGTTAATCAGGCCGATCCGTCCCATGTATCCATTTGCCACCTGATAGCGGGTCAGATCAATCGGGTTCTCGCTCGTCAGTTGGCTGTAGATGCGTTCGTCCAGCTTGCCATAGGATGAACTGCCGGAATTGAGAGCCTTGAAACCACCGTTATTTTCCGGAAGCTTCTGCTTCACAATATCTGCCTGGATCGTGACACCCAGGTGATTGCCCTGCCCGGTCAGATCCGCCGACGATTCATAGTTCACGCCATCTACCTTGAAACCCGGATTACGCAGATAGCACCACAGCACCGTCGCCATACCGAGTTCATGGGCATAGGCGAAGGCTTCCGCCACTTCAATAATCTGGCGGCTGCTTTCGGGCGAACCGAAATACACCGTCGCACCAACCGCTACCGCGCCCATGTTCCAGGCCTCTTTGATCGTCCCGAACATAATCTGGTCATGCTTGTTCGGGTAGGTCAGCAGTTCATTGTGGTTGATCTTCACAAGGAACGGGATTCTGTGGGCGTACTTGCGGGCTACCGCACCCAGCACACCAAAAGTTGAGGCAACCGCGTTACATCCACCCTCCAGGGCCAGTTCAACAATCTTAGCCGGATCAAAGTAATCCGGGTTCTTGGCAAACGACGCGCCACCCGAATGCTCAATACCCTGGTCTACCGGCAGAATCGACAGATACCCGGTGCCGGCCAAGCGCCCGGTACTGAACATCTGCTGAAGGCTGCGCAGTACCTGGGGAGTACGGTCTGTATCACGGAACACATCATCCACATAGTTCGGCCCCGGCAGATACAGCCGGTCTTTACTGATCGTCTGACTGGTGTGATTCAGCAGGTGATCGGCATCATCACCCAGCATTTCAGCAATTTTGTTGACACTTAGGTTTTGCACTACGCTCATTGCGTTTTTCCTTAACACTATAGTCATCTGCAGATAATCGCCCACCATTATACCATCAATGCGATTTTTCTTTTATCCCGCCTCTGGCGATTGACCGATAAATGTAATGATTCTGAGTGTGATTCATCATGCCCTCGTCAGCCTGACGAATATGAGATAATATGGTATATCGTCGAAAAATCAGTAAGTAGCAAGCAGAAAGAGATGTGTTCTATGCGTATCGCTGTATTGACTGGCGGGGGCGATGTGCCCGGCCTGAATCCCGCTATCAAAGCTATTGTTAACCGGGCGATGGACAATGGTTATGAGGTTTTTGGGGTACGTCGGGGTTGGGCTGGTCTGCTCGAGTACGACTTTAATAAAGAACCCCGTGATAATTGGAACTGCGTGGCGCCGCTCGATCGCGGTGCGGTACGGCGTATTGACCGTACCGGAGGCACTTTCTTGCATACATCGCGTACCAACCCTGGACGCGTCAAGGCCTCATCGGTACCGGAAGTCGTCAGCGCGGAAGACCGTACCGGAGAAGACACGATTGATTGCACGAAACACGTCCTCAAGGTGATCGAGAAACTCGGCATTGATTGTCTGATCCCCATCGGTGGTGACGATACGCTGAGCTATGGAGAACGGCTGCACCATGAGGGCATTCGTGTGATCGCTATCCCTAAGACAATGGATAACGACGTATACGGCACGGACTACTGCATTGGTTTTTCCACCGCGGTTACCCGCAGCGTTGAGTTTATCCACAACCTGCGCACGTCTGCCGGGTCACACGAACGCATCGCTGTTGTTGAACTGTTTGGCCGCAACTCCGGCGAGACATCACTGATCGCCGCCTATCTTGCGGGCGTAGATCGCGCTCTGATTTCCGAAGTGCCCTTTGATATTGAACGGTTGGCAAAGCTGGTCTTGGAAGATAAAGGCACCAACCCCAGCAACTACGCGATGGTGACGGTATCAGAAGGCGCTCACCCGATTGACGGCCAGGTGCTGGAAACCGGCGAGGCCGACGACTACGGCCACCGCAAATTAGGCGGTATCGGCAAAGAAGTCGGCGATGCACTCAAGCGCATAACCGGGAAAAATGTCATCATCCAGCAATTGGGCTACCTCATGCGCTCCGGTGTGCCGGACTCGCTCGATTTGATGGTGGCTGCCAACTATGCTCAGATGGCGATGGGGCTGGTCGAGCGTGGTGAATCCGGGCGACTGGTGTGCTTGCAGCGCGGCGTATACAGCGACGTGCCGATTGCTACGCTCTCACAGGGCAAGAAGCGCGTTAACGTAGCTGAACTTTACGACAGCGACAACTATCGTCCAAAAGTCCGCCACGTCTTCGGAATGCCGATGTTCCTGACGTAATCCTAATAAGTTGTCGGAAAATAGGCAGATACGTTCTACAAAACAAGGGGCTTCTTATGCCCCTTGTTGTATTTATTCAGCCGAAAAATTTGTTGCGATACGATAAAAACTGGTTTATAATAACCCAATCGCACAATGAACAAGAAAATAATCTTCATTGTACTCAGCGAATCTTAAGAATAGTTCAAGGATGTATTAAATAATGAACAAGAAAATACTATTCCTGCTCGCTATGTTGTTGGTGTTGGTGATAGCAGCCCCGGTATTCGCCCAGGAAACTTTGACCGTACTCTGTACGCCCCAGGAAGACTGGTGTGTCGCCATGACGCAGGCTTTCCAGGAGCAAACCGGAATCCAGACTTCGTATGTACGGATGTCCTCCGGCGAATCGTTAGCGCGTATTCGCGCTACAGCGGATAACCCCGAATTTTCAGTATGGTGGGGCGGCCCAGCGGATGCCTTCATCGCGGCTAAAGATGAAGGTCTGCTGGAACAATACGAATCCCCCACTGCCGCAGCTATTCCCGCTGACCTGAAAGACCCCGATAATTACTGGACGGGCGTTTACGTTGGCGCGCTGGGCTTCTGCTCCAATAATGAAATCCTGGCGGAACTGGGCGTGGATGTGCCAGCTTCATGGGCAGATTTACTCAACCCGGCACTGGAAGCCAATGTGGCGATGGCGCACCCGGCGACCTCTGGCACGGCGTTCACTGCCTTCTGGACAGTCGTAACACTCGAAGCTGACAAGCTGGAATACCCCGATGGTAAACCCGCTGAAGGTGAAACCGTAGAAGGCACTGGCGAAGGCTATGATGAAACCGGTACGCCCACGCAGCAGGCCATTGACAATGCTTTCGGTTATTTCGCCCAACTGAACAACAATATCCTCCAATACACCAAGTCCGGTTCGGCCCCCGGCACGATGGCTGGTAACGGTGAAATCGCCGTCGCCATCATCTTCTCGCATGACTGCGTGAAGCTCCAGGTCGAGGGCTTTGAGGGTGTACTGACCACCTCCTTCCCTGAAGAAGGCACCGGCTATGAAATCGGTGGTATGGCAATCATCAAGGGTGCACCGGAACTAGAAGCCGCGCAGATGTGGTACGACTGGGCGCTGACTCCCGAAGCCCAGGCCGTGGCCCTGACAGTCAACTCACTACAGCTACCCACGAACCCTGATTCGCCTGTTTCGGATCTGTCAGTCAATCTAAGCGATGTAAACCTGGTTGTGTATAACTTTGTAGCGGCAGGCGCCAACCGCACCCCCATAGCCGAACGGTTTGACCTGGAAGTTGCCCCAGCACCCACTGAATAAGTTGACGGGTCGCTTCATTCTGTAAGTCGCTATGCGCCCTCGCCAGGATGACATTGGTGCGAGGGCGCGATTTTATTATCAGGAGGTGGCATTCGTGGCCGCAATCATCCGCAGCCGCCCAATCCGCCAATTCCGGCAGATTTTTCAGGACCCAGTGCTGGCAGTCGCCCTGATCGCTGTGTCACTGTTCGTGTTTATTGCAGTAATCCTGCCAATTCTCGCGATGGTGAGTACCGGATTTTCAGCGGAAGGGCTGCCGCTTTTTCAGAATTATCTCCAGAATCCCATCTATCAAACGATCATTACCAATACGGTTGTGCTGGGGCTGACTGTTGGCATCATCGGCACGGGGTTGGGTTTCCTGTTCGCTTATGTCCAGGTCAAAGTAAAGGCGCCTTTCAAGCGTTTCATGCACCTGATCGCACTCGTGCCCATCATCTCACCGCCATTTGCCCTGGCAAGCGCCGCGATTCTGACGTTCGGACGCAACGGCATGATTACCAAAGGTATCTTTGGTGTGCGTTGCTTCTGGGGGCAAGGCCGTTCATGCAATGATATCTATGGACTCGACGGGCTGACAATGGTGTTGGCGCTATCCCTGTTTACGGTTGCCTACCTCAACCTGAAAGGAATGATGCTGGCGCTAGACCCGGCGATGGAAGAAGCCGCTACCAACCTGGGAGCCAGCAAGTGGCGCACCTTCCGCACCGTCACGATTCCTATGCTGCTGCCGGGCATTCTTAGTTCTTTTCTCCTGCTGTTTGTGGAAGCCATCGCAGACCTGGGCAACCCGCTTGTGTTGGGCGGCAATTTTGAGGTGCTGGCAACTCGAATTTACGTCACGATTATCGGCCTGTATGATACCAATGCTGCCGCTGTGCTCTCGGTAGTACTCCTGGTGCCTTCACTGACGGTATTTATCATCCAACGCTATTGGGTCAACCGGCAGTCGGTTGTCTCTGTCACAGGCAAACCCACCGGCACACCGCAACAAATCACCCATCCCCTGGTGCGCTGGCCGCTCGTAGCGCTTGTACTGGCAATCTGCCTGCTCATCATCATCCTGTACGCGACTATTTTTGTCGGTTCGTTTGTCAAAGTATTGGGGGTCAATAACGAATTCACGATTGATCACTTCGATTTTGTTATCAACGGTTATGGCTCTGAGGCCATGACAGATACCACCCTGCTTTCGATTATTTCTACCCCACTGGCCGGTATCCTGGGGATGATTATCGCCTTCCTGGTCGTGCGTAAAGCCTTCCTGGGGCGTGGGTTGCTGGATTTTTCCACAATGCTTGGCATTGCTGTCCCCGGTACTATCCTGGGCATTGGATACCTGCTGGTCTTCAATAACGATATTCAACTCGTACTGCCATTCGGTGGTGAAAACGCACCGGTGATTACCTTAATACCTAAACTCACCGGTGGCAGAGCCATATTTGGCGGTGCGATGGCGATTGTTATTGTCTATATGGTCCGTAGTATCCCGGCAGCGCTGCGCTCGGGGGTGGCGGCACTCTCTCAGATTGACCCGGCCATTGAAGAAGCCTCAATCAGCCTGGGAGCTGACAATGCGCTGACCTTCCGGAAAATCACACTACCCTTGATTCGTCCGGCCTTTCTTTCTGGCCTGATCTACGCTTTCGCTCGTTCGATGACGACGATTTCAGCGATTGTGTTTTTGACAACACCGCAAACGAAGATCATGACAGCTCAGATTCTCAACGAGGTGGAAAACGGGCGCTTTGGCAATGCGTTCGCCTATTGTGTGATTTTGATTTTGATTGTCCTGGTTGCCATCGGTATTTTGTACCTAACGGTTGGCTCAACAACTGGCGCAGAACGCACGCTTGAAGGGGGCGCATAACATGGCCGCTGCAAACAAGGCTAACTCCGGCAGCTTATGGTTAGAAAAAATCTCGAAAGTATTCCCGGCGCGGGGTGGCAGCGGCGAAGTTACCGCTGTAAACGCCGTAGACCTGACTATCCAACAGGGGGAATTTTTGACCCTGTTAGGGCCATCGGGCTGCGGCAAAACCACCACGTTGCGCTTAATCGCCGGGTTTGAGATGCCCTCCTCCGGCCACATTCTGCTTGATGGAAAAGACATCACGAACCAGCCGCCCAACAAACGCGATATGGCGATGGTCTTCCAGAGCTATGCTCTCTTCCCCCACATGACGGTATTCGATAATATCGCTTATGGATTACACATCCGAAAACTGTCTCGTTCTGAAATCAAAGAGAAGGTCGCAAACACACTGGATTTGATGGGGCTGCAAGACCTGGGAGCACGCCGCCCCAATGAACTTTCCGGCGGGCAACAGCAGCGAGTCGCGCTGGCACGCTCTTTGGTGATGGAGCCACGGGTACTGTTATTCGATGAACCGCTCTCTAATCTGGATGCCAAATTGCGGGTACAGATGCGCAGCGAAATACACGCCTTGCAGCGCCGTTTGAGCATCACCAGTGTCTATGTCACCCACGATCAGGTTGAGGCAATGGCGCTTTCTGACCGGATTGTGGTGATGAACAAGGGGCAGATTGAGCAGATAGGAACACCCGACGAAATTTACCGCCGTCCGATTTCACGCTTTGTAGCTGACTTCATCGGGCGTGCGAACTTCCTGGAAGCTCGCGCTGAGGCCGTGATGAATAACCAGGCAACGGTGACTTTGCTCGGCCAGACAATGACCATTTCTGCGGCGGGAAACCCTAAAACCGGCGACACACTGGTGGCGGTGCTGCGTCCCGAAGCCCTGAAACTCCGGGTTGACCCACAATTACAGCCGGCGTTAGTGGAACAGGCGATGTACCTGGGTTCGGAAATCGAATACCGTGTCCGAGTAGGCCAGGGCATCTTGACTGTGGTCGAAAACGACCCGCGTGCCAGCCACATCTTCAGAGAAGGCGAAACGGTGGGTATTGACACGATTCCTGAGGCAGTACATTTACTGCCAGCATAGGTGATCCAGGCTGTCCCAGGGAGTTACCAGGGGTGGCCTGCTCTGTGGCGGATCAGTCTACGCCGTCTTCTGTCTGTTGGCGGTAAAAGGTTTCCCAGGCTTCGCGGAATGCTGAGTCCGGCGTGACAACATCTGGCGCAGGCGGTGGGAGCAGCGACATATTGGCGGCGGGCAGGTCTTCTAACGCCCGCTGTACAAAGTACATCATATCGCCCGCTTGCAGTACCGCTGTCAGGCGATGCCATACCCACGACAACCCCAGCAAAATAACAGCCAGAACGGTGATAAGCCAGTTCGGCCAGGGCGTAAATACGAGAATTGACATGACAAAAACGGGGATGAAGAACACTTCCAGCAGGTAGAATACGCGCCAACGAGCCTGAAGCTGTACCGTTGTCACATTTTCTCCCGCCAAAGCGAAGCGAGCATCCACCACGGCTGCCAGCGCAGTGCGCGAATGTCGGTTCCAGGGAATCGCACTGTTACACATCAACCGGAAGCCATCAGGCTGCGGGTGGAAATAATAGCGCCGCCCTTCGGTGAACAGATTACGCAGGTGCAGCCGATGCTGGTTCGGGCGGGCAGCCCGACTCAAGGTGAGCAAACATACTGCCGGGGTCGCTTGAACACTCACCACAACCGGCGTGTGAACATACCACAACTTCCACCCTGCGTTTTGCACCCACCCAGTCATTGTTTGTTAGACAGCCCGCTCCGCAATAACCACAATCCGTTCCTGATACGCATCCTGTAAAAAGTCATAGCTGCTGCATGTGATAAGCGTCAAACGCGAGCCCAATGTCGGATACAGTACACTGATGTCATCCGGGGCGACAGCGCGCACTTCGGTGACAATATATTCAAACTGTTGACCGTCATAATTGACGAAAATAGGATCGCCAGGATTCATCTGATTCAACCGGGAGAAAACCCCGGCGCGGCCATCTGACAATTCAACATGCCCGGAAAGCGCCACATTCCCCGGCGTATCGAACCAGGCCGTGCCTTGCAGGTGACCGACATTCTGACCCAGATGTGTAATATCCCAACTCGAACCGGAAAGATACACCTGAATGATTGGCATGTTGACACCAACGGTGGGCAGCAACAATGTCGTCTGGGGTGGCAGCATCGAAATCGCGGGGGAATCCACAGCACCCGCGGGTGGAACATTGCGCGTGGCGGACTGAAGTGTTTCAATTACAGTCAGCGGGACAGCGGTGCTGGGCAGCAAGACGGGACCATCCAGGCCACTGCGCCAGCGGTCAAAGATGAGGAATCCAACACCGAATATGACGCCCAGAAAAATCACCTGGAGCAGAGTGGAAAACGCGCTCCGATGCTTGTAAATCGGTAGACGGCGGTGAGACATAGGCCTTCTTTAACCACAGACTAGGTGACGTTACTATAACGTAACTTTCCATTTCTGGAAATGAAAATCTGTTAAGCATATTTATCACTGGATAGGGATTTTACCCCATCCACAGGGCAATAGGCCGTGATTCCCTTTGCGCGGCGGGCATTTTACTGCTACATTGTGTGGGTAGATAATCAAGTTGTCAACGATAGAAATCGAATCATGCCTGTGAAAAAACTGTGTTTGCTGTGTATGGTCATTTTGCTGGGCGCAGCCGCCTGTACTGCCGGAGAAAGCGGCGAGGCGGTGTCGCTGCCAACGTCCACACTGGCGCCACCGGTGAGTAAAACGCCACGATTTACGGCGACCCCGGTGCCGACTCGGACTCCGTTACCCACTTTCACCTTTACACCGTCCAATACCCCGGTGACTCCCACGCCCTCGAACACGCCGACGCCCTCGGCAACGCCGCCGGTAACGGGTATTGTCGCCTCGCTGGAGACGGTCAATGTGCGTGAAGGGCCGGGTGTGACATTCCGGGCGATGACGGCACTGGTCCCAGGCACTGGTGTTGAAATCCTGGCGGAAAACCCAGACGGGCGCTGGCTCAACATCAAGATGGAAGATGGGCGCGAGGGATGGATTTCTGCCAGCCTGGTGCGTTGGAATCCTCGCCCAACCGACATCCCCACTGCCACACCGTCGCCAGACTTAACCGCGATGGCACTCGGCACGGCACTGCCGACCGCACTGTTCGGCGGCGGAACAGTTACGCCAACCCCGCCTGGTTCCGTGGTGACGGCCACTTTGCCCGGCGAGACGCTCGCGGCGACAGCCACCGAATTCCAACTGCCCGTCATTAATGTCGAAACCATCAACCAGACGGCTACTGCACTGGCCGGGGGAATCGCCGTGCCACAGTTCACGCCGACATTCACACCGGTAGGGGTAGTAGCCCTGCCCACCGAAAGCGGCTCGCCCTTTCCCACCCCGGATCCGGCAGCGACACCAATTCCGACGACAGAAGCCGGTGTGGGCGGAGAAGGCAACAGTGGGAATCAACAGGGGGTGGACGTCCTGGCCTATTGTAATAACCCAATTTTCGGGCGGCCTGCGCCCACCAACCTGCTTTCAGGCGCGACAATTGACGTGTTCTGGAGCTGGTATGTAGCTGAGTCGGAGTTGATGGAGCAGCACCTTGACCACGTAATCTATGAGGTGCGGGTGGACGGTGAACTGCTCCAGAACTGGCGGCTGTATGGCACGACGGTGCGCAAACAGGCCGATGGCAACTATTACAAGTATTGGTATGTGCCATTTGGCCCGCTGGCTTCCGGGCAGCACGAAATCAGCTACCGCGTCACCTGGGATGCTCAGATCACGGATGGTTATGACTACTTCGGGCCGGGGACGAACCGCCCTGGCGAAAGCGGAAGCTGCACCTTCTCCATCCCATAGGAATTTCGTCCGGGGTGCGGCTTTTCCCCCCACCCCGGATTCCCCTTAAAAACCCGGATAAACGCCAGGCCTGTAACGCGTATCTAACCTTTGATACGGAAAATTCATATTCAAGGTCTCGCGTAACAAATTGTAATATGGTATTTTAGTGAAAAATAAAGGGGATAGTTGGCGATGACTCGAGTGGAGAAATTACCGGGATTTCCAATTGTTATTGTTACCGAAAAAGGGCATGTTAATCCAAAATATGTACAGCGCAATATGATGCGTGTCGCTGACCTGGCGCAAGGCATTGACGGAAAATATTTCCTGATTGTGGATACCCGCAAGTCAGATGCAGCCTTCACTGATACCCTGCAAATCGCCAAAGCCTGGCGCGAATACTGGGCCGACATACACGCACCATCCGCGATTCTGGTGGGGAAGAGCCATTACACCCGCCTGCTGCGTGACCTCCTGAGCCAGCGGCAGAGGCAACCCACTCCCATATTTGATAACCTGGAAGATGCGCTCGAATGCGCTCGCCTGCAAATCAGCAATCATCAGGTTACAACCGGCTAAACTAACTAAAAACCAGCGGACAATTATGCTATAATCCGGCACATTCAGCCGGATTTTTTTTGTTGTGAACATCACTCAATCCTGACCTCATTCAACAAGAGGATATCTTCATGCGATCAATGCTGTTATTCAACCATGACTGGTTGTTCTACGCCGGCAATGTAGGGGACACCACCGCCGACGACACCTTTCAATCAGTGACGCTGCCCCACACCAATAAAGTCTTTCCACACCACAACTTTGACGAAAGCGAATACCAGTTTATCTCGACATATCGTAAGCACTTCACCCTGCCCGAACCCTTGCAGGGACGGCGGGTCTACCTGGATTTTGATGGCGCGATGATCGCCACCACTGTCACGCTCAACGGCCACACATTTGAGGAGTACCGGGGTGGCTATACGCCCTTCTCGTTTGACATCACCGACATCCTGAACGAATCAGGTGATAATTTGCTCACCGTCCATGTCGACTCAACCGAGCGCAAAGACATCCCGCCCTACGGCCATGTGATTGACTACCTGCTGTTCGGAGGCATCTACCGTGACGTGTGGCTGCGCTATGTTGACCCGGTCCATATCCATGATGTGTTCGCCCGCCCGGTGGATGTGCTGTCGCCATCACGTAAACTTGAAGTAGATATCCGCCTGCATAACCAGGGTATTTCACCGGCCAGCCCGATGATTTCGGTCCTACTCAACAGCGGGATACAACAGCCTGACGGGACAGTCGCCATGATCGCCGAGCAATCATTGACGCTCACAGTACCGCCCGGTGAGATGACCACCATAACACTGACACTTGATGGGTTGGGGGATATTGCGTTGTGGTCACCAGAGAACCCGGCGCTGTATGGTCTGGGCGTCACTCTGCAACTGCCGGACGGCGGTGTAGATGATTACGGCGCGATCCCGTTCGGGTTCCGGCACGCCCAGTTCCGCGATGATGGTTTTTACCTGAATGGGGAACGGGTGCAATTACGTGGTCTCAACCGCCACCAGACTTACCCATTTATCGGCCCGGCAGCGCCCCGCCGCTTACAGGAACTTGACGCCGATATCATCAAGTACGAACTCGGCTGTAATATCGTCCGCACCTCACATTACCCGCAGTCGCCCTACTTCATTAACCGCTGTGACGAAATCGGCCTGCTGGTATTTGAGGAAATCCCCGGCTGGCAACATATCGGAGATAAGGACTGGCAGACGCTCAGCCTGCGCGACGTCCAGGCGATGATTGAACGCGACCGTAACCACGTAAGCATTATCCTGTGGGGGGTACGCATCAACGAGTCGCTCGATAACACCGAGTTCTATACCGCCACTAACCGGCTCGCGCACTTGCTCGACCCGACCCGGCAGACCGGCGGGGTGCGCTTCTGGCAACAGAGCGAGTTCCTGGAAGATGTGTACACCTTTAATGACTTCTCCAACGACGTCCGCGAACCCGAGCAGACCCCACACCTGATTACCGAGTTTAATGGGCATATGTTCCCGACCAAGACGTTTGACGGAGAGGAAAGACTGATGGAACATGCGCTGCGCCACGCCCGTATCCAGGCTAAAGCGGCGATGACTGGCGGAGTCTCCGGGGCGATTGGCTGGTGCGCCTTTGACTACAACACCCACCAGGAGTTCGGCTCCGGAGATCGTATCTGCTATCACGGGGTGATGGATATGTTCCGCCTCCCCAAGTGGGCGGGGTATTTTTACGGCAGCCAGGTTTCGCCGGAGGAACGCATCGTCATGCAGGCGGCGACTGCCTGGACGATGGGAGACCGCAGTCAGGGCGGTAATGATCCGGTGATGGTCTTCAGCAACTGTGACGAGGTTGAGGTCTTCATTGGTGAGGCGGTACTGGGGCGGTACAAGCCGGATGTTGAACACTTCCCCGGCCTGCCCCACGCGCCGTTCACCGTTCCAATGAAAATGCAGTGGGGCCAGGCCTTCCACAATCTGCGGATTGTCGGCTATTACAAAGGCCAGCCCGCCGCCGAACAGCGTTTCCCCATCAACAGCCAGCCACACTGCCTCGTCTTGAAGGCCGATACGGACACTCTGACGGCTGATGGCATGGATACGACCCGTGTCGTGGTGAAAGTCGTTGATCTGGAAGGTAACACGCTGCGGTTTTCGGGCAAGGTTGTCACCTTCGAGATGGAAGGTCCAGCGGACTTCTATGGCGAGAACCCCTTCGCCGTGCCTGGCGGACAGGCGGCGGTGTTTATCCGCGCCCAACGCCAACCGGGGGTCGTCACTCTGCGAGCGCGGGCGGACAGGCTGGACGTGGCGCAAATCCAGATCACCCTGGTGTAAGCATGTCACCCGCAAAAGGGTGATAATCGTACCAAACCGCTGAAAGCGCGGTGTCAATTATGCTATAATCCGGCAGGTAGTTGCCGGATTTTTTTTATGATAGAAGGATTACCACCTGTGACAGTCATTCAGATTAAAGACATTGCTCAATATGAAGGGCAGGAAGTAACCCTGCGCGGTTGGGTCTATAACCGCACCGATAAAGGCCGCTTGCAGTTCATTCAGTTCCGTGATGGCACCGGCATCGCTCAGTGTGTGGCGTTCAAGAAAGAGATGTCCCCGGAAGCCTTCGAGATTGCCGGGAAGCTCACCCAGGAATCGTCGGTCATTGTGACCGGGACGGTACGCAAGGACGAACGTGCACCGGGCATCCCCGGCGGCTATGAGGTCGGCCTCAGCAAGCTGGAACTGGTGCAGATGGCAGACGAGTACCCGATTACACCCAAGGATCACGGTGTTGAGTTCCTGATGGATAACCGCCATCTGTGGGTGCGCTCGACCCGCCAGTGGGCGATCCTGCGTATCCGGGCGACGATCATCAACGCGATGCGCAACTGGCTGGATGACAATGGCTATATGCTGGTGGATACGCCGATCCTGACACCTTCCGCCGGAGAAGACACGACCACCCTTTTTAAGATTGACTACTTCGGCGAACCGGCGTTCCTGGCGCAGACCGGCCAGCTTTACAACGAGGCGAACATGGCGGCTTTCGGAAAGGTTTACTGCTTCGGGCCGACTTTCCGCGCCGAAAAGTCGAAAACCCGGCGTCACTTGATGGAGTTCTGGATGCTGGAGCCGGAAATGGCGTTCTTCTCTCTGGAAGACCTGATGGATATGGAAGAACAGTTCATCAGCCATGTGGTACAGACGGTACTGGCGAAACACCGCGCCGAACTGGAAATCCTGGAGCGGGATACATCCAAACTGGAAAAGGTCGTCGCGCCCTTCGCCCGCATCAGCTATGACGAGGCGGTAGAGCGTCTGCAGAAGCTGGCGGCGGAGACAGAAGACCCGGAACAAAAAGAACTGCTTCAGATGGAATGGGGCGGGGACTTTGGCAGCCCGCATGAAACGGCGATTGCGGAGATGTTCGATCAGCCGGTATTCGTTTATAATTACCCATCGGCGGTCAAGGCGTTTTACATGCAACCGGTGGAAGGCCGCCCGGAAGTCTGCCGGAGCGTGGACTTGCTGGCACCGGAGGGCTACGGGGAGATTACCGGCGGCAGTGAGCGCATTTCCGACCCGGCGCTGATTGACGAACGAATCGCAAGGATCGGTCTGCCCCGCGAGGCGTATGCCTGGTATCTGCAATTACGCCAGTATGGGAGCGTGCCTCATGCCGGGTTCGGCATCGGATTGGAGCGGACGGTGGCCTGGATCTGCGGGCTGCCCCATATCCGCGAGACGATCCCGTATGCGCGGATGCTCAACCGCAAATACCCTTGATCGTATCTGAACGGCGGACCGGAGTTCATGCCAGCGGCGCGAATTCCGGTTTTTCTGTTCGGGTACGCTTATCTTCCTTCTGCACTACAAAAAAATCCGACGGCGGGCTGATGAGCGCGTAGATTACTGCCGCCCCCTCCATCAACGAAAAGAGAGGAATGAGTGCGATTTGCATGAGCAGCAGCCATGTAAAGCGGAGGCGACCATCACTTAGCCGGTAGGTCATGAAAAATCCAATGAGGTACATCATGACATTGTAGATGAAGGTCAATCCGGCCAGCAGTGAGAGCCACAGGGGTGTACCGGTAGGATAGAGAACGTTGACAATCGTCATGACCAGGCACAGCCAGCTTGTTGACCACATGAACATGAATCCGCCCAGGATAAACCGTTCCTTGAATGGTGTTTCCCCATAACGCACGCACATCCATAGTCCGCCGAACCAGCGCCGCCGCTGCTGAATAAAGTCGCGGATCGTGAATGGTGAGCGTTCGTACATAAAAGCCGGGATAAATTGGAAAGGGACGCCTACTTGCTGGGCTACCAGCGCAAAATACGAGTCCTCTGTAATGCTGCTGGCTATGCCATGATCAAAACCGATCATCTGCTCAACAGCAACGTTAATAACCAGATACGAACCATGCAGCCCGAAATAGGCTTTGCCGTGACTGAACTGCAAGCGGAAACGCCCATAGTCATCGGCGACACGGATCGAGTCGGCCAGTGTGGTCACCCAATTGACGACCCGCCCGCGTCCATACATGATAACTCCCTGGCCTATTGCGGGGTATTGCTGGCGGCGCTGGGCGGTCTTCTGGCGCTGTTCTTTCACAAAGCTATGGATTGCTCGGATAGTGTCACTATCAAACCGGGTTTCCTCGTCCAGGTGGATAATCCAATCCTCCGGCTGTGCTGATGAGTTCTCCAGCGCGTATTGGAGTGCTCTTGCCTTGTATTTGGCACCGTTAGGAGCCTGGTAATCGGGTGGAACCACGACAACCTTGACCTGATTTTCTTCCCAATCGCCAAGGTCGAGGGGTATATCGGTCACAACTTCAATCACCCATTCCTCATCGGTGAAGAGATTGCTCAAGACCTCGAAAATCTCCCCTACATTTTCAGCTACTAATGTCAGGTTATTGCCGCGGGTGACATACCGGAAGTACAGCTTGATTGACATGGATGACCCCAGCACTAGCCAGGGGGGACGGCGAAACGGGGGAAAGCGCAGATAGGCATAAAAATTGACCAGCGCATACGGCAGTGGGATCAGCCAGGCCAGCTTGAAGACCGTCATCATCAATTCAACAACCGGTTGTTTATTGCCCGGAAAGACTATCTCCGACATCACTACGCCGTAGACGATGCCCAACAAGGTTACAATCAGCAGCTTGACATAGTGAAACGTCCTCTGCCTGCGTTTGGGGTGGGGGGCAAACATTCCCTCTGTTATTGTTGACAGGATCGGAATTTCCTGAGTATTCAGCTTGATGACTGATAATTCCTGGGTTGAACGTATGAGCATTCGATCCTCTGCCGCTTGCCAGATGTTACAGAACACAAATGATGTATCTATCTTCAGCTTAAGCGCGGGTTGGGCGACGAAGTATTAAGAAAATGAAATTTAACCCTAATCAAACTGTCTTCTGCCGGAGATTTCAACATGAAGAAAAACGTAAATGGCTTACACCCTACTGGCAAAGATAGAAATCGAAGATTGCGAGATGGATTGGCATAGTAAAAATCCTCGAAAAGCGCGTTTTGCAACAAAATAATTTACGCTGCATTTGCAACGATTGCCGCAAGGTGGGTGAATTTGAGGGAAAAATCAGGGGGTGCGGGTTGCGGCAAAATGCCGGAGTTTGCTGCAAAAGTGGTTACAAGCGGTACTGAGGTAGTCATACATTGAGCGTGGCATGTTCGGCGGACGCCCAGAAAGGCATCCCTACGCCTGTACCACATTAGCACAAAATGGCGGGCAAAAGGTGATTTTCTGCTCGACTCTTTGTTCGAACATTTGTTCACCTTGAACTTCCATTCCTGCGTATTGGGTTAGTCGCTCAGCCCTCAGCTTTTTCCGCTCACCGTGTACATCACTGGCGCGTTGTACCGACTGTCTCCGGGTCGGCTACGAGGTTGCCACCACGCACCGTCGCACCAATAACAATGGCAGCACTGACCAGCACAAGATTCTTGAGGATGTACTGGCCTTCCAGCGTGGGCGCATAAGGGAAGCGTGTGAAGGTTTCCGCCGGGAACAGGAAGAGGGGCGTGATTGTGCCGATCATCTGAAGCAAGAGCAGCAGCAGCGTCGCCCGCATGAATCTACCGGTAATCAGGCCGATACCGATCAGGCTCTCCCAGGCGGCCAGCACGGGCAGCGAGAGCGCCGGTTTGACCAGGCCAAAAGACAGGGTTTCAATGGTGCGCGTGGCTAAATCCTGGGCCGGACTCATATCCGGGAAAAATTTGAGCGCCCCGAACCACAGAAAAACCACCCCGACACTGAACCGGAGCAGCAGCACGCCGTGACGCGCCATCCACTCCGTAATGCGAATATCCAGCGTTTGAAAACGCTCAAGCAGTGTTTGCATGATTTATCTCCCTCTCAATTTGTGATAAAAATCACACGTAAAGTCTATCACAAAAGACGGGAGAAACGGCTTAGATTGCGATTAGAGCGGGTGGTGCCTGGCGAGTAAACCAACCGCCACCAGGCAGGAAGTCACCTGGCAGCTGGTTCCATTATGAAGGAGCTTACCGGGACTCAGGCAATTTTCGCTTTGCCGCGGAGCATGTCTCGTAATCCCGGTAGAGCGGAACCTGCAATGCCTACCGACCCACCTGCCCATGCCGGAAGCAATCTACCGTGTGATCGTTGACCATACCGACGGCCTGCATGTAGGCGTAACAGATGGTCGGGCCGACAAACTTGAAACCGCGTTTAAGCAGGTCTTTGCTCATCGCCCCCGATTCAGCCGTCTCTGCCGGGATGTCACGCAGCGTTTGCCGGTGGTTGACAACCGGCTTGCCACCGACAAACTGCCAGATATAGGCATCGAATGAGCCGAATTCCGCCTGTACCTTGAGGAAGGCACGGGCATTGACGACAGCGGCGTTTACTTTGAGCTTGTTGCGGACAATGCCGGGATTTGCCAGGAGTTCGGCAATTTTCGCGTCATCATAGTGGGCGACTTTCTCTGCATTGAACCCATCAAACGCCGCCCGGTAATTTTCGCGTTTGTTGAGGATCGTACTCCAACTTAAGCCGGCCTGCGCCCCTTCGAGGATGAGCATTTCAAACAAGTGGCGGTCATCGTGGGCTGGCACGCCCCATTCTTCATCATGGTACTGCACATACAGCGGGTCACTGCCCGCCCAGCCGCAACGCGTAATATTCATAGACGATTTCACTTTCCAAGACAGAGGAACGTATGTTCTAATTCTAGCACTACAGCAGTTCTGCCGCAAGTTTATACGAAATGAGGCAAATTCCAGCCAGGGGGTGTGGCAGTCCCGTTCAATATTGACCTCCTGCGTTTTAGTCAGTCTATAATCCCGGTGACAGTATCTGTGTATATCTGGCAAAACTCTCGCCATAACGGACAAGCATGGGTAAACTCAATCCGGTTGGCAACGCGCTATCATGATTTGAACACCTTTTGACGCCATCGAATAAAAGGACGTTTCGATGAACAAACATACGATTTACGCTAAAATCTTACTGATCATCCTGCTGAGTCTGGTCATTGGCATCTCGTTGGCCGCCGGGCAAAGCGCCGAACCGCAAGTCATCGCGGATTTTGAACAGGGTATCCCGTATATTGAGGATGCGGATCATGTCGTCTCCGGCTTTATCCCCTGGGGGAGTGATTTCGAGAACGTCGTCCTCGCCGCGCGGCAGATTCCCCCGTTTGGAGTGCTTTCGCTGCCGGATAGCGAACCTGCTGCCAACACGGTTCTGATGGTGCAATACGATATCAGGAGCGGTGGTTGGGGCGGCTTCACGCATGCGCTGACCGATGGCGCAGGCTGGATCAGCGCGGACTGGCGCGATTATAATGCGCTGCGCTTCTGGCTGACCGGCAATGGTACAGGGAAAACCGTCCAGGTTGACCTGTTTGATAACCGCAATTTGCGTATCGCCGGGGACACGGCAGAACGCTATTACTACCGAATCACCGATGATTACACCGGTTGGCGGCAGTTCACAATTCCATTTGACCTGTTCCAGCGGCGGACGGATTTCCAGCCCAGCGGCGCGCCGAATGATGGCCTGGGACTTGACCAGGTTTCCGGTTACGCTTTCGGTTTTCCGGGGGGTGTGGGGGCGCAAACGGCTCTTGTGGATCAGGTTGAAATCGTTACGGCAGACGACACAACACAAGTCACAATGCAGGGCGGCGAAGCAGGTATCGTCACAACAACTGAAGAAGGAGCTACCGTGGAAGAGTCAAAAGAAACATTGGCCGAGGCAGTCCCACTTGACTCGGAGCGCTGGCAGTTACTATGGTCAGACGAATTTGAGGGCGCGGCGGGAACACCGATAGACACTAACTTCTGGACATGCGAAACCGGCGGCGAGGGTTGGGGCAATAATGAACACGAATTTTACACGGATCGCGTTGAAAATGTGTCGCTGGATGGGAATAGTTCGCTGGCAATCGTCGCCCGCCAGGAAACCCTGCCAGACAGCCAGTGCTGGTACGGCGAATGCCTGTATACGTCCGCCCGCTGTATCACCAAAGGTAAATTCGAGTTCCAGTACGGGCGGGTCGAGGCGCGGATGAAGCTCCCCTATGGACAGGGAATCTGGCCGGCATTCTGGATGCTGGGTGGCAATTTTGACGATGTAGGCTGGCCGAATGCCGGCGAAATTGACATCATGGAATTCATCGGCAAAGAGCCAAACAGTGTATATGGCACGATACACGGCCCGAATTATTCCGGTGGCAGCGGGATTGGTGGCTCAACAGTGTTCGACCAGCCGGTGTCCGATGATTTCCACACCTTCGCTATCCAGTGGGATGAAAGCGGCATCCACTGGTATATAGATGGGGAGCGTTTTCTCGCTATTCCGAAGAGCGCGGTTGGCGGGCGCGAATGGGTATTCGATCACGACTTCTTCCTGCTGCTGAATCTGGCGGTTGGCGGCAACTGGCCGGGGTATCCCGACGCAAGCACTATATTCCCGCAGACGCTGCTGGTGGACTACGTGCGGGTGTACCAGCTCGCAGACTAATTGAGGACTATACGGGTTCAAGGCTCTGGCGAAGCACGCATAACCAGAGCCTTGAATGCTGCAAATCAGACACGCGCTACCGCCGGTTGTAATACCACGTCCCTCGGAACTCGTAGAACACCGAGCGGCCATCGGGGAGTGTGAAGTACATGCTTGAGCCGTTTTCTATCGAGATGATCGCCATCGTATACCCCTGCTCTAACGCAGTCGCCCAGCCTAATGTGCTCCGCACATAGACGTCACCGCCCCAGACTTTACCGAAGGCGTTCACCGGGCTATAGAACCCGGAGGGCGGCGAGTCGGTGACAGGGTTAGCCGGGAGGTTTGCGTAACTATCCAGCGGCCAGCGGGTCGCCCTGCCGGTATCATAGAAAGTAATCACGTCCGATGTGTCCTCCCGCCAGATCATGAAGCCGTGTTCATAGGGCTGGAAAGCCGCGTAAGTTTCTATGTTCGTTGATACGAACGGAGGGGTATTGGTCGGCGCGGGTGTATAGGTCGGTGTCGGTATATTGGCCGGGAAAGACGGCAGCGAACCGGACACAAACACCCATGATTGAAAGTTGGTATTGTTGACCTGTTGGCCGTCCGGCAGAGTGAACACAAAGCCATTCCCTTGCCATCTGACCGGCATCGTGTAGCCGCGCTCCGGCGTAACCGGCCAGCCTAACTGGTCGCGCACCCAGGAGAAATTACCCCAGACTTTGCCAAAGCCCATGATCGGGCGCACCCGCCCTGGCGGGGTACTGAAGAAGGGGTTATCGGGCAGCCCACCATAGGTGATGGACTGGAACACGGCCACTGACCCGCCGTTATTGCCAAAATACACATAGACTGTTCCGGCGTCTCCGTGCCAGGTCATGAAACCATTTTCGAACTGCTGGAAAGTCGCCCATACATTCACCTGCGCGGGGGTTGTCGGCGCGGGCAGCGTGGGAGCAGGCGGAAGGGTTGGCGGCAGGGAGGGGGTTGGTGGTATACCTTGAATAAAATTCCAGGTTGACCGGTTCGCGTCAATCTGCACCCATTGGGTGGTCTGCGGATGACTGATACTGAAAGACAACGCGGAAATCGGGTAAATCGCCATTGTGTAACTCAATTCGGACGCAACCGCCCACCCCAGCGCGTCACGAACATACGTGAAGTTCCCCCATACCCGCCCAAATCCCATGATCGAGGGAAAACGCGGGGAGCGCCCGACGGGTGAGTTATCAACCACGGCGTTTTCCGGCAACAGGCCATACGTAATTGAAGGAAAGATGAAAACCCGGCCATCATTTATAAACACCCAGATCAGGCCGTTATCGCCGCGCCAGGTCATGAAGCCATTCTCATAGGCCTGGAAGGTGGACGGAACGTTGATTCCCGGCCCTGGCTGAGTGCTCACACCCGGCGGCACACGAAGCTGCTGCCCGGAATAAATCAGGCGCGGATTCGCCAGGCAATTGGCGGTTATGATCGCCGCCATCGAAGTATTGTAGCGACGGGAGATCTTCGCCACCGTGTCGCCAGGAACAACCGTATACACCGGCCAATCACTGCGGACAGTGCAGCTCTGCGCTTCAACCGGGGAGGGAACAACGCTGAACGCAGCGATCAGCAGCCCCAATCCGATCATAACAAACAGGCTAATCCGTCGTATAGACATCTGTATCGCTCCTTGTGGTTGGTTTGCTATATTTCTTACTCCATTACACACCAAAAAGGGCACAAATGTTCACTGTCGTAGACACGACGTAGGGCAAGCGTGGGGAAGGTGGTTATGCTATAATTTCCGGCATGAATGAACCGACCCGGAATGATGAACTGGATACACAGTCCGGCCTGCTGCCGCCGGATAAAATCCCTCCCGACCATGTGGGTGTGATGGCTGCGGCCGTTGTGATGGCAGTGGGCGGTTGGCTGGGGTTGTTCCAACTGGTGACGACGGCCTTGCCCCGTGTCGGACAGCGGTGGTTGTTCTTTTTGCTGCTGCATATCGCTGTCGCCGGCACCGTGCTGCCCTTTATCCGCTACCTGAATGTGCGTTTTACGCCGGTGGATGTGGATCTGCCGCCGGGCGGCGTGCTGGTGCGCCAGAGCGTGTGGTTCTCGCTGTTCGTGGTGACCTGCGCCTGGCTGCAAATCCCCCGCGTATTGAATCTGCCGATTGCCTTCTTTATCGGCCTGGTGCTGGTCGGGATTGAAGTCTTTCTCCGCGTGCGGGAGATTGCCAATGAGCGCGGCTGATAATCCGCTGCGGGCGCTCCCGGCTGTAGATGCCCTGCTCAACCACCCGGAATCTGCCGGACTGCTCGCCGAGTATGGTCGCCCTGCGGTGGTGGATGCCCTGCATGACACACTGGATACGCTGCGCGAACGGCTGCGCGATGGCGAGTTTCTCCCGGTAGATGCGGACTCCATCCTGGCGAACGCGGCGAAACACCTGGAGAAACAATTCCAGCCAACGCTGCGCCCGGTCATCAATGCGACGGGTGTGATGATCCACACCAACCTGGGGCGCGCGCCGCTTTCCCTCGCTGCTCAGGGTGCTATTCAGGCCGCCGCTGCCCAGTACAATACGCTGGAATACGACCTGGACGCCGGAGCGCGGGGGAGCCGTCTGATTCACGCCGGGGCGCTGCTGGAACAAGTAACCGGGGCGGAAGCCGGGCTGGTGGTGAATAACAACGCTGCCGGGCTGGTACTGCTGCTTTCGGCGCTGGCGGCGGGGCGCGAGGTGATTATCTCACGGGGGCAGTTGGTAGAAATCGGTGGCGGTTTCCGTGTGCCGGAGGTGATGGCGCAGAGTGGAGCGCACCTGGTGGAAGTGGGCACGACCAACCGCACCCGGCTGAGCGACTATGAAGCGGCGATCACCGAAAATACGGCGCTGATTCTCCGCGCCCACGCCTCGAATTTCAAGATTATCGGGTTTACCGAGTCGCCGCCGTTGGATGCGCTGGCGGACTTAGCGCACCGTCATAACCTGCTGCTGGTGGATGACCTGGGCAGTGGGGCGCTGCTGGATACAGCACTCTATGGCCTGGAACACGAGCCAACGGTACAGGAAAGCCTGAATGCCGGGGCTGACCTGGTGGCGTTCAGTGGGGATAAGCTGCTGGGCGGGCCGCAGGCAGGGATTCTCGTCGGGCGGAAAGACCTCATCAATACCCTCAAACAACATCCCCTGGCACGGGCGATTCGGGCTGACAAATTGTGTCTGGCCGGACTTTCCGCCACGCTGGAACACTACCGCAAGGGCGAGGCGGTGACGCACGTCCCCATCTGGCAGATGATCGGGCAGCCGCTGGAAACACTGCGGCGCACGGCCAGACGCTGGGCGAAGCGTACCGGTGGCAGCGTGATTCCCGGCGAGTCGATGGTGGGGGGCGGCAGCCTTCCCGGCGCGACGCTGCCAACGGCGCTGCTGGCGCTGGATGTATCCCATCCTGACGCCTTCGCCGCGCAGCTCCGCGAGGCCAATCCTCCGGTGATCGCCCGCATCGCTGAGGGGCGTGTGCTATTCGACCCGCGCACCGTCCTGCCGGGGCAGGAACGCGACCTGCTGCGGGTGGTTGAAGTAGTGGCGCAGACCTCATAGGTCATTTAATCCTTAATTGTTTGCACAAACTGAGTCCAGTATCATAGTAGTAATGATTAAATCACTACCTTATTTGGGTAACGTTGTTGGTGATGCCCGTTCCCAACGAATACACACTGAAATTGGCGCATGTAACAAGGAGTCAAGCAATGCAGAACAGTAAATCCCTACGTATTTCAGTCATGCCAAGCTATGAAAGTGTTCGTAATTTCATGCAAATTCTTGATGGACTGCCAACCCAGGAACTTTCCGAGATGGAGAAAAACATAGGCGAGTTCGGTGAGCAGAAAGCTCCGCCCCTGGATTGGACCGAACCGGGGCGTTGGATAGATGACATGCCAGATGGAAAGAGCAAAGATTTAGCACGACGTATTTGGGGACAGACAGACCATTACACGAACCCGCGCTACCTTCAGGCAGAAAAGACTCTCATTCGGCAGTACAGACTAGTGGAAGAACGTGATAGTGTCTACGTTTTAACACAAGCTGGAAAAGACTTTGTTAGGGATGCTGACGGAAAAGCGGTTACTTTTATCGATAAATCCGAAGGCATTATCGCAATACTAGGGAGTCTGGTGATTCGTGGAGTAAGCAAGAGTACTGATATTAGTGATGACTTTGAAAAGTCCCTTGCTGAACTGACCGATAATCCACCAAAAGCACCTTATAAATATCTCATCTCCCGGCTCAACAATCTCGTAACCAGAAAATATATTAACCGCGCTGGAAACTTCTATGACATCTCCACAGTGGGGAGACGGTACCTGGAAAAACTTGATCCTCAAAATCGATTACAACGTATTGCAGAGGATGCAAACAGGAAAAACGTAGAGGCAGTTCAGCAGTTGCACAAGGCTTTACACAAAATGGATCCATTTGATTTTGAGTCACTGGTAGCTGAACTATTTCGTCGTATGGATTACGACAATGTTGAAGATTTACAAAAGACTCATGATGGTGGTGTAGATGTCATTGCAGAAAAAGATTTCGGTTTTGGGAGTGAAAAAGTCGTTATCCAAGTCAAACGGCACTCTCATGGCTTGGGACGTGCAGTCGTTTCCCAGCTTCGTGACGACATTCGGGCATTTTCAGGTGCTACGCGAGGCATCATCGTCACGACAAGTAAATTCAATAACGATGCTGAAGAGCGTGCAAACGAACCTGGAGAAATCCCTATCACGCTCATAGATGGTGAAAAACTTATCAACATGATGATTAGCAATAAGCTGGGTATCATACCACAACCGGTTACATACTATGATTTTAACCCGGAATATCTTGTTGTGAAGGCAGATCCAAAGGAAGAAATCAGTTAGCCAGAGCAAAACTGATACAGAGCGGTTTCATCACAAACGAGATCTTTGAGATCCCGTTTTTAGGACTATATCCCTCACAAAACAGCTTCTTACTCAAGTTAGTTTGCTTTCGATGAAAGGACATCGTCAAATTGCGGATATTTCCCATGGTACAATGGAGGCAGTGAGTCACACGGAGTCAATTGATGCTCAGGCAAAGCGCCATACCACAGGAACAGATTGCCGCTTTTTGCCGAGAGAATCGCATCCGCCGCTTATCTCTGTCTGGGTCGGTGATGCGGGATGTATCCCACCCGGACGCCTTCGCCGCGCAACTCCGCGACGCTACGCCCCCGGTGATCGCCCGCATCGCTGAGGGGCGCGTGCTATTCGACCCGCGCACCGTTTTGCCAGGGCAGGAACGCGACCTGCTGCGGGTGGTTGAAGAACTTCGGAACAATCCACTATAAAGCTATTGGCTTATTGCGGACAGCCCTCGGAGCGTTATAATAAGGAAAGTTGCGCAGTAAACCGGAAATACAGAATAATCGGCTGAACCGCGCGAGTCCCATATCAACCCAACACAGAGAATTTCTCGCCTTAAGGACGGGGCAATGCCGCGTATCTTCATCTCCTACCGCCGCGATGACAGCCGGGCTATATCAGGACGTATTTATGACCGTCTGGTGGAAGCCTTCGGTGAGGATAATATCTTCAAAGATGTTGACCGGATTCCTCCCGGCTCAACCTTTGCCGAAGTGCTGGGGGCGGAACTCCAGAAGTGCAATGTTTTACTGATTATCATCGGGCAAAAATGGGTTAATATCGCCGATTCAGAAGGTCACAAACGGCTGCATAACCCTGAAGACTTTGTGCGCCTGGAGGTCGAACATGGCCTGGCGAGACCCGACTTACTGGTAATTCCGGTACTGGTGGATGAAGCAGGTGTCCCGAATCCGGGTGATTTGCCGGAGAGCCTGCACCGCATCGCATCGCTTCAGGTAGTGCAGGTGCGGCACGACCCCGACTTTCACCGGGATATGAACCGGCTGATTGACTTTCTTAATATCATCCGTGAGCAGGAAGGCGTCGTCCAGAAGCGGGAGCAGCAGGCTGCCCGCCGCAATACACAGCGCCTTCTGATCGGCGCGGGCGTAGTGGCCGGGCTGGTGATCATCCTGTTCCTGGGGCTGCTCGCCAGCGGCACCCTTCAGTTTGGGCAGGGAGAAGCGATATTTGACCCGATTGGCACTGCGAACGCCCTGCTAACCGAAACCGCCGTCGCTCAGGTCGCCGCATTAGCGAGCGCAACTCCCGATAAAGATGCGACCGTATCCGCAATTATGACGCAGTTCATTACGCAGACCGTCATTTCAAGAGAAATCCAGGATACAAACGCATCCGAGACGGCGGCGGCTTACACCGATACACCGACGGTCACATATACACCTTCCCAGACCGCCACCGCCAGCAGAACGCCCACCAGCACACCCAGCGCAACAGCTACCATGACGCCCGTCCCAACCCAAACGCCCACATCCACGCCGACCCGCACGCCGGACTATACGGCTACCAGCGCGGCACGAGAAACCGAAACAGCCCTGGCCGCCACGGCTACCCAGGCGAGTCTCAACGAGCAGGCTACCAACGCGGCGCTGGCAACCCAGCGGGTGCCAACCAATACGCCCCAACCGACGAACACCCCGACGCCGACAGCGACCAGCACACCAACAGCAACGGCCACCGCGACGGAGACGAACACGCCCACTGATACACCCATACTGACGCCGACGCTCACCAATACCGTGCCCCCCACCAGCACGGCGACGCAGACCGCCACCATGACGGAGACGCCGACGCTGACGGCTGCCCCCACTGATACCGCCACGCCCAATGTACAAGCGACAGAAATCGCGCAAGCAACGGCACTGGCGCAGGCACAGCGTGATGCTGCCGCTACCCAGGCCGCGCAGGCTACCCAGACAGCGATGGCGCCGCCCGCAGTGACATCCCAGCGTCTTGTGACCGTCAACGGCAGCCAGACGATTAATGTCCGCGCTGGAGCAGGGACAAATTTCGGTGTAGTCGGAACACTGCCACGCGGAGAGACAGGGAGTGCCATAGGCGAGACTGAGGACAAGACGTGGGTTCAGATCCGCCTAGCTGATGGCACAGAGGGTTGGGTCGCCACCTATCTGGTTACTATTCAAACGGTTATTGACCCCATTGCACGCAATTTTGATGGTATCACTATGATGCTCGTGCCGGCGGGCTGTTTTGACATGGGCAGTGAAGACGGCAATTATGTGAATGAGAAGCCGGTACACGAGGTCTGTTTTGATGCACCCTTCTGGATAGATCAGACTGAAGTCAGCCAGGCGGATTTCGCCCGCTTAGGCGGACAGCAGGCCAGCCCGAACCAGTTTACTGGTGGCACACTTCCGGTAGAGAATATCACCTGGTTTGAAGCCCGTGATTACTGCGAACAACGGGAGGCACGACTGCCAACTGAGGCTGAATGGGAGTATGCCGCCCGCGGCCCGGAAAGCCTGGTTTACCCCTGGGGGAATGAATTCAACAGAGACAACGCGGTATCACTCATTAACTCCGTCAATCGGACAGCCCCGGTTGGCACACGCACGGCGGGTGCATCCTGGGTGGCGGCACTGGACATGAGTGGGAACGTGTGGGAATGGGTGAGCAGCCTGTACCGTCCCTACCCCTACATTCAGGATGATGGACGAGAGGATGGCAGCAGCCGGAGCAACGCCCGCTCGATACGCGGCGGGGGCTATGGTAACACCGAGCCGGAGGTAAACTTGCGAGCCGCCACCCGCCTCGGCTATTCACCAGGTATAAAGTTTACCTTCGTTGGCTTCCGCTGCGTCAGGGATTATTGAGTCGCCTGCGCCCACACTGCCCGTGCATCAATCCCCCACAGGCACAGCGACAGGCTGGTAGTCGGGCAGTACGGTTTCCAGAATGGTGGCCCAATTATGATACAATGGAAATCGAGTGCGAATATGGAGTTGGGCTATGTTCACGCAAAGCGCCATACCACAGGAACAGATTGCCGCTTTTTGCCGAGAAAATCACATCCGCCGCTTATCTCTGTTTGGATCGGCGCTGCGGGATGATGTCCGCCCGGACAGCGATGTTGATCTGCTGGTTGAGTTTGAGCCGGGCCACAAGGTCAGTCTGTTTGGGATGGCTGCGCTGGAAATAGAACTGAGCGCGATGATGGGGCGTAAGGTAGACCTGCGAACAGCCGCCGAACTCAGCCGGTATTTCCGGCAAGATGTCATCGAGAACGCTGAGCCACTGTATGGATAAACCTGACCGTATTCGTCTGCTGCACATGCTGGAAGCCGCACGCGAGGCGGTTGGCTTTGCAAGTGGCGAAAGCCTTGATTCGTTGAAATCCGACCGCAAGTTAGCCTTGGCACTGATTAAAGATGTTGAAATTATTGGAGAAGCGGCTGCCAAAGTCTCCAGAGACACACAAAGTCAGACACCATACATCCCCTGGGCAGTGATTATTGCAATGCGGAATCGCCTGATTCATGGGTACTTTGATATTGACTTCGAGCAAGTCTGGAACACTGTTATTGATGATTTACCTTCTTTAATTGCTCAATTAGAAAACCTCATCCAGGATTAACCCTCTAAGCCTCTGCCGCGAGGCACTCGGATGAGGGAGACACTGCGACAGGCTGGTAGTCGGGCAGTACGGTTTCCAGGTTGCGGATGGCCGGGACAGTGTAGATAACCAGCGTCAGCAGCACAGCCACTGTGCCGCCAATCACCATCATCAGCCCCATGCCGGAACCGGCGCTGCTGCCCACCAGCGGCGCGACGGCCTGCCACCCGGCCCGACCAACGGCTGGTTCAAACACGCCGTCAGCCAGCGGCCCCACCAGCAAGAACGATACCGGCATGAGCAGCGTTGCCAACTGAGTCGTGACAGCAAACACCCGCCCCTGAATATCCGGCGCAACCTTGAGCTGCAACATCGAGCGGAACGACGCGCTGATAAACGGCAGGCTGAACATCACAAAAAACAGTGTGAGAGCCATGAATACGGCGACCTGGCTGATTCCCAGCCCGGCGAAGAACAACCCCATCACGATAATTCCCAACAGGCTGACTCGCACCCGCGAGCGCGGCTTTTTGCCCCACACCCCCATCACGAGGCTGCCGACTACCGCGCCACCATTCATCACCGCCAGGATGATCCCCAGCGTGGCCTCACTCCCGGTACGCGCCAGGATATAAGGGGTCATCAACACGCTCACACCGCTAATCAGCAGGTTCAGCAGCGCCATGTGCAAAATCAGGGCAAACAGGGGGCGCCGACCCCACAGGTACAGCACCCCGCCCCACACCTCGCGCCAGACTGAGCCGCGCGCTGCCTTGCCCTCGGCGGTTTGCACCGGGCGGGGGATGTGGATGCTGAGGACAATCGCCACCGCCACAAAGAATGTTGCCAGGTCAATCAGAATCGCGCCGGTCACCTGCACAAGGCTGTAGATGACCCCCGCGATGGCCGGGGCAACAATGCCGGTGAATGGCCCGCTCAACTGTTGGACGGCGTTGGCGCGGTCACGGTGTTCATCCGGCACGAGCATCGTCACCGAAGCCAGAAACGCCGGACTCTGGAACATACGAAAAACTGCCTGGAGCAGCGTCACGGCGTACAGATGCCAGAGTTGAAAATCCCCGGAGGCAAAGCTGATGAACAGAAAAACCGTGCCGACTGCCTGACCGGCATCTGCCAGCGCCATCACATAGCGGCGGTCATAACGATCCGCCATGACCCCCGCAGCGCCAGCAGCGATGACACTCGGCAAAAACCCGAAGAACTGCACCAGCGCCAGCGGCGTCGCGTCCCCCGTTTCCTGGTATACCCAGATGCTCATCGCTAACCCGCTGATACGGCTGCCGATGAGCGATACAACCTGCGCTAAGATCAGCGCGTAAAAGGTTCGCAAGTGCCGGGTAGTCATGAACAGTCTCTCACAGTATAGGTGTTGTGTACATGACATAATTATACCCGGCTTGCCATAAAACCGAGTATAGATTTGTACTATGCAATAAGCGTCTTACTGCCTGTTTTTATAGATGCCGCTGGAAGTACCCCACAATCCGCTCGTTCAGATATACGCGGTCAGCCGGGAGGCGCGGCATGTGGCGCGTATCCCCGTATGAATAATGGTACAATATGAGCATAGTGAAAGGGGTCTGCTATGACCATCTATGAAGAAGCTGTCCAACTCACAGCCCGCATGACCTTAGTGGAAAAAGTGCGCCTGCTTGAACATCTCAGCCATGCGCTCAAGGAAGATATTGAGGTGGAAGCCTATCGTCGTATGCCCTGGGAACAGTTCATTGATCTAACCTACGGCAGTCTGGCAGACGATCCGATTGAGCGTAACCAACCGCTTTACCCCGACGTACGGGATGAAGTTGAGTGAAATATCTGCTGGACACCAATACCTGTATCCGCTATATCAACGGACGCGCCCCTCAAATCCGTGAACGGATACGTTTGATAGCCGATACCGACATAACTATCAGCACAGTAACGATGGGTGAAATGTTCTTTGGTCAGCAAAAAGTGAGCATCCTGAACGTTCCCGCGCCAGACAGGATGCTTTTTTCGTTCGTTTTGCCCATCTCGTTTTTAATGAAGCCGCCGCCAACGAGTTTGGACGAATTCGCGCTCATCTGGAAGCAGCAGGTACACCAATTGGCCCCTACGATATGCAAATCGCCGCGATTGCGCTGGTACACGGGCTAATCGTTGTAACCCATAATACTCGTGAGTTTAGCCGGATTCCCGATCTGCAAATCGAAGATTGGGAGGCATGAGACCTATCCACCTCCACAACCGAGCGCAAAAAGTTTGAAAACTCCTGTGTCATCACGAACAAGTGTATGATACGTTTCGCTGCAAAACGCCTGAATCTTATAAATGCTGCTGGAAATACCCCACAACGCGCTCGTTTAGATACACACGGTCAGCCGGGAGGCGCGGCATGTGGCGTTCATCGGGGAAGAGCAGCACATCATAGGCAATGCGAGCGCGGTTGAGGGCATTCATCAGCCGGGCCGTGTGGCGAAAATGCACATTCTCATCAATCATCCCGTGTACCAGCAGCAGCTTGCCACGTATGTTCTCCGCATGGGTCATCACGCTGCCCGCCGCGTATCCTTCCGGGTTGGACTGTGGCGTGCCCATGTAACGTTCGGTGTAGCCCGTGTCGTAACCATCCCAGGCCGTGACCGGCGCCCCTGCTACCCCGACCTTGAAAATGTCGGGCGCTTTCGCCAGGCACATCAGCGTCATATAGCCGCCGTAGCTCCAGCCGAAGACACCGACTCGTTCCGGGTCGGCCAGCCCCTGCTCGACTAGCCACCGCACGCCGTCTATCTGGTCATCCACTTCAACCGTACCCATGCGGTGCCTGAGCGCCCCTTCAAAGGCCAGCCCACGCCGGGCGCTCCCCCGATTATCCAACCGGAAGACCAGGAAACCTTGCTCACGCAAATACTGAATCTGCAGGTTGGCGGTGACCAGCCACTGGTTAGCCACAAGTTGCGGGCCGGGGCCGCCGTAGACCTGCACTATCGTAGGATGCGGGCCGGGGCCAAACTGCGCCGGGGGACGGTAGACCGCGCCGTGTAGCGTGAGGCCATCACGATTTTGGAGCGTCACCAGTTCGGGCGGCTGCAGGGCGAAGTCTTCCAAACGGGGATCGTTCGGGGTGTGAACCAGATGGAGCGCCGCGCCATCAGCCAGCGCCCGCAGCGTTACAACCGGCGGTTGGTCAACCGCGCTGAACACGTCCACGAACCGCTGACACCTGTTATCCAGCGTGAATTCATGCGTGCCGGGTTCAGACGTGATGCGCCGGACTTCCCCGCCCGCCAGCGAAACAACATACAAGTGGCGCTCTGTAGGATGTTCCCGGTTTCCGGCGAAGTAGACGAGGCCGTTCGTTTCATCCACCGCCGTAATTTCATCCACGACCCACTCCCCAGCGGTCAACGGACGCACCAGTTCGCCGTCCGCGCCGTAGTGGTAAATGTGATTGAAGCCGGAACACTCCGACGCCCACAGGAATCCCCCCGCTTCCAGAGGGATAAAGTGCCGCGTCCGCAGACTCACCCAATAAGCATTGGTCTCCCGCAGAACCGATGTCCGCGCCCCGTTCCCAGTGTCAAAACGCACAAGGTCGAGCCAGGTCTGGTCACGGCTGAGGATTTCCGCGCCAAGAACACCATCCGGCCACCAGAACACGCGGGCCAGATAGACCTCCTCGCCATAGCCAGTATCCATCCATACCGGCGCACCACCCTCCCGGTTCACCGCCGCCAGCCGTACCCGTGCATTGGCTTCCCCGGCAAAGGGGTAACGGTGATCTTCGTAAGCGTCATCCACCGTACTGTCCTTGCCCTGGTGTACGATACGATAGACCGGGATATGCGTTTCATCCACTTCAGCATAGGCTATCTGGCGGCTGTCCGGCGACCACCAGAAGCCCTCGCGCCGCGCCAGTTCCTCCTGCGCAATGTATTCCGCCAGGCCGTTGGTTTTGCCCGTGCCCCGCGCCCCACTGGTGATCTGCCGGCCTGCGCCACTCGCAGCCGGGATGACATATACTTCAGCATCCTGCACATAGGCGACCCACACTCCATCGGGCGACAGTGCCGGATCTTGTGCAGGGGGACTTCCGGCACAGTCCACAAGTTTCCGCAGCCCGCCCGCAGCATCGTACAGGTAGACATCTCCGGCGACCGGCAGCAGCAGGCGCTCCGTTGTCTTGGCCCGGTAAAAGTGGGTGATGCCTACCGTGAGCATCCGTTCCCGCTGGCGGCGCAGTTCCTCTTCGCGGGAAAGTTCGCCTTCTTTGACGCCACCCCCGGGCGGCGCAACCAGCACACGCTTCTCACCACTCATAACATCCAGCGTGTAAAGTTGTTGCAGCGGGCCACCACCGCCATACAGGTACATCAGCCGCGAGTCGTCCTGGCTGAAGGCGAAACTGCCGGGAATGCCCATCCCCGGCAGAGGAAAAACCGCCAGTGCTTCAATCGAAAATGTGGGTTTAACAGTGGTCATGCGCGACTCCTCCTGGACTGTTTTTTCCGCCCAAGTGTACCCTAGCGCGACCCCCATTCCCATATACCATAGGCGGTCTTTTCATCCAACGGGAAACCGGCCTGGGAGAGCGTCATACCGGTTTCGCCCAGGTGATACCACTCATGCGCCAGAAAGTAACCAAACGCGGCAACAGGGTGTGGTTTGAACCCGCTGATTTTGCCTTGCTCAAAGCCCCGTTTAAACAGCGTTTCCATCGCCTGGCGCGAATCTTCGAGCGACGCACGCAGCAACACCAATGTGACCTCGTCCTTTTTGCGGGTCGGGATTTTCTCCATTTCCCCTATCAGGTCAGGTGCGGCCGCATTCAGCCACATGAGCCGCACATTATGAATATGCGCCAGGATGTGTCCGACGCTGCGCCCCTTACCGGCAGGGACTCCAGCCAGGGATTCCGACGTGAGCGCATCCAGGATATAGAAGATAATCCGGTTGTGAATGTTCCAGGTATCGAGCAACTGTGTGTCGAGTGTCATTATTTCCCCCATATTCACGCGATAGCTGTATCATCATAATAGAACAAATATTCTACCTGTGTCAATGCGTCTGCTGTGGTAAGATAATCTTATGCAAGCAACACCGGATCGCTTCCCTGACTATCACTTTTTACTGGTCGCGCCGAACCTGGGTGCGGAATGGTTATTTGATGCTGCCCGGCAATATTGGGAGCGCTACTTGCCTACGGTGGTCAGCGACCTGGAACTCCCGCGGTTGATTCCAGTGAATTTTACGATCATCGTCACGGTGATGGCCCGCCGCGACACGGCAGCCCAATGGGGTGTCGCGCTGGCACAGGGTATCTCCCACGCACTGCCCGATATGGTGGTCTACGACTACTTCGAGGATATGAAGCAAGCCCTGAACCGTCGGGTGGAACTCGGCCAACCATTCGGTGTACCACTGCAACCGACAGCCGTTCCCGCCATCCCGATCAACCCCACACCTGGCCCGATCACCGGCGAAAGTCTGCCGCCTACCGCCCCTCCCAGCCGCCAGGGGGGCTTCATCACTGCGACGCCCACCCCCACCGACGACCCGCAAGGACCGATCTATCCCACACCCGGCCCGGTCACCGGGGGGTAATCTCCCCACAAAAAAAACCAGGGCTGCCCCTGGTTTCCGTGTATCTTCCCTATAGCGCCGGGATGCTCCCCGGACTGTATTCGACGATCTCCTGGTCGCTACCTCGCTGTTGGTAGCGCCGGATGGGGATAACTTCGACCTGGTAGTTATGTTCAATTGACCACTCGGCAATCCGGTGAAGCTGGCGCAGCCCGTTGTGCATCCCGCTGGCTTCCACATAGGGGAAGCGATACGGCAGGAAATTCGGATGTGCGTCATAGTAGCTGACAGCAGCTTTGAGCGCCGGGGCGAGTCTTACCGGGTCATGTTCGCGGTGCAGTCGCTGTAACGGCTGAATGGGCAGGTTCAAGTTCCGCGCCAGAACATCCAGCATCAATGGGCGATGGAAGTACTTGGCAAGCATTTCCGGGACAGTGATTTCCAGTTCCGGGGGCAGTGTAACCGGCTCACCACTGCTGTCACGAACAACCAGTTGCAGTTCAAAGCGTTCGTTGCGAATCCGGTTCCAGCGCTGTTTGTCTTCTTCCGGGATAAGCGCTGCAATCTGCTGCATGACCATCTTCGCCCCGTCTTCCAGGGCTTCTTTGCGTGACTTCCCCTCTATCTCTGCGGGGATGGGCGGGATAATGTGGCCGATGTTCATTAACATACGGGGGCGTCTGAGTTTCATAGTCGCCCCGAGTGCCCCGTCAATACCGCCAAAGCCAATGGGGATGATCGGCGCATTCGCCTGGGAACTTAGCCAGGATACCCCGGTACGGGCGCGTTTGAATGCCGCTTCCCAGATACCGCCTTCCGGGAACATGCCAATAACCCCCCCCTGCTTCAAAACCCCCAGCGCCTTATTCAGTGCCAACCGGTCCATCTCACCGCGCCGGATCGGGATATAACCGTAACGCTCAATGGCCCAGGCGTAACGCGGGTCAAAAGGGATGTCGCCCGCGCCCAACAGTTCAATCTGATAAGGCGAGTGCAGCACCATCAGGGCGGCTTCCATCAGGGCATTATGATTGCCAACCAGAATCAGCGGCCCTTTTTTGGGCAAGTTCTCGCGCCCGGCAACCGTGGTGCGGGTGAGCAAACCCAGGAGTGCCCGCCCCACGACTTGAGTCATTCTCCGAAAAAACACGTTGCGCGGATACGGGACGAGAGGGGTTTCTTCAGGGGTCATAATGTTTCTTATGCTCCAGGTGTTGTTAACTTCAATTTGGTGGTATAAGCGGTTAACGAAGTGCCATTTTCAGAGACATCCGTCACCGCAGGATCAATATACATGCCACCACAGTTCTCAATATCGTCCGGGTTAGGTCCCAGTTGAAAAACCTGGAGACGAATACGCGCCTGACGGTAAGGGCCAGGTGTAATAGCAAAGGCATGATAGTCCGGTTCGTTGCCCAACTCCAGAATAGCTTCCTGCGGCTGGTCAGGTTCACCATTTAGGATGAATACACGCATCGCAATCTGTGCGCTATCATTCAGGCGCTGCCCATTGGCAGCCGGTTGAAACCCGACGTAAAACTGTGCCGGTTGGCCGGCCATCAGCGGTTGTGGGATCACCAGCACCGCCTGCCGCTCGACTTGTAAAACCACTGGCGATTCTGATTCGCTGTCTGCACCGCCACTTTCGGCGTCATACGCCACCAGTTCGCGTGCCGCACGTTCGCCTTGCTCGGTGAGCCGATACATCTGGTCAATACCCATTTGTAAATAGCCTTTAGTGACCAGACGACGGATGGCTTTACCCAGGCTGCGATCACTCAAACCTACTTCATCAGCGATCGTATTAGCATGGGCTAAGGGATCCTCCAGTGTCCCCAAAAAACGAATAATGTCTAAGGCATCGGGTGGTAGCGCACGCAGCTGAAACGATAGTTCCATGTCGTTTGTCCCTCTCGGGTAGGCTAGATTCACGGGTTAAGCGCAGGTAACATCACCGCATATTCATGTGGATATTGTCACACACTACCGCCTGAACCCTGTGATTTACTATACGTTGGAATACCCTCAGTATAGTTGTAATCCTATTTCCGAACAATGAAGCTGAAATGGGGACAACCTGCTCAATACACGTACCCACGACAGACATTGAAACGCGATGGTGCTATACAGTCTGTGCTTATAGGATTCACCAACTATATAACACCACCGGCTGCCGTAGGTTACAGAATGACGCGGCGGGCTTTGCCCTGTAACGGCGGGGTTGAATTGCGGGTATCCACAACGAGGTGCGTGTGGTCAAGGACATGCTGCCAGTCATAACTGGTGTGATCGGTGATAATCACCACGCAGTCGGCGTTTTCCAACAGGGTGTCGGAATACGTCGCACTTTCCATATAATCCCCGGCGGCTTCCATGTGAATACGCGGCACATACGGGTCGTGGTATACCACGTCCGCGCCTTTGTCACGCAGCAGTTGCAGGACATCCAACGCCGGGCTTTCGCGCACGTCATTCACGTCGCGCTTATAGGCCACACCCAACACAACCACTCGCGCACCACGCACCGCCTTGCCCTCGTCATTCAGGGCATCGGTAATTTTGGTCAGCACGTAGAGCGGCATGGAGGTGTTAATCTCGCTGGCAAGCTCGATAAAACGCGCATTGTAGTTGAGTGTCTTGAGCTTCCAGCTCAGATAATGTGGGTCTACCGGGATGCAGTGACCGCCCAGGCCAGGCCCCGGATAGAAGGGCATAAATCCGAATGGCTTACTGGAAGCCGCCGCGATGACTTCCCACACGCTGATGCCGAGCTTATCACACATCACCGCCATCTCATTGACCAGCCCGATATTGACGGCGCGGAATGTGTTTTCCAGCAGTTTGACCATTTCGGCGGTGGTGGTGGAAGATACTGGGATCACGTTATCCACCGCATGGCGATACAATGCGGTCACAATCTCGGTGCAGGCTGGGGTCACGCCACCCACGACTTTGGGGGTATTACGGACGCCGAAATTTTTATTGCCGGGGTCAATCCGCTCTGGCGAAAACGCCACGAATACATTGTCCCCTACCTTGAACCCATTGTTGATGAGACGCGGCAGGATCACTTCTTCGGTTGTGCCGGGATACGTGGTGCTTTCCAGAATTACCAGAATTCCTTCATGGGCGATTTCAGCAATCGCGTCCGTTGATTCAATTATGAAAGACATATCCGGGTCTTTGGTTTTCCGAAGTGGGGTCGGCACACAGATGCTGATGGTATCTACCGCCCGCAGCGCCGCATAGTCGGTACTCGCCCGCAGCCGCCCGCTTTCAACCAGCGGTTTCAACTGTGCGGTGGGAATATCCGGGATATAGCTTTCGCCCTGGTTGAGCATGTCTACCTTGCTAGCCGACAAATCCACACCGATAACCGAAAAACCAACTTCTGCGAATTCAACGGCCAGCGGCAGTCCAACATATCCCAGACCAACGACGCCCACTACAGCTGTTTTACTGGCAATGCGGTCAAGCAGTGTTTGTTTGATACTCATAGTCTCAGTTCACTTTACTAATCAGACAAATCAGTGGCGATTATAATCCCGCCAGAAAAGGGCTTCAAGCGTGAGTTGAAGCTCACTCAGGGCGATTGCATCAAAATGGGAACTTCAATTTGATATACACTTCTGGCTTTTTTGCCCCTCTCAATCTCCCCCGCCAGCGGGGGCGACTTGTTGGTTCTGTTTGACCAGCCCCCGCCCCGTTTACGGGGAGGGTTGGAGAGGGGTCAGGAAAGGCCATTCTGTATAGAGTGAATTTGATGCGATTGCCCTGGAAGCTTACTACGCCAAAGCCGCTTCCACCGCACGCAGATACTTCACGGATTGCCCGACATATTCCAGCATGTCGCGGGCCAGTAATTTGGCTGTTGTGGATTGGTTCTGGTTGAGCGCGACCTCGCCGTATTTGATCTGTGCTTTAGCGATGCGAATCAGCGCCCGCGCCTGCGCCAGTTGCAGCCGTGTGCCAAATGTGCGGTCTTTGCGTTCGTCGGCAAAGCGGCGGTAGGCTTCGGTCAGTGTGTCCATAATCGCAACAATCTGCGCCTCATCATCCGGGTCGCGTGGCTGCCGGAGCAGTTCAAGGTCCATCAAAAGCTGCCCGGCGTCATGCGCGGCGTCCCCCCGGTTATCCACCTTTTCGAGATCAATCAACTTGAAGTCCAGTTCGCGGTTATAGATCTCGCGGTCAGCCCGGCGCAAGCGACGCACCATGATATTGCGCGTGTGCAGGTCGCCATGCATATAAGCCACCGGGAAATCTTCCAGATGGCTGTGGCGGGGCATCAGGCCACCGATAAGCCCAAGCAGTTCGTGTTCCAGGTGTTGAACGTCTCCTGCCGGACTTGGCAGCAGATCGTTGGCCTCAATAAACTTAAACACCTGGCGCACCTGGTCAATCATCGGCATCAGGTACAGGCGCATTACGGCATCCTGCGCATACATCTGCGTTAAATGCGTATCGCCCCGGTGAACCCTGGTCAAGAAGCCGCCCAGTTCACGGGCGATGGCCGGCGCATAGGTTTCGCGCCGGGGCAATGTCTCATATACCGTCCAATGGCGGTACAGGTCGGACATAATGACGAAGGCGCGCCCACCCTGCGCCGCGTCTTCCTCAAAACACTCCTGCGGGATTTCAACAAAAGCATCCTGAATATCATCGGGCAGCAACTTGTAGTTCGCCCGCTCCTTGTTGATCTCCTCCGGTTTGCCGTACTTCACGATTACCGATTTCACCAGAGCGATTTCTATATCTTCGTCCTTCAGCAGCGGATGGCCGAATTGGGGATATACCCGCACAACCTTGGAATCGGACAGCCCCAATTTGAGCTTTTCCGGGGCGTGTTTTAGCTTGACCGGAATCCACTTCTGAAGCGCCTGTAAAATGCTCTCAATATCCGACGATTCAACTGGCGGGCCGCTCGACAACTGCTCCGCCAGGTACATGGCGCTGACCTGGATGAGGGGATGATTGATGTACGCCCGAATCGCACACAATGACCGGAAAAGAATAAACAGGAAATCGTAGTCCCGGCGGAACAATGTCCGCAGTTTACGGATCGTATCGCCGCCTTGCAGCACACCCCACCACATATCCATCGCCATCCGCAGCGCCGGTTTAATCTGCGGATACTGCTCGGCCATCGGCATCAGGTTCTCGATAATGTAGCAGGTGCTGATGACGATCTCGCGCAGGGCATCCCGGTCTTTGTTGCTGGTGAACTCAACATTAAAGAGTTCCTGTTTGTGGATCAGGTCAATAATCCAGCCCGTATTCCGCTTGACCCCCCACATACCGCCATTTTCAGCTGCCCGCTTGAGGAGCACATTCAGATACTTAGCCTGCTGGGTTTTCGTCAGCCCGCCCGCGATCTCATGGCGCAGTTGCAACGCAAACGCCATATCCTTGTCCTGAAAATCCTCCGTCAGCAGCGCGGTTGTCCAGCGACGCAGCTCGTTTTGAGTGATACCACTGCCGTTCATGGCCTTTTTCTGGTGCGCCAGCCATAGTATCTTGAGTGCCCACAGCGCATTGAAACGTTGATCGGGCGATTTGGAAGTAAACTTGCCATTGACCACCCATTGTCTTAACAGCAGTTCCAAGCGGGCTGCGGCATTCGGGTCTTGAGAACGCAGCAGCAGCAGCGCCTCCAGCCGGTTCATTTCCACCGAATCAAGTTCGGTGTTGCCGTCCGACAATCCGGTTGAAAACCAATCTGCCACCCGCTGCAACGCTTCGTATTCGGCGGTAAACCCGTAAGCCAGCATCGCGTCCGCATAGTGATGGGTGATACGCACCACATTCGGGGGAATTTTCTCAGTCTTATCCGGTTTAAACAGCACCAGGTTCGTGAAATTACGCGGCGCACGCAGCAGTTCACCGCTCAGGTGGCCCAGTGTCACTTCTAAGTTTGGTAGTTTATGATCGGCGTCTGAATTTTTCATTGAAGACAGGTGGGGGAAACCACTCACTATTAACCAAGTCTATTTGTGTAAAAAAGATTGTAACATGAGAAGAAACCCATTACCAGATACCCCGCCTGTACCTGAAAAGCAGCAAGGGGACGTGGAGTCCCCTTGCCGTTGTGCTGCGTGCAATGCCCCGTTTAGTGGGGTTATGCGTTTGGTTCCGGCGTGGTTTCAGCACTGGGATCAGAGAAGAAGCCGTGGAAACCGCGTCCGAAGAAGCTTTCCATATCCATGCCATTCGGCATCGCAAAGAAATGGAAGCCGTTCAGCAGGGTTGAGGCCTGCACATCAATATCCATGCTTTCACCGGCACGATCAACCGTAAGGGTGATGGTGCCATCTTCAGTCATGCCGCTAAAGACACCAAACAGCCCGGTCATATCGGTCAGCGGCTGTCCGTTCACAGCGGTGATCGCGTCACCGGCCCGCAGGCCGGCGGTATATAGCGGGTGTTCCTCTGAAAGGTCGGTGATCTGGAGCTTGCCATCCGTCCAGGACAGACCTATCTGGCCGTTTTCCAGCGACATGCCACCACGCCCGAAACCCCGATTAAACGGCATCGTCATGACCGGGGCGCTTCCTAGAGTCGCCTCAACATCCATCGATTCGCCAGCACGGTCAATTGTCAGCGTGACGGTATCACCCACGTTCATCGCCTGCACTGCTGCGACAACTTCCTGCGTGGTGGTAACAGGCGTGCCGTTCACCTGCGTGATGCGGTCATCCGCCTGTAACCCGGCGGCGGCAGCGGGAGATTCATCCTGCACCAGCGAAATCACGATGCCACCATCATCCGCCGTGTTAATACCGATACCCAGATAAGGCTGTCCAGCGGTCACGTCCGGTTGGTTAAAGTGGAACTGCGGCACAGCGGCCACAGCAGGCGCCTCGGCCAGTATCACATCGACGTCCATCACCTCGCCCCGCCGTTCGATCCCCAGCGTGAGGGTATCCCCAGCAGAATGGGCTTGAATAGTGCCACGCACATTATCGGCGGTCACCGACTCGCCATTGACAGCCAGTAGAAAATCGCCGACCTTCAGTCCGGCAGCAGCAGCGGGTGAATCCGCCACGACTTCAACCACCAGCACCCCGCTATCGGCTGCGACAAAGCGCACACCCAGGTAGCCCGGCGTCGCAGTTGTCGTATCCTGCGCGGCCACCATGCTGAATCCAACCAGTGCCAGAGCCAACACACTCAGTACCAGACCTGACCATTTCATCAACTGCACCTTCTTCATAGCTCGTACACCTCGTATTTCCAAATCCTCTCCACAGGATAGGCCAGCGATTCGCTGATCTAATGGGGACTCTAGCGCCGCTGTCTGAAAAATGGCTGAAACCACGATAAACGATGTGTTAGAAGCGGGGCATTTTCGTTGAAATGACAAGGAAGAGGGTGAGCCGGCACACAGCCGCCCCACCCTTTAGAAGCAGTTTACGCTACCCACCACTGCCGAAGCTGAACAGTGAACTCAGGCTGGGGTCAATTTTCACCGCGCAGTTGGTATACTGGAGGAAGTAGACAATCTGCTGAAGCTGCGTCTGGTACTGAGCCGGGTCAAAGGGCGGTATATCCGCGATACACTCCTGGTAGGCCTTGATGAAGGCCTCGGCGTCTACCAGGGCGGTCTCCAGGTCACCATCCTGAAGCACATACATATCGAAGGCCCGGTACAACCACAGTTGAATCACCAGACCGCCCGGCGAAGCGATGCCGTTAAAGGGTGACGGGAAAATGATCGTGTTCGGGTCATCCAGCGCATCGGCGATAGCGCGATACATCTCCACAATGTCCGTCCCTTGTGAAGCTGTCACCAGCGGGTCGTCAATATACGAGCGACGCACCGGCATAGCGGAAAGCACTTCAGGATGACGCGCCACGCCGCTAATCCAGCGGTAGCAGGCTTCCGGGTTGGGCGTCCTGGCGCTGATATAAGCGGCTCCCAGGTTGTATGAGGCGACGTTGTACCGTGTGCCATAGGGGAATGTCGTCACCTGGTAAGGGTTATCACGCCCGGCAATCTGTTCACGGAAAGCCTGCGTATTAAGTGAAGCATCGTAAATCTGGCGGTCAATACCCCCGCCCCCGCCGCCCTGGAACGAGCCGAGTTCCTGGTAAGCAATATAACCATCTTTCGCCAGGTCAAGCGCCTGCCGGATCGCGTCCACCGTCAGCGGGTCAGTCAGGTTGACCGTCGGGGGTTCGGTGCGATAGTCGAGCGGCAACCCACCATAGGCTCCAATCAGCATGAGCAGATACGTGCCGCCAAAGCTGCTGGGGACGAAGGGCGGCGGTTCGTTCGGGTCAAATCGCAGGGCACGTAACGAGTCGGTGAACTGGTCAAGCGACCAGCTATTCCCCGGCGGAATCGCGCCGTTCCGCAGGAAGCTGTCGTAGTTGTACCACAGAATCTGCGGCTGGATAATGACCGGGAAACCCCAGGTCTTATTATCCTTCTGAAGTTGTGTCAGGCTCGTGCCGATCACATCAGCCCGGTCAAAGGTCGGGTCCGTATCCAGGAACGGATCCAGGTTGAGCAGCGGACTCAGGTCTTGAAGCTGCTGCACCAGATTAAATGGCAGGAAGAAGCAGTCGTACTTCTCGCTCATCTCCTCTGGGTCAAAGCTGAAGGCGCTGTCAATCACGATTTGGCGCACCTGTGGGTCGCTGGCAATGAACTCATCCACCAGGACTTGCCACTGGGCGTCATCGTTGCCCGGCCCGAACGCCACCAGCCCGAAACTGAGACTCACCTCGTTCGCCCCCAGCGCCGGAGTCGGCACGGGCGTGGCAACATGTACGGTTACATCTTCGCGCCGGCTGCTGGCCGCTTGCAGGTTGGCAACCGCGTCGGCCTCCACTGCCTGAAGCGCGGCTCGTGCATCAAGCCCCTCCGTTCGCATTTTGTCGGCGGCAATTCCCACGTAGTCGCCAAACCGCTGCCCCGAAAGCGACAACCCGTTATTGAGGGCATCTTCAAGGGCAGCTTCATCCTCTGACGACAGGTTCAGGAAAAAACTAATGGTCAGATCATCCCCCGATTGGGCGTTTATCAGGCTGCGGCGGGCAGGACGCAGCCCAAACATCCCATTCACGATGGTGGCATTGCTCGTCATGTACTTGACCAGAACATACGCACCTTCCGGCTCCGTTGTGCCACTGCTCACGGCAAAGCCTTGCACATCCATCCCGGCCATGCCGCCCGGCAGCAGCGCCCCTGCCATGTCGTACTCGTTCCCGAACCCAGTCGAGAGGGCAAAAGCGTCGTCAATTCGCATCGGCACATCTTCGTAGCCCTGCACCCACTGAGTCACAATTCCCTCGTCTTCCATCTCCATCCACTGCTCCAGGAAGGCCTCGAGTTCCGGCGTCGCCAGGCGCGGTACAGCGGGGAAAATCGTATCATCGTAGAAGCCCGTATTGAGCAGGCTGAGCGCCAGCAGTGCGAGATTATCGCCGCTCAACGTCACCATGCCGGGGCGTGTCACCTGCCCGCTTGAATCTCTGACTTTCAAGAAGTCGGCGGCAGCGGCCAGATCATCCAGACTCCAATAGGAGTCCGGATAGGGCAGGCCAATCTCGTCAAATTGGGCGGGGTTATAAACCAGCAGCAGGAGATCCGCCACCGCCGGGAAACCCCATACGCCACGATCCCACTGAAAGGCTTCCCAGGCCGCCGGGTAAAAGTCGGTGACATCCAGGCCAAAGTCACTGGCAACCAGCGGCGCGAGATCAAGGAAATACCCGGCGCGGGTCGCCTCCACTGAAATCGTATTGGGTGTAATATACAGGACATCCGCCATCGCAGCGTAGCTGGCGACGCCGTTCAGGTGTCCATCCAGGTCACGGGCAGGCGCTACCGGAGAAAAGGCGCTGTTGTTCACCTTGACCACACGCACCTTATAGGCGGGATTCTCTTGTTCAAACTGAGCAAAAACATCCGGCTGGAACGAATCGCCGAGGAATTCCGGCACGGCAACAGAAATGACAATACGGTTATCCTGGGCCGCCAGGGGCAGCACAACAGCCACCAGCAGGAAAACCGTCAGAATGATTCCAAAACGAACTTTCTTCAGACGCATTAAACCACCCTCTCCTGTATAGTTTTACAGAGTCACCGGCAGCAGCCAATCGTGACCGGTTGCATTGTTCATGATGTAACTACGATGAGACGAGAGCATTGGTTGTGAGAATCGCCGGCGCATAAAAGAAATAACCGGCCAGCACAAGACAGGCTGCCGGTATACTTGAAGGTGACAATCCAACAGGTTTGCCCGGCATTTGCCCTGCCGGACACAAGGGACAACTACCGTCGCCCTTATTCCATGGGGATTCGTTCCGGGTCATGTCCCAGACGTTTGAGCGCTTCCAGTGCCGCCTTGCGGAACGTATCATTACCAGAATTCGCCGCCGCCAGCAGCAGCGGTTCAATCGCACGCGGATCGCCAATTTTGCCAAGCGCTTCAGCGGCATAAACCGGCGTTTGAAAACCTGGCGCATCCAACGCCTTGATTAACGAGTCAACTGCCCGAATGTCGCGCAGATTACCGAGCATGAGCGCGGCGCGCCCACGCGCGATCAAATCCTCATGTTCATTCCTGACCGTCATAATCAGCGCATGGACGGCTTCTTCGCCCCCGGCCATTCCCAATTTCATTACGGCGGTGCGCCGTTTGATCTTGTTGAAATCGCGCAGGTCTACCAGGAGTTGTTTGATGTTTTTTGGTTCGGGGTCGGTCATTGCTGATGCCTCTCTGTCACATACCCATAAATTTGATCAGCAAATAGCTCTCTATTTTCATTATCCCCTATTTCCTTGCACGCTGCTAATTGATTGGCGGGTATTTGACGTGACAAGTATCCTGCTTTCCTGAATCCGGCAGACCCGATCTGCTAAAGGGACGATTTCCGGATTATGAGTCGCCATCACCAGTGTCCGCCCAGCGTCTCGCGTTAATTCCAGCAGCAATGCCAGCACACTTTTACCAGTATCTTCATCCAGGTTGCCCGTCGGCTCGTCCGCTAGGACAAGCATCGGCTCTTGCAGCAGGGCGCGGGCAATCGCCACCCGCTGCTGTTCTCCGCCACTGAGTTTATCCGGGAAGTCCTCTGCACGATCCGCCAGGCCGACTCGTTCCAGCAGTTCCCGCCCACGCTTTTCAATCAGGCCGGGGCGCCCACGCAGTTCGCCAGGCAAAGTAATATTTTCCAACACCGTTAGTGTAGGGATCAGGTTAAAAAACTGGAAAATAATGCCAATGTGGTCACGGCGAAACAGGGTGCGCTGTTTCTCGTTCAACCCGGCAATATCCTGACCGTCAATAATAATCTGTCCGAAATCAGGATTATCAATACCGCTTAACAGATTCAAAAATGTACTTTTGCCGCTGCCACTCTTGCCCAGCAGGACAAAAAATTCGCCCGCCTGAATTTCCAGGTTAGTGTTATCTAACACGAGGCGTGACCGGCTGCCCTCCGTATAATGCTTGGTGAGATTATGAATAGCAACCACAGGGGAACTGCCAGGATAATTGATGCTCAATGAAGCCTCTGCTTCATACTAATGCTATTGCCTATTGTATAACCATTAGAAAACGATTTCCCTTTAGATTCAGGGATTGGTGAATATTTCACATTTAGACCCGTGCCATTGTAGCACAATTAAAGACCGTTGTGATGGTTGTTTTCAGCAAGTATTAAGATTCAAGAATATCACGATATGGGACTGGCCTTTTTTCCTGGAAGCATACGCTTAGTTTTGCTGCATACAATCACGTCTTGTGTTAGACTTATGGGCAGTGTGTAGCTGTTCAGATCGTATTGGCTGCAAAATGACAAGGGAAATCAGGAGAAACAACAGCTCCTTCATGAACAACTTGCCCCAGCATGGGCATTGCGCTAAGATCAATAATCGATTGGAGGAAATCGTACCATGCCACCTGAGAAAAGCGGATATTACTACCCGAACAAATTCGCCCGCATCTTCC
>CALJKV010000073.1 GCA_937974245.1 uncultured Chloroflexota bacterium | reverse complement strand
GTGCCGGGGTGTCAGATGACAAGATATGCAGTTGTGGTCGGCATCAGGTGCTGTTTATGCCTCCGGGTGACTGACAACTTTACCGGTGCGCTTGGATTTCTTTTGCAGCATCTTGAGTGCCTGTTTCTTCTCGCGGCGGCGGGCTTTCTTGTCCGCCAACTGTTCGAGCTTATCAGTGTCGTTCTTCTTCTTGCGCGGACTGCGCGGTTTGCTCTTGCCTTTCATGGTGGTATCCCCCCGACCAGCACGCCGGAATACACAAAACGCTGCCCCGCTTGCATCAGGACAGCGTTGGTCAACGTGTTATGGGAAGCGGGGGCGATGGTCAATCCGCCGCACGGGTCACTATGTTTCGTATACCCCTTAGTATAGCTCGCTTACACCAGAGGGAAGTATGTCATTTGTCACGCTGGATTACTGACATCTGACAGTTCCCACCAGTGTATGCCCAACCCACACAAATCGCAATTTACACAGCCCGGTTGGTTAAAATTGCACTAACTTACGATAAAAGTTCATCAGTTTGCTTGGTGTCCTCCACTAATGCTGGTACAATTCTCGCTATCCAGCTATAAGCACTGATGACTATCATGACAACACGTTCATCGCAATCGTTACAACAGTTCTGGAACTCTCGGCGCGGGCGTACCGTCCGAGAAAATATGACGGCGTACCTGTTCCTGTTGCCGGCAGCGGTGATTATCTTCACGTTTGGGATATTTCCGGTGGCCTTCGCCTTTTTCGTCAGCCTGCATGAGTGGCGGCGCTTCCCGGAAGCCTACCAGGGGTTAGATAATTATGTGCGGGCACTCGATCACCTGGCGTTTGTCCTGTTCTTCTGGTTGGCAATTGGCGCCCTGGTCTACGGACTTATTACGCTGCGGCGGCTGTGGCGGATGACTCATGATGACCGGCGTGGCCTGCTGGCGCTGCTCCCTGGCCTGCTGAATGCGGCGGTGTGGGTGCTGTTCTTTAACTGGTTCTTCACGTTGCTGCCCGTTGTGCTGGATATTCCCCAGCGCATCCGTGGGCAGGAACGGGTGCAGGGCATGTTTATCAACGAACTGGCCGCCAGTTTCCAGGTGCCGCCAGTGGTGGAAACCGGCACTATGCTGCTGCTGGTTGCCTTGCTCGCTGTCGCAGCCAGCGTCTTTTTTAATCGGGCTATCCGTATTCAAGCCAGCGTGGAACTTCTGACAAAAGCCACGCTGGTTTTTGTTTTCCTGGCCGTCGGTGTGCTGACCATGCAGCTCACCGTCGCCGAAATCCAACTGGCAATCGAAACCGCACGCGCCGCCGGGGAAGACCTGCCGTTATGGTCGCAGGTAATCTTCATCAGCGCCGGTATCGTTCTGGTGATCGCGGCATTCGTCGTGTGGCAACGCGCCAGTCGTCACTTTGATGACCGCAAGTTTGTCGTGTGGGGGTTGGTTGCCGTCCTGCTGCTGCTGGGTGGCTACCTCTTGAGCGCCGAGTTGCCGAACGCATTGGCGAACGCCGACCGGGATTTGCTGCACGGTTTCATCATCACGGTCATGTTCTCGGTTGGAACAGTGCCGTTACAGTTGGCGGTGGGGATGGGGCTGGCGTACCTGCTCTTCCAGGATATTCGCGGTAAAGTGCTGTTCCGCATTGTCTACTTCTTGCCGTATATCACACCTTTTGTGGCGACGTCCGTCGTCTTTAAGATCTTGTTTTCGCACCGGGCGACCTCCCCCGTGAACAACTTCGTGGGGCTGTTCGGTATTCCGGCGCAGAAGTGGCTGCTTGAACCCACGGGGATCACCCGCCTGCTATTTGGACAAGAAACGCCGGATGTGCTGGCCGGGCCAAGCCTGGCGCTGCTGGTGATTATGCTCTATACCGTGTGGACGTATATCGGCTATGACGCGGTGGTATTCCTGGCGGGGCTGGGGAACATTTCCGCTGAACTGTATGAGGCGGCACGGATTGATGGTGCCTCCGGCTGGAAAGTCTTCCGGCATATCACGTTCCCGCTGCTTTCCCCGACAACGTTTTTCTTATCGCTGATTGCGATCATTGGCACGTTCAAGGCGTTTACGCAAATCTGGATTATGCGTTCCCCGGCGGCGTCTACGTCGGTGGATACTATGAGCGTGTATATCTTCGAGACGGTACGCACCAACGGCAACATGGGCTATGGCTCCGCGATGGCTTTCGTACTATTCGGCGTGATTTTACTGCTCACCGTGTTCCAGAACCGGATTATGGGAAGCCGGGTGTTCTATGGTTGATACAGCGCGTCCTCTCCATGTCCCTCAGGCTCCGGTTGAGCGCCCGCAGAACCCGTTCCCCTGGGGCAAGGTCATTACCTACACCATCCTGATGGGCGGCACGCTGCTGGCGATCCTGCCGTTTTTGTGGATGATTAGTTCATCACTGATGACCAACGGGGAAATAGCGATAGGCCGTCTGATCCCCAGCCAACCGCTGATTAGCAATTACCCGGACGCCTGGAACCGGGCGAATTTCGCCCAGTTTATGTGGAACAGCCTGCGGATTACCGCCATCAGCATCACCGGGACACTGGTGTTTTGTATCCCGGCGGCGTATGCCTTTGCCCGTATGAAGTTTATTGGCAAGAACTTCCTGTTCACAGTGATGATCTCCACCCTGATGATCCCTGAAATCGCCACGTTTATCCCGAATTTTCTCACCGTCGTCTGGTTGGGGCGGTTGGGGCAAAACCTATGCGGTGACGCCTGCGCCTGGGTCAACAACTGGCCGTCGCTCACCGTGCCGTTTATGGCGTCGGCTTTCAGCATTTTCCTGCTGCGCCAGTTCTTCGCGCAGATTCCCGATGATCTGTGGGACGCCGCTCAGATTGATGGCGCGGGGCACTTCCGTTTTCTGATTTCGGTGGTGATCCCGCTTTCCAAAGCGCCGGTCATGACGATTGTGACCTTCTCGTTTATCGGGTCGTGGAATGCGCTGCTGTGGCCGCTGCTGGTCACACAGTCAGACGAGTGGCGCCCGGTGGCGGTGGGGTTGACCAAGTTCGTGAGCAGCGATGCTCCCGGCGAATTCGCCTTGCAAATGGCCGCCTCGGTGATTATGGTCGTTCCGATTTTGGTGCTGTACTTCTTCACGCAGAAGCAATTTCAAATGGGTATTTCGACAACCGGATTGAAGGGGTAATCGAACCTGCTAAAGTAAACCATCCTTCTTGCTGGTTCACATAGATTGCGTCTACCGTCAATTTCAGAATCCGCCGTTTCAACTCAAATGGTAGATCATGAAGCGCTCCCGTACTCCGTAGATGCTCACTCATTGCCAGAAGCTCCGTCTTCTGTGCCTCAAACTGCTCTTGAGTCATTTGCTTTGGTCGTAGCCGTTCAATCTCTGTCGTAAGGTGTTCAGATTCTTCTTGAAGACGACTACGCCGCTCTTTGTATTCCATTTCGTCAAATACTTCCACCATATACGCACGGTACAACTTCTCATCCTCGGTTTTCTTGCGTTCTAATTCACCCTCTAAATACGCTACTTGTCGCTGTATCTGCTCATTTCGCTCTCCCCGCATATTCGCCTCAAGTGCTGCAATGAGTATCTCCGGTTGCAACAAGACATCACAAACAACGGACCAGACTGCTTTATCGAGAATACGACATGAGATGTATCCCTGTTTGCAGACAATTCCACGAATTTTCTGCCGCCCATAGAGATGTTTTGTTGAACAGTGGTAGCCAAAATAATCTGTATAGCGTTTTGCTTTTAGGTTTCGCTTATGACGCATTCCCGTCAGAACATAGCCACATTCGGCACAGTGTAATAATCCCGTCAGAAGATATTCAGCTTTGGCATTCCGCCGCGCCATTTGCCGATTTTTCTGAAGCATGTCATTTGCCCGTTGCCACATCTCTGCATCTACGATTGCCGGGACTGATACTCGTATCCACTCCTCTTCGGGTCGGTACATGGTCTTTTTTACCGTTCGCATGGACAGACCATCTTTCGTTGGTTTTTGGACTTCGGCGGTATATACCCGATTAGCGACATACTCACCTTTGTAAACTGGATTCTGAATAAGAAGTCGCAAAAACGTCATATCCCAAGCACGATATTTTCCGGGAGGCTTTATTCCCGCCTGGGTCAGATTGTCCATGATTTTGTACAGAGTCTCCCCCATACATACCTGGTCATAGATCATTCGAACGACAACGGCCTCTTCTTCAAAAATGGCATAGTAGGTGAATTTTCGCGCTCGTTCTCCCTCCCGCCCTTGGTCGTCCACGAACTTATAACCATACGCACGTTTCCGTGAGGTAACACGTCCATTTCGAGCTTTGTTTTTAATGCCTTCTGTCATACGCGCCTTTGCCAGTTCCATTCCTTCTTGTGCAACTGCGCCCATGACTGCTCGTTCAACCCGTGAAGTAAATTGCTTCCAAAACATCACGTTAACGTTTAGGCGTTTCTCAAGCTGCTCAAGCAAATAGCCTTGATGCCAGTCGGCATTACGACTTAATCGGTCAAGATGTTCAATGACAACAGCATGTGCTTGCCGCTTGGGTTCGCGTAAGGTCTGGAGTAACTGGGTGAGTTCCGGGCGGTCGAGCGTAAAACCAGAAAAATCTTCGGCATAAACCAAATCCCATGAGATTTTCAAACCTTTCTGGCTGGCAATTTCATGAACATGCATGATTTGGCGAGGAAGTCCCGAGCGTCCCTCATCAGCTTGCTCATCACTGGAAACGCGGATATAAGCATAGGCAGACTGTCCATTGGGGTCGCCTATACATCCATCAACCGCCAACTTATCAAACTCCGGCTTAAAAAAGTCTGGATTAGCCATGAGGAATAGCCTCCTTGTAACACACAAATTTATGATTGAGGATCAGTGTCCTCATCGTGCTTACGAAGACGGCGAATATCTGCCATATCTTGACGGTAATGCTCCTGTTTCCAGCGCTCAATGTCGCTTGCGTAGATATACCAGTATCGCCCAAGCCTGGTTGCCTTTATCAATCCGCCTTTTGCCGCAAGATGCATCGTATTCCGTGATACTCCTGCACGCTCTGCCGCCTCGGTCAAAGAAATGAGATCATCAAGGTCCGCCATTGCTATATCCTTTATCGTAGGACAAATATCCTACGCCGTCAATAGAGATGACAGGACTCTAACATTTTTGCCAAATAGAAGAAATCAAATATTCAAGCGCCATCTATTTCGCTTCGTTTTTTCTCTCTGAACTTGCCTGCTCTTGGTCATCATACACAATCTTTCTTGCATGGAGCCATTCTAGCAGTAGTAGCACGGCTATCAGCAAGGGTGTTGAGGCTGAAACACTTACTTGTTCAAAATCCTCATCACGAATTTGCTTCATAATGCACCAGAACCCCTACGAGACTATAAGACCAACCAGGTAATTCACTAATGCATAATCGTCCTACAACGTCGTCGCACAACATTTATTTCCCGACATTTCATCCAAGCTAATCCATCTCAGAAAAAGACAAGCGGCGAATATAAGTGTTCGCGTGAGGCTGCCATATCCCCGGCGTATGGCCGCATAAGTCAGGAAAAGGGCTTAACCGTTATAGGTTACTTCTGGTGTTCCTGGTCGCGTGTCAGCACATACCCGATGACCACCAAAGCCACCATGAGTCCGATTAACAGAATCATCAGTCCGACATTCATCTCCTTCACCCCCTTTGCATGATGTAGTACGCGATGAAATACGAGACGCCAAAGGCCATCATGCCGGTGACCGCCGCCAGCAGATCAATCCGATTGCTCAACACCTGTCCAACGACCAGCGCCGCGAATACCAGATTGCCGATGTCCATGATCTTCTCCGCGATCCGTGCTTTCTCGCCACTGGTGAGTGTTCTCGCTTTTGCCATAGCCGATACAGCATAGCACATTGAAACAACACCCTTCATTTGGCCTGAGCAGCAGTCTTCTTTTTCGGAATTCGGCACAAGGTCAGTTCATGGTCAAGATATAGCGATAGGACCACATTCAACTGAATCCAATAGAATTCCTCCAAAGCTTCTCCCACCAGCGCCGCCAGTGCCTCAATCTCATGCTCACGCAGCGCACCGATTTGCTGCGCAAGGTCAGGCCGTCGTTTGATCAGATCGGAGCGATACAACCACCGGATCGGGATTTCCCGATCATTTTCCGCAGGTTCGGGTGACTCATCCACTGCTGACGACACAGGTTCTTTTGTCGGTTCAAGTGGGGTGATTGTTGGTGAGCGTCCCCGGAATTCGCCGATGGTGATCGCCGTCGCGATTTCGGTCTCATTCAATCCGGTTTGTTTGGCGGCGAACTGGGCGGCGCTCAGGCTGATCCGTTGGGCGACCTTAAGCGCAGGTGAGGCATCCAGCGTTCCTGCCTGTTCTTCCGCCGCCGCGATTAGTTGGCAGTAAGCCGCATAGGGGGTCAAGGGTGGTGCAAGCGGCGGCAGTTCGGGAGAGTCTTCTTCATCATCTTCGGCATCTTCCGGTGAATCCGGTGTTTCAATTACCGGTTGCAGTGCGTCGGGTTCAATCAGCAGCACCGGGGCTGACGGTGATGCGGGTGGTGTCTCATTACCGAATAGTGATGCAGTTAAGGCTCGCGCTTCCCGTTCCAGGTCGGCCTCAATCTCCTCCGGCGTGCGCACATCCTCACACACCAGTTCCAACTTCGGTTTGGGCGCAGCCGCCAGATACGGACGGACACTCATACCGAATGTAAAAGTCTCATTGATCGAAAACATCGGGAGTTGTTGCAGGTCAGAAGTGCGTCTTTGCGCGGCAGAGCGGGTGTCCACCAACGCGCCGGTGAACATATCGCGTTGGAGTGGTACAGCGGTGATGACTTCTTTAGTCACCCGTCCAGCATACCATACCGACACCACTGTTGTCAGTTGCCCCGTATAAGGGCGGCTCACCCGCAGCCTACCCGCTGCCGAAGCAGGGGGGTGATGCGGCCTGACACATCGGGGGCAGGCGACGCGCTCTGTGAGACAGGCACTCACGGACAGTTGAGACCCGCTTGCTCGCCGGGCAACCGGAGCCACCTCCTCATACGGCTGATACCAGCATATCATGTCTCATCCATCCGCTGACGGTGACATAAACAGGGCAGTGGGTTCGATGAAGGTTGGTCTGTACCAGATTGGCTGGGTGAAAAACGCGCCCGGCATCGTCGCCAGATCAAAGGTTGTGAAGTAGAACGCCTTGGCGACTCGCCCAACCTTTTCCGCCGCCACGATCATGTTGGCAAGCCGCCGTTCTCCGGTGGTAACCACTAACCAGCGCCCGGCATTAGCGCCAAACCGTTCCCGATAGACCTCACTCCTGATATAGGCCAGTCCCGGAAGCACCTTTTCGACCACGAAACGGGCGTTATGCTCTGTCCGCATATCCAGTTCCAGTAAAAAGCGACTGTGGCGAGGGGACTCGACACCGGGTGACATTACATGAAAATAGCCATCCGGTCGAATGTAGCGTTTTCTCTTCCGCTGGTTGGTGTCGGTGTATTCCACCGTATCGTGTTGTGCCCAGAATGTGCGCGAGTTAATCCACGTCACAAATTGCACCTGGGGCAAGTGTTGCAGCGCTTGCATAATCGTGATCCGCACATCGTTCAGTTTCACATCATGCGGGATTAAGGCAGTCCGCTCATCTCGCCCACGCGCCTGAAGAGCCTTGCGCTCAACGCCTTGTGCGGCTGCCAGATAATTGAGGGCTTTCTCATCCAGGAAATAGGCCATAAAGCCGTACATCGCCTGCTGCTGGCGCGTGAAGCGGTTGAGGTAGCCTGCATGAAACAGCAGACTCATCCTGCCCTGCATCCGGCGGTGGCTGTGGAAAAACAAACGCTCTAGCTGATAATCAGCCAGTACGCCTTCGTACTGATAGATGGTCTCGAATATCTGCTTGTCACGGGTCGTGAGTTCCACCGGCGGTGGGACTTGTGCCCGTTCATAATAGGGCAATCGCTTTGACCTGCGTTTTTCCGACATGAGGATAACATCCTGCATAAGGCGACTATACCATATGTGCGAAAGGGTTTGGAAAGGGAGCACAATATCGCTCCACACCAATTGATCGGCACTTGGTTCGTCATTTCGATAATGTCAATATAATGGAAACAAGGACAAAAAAACTTCGCCTAGCGAAGTTCCGGTTATTGAGAGGCTTACCAGGAATGCACGATAATGACGTGGCTTTCCCCTACAAGTCCTTTGCTGATTGGTTGATTACGGCGCTGGCCGCTGCCGATTTCAGTCAGGCACAACTCGCGCAAAGTGTCTTTGTGGGCGAGTCGGTAATCAGCGAATACCTGTCAGGAAACAAAATTCCGCGTGATGAGCGTGTGGGGTGGATCGCGGCGGTACTCAATTGTAACGAAGACGAATTGGCCGATGTGTACCTGTTACCGGCATTTAGTCAGCGGAAATACAATAACGCCCTGCGAGCCTTCTCTCAATTTCGTGTGCCCTGGCCGAGCATGGAAGATCTGCTGGCTGACGCTCGCGCTGAAATTCAGGCCGCTCGCACTCTGCGTGTACTGGGTGCTCCCCAGACCGCGCTCGATCAGTTGGATCGCTGGATTGGTCGCCTGCTCAAACCGCGCCTGGAAAAAGAAGAAACCAAAGCCACCGGTAAGCGAGCCGCACAGGAACGACTGCTCAATCACCTCCGCGAATTGCTCATTGAGGCTTATATCGAACGGATGATTTGCAGCGCAACCCTCCAGGATCGGTTTCATGTAATTGATGCAATGATGCCCGATTTCATTCAAGCCCATCGGTTGGCACAGGAAATCGGCCATCCTGGATGGCGTGATCGGGCTACGGCATGGTTGGCCGATGGCTACTATATCGCTCACAATCCAAGAGAAGTGATTCGCCGAGCCGAGTCGCTCGCAGGCACATCAGCTGACCCGACCTGTCTGTATATCACGCTCCGCGCCTGTATACTGGCCTATGCCCATTCTAACAACATGGCGAAATATCAGGAGATGGTAGTCCTGGCACGAAACCATCTTGATGATGGCACTATTCATCTTCCGGGAGACAGAGTATCCCTGATGGAAGGTCTCGGACAGGGTGGGGTGGTTCTGGGGCAAGCCGATTCCGACAAGTGGCTTACACAGGCTGAACGGGAAGCAAGAAAGGCGGGCTTGCCACTACGGACACTGCAGGTGTTGCGTACCTGGTTGATGGCACTCGCCTACACCCGAAATCAGGATCAGGACTTGGCGGAAGAGATCGCGCTGGAAATGCTGGTCGTCGCTCAGCGAGATACTTACAATGTCTACGAGCGCTATGTCAGGCAGTTGATCCCCTTGACTGTTCAGCTCGACATCTACAACCGAATTTCCGATCAACTTGAGCAAGAGATCGGCAGCTAATACCGGGACAAGTCTATGAGGGAAACCGGATTTTCTTCCTCAGGTCGCCACCAGATGGGCTGGGTGAAAAATGCGCCTGGCGTGGTCGCCAGTTCAAACGACGTGAAGTAGAACCCGCTGCTTTTGTCGCCCAGGGTCTTGAGTAATGGCTCTAACTTGCGTTTCATATCGAAAGCCAGCGCTTCTTCCGTCGTGATGACCAACCAGCGCCCGGTATTGTCCCCAAACCGCACCGCGTAAGCCTCGCTGTTGATATAGGCCAAACCCGGCCTGAATGTTTCTTGAATAAACGTGTTTGGAGCAATAGGACGCATATCTAATTCAATCAGGAAACGCAAGTGCAGGGGCCTTTTTCCTTTTGATTGAATCAGGCGGAAGTAGCCATCCGGCTGCATCGCTATTTTGCGCTTACTGGCTTTGCCGTCCGTCGTATAAGTAATCGTGTCATGATGTGCCTGGAAAGCGCGAGCATTCACCCACTCGATCAGTTCTATGTGGGGAAGTTGGACAAGTGCGTCCATAATCGCCATCCGCACGTCATTCAGCTTCACATCGTGGCGGACACGAAACGTTTGATCGTTCTTGGATCGTGCATTCAGTTTTTCAGGGGGTATCCCCCATAGATTGCACAGGTAATCAATGCCTTTTTCGCTGAGGAAATAAGCCATGAACCCATAGCTATTTCGCTGCTGGCGTGTGAGGCGATCCAGATAACCGTTTTGGCAGAGCAGGCTCATCCTGGCTTTCATCCGGCGTTCACTGTTGAAAAACCGGGGAACAATCTGGTAATCCGCCAATACTCCTTCAAGGTGATAGATAGTTTCAAGAATATCTTTATCACGAGGAGTAAAGCCCATCAAAGTTGATTCATTCTTAATTTGATGGGTAAAGTAGTTCATCCGGGGCTCCTATCGAGGCTTCAGATCCTAAAAACCCTAATTTTTGCACTGAACCCTTCTATGTAGGTAATGACCAGAAAGAAGGGCTTTGGATCACGCGCACCTCAGCGCGGTCTACGCCGAGTTCATCCAATGTCGCAAACAATGCATGATCCACTTTTATAGCCAGTCCACGACTGGCATTACGTTTGTATTCGTCTGAAAACTCACTGGTCAAAATTTGCCCATGGTATACACCATAAAGAACGATCCCCATTACAATTATTGCCCCTATAAAAAACAAGATATTGTTGGTGCCTCGTATTATGAAGATTAAAGCGAATATAGTCGCTCCTACAAGCAAAATTGGTGTCATGGTTTCTATTTGTCGCTGAGATTCTTCTGTCATTCCTTCAAACAAGCGCCATGACATCTCTAAATCCCCGCCTTCATCTGCAACGCGCAATGCCACGCTTGCCTGACGTGTTCCCAATTTTAATTTAAACACGATATGTCTGCGTATTTCACTCGTTCCTTCAAGTCTGAGTTGCATAACATCAAATAGTACCCCCTATTGCTCATCTTTTGGATAACTCGATTTTCGATCTCTTGGGCAAGTTCGCCCCGTTCGAGTGACAGTGCTTCCCACACTCCTATCTGTTTCCCTAGATGTGCCATACATCTACTCCTCACTTACCTCACGGACTCCTTGAATATCATCAAAATCAAGCCCTTCGTATCGCTCACGAATAAGGGCTTCAATCTGAGCACGATCTGTACCGTAACTCAATGAACGACTGCGAATATGATCTACCTGCTGGGGTTCGCTTACCCCACAATATGAGGATATGGCTACAGGGTATTCCCATAGTTCGTGGTTATAAACCAGGCGGCACAGAGCATAGAAATTATCAAATCCCGCGATTTGATTCGCCCGTTCCGCTTGCATGTCGGAATAGAGACGGGGATTTTCTTCAACTTCGTAATAGATAGTCTTGGAATCGCTTGCTCGCTGTTGGGCAGCATACAATATTCGCCCGAAAGCATCTCTCCCGACTTCTTTATACTGTGGTTGCATCTTTGTCTTCGGGGCAGGGGGGGTATTGTCGAACTGGGTTGCCAGTTCAGCGGCATCAATACCACTGGTTCGAAACACAATGAAATTCGCCACATTTAAGGTTGAACCTCGATTGAGGTCATCCAGTTGGTCACGGTATTGATGCGCCACGATGACATCAATGCCATATTTTCTTGCCTCGCTTTGCAATGTCGGAAAGCTCTTGGTCGCAAATGACTGGTACTCATCGACAATCAAGTGAAACGGCACCCGTTGTTCTGGTGGTGTGTCTCGTCGTGTTAGGGCGGCGATTAAGATCAGATTGACCAAGACCGCACCTAGCAGTGCAGAATTGTCTTCTCCCAGATCACCTTTGGAAAGATTAACCAGCAATATCTTTCGTTCATCCATGATTTGGCGTATATCGAAGGCATTTTTCGGTTGTGCCACAATGTGTCGAATATGAGGGTCGGCCAGGAAGCGTCCTATTTTGTTCAGGCTTGATCCCACTATCTCCACCAAATCACGAGAGTTTCTCGTATACCCGGCAAATTGCACGTTCCAGAATTGCTGGAGATGGGGATCGCTAAGTTCATGGGTATATCCGGCACGCTGCTCAGGGCTTGCTAGAATGAGCCATAAATCAAGTAGCGTGGTACCCGGTTTCTCCATCAGGGTGAGAATGGCGTTGCGCAACAGGTCTTCCATGCGCGGACCCCAACTGTAAAAATAGAGTTTGTACAGCGTATCTATGACAGTTGAGGTAACTCGACGAACCTGTTTCGAATCTCCTCGATCACAATCAAATAGATTCAACCCAAGAGGTCTTGCAATCTGGTCGTCATCCCCTGGTGCGAACAGAATGACATCATTCAACCGGTGTCTAGGTACCAATGCCAGCAGTTCGTCAATCATGTCGCCATGGGGATCAAGTACACACAGGCCTTCCCCTGCTATCATATCCTGACAGGCAATGCTCTTGAGAAGTGTTGTTTTGCCCGTCCCGGTGGTGCCAATAACATACACCCCCTGTCTACGTGCCTGCGGCGTGAGTTCAACGTTTGTGCCAGTGGAGGTATCCGTACCCAGAAAAACCATAACTTGCCCCTTGTTGTAACCAAGCACCATGAAGAGGATTGGACGGATCGAGGCTACTTTGAAATTTTGAAACGCCGCTTTTCTATCCAACTTTCTTCGGTGAAGTTGAGTTCATGTATCTCTGACGAATCAATATTCATCTCGTCTAGCAGAGATTTGAGTACCGTATCGACATAACGAGCAAGTACCGAACTATCGAAACGTTCGTAGGGGGACAGGGGTGATCGGCTGTATAGACGCCCCCAAAAACCCGCTGCCCTCCCTGATAGATAGACTGCCAAACCTATCATACCTATTAACAAGGAGGTATCTCTAAATAGAGCGGTTGACGCTGATGATATATATAGGAGCGAAATTGCCCATGCAAGAAACGCTGCTGCTCCCCAGTAGAAGGGTTGTAGCGAATCCCGCTCAAACAGAAACCATGCGATCTCTAGATCGCGTTGTTCGTTCCCATTAATTCGCACTAGTGTCAAAGTGGCCGCACCGCGTATTCCTTTGTCCAAGCGCTTTCGGACGACATAGTGCTTCCGCAGCTCAGAGAAAACACCGGCTAAACGTACTTTCTCGACAGTTACTGTGACTTGCTGCAGATGGAGATCCATAATCCGAGAATAAAACATCTGCGATACCTGATCTGCCCACGGCCCATATCCTCTAACAATAGCTCCCCACCCGTTAACATGATAACCAGGATATTCGAGTTGGCCTATAGGTTTTGTGGCCGTTTGATTATTACTTGAATTATCAGGCAATTCCCTCTGAGACATGATCCCCCCTATGCTTACTCAAACAGAGTGAACACCGATAATATTAGAATAATCCAATTTACAATTTTGGGGAACAGGAATATCATGGAATACAAAGGTGGGTGAATATCTCTTACAGTTAACTCAGGGTAGTTAGCTGCCCTAGCAGGTTTCTGAAAGGAGGTGAACCCTATGCCAGATTGGATGATTTGGGTGTTTGTGGCTATCGGAGTGATAGTCACAATCGGCTTATTCGTGATCAGCTATATGGATAGCAAGATCAAAAAGATCAAAAGACGCAAAATCAAGCGTTTTTGGATCGTAGAGGCCGAGGAAGGGTGACCGACCATATCACACCAGGCTAGCTGACATTTAAGAGTTAGCCCCCCACCTTTTTCCTACATCTTTAAAATTCCATCCTCAAAACCTCAAAATGATAGTTTGGCGGCCTCGCTACTCAAGCTCCTATCTAATATCTGTAAAGTTCGCTGCAATCGTTCTATTTGACGCAAGTTATGTAGAGTTCCGCACAACCTCATAAATAATTGCGCCATACCAGTACTTGGAAGAACCGCAGCTAGCGCCACCAGCCCGCCATTAGCTAACAAAGATTTTCCACTCAACATATTTCGTAGTGTTGGATAGTCAGGCAAAAGCGGGTTACGCTCGTACAATGGAAAGGAGACCATGCGCTCATCAAACTTAGCTTTCCAAGTCATGACTAAATGAGTTGACCATGTGTCAAGTCCAAAACCGACGGTATGGCAACTAATACCTAGAATTGCTATCCATACATTCGGAAATAATCTCAAGAAAACTTGCATGTAAAAAAGCCCCGAACCAATCGCGAAACCTCCAATAACCATCCACCTATTTAGTTCGTACCAGGTACGGGGATAAGTTCTTAAGGTGATATTAAAAACCTCTTCGACAGTCAGCCAGCGCCCTTTTTCCATAGCCCATATAGCATAACATATCAATACAACACCGTAAGGCGCGGCGCCGATGCCCGAATAGCAATCCCCCAGTCCGTGCGCCGCGCCCGCATTTTTGCCGGACTGCGAGTACAAAAGAGGGCTGCGAGCCTCACGACCCACAGCCCTCTCGCGTTTCAGCCTACTCCTCCAGGAACGATTCTACTCCGGGGAGTCCGTCATGCCGGGCGGCGATCTCCGCGATCCGCAGCGGTTGCCAGTACCGATCCCGTTCAACCGGCAAGCCGAACGGGCCACGCACCTGCTCCAGTTCCGACAACCGGAAATCCCCAAGCTCCAGATAGTGCCCGGCCACCAGTCCGAAAAACAGGTTTTTCCCATCGAACTCCAGCGGATACCAGTGCCAGGTGCTGTCCGGGGTGAAGAAATGGGCATATACCAGCCGCTTCCCCACCGGCTGCCGCTCGGTCGCGTTCAGCTTCGGCAGCTTGCCTCTCAATTCGGTTGTTAGTAATTTCATAGACAATCCTTTCCGCAAGTGATAGACTGCACTTGCACAGTGACCATGCCGGGCTGAAGTCGCCAGCTTCAACCCCGCATGATCGGTCGTTATACTACTACCGGGGCTGCTTGCGGGTTTCCAGCGCCCGTTCCCAGCGCTTCAGGACGCTGTAGCACCCGGACAAATGGCGTTTCAACTGCTTCAGATCCGCCGCAAAATGGACGGCCTCCTCGCCTTTGCCCGCTGGCTTGTTGGTTGTTTGGGTCATTTCCCTCACCTCGCTTTCCGGCACTGAAATTGCGCGTTCAGTCGCTCGTGCCACTTTCCCTGCCTGCAAAGTACCATCTCCGGGATCAGGGGGTTGTCAAGGCTTGCCCCGGTGCGCTGTCTCCAAAGCGGGGCAACTTGCGTCAGGCCTTGACAGCCCAGGGTGGGAATCACAATCAGAAGGCACGAGCGACTATCGTACTGTGCTACGAATGCCCGGATAGCAGGCGCTATGAATCCGAAGCCTGCTTTGACGACCTTAGAAATACCGGTGAGGTCAAAGCAGGCATCCTTGGGGCAATAGCTGAGTGTCTTGTTGATGGTATATATCTCCCCCGCCCGGCGGGGCAGGTTCTGGAGCAAGACCTTTCACGTTCTACAGAGTCTCATCGCACCGGGCTGTGTGCGCCGTGACCGCCTGGGATACGCTGCCCCCCCAATGTCGAGCCGGAGGCCGACTACCCGCCTGGAGCGAGGTGAGCGCGGCGCTTGCGCCGGTGCGAACCCGCGTCCGCCGAGTGCGCCCAGCGCACGAGGGTACAGGCCGAGAAACCCCGTCCCCGACGAGCGTGAGCGAGATCGGGGTTTCACGAAGTGAAAAGGGGTTTTGAGGACTGCGGACAGGCGGGTAGTCGGGCTTTTCGGAACGCCGCAGGAGTGAGAAAAGGCCGACGTTGGGGGGGATGGTTCGACGATTGCCCCCCCGCCAGCCCAGTGCGCCGCGTGGCTCCCGCTCGCCGGGATCACGCCAGCCTGGGCCAGTGGGGGGTATGAGGAGAGCCATAAAAGAACGAGCCGAAACCGTTCGGCTCATCCCGGCATATCATATGACGGGGTAGATGCTGGGGCATGTGACGGGGTTCAACAGGGTGGATGAAGGGTATTTTCGTCGAAATGGGTCGTGATGCGGTGGGTAGAAAAGTTATCCACAATGCATTTTGCTCTCTTGACGCACGACAGGGGCTAAGTTATCTTAAAATTGGCTGCGGCCAATTTTCGTAGATATAATATCTGGCCTTTGGTTCTCTCTAGCAGATATTCGTATCCGGCAGAAAACTCACAAACGGCGCTTTGTCTCGTCAAGGCGCTGTTTTTTTGTCTCGCGCCTCGCTTTGACCGCTATTCTTGTCGCTCTAGCAGCCCCGACCTGACAGCTTTCCGTTCGGGGATCATCCCCTAGACGGTAGTACCCCCTGCGAGTGCCGTCCGCTTCTCATACTCACTGTCAGGATTTGGTCGTTACTCTATCAGTCCATCACAATTGAAATCAGTGCGTCAAGCGGGAAAATGCAACCATGCAACCAGAGTTGCTTGGTTGCTTAGTTGCGTGGTTGCACGCAACCAATTAGCCTCGCTTGACCACCAGCAGTTGGTACAACTCACTCTCCAGATCGCGCTCGTCGAAGTCTTTCAGCAGCAAGGCCACGCTCAGCATGATGACCTCGTTCTTGGTCAGCTTGCGCTTGAAACGCCGCTTGATGTAGTACAGCACCTCGTCCAGTTTCTCCCACAGTTCCGGGGGGAAGCGCAGTGTCAGCGGTTTCAGCGAGCGCGACTCCAATACCGATCTCATGTAGCCTGGATTGGTTGCTTGGTTGTCCGGTTGCCTGGTTGCTGGCAACCATTTCGCTTCGCTTGAGATCGGTTGTTCGTCAGGCGATTGGTGATAGATCAGTTTTGCTGGTCTGGGATTTGGTTTCTGGATCGGGGGCAAATCGCCCAGATCAACCGCCTCCGGTTTGATCCGGCGGTCAGCGCTTGCCACAAATACGGAGGTGTCAATCGTTTTCATGATGTGATCCAGCTTGCCACGTCCTGATACGCGCGAGTTCCAGGATGACGGGGGGCATACATCGTCATCGGCTGGTGAGCGTCATACGAGCGGGGGAAGGCGATGGCTTCGGGGATCACCGTCGCGAGGACATTCTCGCGGTAAATCCTGCGGGCGCTGCGGACGATGCCGGGGGAGTGGGACGTACCCGCTTTGTACATGGTGAACAGGATGCGGATGTCCTGGTCGAGGTTGTACTTCGGCCACAGCACGGTGTGCAGATGCTTGATGAGATCGGCCAGTCCGTCAATAGCGGCTTTCTCCGCTGAGACCGGCACGATGATCTGCTGCGCCGCGATCAGGGCGTTGAAGGTCAGTTTGTCCTTGCCGGGTGGGGTATCCAGCAGGATGTAGTCATAATCCGCACTCAGCCCGCCCAGTTTCTCACGCAGTAGCGCCTCGTCCTTGCCGCTCTCCAGCATGGCTTCAACCGCTGCCAGCACATCGCTGGCGCTCACCACATCAAACCCGAACGGAGTCGGTTGGATGGCAAGGCGGATCGGGACATTCTGGATGAAGACCTGAGCGATGTTGAGGGGGGAAGTGTCGGGGTCAATGCCGACGTATTTGGTCGCCTGCGCCTGCTGGTCAAGATCAACCAGCAGCACCCGCTGCCTGGCTTTCGCCAGGGCAGCGGCGGTGTTGACGGCGCTGGTCGTTTTGCCGGTGCCGCCTTTGTAGATGGAAAACGTGATTACTTTTGCCATTTTCGTGGAGGGTAGTGTGTGCTGTCCCGGTAGACTTCGATTTCCTTGACCGGGATTTGATACCGGTGGCCGACGCGCCGGGCGCCGGGGATCCACCCCTGTTCGATCCAGGTGATGACCGTTTTCGGATCGCGCTTGATGACCCGAGCGAAATCGCGTGCCGAGACAAAAACCCTCATACTCTATCTATGACACATCTGGGTAGGGGTTGTCAACCAGGAAATTGTGGAGTTTGCAGAAGCGGGGGAATGGCTAATAAACTTAGGAGTTACGCAGTTGAGGGAAGGCCATACTTGGGATGGGCCAGATACAGGCGAACCGCTGCACGAATAATGTCCAGTTTGCAGTCGAAAATCGACACGCGAGTAGCCCAGCGCTGGTATTCCAGCCGCGCATAGGCCCGCACCGCCAGGCCAATGTGATTGCGCTGGGCACACTCCAGGCGAAACTGGCCGCGCTCAATCCCGGTGAACTGCTTGAGCGCCCGGTGATACACTTCCACCAGCCAGGCGCGATTTGCCAGCACTTGGCGCTCGCCTTCCGTCATCTGCACGCGATTGGTGGCCCAATAGTCCGTGCTGCCGTCTGGGGCAGCGATCCGAAACACCCGGATCGGACCATACCCGCGCAAATGAACAATCAGTCCAGCTGCTGGAATGTCCAGGTCGCTGACCGCTTGCTGTTCACCGGGACGCAGGCTCACCTGACGGTTACTCTTCAGCCGTGTCAGCCAATCCCAGCCAAAACCACGCACCAGCTTGAGGTTCTCCAGGCTGCTGTACCAACTGTCGAAGGCCACCAGTCCCGGCTGAAAGCCGCGCGCTTGCGCCTGTTCCAGCATGGCACGAAAGTGGTCATTCTTGCTCAACCCATCCTGCGCCTTGTTGTAGATGCGATAGTCGCACGGCAAACAGGCATCGCCATCACTCCACACCAGACTCACCAGGTTGATCCCCTGCACCACCGCATGGTGTTTGCCCGACCAGTGGCGGCTCACCAGCGCCATCTGGCTGGCGTAGGGCTTGTCCAGGGTCGTGTCGTCGATCACCAGCAAGCCTTTCGTGCGATCAATACACGGTTGCACTTCCGTCCACAAGGCCTCACTATCCGGTGGCAGCTGCTGCAGCAGGCGCGTGTAGGCATCATGCGCTGGTGGGTTGTCACTTTCCGGATGGCTGCGGGCGGCTTCCACCGCGCTGAAGGCACGCTGAGCCGCGACCAGGAAGTTGATGTAGCTGTTGTATTCGTCACATTTTGGTGGGTTCATACCCCTGATTCTAGCGCGCTTTTTTCAACTGCGTAACTTCTAAAACTAATCAAAATCACGAATGCAGCGGAAGCCGAGATAGGTATAAACGCTATCAGGCGATTTTCCGCTACGAGTTGCGGCAAGTAAGAGACTCCTCGTGTAGGAAAATGAACTACCACGCATCACACGTGCGTCAGTAGTATTATCACTACTCTCATGATCTACCCTATACGGATAATTCATATACAGTGAGCTTGTCCATTCCCATACATTCCCAACCATATCTAATGCCCCTACCCAAGATGCCCCATTTGGCTTGCTACCAACATCTACTGTATGGTCTGAGTTAGCGTAATACACCACGTTTCCTTCTAAGAATTCATTTCCCCACGGATAGACTGACCCATCTGGTCCACGCGCGGCATATTCCCATTCCGCTTCAGTAGGTAACCGCCCTGCACGCGACTCGCAGAAATCGCGTGACTCAAACCAGGTGATATTTTCCACTGGCCGCTGATCACCTCTGAAATAATCTTGGTTAGTTTTTTGACCACCAAGACGAACAAAATCAGCCTGCGTTACTTCATACTTGTCTATCCAAAACGGCGTACCAAAACACTGCTCGTGTACAGGGTTTCCGCCGTTGTTGCTATTATCACTACCCATCATGAAGCAACCAGCAGGTACCAATACCATTGTTACACCATCAAAGTCACGCTCATATGGTGTCCAATCTGCATTATGCATGATTGGAGTTAAAGCAAGTCGTTCCAGCAGAAGAGTCGGTGTTAGTGTAGCAGTTGGCAAGAGCATTGTACCTGAAGGTTGCGATGTCTCGGATAGTACCGTCATTGTTCCCTGGGCATTTACGGTAGCAAGTGCTTCCTGTCGTACCTGAGTCGCAGCGGCATTGGTAGCCGGAAAATCAAGTGTAGCTGTAGGGGTAGGGGATGGAGACGCTGTGGGTGTGAGCGTTAAAGTGGCCGTCTCGGTTGGTGTCGCAGTCGGTTCCAGTGTGTCGGTTGGGGCATTTGCGGTGAGTTGTGCATGTTGGGTTGCTAAACTATTCGCTGCAATAATCGCTGCCTCGGTATTCTGTGCGGCAAGTGTTTTCATCGTATCCGGCGTATCAGTCGCTGTGGGTGTGGCCGACGGTGTGGGTGTTGGTGTGAAAGCAGCTACTGCCAACGTTTCCTCTGCGGCATTGGTCGAAATAATGCTCGTGACCATCGCATCCAGCGTGCGTGTCAGGTCGGGGGTCGTAGGCGTTCCCGCTCCAGCGATTGTTGGGCTAGGTGAACCGGCCTGGCTGAGACCAATCAACCCAATAGTGACAATTGATAAAAATACAAGCACCGCTACAACAAGAATCATTCGCCTAGTCGTGGGGTGTTTCTGCGGCGCAATCCACGACCCAGATACTGCTGAGGGGGTAATGACTTCCGCAATCCGTTTGTAGAAGTCTTCAGGCGGCATTATATTGCCAGTGACGTTCACGAACTGAGTTGTTATGAGCAGTGCGAACTCTTTACCTTCTAATAATGCCGGAAAGATTGGTTTTTCTTCACGTTGGGCCAGCAGAATTTCACGCTGGACCCATTCAGATTGTTCTGCGTCAGGGGACATGATGACCACAAAGGCAGCGCAATCTTCAATGGCCTTAACAATTGCTCGCCACCAATTATCTCCATAATCAATACGATCATCCATCCACACATCGAATCCACGCTGCCGGATTTCTTCCGCCAGCCTGCGAACATATGGCTGATTTTTGCGACTATAAGAGATAAAGATATGTGCCACAGTGCTACTCTGATGAATTGCGTAGGAATATTGTCAATTATGGCGTTTGATTTGAGTTAGCGCAACAGATTAGCACCCAAAATTGGAGAAAGTCACGGCAGTGGTGGCAGGTACAACTCAGCTAAATCGCGGATTGCCTGCCTGAAGTCCACCTCTTCATACTGCATGTAAAAGTCAATCATCGTCTGCCCCTCGCAACCGGCGAAACAGTGCCAGTAGTTGCCGTCTTCACTTACACTGAAGCTCATCCGGTGGTCGTCATGGAACGGACACAGCCCGCGTCCATTGCGGTCTAGGTCCACATACTGGCTCACAAAGTCCTTGACGCTGATAGCCGCCTTGATACGGTCAGCCGGTGTCCCTTCGACCGTCTGGCGGCGTTTGAAGGGCTTAGAAGGGGTCACTGACGGCGGTTCCGGGATGGCGGCGATCACCTCATGGATAAACCCGTGTGGCACGAGGCAGGGCTGTGCCAACAGCGCGATCTGTTCGCGCACGGTTGGGGCGAGGTCGTCGCCTTGCAGTGTCTTGAAGGTGAAGCGGTGTGGGGGATCGGTCTTGCGGTGGAAACCTAACGGTAGCCGCACCAGTGAGCCTGGCCCGGTGCGGAGTGCGTCCTGCCGGGGATATACTTCCAGTCCATCCAGACCGTGTTGGGCGAGCAGGAATTTGGCGAAACGGCGCACATCCGGACCGGGGAGGGGAGTGAAGAACAACCATACATGCCCGCCACGCCGCGACGGTTCGAGGTATGCCGGAATGCCCTGCCTGTCCAGGTTGGCTGCCAGCGTGTGCAGTCCCTGCCACTCGGCATCGGTGTCAGCATCCAGGCACAGCCATTTGGCGTTATTGCCCTCGTTGAGGGCATACGCACCGATGGTGATCTGCCCCAGCAGGTGCTGCTCAACCTGCTCAAACGTCAACTGGCGGTTCAGCTTGAGGTAGCTCCCCTGGGGGTTCTGCACCGGGAAGCAGTCGTAGCGATTGATGAAGGTCTGGGTGAACGCCACCAACACCTCGCGCTCGATTTCTACATCATGCCGTTCGATTTTCATGTAACCAGTATAGCAGGGCAAAATGAGGATTTGGAAAATGTCCTTATTTTGCAGTTCTATTTGCTTATCGGCTCCAAAAGCAGTCCTAATCTTTCCCACCGTTGAACAATTTGCTCTTGAGCCTCGAACCCTCCCAAGAACACGATTTCCGGCCCATTTGCTGCTTTCCAGAGATTTATGAAGGTTTCGCGACCAAGCAGCAAATACACGATTTTGTGCATTTTATGAAGGTTCAAGTTGTCCTCGAAACCTCGTCGCTTCATAAAGCGAGTAGCCATCACTAAATTAACGACTGCTTGCTCCAGATTCCCAAGCACAATTAAAGCCGGTGATGAATCAATCAGAATAGTAGAGTGAACAAACCAGTCTTTGGAAGGGAGGTTAACTTGAAGTCCTTTCACGAACATTTGCTCTGCTTCCTTCGGCTTTCCTTCCTCAAAAAAGAGTCTGCCCATAGTTCTATACGCTTGGCCCAATTCAACACCAGCATCATAATCAACCTCAAAATCCCGCTTTTTCAATTCTAGATCTCGATTCAGTTTCAGTTGATTAATACGGTCAATACTCTCATTAAGTTTACTATGCGCCTCACTAGCTAGCCGTTCTCGAACGCTTTTGTCATCCTCCAGAGTCAGTCGGCTTACCAAGAATTCACCTATTCGTGCTGCCGTATATGCCACTTGCATTTCATTCCCATCTGCTTGATACAGAGCCGCGACTTCACTTAGTAGCGTAATGGCGTCGTCAAACTGATCGAATTTCGTATGCAAAATATGTTGCGCCATTTGCGATTTCGCTTCTGCTTGCGCTGTTTTATCATCAAACTCCTGTGCCATTTCGAAAGCAGACTCGTTATATTTTTTGAAAACCTCCTCATTGAAGGTGTTTTCTTTTGCCATGTTTAGGAGAAGATAGGGTATAGCTGGGTGGTGTAATTGACCTTGATTGGATATCCTTTTGACTTCTGATGTCCAAAAGTTGGCTTCAGCTATTAAACTATCCATCTCGAAGTAATATATATATCTTTTGTATAGCTCTAATATTATGTCAACGACATTAAGTTTCAATGCCTGCCTAAAATACCGCTGTAAATCGGAGATTTCCCAACGAATGACATCTCTATTTCCGGTTGCCATCATAGCTGAATCTAATTCAACGAAATACTCACCATAACGTTCAAAGGCCGTTTCATGCTCACCTTCCTGTTGCAGACGATAAAGAGCATATTGGTGTAATAATCTATGTATCTCAAATGAATTGGGTATTTGACCTGTCTGCAAGATTCCAGCATTAACAAGTTCCTCTAGATGTTCTTCTGCTCTATCAGCATTGATCTCATTCCACAGGTAACTGATATTGAATGAATTAAGGTTACCCGGGTTTAGAACACCTAGCATTCTGAAGCGCTTTTGCGATCTAACTCGTGTATCTCCCGGTTCGCCCAAATTCTCATAACACTCCGCAAATGTTGCGGTCAAGCTGAGGGATTTTGCTTCACCAGTACGAAGATAATCTAGAAGTTGGGTACTTTCCAATCTGTTCCTTATACGGGAGATAGTTTCTTGAACAGGATTTCGTGAAATGCTCCTAATGATCAGCTTTGAAACGATATGCAAAGCCAGCGCTGAATGACCAAGCAAGACGGCTAAAACCCGTAATTCTGCATCTTCTATTTCGATGTCATCTGACATTTCTCTCAGCCGAAGATGAAGAAGTCTTAGCGAATCAGTCATGTTCAAATGATGTAATTCATAGCCTTTAGACCCGGACAAAGATGCCGCTAACTCGGCAGACTGTGTCGTGATGAGGCGCGTCGTTCCATCAGGTAGTGCCGCAAATAATCGTCGTACGATGCTCTCCTGGGACGGAAACACGTCATTAAAGATTACTAACAATCGTTCTGGAGCATCTTTTATGAAACACGCTTTAAGAATTTCGGGGGCAATGTCACTTGGTCTGATTTGATCAGTGCGTGAGGAAAATTGCGCCCACGATAGAAGCTTTTCTTTAATAATTTCGTCTGACTGTCGATTATCAGCGCCTAGATTTGTCCAGATTACACCGCCGGGGAATTCCTTATCGAATTCTACACCAAGCTGTTTCGCGAGGTAAGTTTTCCCGACTCCCGGTTCTCCTCTGATAATAATCGTTCTATTAAGGGTTTTGCGTCTCCGATGTCGTCCCAGAATAAGAGGTTTTAGCTGTTGGATGTCATCTTCCCGACCAACAAAGTCTTCATGAGACTCAAATGGCGAAACACTCGGACGTGTCCAAATAAAGGATGTTTCTTGAGCAATAGAAGTGGAAAAGCCCTCCTCAAAAATAGAATTTTCCCTCTTAATTCCTTGAGTAATGTCTGTTAATCGTATAACACGCTTGGCTAATGATATGAATTTTTCTCGTTCTTCATAACCGATATGGATATATATTCGCTTGCCATCAAATTTGTTCCTTGGGGCCTCGAGTTCTAAGCGCAGACAAACTATAACTCCCTCAATTGATCTACTTTTGGGGATGCTTAAAACGTCAAGGTTTATTTCAATTTGAATAAATTCTCTATCTTTGCCTTGAAACACTTGTTGCTGAAGTGCACTCCGGGTGATTTCAGAACCTATCATTCCAGAGATGTTTATTAAACCAAGATTAAGAGCGTATTGAATACCGATTGGAGAATTCAAAGTGGTTTCATCAATAGAAGAATTTTCAAGCCTACAACTAGTTATCCTGATTTGTTTATCATACCCGATTCGAACTGTAAGTCTTTTCTGAAATCTCAAGACACGTAGTTTGCGTTTTTCAACTGGCATTTCGAACTGAAACCGAAGAATTTTCTGAGAACTATCCCAATACTCTTGTATGTTCGCTATTGTTCTAATCATAAGAAGTGTCCATTCACAAATGAAGAAATCTGAAGTTACATGGTGATCGTGACACAACGCAAATAATTTTAACATGGGTGGCGTTTGTTAAGCCAACTTATCCACTCAAACTTCGATATCGGATAATTACTAAATCATGGCATATTGAAATATGGATATGTTAATGACAAGATCTTGACTCCTCCCCGATATGCTATCATGAACAGGTGAGCAAGGAAGTATCATCAGCAGCCAGCGCGTTTGATTTCACCGAACGGGAACGACTGTATGATCGGATCAGCGATCAGCATTTTCAGACCATGTTGGCCGACGAAAACACGCACATCCACGAACTGCAAGTTTCCAGCAACACCTTCGGTGAATTCCTCTTCGTCGCTGTGAGCCGCCCTCATGAGAAGCAGCGCCAATCCATCACGTTTTTCGGGTTGGGCTATCACGAATACCGCGAACGCTGGATCACGGATACCTGGTCATGGTATGAGACGGCTCGTGATCTCACGAAAGCAATTCTCGACAAAGAGGATGCTCTACACCAGATCGCCGAACGCAAGGCTGACATCGCGCCGTATCTGACCGATACACAGCAGTCGAAGCACGGGAGGCTCTACGAACTTTTAGCCGATCTCACCGATGACGACGGCGCTTATTCTGAACTTGCCGACCTGGACGATTTCGATGACTGGCTGGATATGGAATGATGATCTGCTCTAGGGTAGCTACCCACATATTCGCCTCGTTTTCCCCTTCTTGTGTTTGAGCAAGCGAGTATGCTATGCTGTCCTCACGCTATGCCCTGGCACACGAAAGAAACCGCTATCGCGTTCGACTCACAGCCACCGATTGGCCTGTTCTACCTGGATGGAGACATCCTGGCGCAGCAGTACCGGCAGAACCGGCTCAAAGGTCAGAAGTACCCGGTCATCACCTACCCTTCCGGCTTGCAGCGCGAGCTGTGGAACAGCAGCGACGAGGGCGGGATCATCAATATATTCGGCGCTTTGGAGTTGCTCCGCCACCAGTCGCGGGACGAAGGTTTCAAAAGTGCGATAGAATTCGCTTCGGAATACAACTATACCCTCGGCAGGCGCGGCGACAAAGAACTCCTGATTTTCCATCCCCATTCCGGGCATGGATATGTCGTCCGATATGACAACAAAGCCAGGCAGATCGCGGATGTCAAACGTTTTCCCGATCATGCGATGGAGTTACTGGATGCGCCCAGCCGGGCGGTTCTGCCCGAACTGTATGCCAATGAATCAGCCGGACTGGAAGCGATTGCGCCGGTGAAGTACTTCACGCCGGACTCGAATTGGACGTGGTATGCCAGCGAATATGATAGTGAGGACTTGTTCTTCGGGCTGGTTGCCGGTTTTGAGGTCGAATTAGGCTATTTCTCGCTGACCGAAATGGAAGGCGCACGGGGGCCATTCGGATTGCCGATTGAGCGCGACCTGTACTACGCCCCGCAGACCCTAGTTAAACTCCAGGACATGCACCGGGATTTGCGGGAATGACGAATGATAAACATCGACAGGTAAAATAGAATTACCTGACACAGGTCAGGGGACACTTCTTAAAGCTATTGAAACCTTGCCAGCGTCAAACATTCCCAATTTACTTCTGCCACTACACGGATTGGTCATAGGGCAAAATTGACTTATAATATTTTTCAATACGGGTGATATAATCAGATATTGATCTTGTCTAAGTGGTGAAAAGCGTTGATTATGGTTGATG
>CALJKV010000072.1 GCA_937974245.1 uncultured Chloroflexota bacterium | reverse complement strand
TTCACCGGAAAAGTGCCGCTTAGACGGTAACTCGCCGGGTTCCTACCCAATACGGTCATGGGCAGCGCGGCGGCCATCGCCATTGCGTCCGGCGCGGTGCAGAAACTCGCCCACGCCATGCGCGATGACCAGGTCATCCTGGTGGTATGCCCACCGCACCTTGTCGAGAAGTGGAAGCGCGAACTGCTCAGCATCTATCCGAACATGCTGGTCGAGCGTCTGGATAGACATGAACAGGCGAAGTCATTCATTGATAAAGCAGCGCGAATCGGCGCAGGCATCCCGAAAATCGGCCTCATCAAGCGCGACCTGACCAAGCTGGGTGCCGCCCGCGAACCGGCGGTCATCTGGCGGAACGAATTCGTCGCCCTGTGGCGACAGGACCAGCCGACGCCGGAGGGGTACGAACCGAGCCAGCGCATCGCCCGCGAGCGTGTCCCGAAATGCCCGGGCTGTGGCTCAACCGTGATGCAGGAGCGCAAGGGGATCAGCGCCCCGGCGTCGGAACACTGGCTGAAATCCGGCAAGCGGGTTTGTTCGACCTGTAACACGCCGCTGTGGCAAGAAGCACGGGACAGAGGTTCACGTCCACAGCCCGGTCACAAATACGCCCCCAAGAACCCGCGCTACCGGCTGGATGAATACATCCGGCGACAGTACCCGGATCGGGTGTATCTGCTCATCTGGGACGAAGTGCATGAAGCGGCCAACGGCGACACCGGCAACGGCGAAAGCTTTGGTCGCCTGGCCGGGATCGCGGACAAGGTGCTGGCGCTGACCGGGACGCCCTTCAACGGCAAGGCATCGTCGCTCTTCAACATCGAGTATCACCTCAACCCGCGCGTCCGGGCGCGGTATCCCTGGGGTGGGGCGGATCGCCTGAGCCGCAAAGAGCGCGGGTCAGCCCGTTTCCAGACGGTGATCGAAGCCAACGGCAAACAGCGCGGACGGGCCGAGTCGAGTTGGGTCAGTGACATGGGCGTCCGGGAGCAGGTCGTGGAAGAACGACCGACGTATGACCGGGACACCGGCGCCTACACCGGCACTTCGACTTACGAGCGCCCTTACGAGGAAGCGCCGGGCATCTCACCGCTGCTGGTGGCCGAAGTGCTGGATCACGCGATTTTCTTTTCGTTGGCCGACCTGGGCAAGGCGCTGCCGCAGTACGAGGAGGTTGCCCTGCCGGTCGAAATGGACGCCGATACCTACGACCAGTATGACCGCACCCGCCAGCAGCTGAAAGACTACCTGATCCAGCGGCGTTGGGAGGGCGATACCACCTTCCGGGGGGCGTACCTGCAATGGGCGATGGGTTGGATCAATACGCCGTTCCGTCCAACCGAGGTCATCCACCATATCAAGCACCCGATCACCGGTGAGAAGCAGTCCCACATCGTGACGCGCATCCCGTCTTACGGCGACGAGCGGGTCTATGCCAAAGAACAGGCGCTCATTGACCTGCTGACCGACGAACTGGCTGCCGGGCGTCCCTGTGTGGTGTATCTGCGCCAGACCTCAACCCGCGACATCCAGCCGCGCATTGAAGGATTGATTCGCCAGCATGTGCCGGGAGCCGTGCCCTACGTCCTCCGAAACACCGTCGAGGCCGAGCGGCGCGAGCAGGTCATCGCCGGGCAGATCGCTGCCGGGGTCAATGTCGTTGTCTGTAACCCGGAGCTGGTCAAAACCGGCCTCGACCTGATCCACTTCCCGACACTGATCTTCCACGAAATCACCTTCAATCTGGGGACGATGATGCAGGCGGCGGCGCGGGCGTACCGCCTCAACCAGACACACGGCGGCTGTAAGACAGTCTACCTCTTCGCCGAGGGCACGATGGAACACACCGCCGTCCAGCTCATGAGCCGCAAGCAGCGGGCGGCCAAGCTGCTGACCGGTGACATCGGCCTGACCGGGCTGGATGCGCTCACCGAGGGTGAAAGTGGTTTCGAAGAGGCGCTGCTGGATGCCATCGCCAAGGACGAGGCGCTGCTTGATCCCAGCGAGATGTTCAGGGCGAGTGCCGTACAGAGTGAGATTGATGCTGAGGATGCCGCCTACTGGAACGTCGCTGTCGCGGCAGAACCTGAAGCCGAAGTCCACCGTGACCCGGTGATACAGACGGCGATTGAACTGGGTGGCGTGCTCGTCCAACCGGCTGCCCCGCGTCTGACACCAAAACCGGTCGTATCGTCTGACACGGCGCGGCTGGTACGTGATGTGGGACGCTACCTCGACACGGTGCATCTCGTCCATGATGAGGCCAAGCGGGCGCGTTTGCAGGCGCAGCTCCTGGCGGTGCTCCAGGATGGGGTGCCGGATGACGAGGGGGCGTACACGGTCGTCGGGCTGCGCGACCCGGACTTCGAGCGCTATCCCGTCCACGCGGAAACACTGACCCGCTGGGTACACGGCTGGCTGAATGCGCATCGTTTTGTGTTCACCGGCTGCGAGGATGAAGTGGCCGCCGAGGTTGTCCGGCGGGCGCGGGCGGCGCTGCTGCCGGTGGCCGAACTGCCGGAAATCCCGGCGGTACCTCCCGCAAAACCGCGCCATACACCCGAACCGGTGACCGCCCACCCTTTCGTCCCATCCCGCGCCCCGCACGAGGCCGAGACGGTGCAGCTGGCGCTGCTCTGACCTTCCTGGACGCCCTCCTCGCCCGCAGCGCGTCTTACGCGGATGCCGTCTGTCTGACACTGACGGCCATCCATCCCGACGGTAAACACCCGACACCTTCACGCCATATCCCGCTGCATCAACCCGCTCTGCTGTCTGACGCGCTGGACGCCCTGTGGGACGCCAACCGGGGGGGCTGGGGCGCGTTTGTCGCGGTGGGATTGCGGCGGCCTGGATTGACCCGCTGGAAACGCGGCGGCGAGGGCAACATCGTAGCGCTGCCCGCGTTGTTCGTGGATGTGGACGACCCGTCGCCCGACACCCTGGCAAAGCTGCGGGCGCTGCGTCCGGCGCCGTCGTGCATCACCTTCACCGGCGGCGGGTTTCACGCCTACTGGTGGCTGGAGGAACCGTTGGCCGACCTGGGGCTGGCGCGGCAGCTGCTGCGCGGATTGGGACAGGCTGCCGGTGGCGACAGCCTCAGTGTAGCGCAGAGTCTGAGACTGGCAGGGACTCGAAACAGCAAACCCAATAGAAATAACGCCCGCTGCCGGATTGTCGAGCTGCATGACACGGCCTACCCGGTGGCGGCATTCAGCTACATTCTGCCGCGTCAGACAGCACCACAAACTGCGCCGATACCGCGTAGGACGGCGGCTCGGTGGTCAGACGGCAGACTCAACCCGGCGCTGCTGGACGCGGTGACCGGGCGGCTGTCGGACATGGGTTACAGTCGGCAGGGTGACTGGCTCAGCGGCCCGTGCCTCTACCCGGCACGCCACCACCACGATGATAGCCATCCCTCGTTCGGTTTCAACACCCGCACCGGTTACGGTCACTGTTTCCGCTGCGGCTCCATTCTCTTGAAAGACATCTGTACTCCGATTGGAATGCACCCTGCCGATTACGGCGGACTTTATATACAGGATGAAAGGAACTCATGGACAAACCAGATAAGTTACTATCAATCTTGACCCCATCCCTGCTGCGCTGCACTCAGCTTTCCTTCCCCATTGCGATGCTGAGGGGATTAAGGAGAGGGGTTATGCGAAAACAGTAGTATCCTTTTTGGTTTATCCATCAGCATGACTCAACAAAACGACATACCCCCTACCATCATCACCCTCACCCTCACCCTGCCAACCCCTGAAGGCGGCGGCATCGCGCCGGAACGGGCGACGGCGACGCTGCTCATCCAGCGCGGCGACCTGGCGCACGTCCAGCAGTGTCACTACGGTGTATACAATTACCCCCGTAAATAGACGCACAGTCGGTGCAAAGAAAAGCGAATCTTAGTCGGGCAATTGGTAGCTGAGTTCATAGTGATGATCTTCCCCAAGTGTGAGATCGCCCGTGATCCCGACAAGTTGGTCTGTACCCGAATCAGGGACAATTTTATAAGTCAAGTGTTGTTGACCGCGATCCATGATCCCCAGTTGTAAGAAGGCAAAGCTCCCGCGCCGACCATTGAGTTCGCCGATGACAACTTCAATTGCGACATAACCGGCTGAATTGTCACGGCTGGTCATGAAACTGAGGAATTGCCCCTGGCTATTGCCGGTTAGTTCGCCACTGAAGACCTTGTCAAACGTAGCTTGACCAATCTTTGGGATTTCGGTGTCTACAGCATCTTTGAATATCATGTCAATTTCGAACTTGCCTGCTGCGATATTTTGCATTCCGTACTCCTATTATTGTTCATATCAACCTTTGCGAAATATTCCAAATGTCATGATAGCACATTTGTTCAGTATTTGCTTGAAACTAACTCTACACTAATGAAGGGTAATCCCCATGTCCGACAAAAAGAATGAAACGACATCCCCTCCCCCCACCATCATCACACTGACGCTGCCCACACCCGAAGGCGGCGGCATCGCGCCTGAACGGGCGACAGCGACGCTGCTCATCCAGCGCAGGTAGTTGGATACCTGCGACTGTATGCTTACTGAATGTGGTTGCATGGGTTTAACAGTGCTTAGGTGAACCGCTCGTATACGTAGAAGACGAAGTCCTGCGGACCCGTCTTAACGCCCAAATCGCTCAACAGCCTGAGTAGCTGGGCGCGATGGTCGGTTCCATGATTGACTACATGCAGCAGCACCTGCCACGTCGTCAAGTCTTTGTCTTCCTCTAACACGATGGGTTTCGCAAACAGCATCTCGTCCCGCAGACCTGCCAGATAATCGCGCATCATCTGTTCAACTGCATCCCACTGTTGGCGAATCTTTGTTCGATCATCGCCCTCAGACATGAACGGAATTGCAGGTTCCGTCAAACCCTTAAGTTCACTAAACCATATATCGTCCACTTCTGTTAGGTGAACGATGTGGTCACGCACAGACCCTAGTGAATAGGCGACAGGCTGGGTGAACTGATCTTGGGAAAGCGCGGTAATGCAGATGTCCCAAAGTTTGCGATTTTCGCGGAAATGATAGTCGTAGAACTGACGAAAGGCATCGGCATTCATGACGGCTCCAAGTACAACGAAAAATAGGATGTGTGTGCGGTGGTGTCTACACCCGATACAACGCCAGCAAATTCACCCAACCCACGCTTGCCACTGGTCGCTGACCGACTTCTGTAGACCTTTCAGATACACACTGGCTTTGGCATAAAACATCATGAGCGCCTCGCGGTAGATTTCGAATTGCGTTTGTGCAGAGATTTTTATGTCGTTTCCGCGATCAATTTCCTTGCTGTGCAGGTCGTCGTCGGAAAACCCACGCAGCACAGTTTCGAACGCTGCATCAAGCGTCCTGTACCAGGTTGTCAAATCAGCTATGCTGGTTGTCAGTTTCGGGTCTGTGTTTCGATACGACCAGTCCTGTTCCAGCGTCTTGAATGACTGAATATAGCTGTGTTCAAGGTCGCCCATCTCTCGGCACAATTCGCCCAATGTCGGGTTGTCACCCGGCAACTTAAAAGCCAGGTCAGCGTCCGTCAAAGCGTTGATGAGATCGTAACGTAGACTCTGCGTTTCATGTAAAGGAAACTCCTCTTCAATAAGTCGGTTCATATGTATTCTCCATGTTCATAAGCGATGAGAGTATGGTAGCACAAATATTCTAATAAAGTCAACGGGTTAGATCCAGCTTTCGGATACAACAGAAAGGAATACACCATGTCCAGCAAGAAGCAAAGCAAAAAACAGGAACCACCGCCAATGATCATCACGCTGACACTGCCCACACCAGAAGGCGGTGGTATTCCGCTGGAACATGCCACCGCGACCCTGCTCATCCAGCGTGGCGATCTGGCGCACGTCCAGCAGTTCCACTACAGCGGTTACCTGCCTGATGTGATGAACGCTATCCGCGCGGCAACCGCGGCGCTGGGCGAGCTGGAAGATGATCCGCCGGTTGTGCCTGACTTGCCCGCCGATCCGCCCAAGGCCGCGCCGTCCGCACCGGACAACGAGCCGACGATTGACATCCCGCTGAAGAAAGGGACGCTGGCCGTCAAGATCAGTCACTTGAAAATTATTGGCGGCGAATCCGATGCGGCGGCCTACCGTCAGGCGGCGCTGATCGCGGGCAAGCTGGTGGACGGCAAGCTGTGGGACGGCCAGACGCCGATCCGCCTGCGCGATGTCTACGCCCTGGCGAAGCGGATGCAGCACCTCGCCGACCGCGAACTGAGCCTCTTCACGCTCGACGATTTTGTCGAGACGGGTGCCGCCGAAACACCCGAAACTGTTCCGTCGGACACGCCGGACACAGCCGAGGCCGCGTCCGACGCCAGCCCATCCCCCAACGGGGTGACCTTCAGCAGCAATGGGCATCACCACCCCGCGTAAGACATCATTCGACTACCTGTCATACAAAAGGAACACACCACCATGTCTGACCAGACCAACCCTCAACCACGCATCTTCAAGATCGGCACGGCGACCATTGTCGAGGACGCCAGCATGACCGGCCTTGACCTCGAAGGCATCAAAGAGGTATTGCAGCGGACGTACCCCGAAGTCGCCCATGCCACTATCCGCGAACGGACACTGGAAAACGGCGCGACGTGTTACGACTTCATCCCGCGCGCCGGGCGTAAGGGGTAGCGCCATGTTCCAGGCTGGTTTGACGACCGACGCCCTGCGGAACTGCCTGGCCGCCACTGCTCCCGTTGACCTGCTGGGGATGCGCCTCTTGCAGGCGTGTCCCCAACCGGGGTTGTATCCCGCCGATCTGCCACGTGAGACGCTGAAAGAGGCCGTCTCCGAGATCGTGGACTACACCGGACGCTGTGCGGCGGCAGCCCGGCGCTTGAGTCACCTCGCGCCGATCCCCTTAACGACGCTCACTGTTCTGGAGTTTGGCTTGTGATGAACGACTTACTGCAAACCCATGCACTGCTGGCTGCCGGGCTGCGGGCGGATCCGCTGTTCTCCCTGGCGAGTGTCGTCTGCTGGCTTGACCCGCTCTGGGGGGATGAGGAGGAGGAGTGGGATTTGCCGCAGGATGAGGACGGCACGCTGGCGGTTGCGCTGCGGGTGACACGCCAGGCCTTCCCCGATGTCTACGCGCAGGCGGTGGAGGCCGTCCGGTATGGCGCGTCTTACACCGAACTCGACCGGCTGATCTGCGGGGCGATCACGGCACGCGGCATCCCGCTGGATGACCTCGAATGGATCGGTTTCGGCATCCCCATGCCCGCCTACGGCGTGGCGCTGGATGATCCCGACTTCTACGCCGTGCATCCCGACACGATCTCCGTCTTACAGTGCTTCGGCATCACGCCCGAACCGAACCCGTATCATGTTGACGTGCCGGACTGCGCCTATACTGCCGGGAAGCTGATCGCCGCCGACTTGCAGGGGCAGGCTGACACCCGCTGGCGGCAGGTCGCCTGGCTGTTGGGCTGGCTGTTCGCGTGTACGGGCAACAGTTCGGTGGACTATTCTGACGAGGAGCAAAGTGAATTTCAGCCGCTCTCGTGGGAGGCTGACGACCTGACCTTCGCCGTTGAGATCATCCAGGAGGCCGAAACTATCCTGGCCGATGCGCTGGCCGGATTGGCATTTATCAACGGGCAGCCCGATTTGCTGGCTGCGCTCCAGCACAACGTCCAACGCATTTACAAGGCATTTGAAAAGACGAAAGGAAAACCCCGTGAACCCCACATCCGACTGGCATGGCCGCACGTTGCAGGCGGCACTGAATGAACAGCCGAGTCTCTCGCTGGACTTCTACTCGTATGGCGTCCTGCTCCGCAAACGCGAGGGGGATGCCCTCACGGAATATGCGGTAGACCCGGCGCAGGTGGCGGTCGCGCTGGCGGCGCGGGTCACGTTTGACACCGGGCTGCTCTCCGGCGATACCCTGCTCGTCCGGCAGGAAGGCGTCAAAAAGACCGTCATCGAGTACCGCAAGGCGCAGCACACCGGCATCTACCTCGACGGCTCGGAAACCGCCCTGCGCGTGCCGCTGCCCGGACTGGTGCTGATCCGCACCACCAGCGAGGAGCGCAGTCCGTCTTACACGGTCTATGCCGTCAAACGCCGTCCAGTATCACTGGATACCGCCCTGTTTCACGCGCCGCTGCCCAATGTTTTCTCCGGCGGGAGTATCTGCTGGGGGACGGTATCCCGTGTGTCCGACGCCGGGTTAACCGGTACCGGCCTGGCTGAGGACTGGGCCATGCTGCTCGGTTCACCGTTCGGCGATCATGCCGTGAGCGGTAAGAGTAAAGCCCATCCCCAGGACATCCGTCAGATGTGGATCGCCCTCGAAGAACGCCAGGCACGTACTTACCCGACAACCGACCTCATCCCCGCGAAAAAGACCCTGATGCAGGTGATCGGAGATGAATCCTGATGAATGTCTTTGACCCCAATACCCACATCCAGACGATAACCATTGTCGGTTTGGGCGGAACCGGCGCACAGGTTGCGCGTGCCGTCGCCCGCATGGTGTATGACATGAAGGCAGTACGAATGCACAGGCCCCAGATCGCTCTGATTGACCCTGATAGGGTGGAGCAGAAGAACGTCGGACGGCAGTTGTACACCGCTGCCGATGTCGGACAGAAGAAAGCCCACGTCCTGATGCGGCGCTTCAACCTGGCGCTGGGACTGGACATCAGCGCGATTGATCAGCCGGTGAATGCTGACCGGCACTTTGAACGGTGGGGCAACCTCATCGTCGGGGCAGTGGATAACCACCTGGCGCGGCGCGAACTGGCGCGGGTGAACGGCGCGATCTGGGTGGACGCCGGAAATCACTTCAATGCCGGTCAGGTCGTCATCGGGAATACTGGCGACCGTGAAACCGCCCTGCGCTATCTGGATGGACAGAACAGCCGCTACCCGTATCTGCCTCATGCCGGGCTGCTCTTCCCGGCGCTGCTCGAGCCGGAGCCGGAAGTCAAACCACAGCCCGAACCAGAGCGTTCCTGCGCCGAACTGGTGGCAGCGCGGGAGCAGGATGTACTCGTCAATGACTGGATGGCAATCGTCACTGCGCAGTACGTTTACAAGCTGCTGCATCGCCAGCCCATCACGTCCTTCGTGTCTTACGTCAGCGCCGATGGTATGAGCGTCCGCAGCTTGCCGATTTGCCGGGAGGAGCTGGAAGCCTTTCTGAGTCAATTCTCATCATAATTACGTTTAACCCAATCATGTTTGGTAGCCCATTCAGGTTGCCAGAAGTCAGGATGATCTGGATTGGTGTAACGTGTCATGTCAGTTTGTGGCGTCCAATACTTGTCAAAAGACCAACTATCCAGATCAAACTCGGCATCAGGTAAGATTGTGCTTTCGTCAAACCTGGCATAGGCCAAGTTCGCCCCTCGAAGATTAGTCCTGATCATACGCGCACCAGTCAAGACAGCACCTCGTAAATTTGCCTCGGCCAGGTTGGTATCACGCATATTCACTTGCGTTAATCGTGCCGCACTCAAATCCACGCCATGCAAGTCTGCCTCTTGGAAATCGGCTTTATCAAAATTGCCACGTTGAAGAACTGAACGTTGTGCACGTGCCATATAAAAGCTACTTTTCATGGCTTTAACTCTTGTGAGATCAGCCTTTTGCAGATTGGTCATTGCAAGGTTGGCTGACTTCAACGAAGCCCATTGATAATGCCCTTCCGATAAATCTGCTCCCCGCAACTTAACATCGTCTAACACGGCGTAACTCAGGTCAACACCGCGAAGGTTTGCTTCGAACAGCACAACACGCCCCCAATTAGCACCCATAAGGTTTTTTCCACGCAACACACTGTTCTCACCGAACAATTTCCCAGTTCGATACAGGAGCATGACAAAACCAGCAGCCGGAGACATGCCGGAATTGCCAGCCATCTGAAGCAGGAAATCCTCCTGACCGATTAACTGATCAAGTGCTTTGTTGCTGCGCTCCCTATGCCACAACGTGCGAAGCATCAGGAGTCCTACGGCGGTGCTGAGTGTCAGATTTAACAACAGTAATTTTTCTAATGGGGATGGTCGTTTCATATCGCATGTCGCCTCAAGAGTTCACATCTCGCGTTCTCTCCAGTGTAACGCTCAATACGGAAAGGAAAACAACATGCACCAGCTTACCCTGTTTTCGGTGGATGTTCTTGATCCGCCCGATGACATATTGGATCCCCTTACCTTGCTGCGGGAGGGCGCGGCGCTCGTGCTGTCGGTATCTGGCGGCAAAGACAGCGATGCCATGTCTCACCATCTGCTCGATCTGCGTCAGGCGGAAGGCTGGCCGGGAGACGTACTGATGGTTCATGCCGACCTGGGGGCGCGGGTCGAGTGGCAGCAAACGCCGGACTATGTGCGCGATCTCGCCCGGCGGAAGAGTGTGCTACTGCACGTTGTGCGTTGGACGCATGGCGACCTGATTGACCGCATCTGGCAAAGATACTACAGTGATCCCGCGCGTCCCTGCTGGCCTTCTTCTCAAATGCGCTACTGCACCTCCGACCTGAAACGCGGGCCGATCTCCCGGTTCCTGCGTCAGACGTTCCCCTCCGGCAAGGTGGTGTGCGCGATGGGGCTGCGGGCTGAGTTATATGGAATTAAAACCATTGTCAAGAAGTGCAATGAAATTGG
>CALJKV010000071.1 GCA_937974245.1 uncultured Chloroflexota bacterium | reverse complement strand
AAATGCCTATTGAACGCTTTTGTCCACCCCCAAATTTCTTGTGTCGTGCAGTAAATTCGTTCCCCCAGGGGTATGTTCTACCATCATCACCCCGGGCGGCATACTGCCACTGGTCTTCTGCCGGCAGCGTGATCTCTTCGCCGGTGGCATCACTTAACCACAGGCAGAAAGCCACCGCCTCGTACCACGAGACGCCGACCACCGGGTATTCCGCGCCGTTCCACTGTGAATCTTGCCAGTAGCGCGGCTCTGTCCAGCTCTTGCTCTCCCGTAGTTCCCATCCTGCTTCCGCCCACCAGCGTTTTTCCGTATAACCACCGCCTTCAACAAACCTGGCGAACTGCGCGTTCGTCACCGGGTATTTGGCGATGCGGTAGGGCGCACCCTGCCAGTTCTTGCCAAGCGTGCCGGGAATATCAATCCAGGCGAAGGGCGCAGGGAGGATTTTACCGGCAGGAATTACGAGCTGCTTCAGGTAGTCCTTTTTGTCAGGGTAGCCGGTTTGCGCCAGCCAGTCCCGCACGATTTTCCGGGCTTTTTCGGGCTTCTGGTGGGTGACGACGATCTCTAGTTCATCATATTCTTTGTCCAGCCTGGCCTGCTCCGACTGTTGTTTCCGGCGCAGTTTGACCCGGTCCAGTTCGATCTGGAGGTCTTCACGCTCGCCGGCCACGTCAAAATAGAACGGCAGATCGTCGCGCTGGCTGATCTGCGTCAGGATGTTCCCGGCGGCGAAGGGGTCGCTCGCCTTGGTTTCGTAGTAACTTTTGACGAGCGCCGTCACGTCCCGCTCGGTCTTCGCCACATGAACGGCGGGGGCTTGCATCTGCTGTTGAATCTGCCGATCTCCCTGGCTAGCCGCGTTGCCGGATGCTGGCACCGGCGGGCGCAGCGTGTCGGGGCGCGGCTGGAAAGCGGCGTCCTCACTCGGATACCTTCCACCAGCATAATCAATCATCACCTGGTTCATGGCGGAAAGGATGCTTTCGCGCATCGCCTGTTCGCTCCAGGCTGTGTCCGCTGAAATGAACTGGAGGTTACGCCCGGCAAGCTGGGGTGGATACTGCGCGGAAGGCAGATTGAGCATGACCGGCACCACCGGCTTCTTGAGCGCGAGCGCGTAATCGAGTTCACCCATACAGAAAACTGAACGCAGGTATTCCGGCGTGAGCAGCGCGACCACCGCTACCGATGTTTCGATGTTCTGGCACAGACTCTGCCACCAATCCGCCGTTTTGGGGATGCGGTCATCGCGGAAGGGGAAATAAAGCTTGGTATCGAAAATCGCACGGGTTAATTGTAACGACCATTCATCCCAGGCGTGGGAATAGCTGATAAACAAAACACGGTTATGAGGCAGAGGCATCGCTATTTTCCTGGTTAGATCAGCAGGCGTTTTGCCGGGCGGGTAAGATGATGGTCACGATTATGACACTCTCCCGTCAGCGCTGCAAGCCACCACTGAATTATTGGGGACAACACTATCGGCAGGGGCAGCGCGGGGCAACAAAAAAGGGAGCGCTGGTGTGCGCTCCCCCTGAAGAATCAGACGCTGTGCTTACATCATGCCCTGCATGAGCTTCGCCAGTGCCTCGCGGGAAGGCCGCAGTTTGCTCGTTTCCACTTGCGTGAGCGGCGTCTGCCCCAGGCCGACGGTATCCGCCAATGTGGGGCGCGGCTCTTCGTAGTACAGCAGCCCGGTCAGGAACAACTGCTCGCGGTAGGCCCGTTCGAGCGTGGTGATGGCCTGCGCCCGGCTGCGCGGGTCGTAATCCTCGTCCACCTTTTTCAGCCGCAGGTGGGAGCCATCGTGCATTTCTACGGTGATGGCTTCGCCTTCATCGTATTCGGCTGTAATCTCTTCGCGCGCTGCCACGAAGTCCGGCGTGAAGAATTCAATATCATGCAGCGGAACTTCGTGTTCCTTGCCGTAGGGATAGCTCTTGGTGGAGTCAGGTGAATTATTGAAAGTCACGCACGGGCTGATGATGTCCAGCACCGCCGTCCCATTGTGGCTGAGTGCAGCTTTGAGCAGTGCCTGTACCTGCTTGGAGTCACCAGAGAAGCTGCGGGCGACGAACGTGCAGCCACTAATCACGGCTTCCAGCGCCAGGTCAATCGGCGGCAGATCGTTCGTGCCGTAATACTTGAGCGTCTGGCCTTCGTCAGCGGTGGCGGAAAACTGGCCCTTGGTCAGGCCGTACACTCCGTTGTTTTCGATAATGTAGACCATTGGTACATTGCGGCGGATCAGGTGCTTGAACTGGCCGAAGCCGATGCTGCCGCTGTCGCCGTCACCGCTGACCGCAATCGCCGTCAGGCTGCGGTTGGCCGTTGTCGCGCCCGTGACAACCGAAGGCATCCGCCCGTGAATCGCATTGAAGGCATGGGAGCGCCCCAGGAAGTACGCCGGAGTCTTGCTGGAGCAGCCAATACCGCTCATCTTGATGACGTTTTCCTGCTTCAACCCCAGGTCAAAGGCGATGCTGATGATCTGGTTGGAAATCGAATTGTGACCGCAGCCGGGGCATAAGGTGGTTTCACCGGCCTTGTAGTCTTCTCTTGAGAGTCCGAGGATATTTTCCTTCGCCATTTTAGTTCCCCTGTTCCCGCTGCAAAATCTGTTCGTGAACCCACTTCGGTGTCATCGGCAGGCCATCGCCCAGCGCCAATGAACGGACGTGCGTCGTATCTTCCGGCATGTCCATGTGGAGTAACTGCGCCATCTGGCCGTCAAAGTTGTTTTCGACCACGTAGACCCGCTCATGTTTCTGGATGAACTCCTGCACCTCACCCGCGAGCGGCAGAGCGCGAATCCGCAGGTAATTCGTGTGAATCCCATCAGCTGCCAGCCGGTCTTGCGCTTCGCGGATGGCCGGGTCATTCGATCCAAAGGAAATAACACCGATTTCCTTCGCCGGATCGTATTCGATTTCCGGTTTCGGTACCAATGTGCGGGCGGTCTCGAACTTTCGGCGCAGGCGACCCATATTTTGCAGCCAATCGTCGCTGCGTTCGCTGTATACGGCGCGATCATTGTGCCCGGTACCCCGTGTGAAGAAAGCGGCGCGGGGATGATCCGTCCCCGGCACGGTGCGGTAGCCGATCCCATCCTTGTCATAGTCACGAAAGCGATACCACTCACCCTTGTCAGCGATGAAAGCTTCCAGAGACTCTTTATCCAGCAGCTTGCCACGTTGAATGGGCGTATCAGGGTATTCAAACGGGTCGGACATCCAGTTGTTCATCCCAATATCGAGGTCGCTGAGGACGAACACCGGAGTTTGCAGTTGGTCGGCCAAGTCGAAGGCCTGCCAGCCGAAGGTGAAGCATTCCGCCGGGTCACGCGGCAGCAGAATCACCTGGCGCGTATCGCCATGCCCCAGAAAATAGGTGAACAGGATGTCGCCCTGGCTGGTGCGAGTCGGCAGCCCGGTACTGGGGCCCATGCGCGTCACATCCCAGATGACAATCGGGATTTCTGCAAAGTATGCCAGACCGGTGAACTCGGCCATCAGGCTGATGCCCGGGCCGCTGGTGGCGGTCATTGCCCGTGCGCCGGCCCAGCCCGCGCCTGCGATCATGCCGATCGCGGCGATTTCGTCTTCGGCCTGGATAACGGCAACTGTGTTTTCCCCGGTTTCCGGGTCTTTACGCAGGTGCTGGTAATCCAGGATCGAATCCACCAGGCTGGTAGACGGCGTAATCGGATACCAGGCGGTGACGGTCATTCCGCCGAAAATCGCACCCAGCCCTGCCGCTTCGTTGCCGGTAATCAGAATTTTCCCCTGGGTTTTGTCCATCGGCTCGAATACAAACGGATCGCGCTTAACCAGGTTTTCCGACGCCCACTGGTAGGCGGCTTCGATCACCTGGTAGTTCATCTGCACCGGCTTTTGCTTGCCCTTGAAGTTGTCCATCAAGCCTTCGTGCAAGATCTCCAGCGGCAGGCCGAACAGCCAGGCCACTGCGCCAACATACACCATGTTGCCCACCTGCTCGCGCCGTTCGCTGGGGATGTCGAACTGTTTGAGCGTCTCTTTCACCGGGATTTCATAATAAACCACATCTTCCCGGCTTTGTGTCCACTTCCACTCCCCTGGCAGGATACACACGCCACCAGCGGGGAGGTTGGCGATATCCTCGGCAGCGGTCATTTCGTTCATCGCCACCGCAATCTGAGTGATTTCACGCCGCGCAATGTAACCATCCTTGCTGGCGCGGATGGTGTACCACGTTGGCAAGCCTTTAATGTTGGAAGGGAAGAGGTTCTTGCCGTTGACCGGAATCCCCATCTTGAACAAGGCTCGTACAATCAGATTGTTGGAAGTCTGGCTGCCAGAGCCGTTCTTGGTAGCAACCATGAGGGCAACGTCATTGACGATACGCTCACTCGTGCCGGATTGCACTTCTGTCTGCAGATCTGCTACACCCATACAAAATCCTTTTAGATTCCTTCTTCTTCCGTGACCTCTACCCCTCCCAAACTATAGTATGGGGGGATGAGATTCGTAGAACGAACTCGCGAATAGATACTCAATAAAAACGAAAATAAGCGTCAGAAAAACCGCTTATTCAGCCACGTGCGATGGTGATTCAGGTAGGGTCGCGCCATCCATGCCCTGCATACGCGGTTGGTGGCGGATTAACTGGGTATGCTCGATGAAGGCGATCCGCGCACGGTCAAAGTCCCCGGCGGTGATGCCATCGAGGATACGTTCATGATAATCCCATACTTCCTGCAAATAGGCATATTCAGCGTAACGGTGCAACTCGACTGCCTCATAGGCATCCCAGTAGGCTTCTAACAGACCAATTACAAAGGGGTTTTCCAGATGCCTGAAAACGGCCAAGTGGAAAGCGCGGTGCTCCTGGTAGGGAATCTGGATCCATTTACTGTTGAGCCTGGTGCGTGCCGCCATGATATAATCGCGCATTTCGTCCATATCCTGCGCAGTGAGCAGGGCGCAGGCCTCATGCCAGTAGGCGACTTCCAGGTGGGTGCGCAGGTTGCTGAACAGCTCGAAGGTATGCAGGTCGTTGGCAAGAGCGAAAAACAGACTCAGGCGGACTGCCGGGGCGAAGCTGTAGTCTTTAATGTGGGTGCCGATCTTGGAACGGACTTCGACCAGCCCTAACGCCCGCGCCACTTCCAACTGTTCGCGAATTTTGCTGGCGCTTACGCCCAGGTGGCTTGCATCCTGAAGCTCGTTGATCGTCGGGAGGCGATCTCCGGGCTGGAGGCCACGCTGAACGATATAATTAAGCAGGTCGGAAGGCAGTTCTATATCGGGCATTTATCGTATTCATCTGATGAATCATTTAAAACCTACTATACACCTTTCCCGGTATTTTGTCTATAGGTTTGGGCGGTATTTTGGTTAAATTTAACAAGGGGAAAAGTTCCAAAACACGTTGTAATGCAACTTATGCCCGCTGCGTGCGTATTGGTAAGCAGCGAGACCGGCAGTATCCCGCCCATTTTGGATTCCGGTAGACGAGGAGACACCCGTGATGAGTAACGCCCCGCTCAAACGTAAACGCAAGAATGACGAATGGTACGATTGGGCGGATGGTGAACTGCCCCCGCCCCAGGTGAACTGGCTGGTGCAACTACTCGGTTTTAGCTGGCGGGTCACTAAAGCGCCCTTCAGATGGACATGGCATCAGAGTGTGGCGGCGCTGCGCTGGTCGTGGCGGCAGACGGCTGCGGTACTGCGCTGGTCGTGGCATACTACCGGGCGGGTAACACGCTGGAGTCTGCGGGTGACGTGGGTGGTTACGGTGTGGATGGTGACTGCACCGTTCCGGGGTTTACGCTGGTTGTTCAGCAGCAAAGAACCTGTACCCCAGAACCGCTACGAGGCGATTCAGCAGCGCATCCGGCGGCATTACAGGCGGCGCAACCGTTTTATCACCCATCTGCTCCTGTTCATACTGGGAAGTGCGGCAATGTGGATCAATGTCGCCAATGCTTCTTACTATCCCATATATATGTACACCGTTGTTCTCCAACAAACCATTGGTATTTCTATCGGTTGGGCGATCGCACTGTTGTATCACTATCTACGGGTGCGGATGGCGGATGCTGAAGATCAGGCATTAGAGGCGGCACTGGAACGCGAACGCGCCTGGGAGCAGGGACAGCACTTCACAGGTGAGGCAACCCCCTTCAACTACGGCTCGCGCCTAGCTGAGGAAGACACATGGGATGAGTGGGAAGCGCCACCCGACCCGCTAGCAAAACGCAAAAACCGGTGACTTACCAGATCATCACCTGGCAAACGGGCCGAAGCTCAGGTATATAAGCTCGAACGCCAAATTCACGCTGGTTTAAACGTTTATTGCGGAAATTGCAGATTTATCCCTTATAATAAGTATACTTAAGATCGTAAGTATTAGAGTGATACGCATGGGTCGTAGCATATCAAAGGAATTACTTCATCGGTTGGAAAGAATCGCGCGGCAGCGCCATTGCAGCTTAGAGGAACTGCTTACGGTCTATGCAGACCATGCCGAAGACATCCGTTTTCCGGGCGACCCGTACCGGTTTTTTGAACTGGCTGATGCGTTCGTCTGCGTCACCGACCAGGATGGCGCTCTGTTATACGTGAATCCAACTTTCTGCCAGGTATTGGGCTATGATGAAGCCCATTTGATCGGCCAGCCTTACCTCTCTTTTGTCCACTCAGACGATGTGGCTGCTACTGAAGCAGCTGAAAAACAACTGAAAGCCGAACGGGCCATCGTCCAATTTGAAAATCGTTTTCGCTGCCAGGATGGACGCTACCGCTGGCTAGTTTGGATCTCTACCCGGAACGAACAATACATTTATGCGATTGCGCTGGATGTCACCAATACCAAGCGTATGGAGCAGCAGTTGGAGCAGATTTCAAAGGAGAACGAGCGAATCGTGCGCTCGATCTTTGATGGTTACCTCCTGGGAGACGTGACAGGCAGAATTCTGGAAGTCAACCAACTCTACTGCGATATGGTTGGTTACACCCGCGCGGAACTGCTACAAAAAACAGTGTTCGAGTTGGATGCCGGGATACCACCACCGCGGATCAGTGAGAACGCAGAGCGAATCGTCAGAGACGATGTTCTGATAGTGATCGAAACCCAGCACCGGCACAAGAATGGAAATTTAGTGGATGTTGAAATCAACAATGTCCAACTTCAGAATCACCAGATTGCCTGTTTTATCCGCGATATCAGTGAGCGCAAACGGCTCGAGCGCCAGATCCGCCACAGTGAACAATTGTATCGCGGCCTGATCGAAAGCCAGATTGATTTCGTATGCCGTTATACACCCGATACGCTCCTCACCTATGCCAATGACGCTTACTGCCGGTTTATGGGAGTTCCACAGGACTCGGTCATCGGCACGAGCTTCCTGACACTGACAAAAAACGTCAACACCAAACCCATTTTCGAGCGCATTCGCGAAGTTCTGCGAGACCCATCTCCCGATGTACGTGTTTTCTCTGCTGAAGACAGCTCCGGTAAGAAGCGGTGGATTCAGTGGATTGATTACGGAATTACCGACGAGGCCGGAGCAGTGGTGGAAATTCAGGCGGTAGGCCGCGACATCACCCCGCTGATCGAAACCCAGGAAAGACTGGCGGAGCGCGAGGATACCTTATCCACCATCTTCAAGAACATCCCGGTTATGCTGGTACAGTTGGATCAAGAGGGGAGGTATCAGTATGTGAACCAACATTGGGTAGATATTCTGGGATGGACACTTGAGGAGATACAGACGCACCCAAATATCATGGCTGAATTCTACCCCGACCCTGAATACCGGGAAGAGGTATTGTCATTTATCGCGGCGGCTGAAGGCGATTGGCACGACTTCAAGACCCGGACACGAAACGGCATGGTTGTGGATACTTCGTGGGCAAATATCCGGCTTTCTAACGAGCGGCGGTTAGGGATCGGGCAAGTAATTACTCACCGTATCGAACTGGAAAATCAACGTATCTACGCCCACCAGCTTGAAATGGAGCTAGAAAAAGAACGGGAACTACGCGAACTCAAGGATCATTTTGTCTCACTGGTATCTCACGAATTTCGCACCCCACTTTCCGCGATGACCACGACAGTCTCACTCGTTATCGACTACTTTGATCGCCTGTCACGGGAGCAGGTGCTGGGAAAATTAGGTCAGGTACAGCAGCAGATCCGCCGTATGGTAGATATGATGGAAGATGCGCTACGCTTTAGCAGAAGCGGTGCCGGCATGACTGAATTTACCCCCGTGCAGGTTGAGGTTTTCCCGATATGCCAAAGGGTGATTGACACCCTCCAGCTCGTAGACGACTACCGACATACAATCGTCCTGGAGGCAGATAGTGGCAGCGTGCGGGCAGACCCCCGTCTGCTCGACCATGTGCTGGCGAATATCCTGGCGAACGCCATTAAGTATTCACCAGTGGATACGACAATAACCATCGTGGTCACGCGGCAGGCCGATGTCTGGCAGTTCATTGTTCAGGATGAAGGCATGGGTGTGCCAGAGGATGATCTCTCAAGACTCTTTGAGCCTTTCTACCGAGCCACCAACGTCCGTAATCTCCCAGGCACCGGCCTGGGACTGTCCATTGTGCGCGACTATGTCATCCTTCACGGTGGAGACATCAGGGTAGAGAGTACAATAGGAGTGGGGACAACGTTTATTTTCACGCTTCCTGCTTGAATATTACAAATTCTTTGTGTGCGCTGTGTTGGTTAGAATTTGACTGTATCCACTTGCTGGACACGCTATTTGATGATATTCTGGTTGATATTCGGTATGGATACTGTAAGGGATAGCCGAAATGACGGAATCAATGTGGGATTTTGCGCCTTATTTTCGCAATGGATTGTTGTATCTGCCGCCACGCACGGTGGACATGCTGGTCATGGCCGGGTTAGACGCAACCATCGGTCAGGCAGCGCTTCATGGCCTGGCATTGGATGACCATAAAATGGAAATCGGCCAGATCAACCGGGCATTAGAACTCCTCTTGAGCGAAATGGAAGAAGATACCCAGGCCTTCCAGACACTAAGCTCAAATGACACTCAGTTCATGCTCACCGGGAAGTCCGGCAGTTAAAGCATCGCCCTGGCTGTAATCCCGCACCCTCTTCTCCTACTGGCGACGGATACGGCGGATGAAGTCCACACTCTGAAGCTTGCGTTCCAGTAAATATGTGAGGTAGCCCAACATCAAACGTTCAGTTTCATCATGCAGTTCTGGCGTGATTGAGAGTGACTGAACATGCGAATAGGCGCTGCGCTGCATGTGGCGCAGTAGTTTCAAGGTGAGCAACGTGACCGGTATCAGCCCGGCATTGGCCTGGGCATGGGCCGGTGAAACCACCCCTCCCAACGCATAGCTGAAAAACTGGTCTTCTGCTTGAATAGGCTCATGGCTAACCGCGCAGGTGTTGAGTTCAGGCCGGAAACCGACCATATCAAGCAGACGCATCTCATAATAACGGACCACGAGGCGCGGGTCGTCATCGTGGCACAGGCGATTGAGGGTGTCCTCCAGAAGTTGAAACAAGCCGGGAAAATCGTCATCATCCGCCCCGGTAAAACGATCCAGCAGTTCCACCGTGTAGTTGGCATAGGCCCCACGTCCCAGATCTTCCCGCAATGCTAAGTAGGGCATCTGCATTTCGGCCTGGGAGACAATATCGAGGTCGCGCCCCCGCTGGATAAGCATATCCACTCGTGTAAAGAGTTCAACATGCCCACTTTTGTGGCTGGTCGGTTTACGTGCGCCTTTCGCAAGCAGGGTGAGTTTGCCACGCTCCGGCGTCATCACAGTGAGCAGGCGGTCTGCCTCACCAAAATCACGGCGTTTAAGGATGATTGCCTGGGTGCGAAACGAACGTTCCGGGCGCGACATGAACTTATGGTCTCAGGCTCTTGGGACCGAAGCCGTGCAGGAGCAATTCGTCCAGGCGGCTGTCAATCACGACGTCCAAATCCATATTGGCGGTAATCACGCGCAGTCCCGGCGCGAACTCAAAGAGCATCTGGCGGCATACCCCACAGGGAGACCCGCCGTTCTGGGTAACGACAGCAATCGCGGCAAATTCCTGCTGACCTTCACTCACCGCCTTGACGAGAGCAGTACGTTCGCCGCAAATTGTAGCCGGGAACGCCGCATTTTCCACGTTGCAACCGGTATAGATAACGCCATTGCTTCCGAGCAGTGCCGCGCCTACCGGGTAGTGCGAGTAAGGGACATAAGCACGTTCACTGGCGTCGCGTGCAGCTTTAAGGAGATTGTGCATCATATCTTGAGAGAGAGATGTTGTGGACATAAGTATAATTCACCCGAACAACTTTTGATAAATTACCCAGAGCGCAAGCAGTGGGCCAAAGCCCACTGTCTGAACCCGGAATTACCTGATTTACCGCGCCGTCAGTTCGTCCCGGCGGCGGTTTGTGGCTGTGTGGCGGGGTTTTCCCCGGTAGTCACGGCGGGGTTTTCCTCGCTTGGCGACGGCTTACGCGCCACATATACCTTGCGGATCCGCCGACCTTCCAGCGCATCAACACGCATAACGACATTCCCGCTTTCAATTGTCTCGCCTACGTTGGGCACACGGCCTAGCTGCGAGAAAATGTAACCGCCCAGCGTATCGCTATCTTCAGTCGGCAGTTCAAGGTCCAGCAGGTCGTTAAAGTCGTCCAGGTCAATACTGGCATCCATCACGTATTCGTCCGGCCCCTGCTGGATATAATCGGCCTCTTCGTCCAGGTCGTATTCATCCTGAATATCACCGACGATTTCTTCGATCAAGTCTTCAATCGTGACCAGACCAGCCGTACCGCCGTATTCATCCACCACCACCGCCAGGTGAATTTTGCCAGTTTGCAGTTCCTTTAGCAGCAAGTCAGCGCGTTTAGTTTCCGGCACGAAGAAGGCTTTGCGCAGCATCTCACGAATCGGCTTATCGGTGACACCTTCCGCCCAGCAGGTGAGCAGGTCTTTGGCATAAAGCAAGCCAACGATGTTATCAATGGTTTCCTCAAATACCGGCACCCGCGAATGCCCGCTTTCCAGGAAGGTTTTGAGCGCCTCACTCAGGGGCGTGTGGATTTCCAGGGCGGCGATGTCAATGCGCGGCACCATGACCTCACGGGCGATGGTCTCATCCAGTTGCAGTACCGAGTAGATCATCTCTTTTTCTTCGTTTTCGATGGTGCCTTCTTTTTCACCGGCATCCAACAGCGTCATAATCTCTTCTTCGGTAAAGACGTTGACCATCGTGCCACTGCCAAACGACATCCACTTGCTCAAAGCGATAATGAACACGGTAACGGGCTGCATGATGAAGATCAACAGGCGCAGGATCAACATACTGGGGGCGGCCAGCCTATCCGAGCGTGCGCTACCGATGGCATCCGGGACAAAGTAACCCAGAATGAGCGTTATTAAGGCGGTCGGGAACAACACCAGGACATAGATTAACATGGGGGAAAGTGTCGTGGCGGGCTGCACAACCAGCACCTGACCCAACCCAGTGACACTCACGGCTGCAATCGTAAACTGAATAAACACCAGGCTCAACTGGTATGTGATGTGCAGTCGTGGCGATGCACCTGCTCCGGCCTCAACCTGACTACGGAGTAAACTGTCTCGGCTGTTGGTCAGGGCAGCGTAAGCCAGTGCGATGACCCCGTGCAAGCCGATCAACAGCATAATCAGCCCTAAACTAGATAAACTACCTTCGTCCAAGTTATCCTTTCCTTCACCCAGCCGCTGCTACGTTACTGTACAAAAAATACCGGACGATAAGACGACCCAAAGCAGTCTTACCCCCGGTATAATGGGCGTATATACCTGTGACACACTTGCGCGTGATCGGGAATATCCTCTGACACGGTTTATTAGATAGCGGCAATCCGTTAAATGATGGTGCTAGTCTACCATAGTTCTTCAGCACTCTGCAAGGCATTTCGGGTAGGATACGCTACAAGAGGCGATTATCATCCGGTTAAATCGGGGTTCTTAACAAGGGGGGATACACACGTTGCGCATTCTCTGGCTCTCTCACTGGTTTCCATTTCCATCCGATAACGGCGCAAAGCTGCGGATTTACCATCTCATGCAGCAGCTTGCCCAGCACCATGAAATCGGAATCATCGGCTTTGCTGACCCAATGCCCACTGACGTGCATATCCAGTCGTTGGTACCATTCTGCCAGGTCATCAGCACTCATCACGGCCCGATGTTCCATAAACGCGGGCTGGCCGAGCTGCCAGGCTACTTCGCCCCGATGCCACGCCACCTCGTCAATAGCTATGATCCGGCGGTGGCAGCGGCGATAGCGGAATGTGTCGCCAGAGGGTGGCCGGACTTGATTATCGCGCATGAAGCCGGGCCGGTGGGCGGGATGAGCCATTATGCCCTGCCCTATCCCCATCTCCCCCGCGTAATGGAAGACCTAGAATTGGCGGCGTACCAGAGTGCGCGGGACAGCGCCCAGGGTATGAAAAGCCGGGTGGGGTGGCAGATGCGCTGGTGGAAAACGGCACAGTATGTGCGGCGGCTACTGGCCGAGTTCGATGCCTGCACAGTACCTTCCATTGAGGAACAGGTGTGTGTCGCGGGCGTCGCCCCGGAACACAAAGCAACGCTGCCGATCATCCCCAATGGCGCTGACCTGGCCGGGTTAGGAGGAGATTACGGCCAACCAGATGCCGACACTCTGATATTTTCAGGCGCATTGAGCTTCAACTTCAATCATGCGGCGATGATGTACTTCCTGGGTGAGGTATGGCCGCTTATCCGCCAGCAGCGCCCGAAGGTGACGCTGCGCATCACCGGCAAGACGGACACGGCAACTCAGGCAAGCCTGCCGCCGCACCCCGGTGTCATCTTCACCGACTATGTGGATGACATCCGCCCGGTGATTGCCCGTAGTATGGTGAGCATCGCGCCGCTGCTGCAAGGAGGCGGAACCCGGCTGAAGATTCTCGAAGCAATGGCATTGGGCGTGCCGGTGGTGGCGACCAGCAAAGGAGCAGAAGGGCTGGCTGCGGAATCCGGGCGCGACATTTTGATTGCCGATTCTCCCCCCGCGCTGGCCGATGCCGTCCTGCGTTTGCTCCAGGACGCGGAACTGCGGGAAAGCCTGCGCCAGAATGCCCTGGAACTGGTACGCAACCAATATGACTGGCGGGCGATTGGCGAGAAATTCACCGACATGCTGGAAGCGACAAAGACCGCTCATCGCAGGCGGTGAGGTGGCAACCGCCCCAGGGACGCCGCCTGTCCCATCCAGTTTGGGGCGATATGCCGGGAATTTCACGGTTCAGCAAGCGTCCCATTCATGCTGGCGTAGAACGGGTCGTCCGGGCCAATCGTCCCACGCAAGACGGGCTGACGGGTGAAAGCCGCTTTATACAGACTCGCCATAAATTCCATTGTCCGCCGCAGTTCCGCCCCACTCGTCAGCGGGCGTTCACCCTGCTCCAGCGAATCCAGTACGGCAGTGAGCTGGGCCGTCTGGTGCGCCTCGACATCAGCACCCAGCGCCGACCATGAGGCCAGTTCATCGGTATATGTCGCGCCGTCCGGGATCGAAAGACGCCAGTGGTCGTTTCGATAGTGATACAGGTGTTCCAGTTCAATCGTGGCCCGCTGGAAGTCCAGGCGCAAATACGAGGTCTGCCGGGGTGAAACGGCACTATTGACAATGCTGCCCATTGCGCCACTCTCGAAGCGAACCAGCGCCAGCGAGACATCTTCTACTTCAATATCATGGTCGAGCGTCCCCAGCATAGCCTGTACTTCGACCCAATCCCCCATCAGCCACAGGAAAAAATCCATCGCATGGATACCATGCCCCATTGATGTGCCGCCGATTTCAGTCCGCCATTTGCCGCGCCAGGGGATCCGGTAATAGGCCATGTCACGATACCAAAGCGTGTGACACACCCCGACCAGCGGCCTGCCCAGGGCGCCGGCAGTGATTAAGCGCCGGACATGCTGCCCGCCAGAGCCATAACGCCACTGGAACACACTGGTACAGGTGCGTCCGGTGCGTCGCTCGGCGGCCTGGATGTCATCAAGTTCCCGCAAAGATGCTGCAATCGGTTTTTCACACAGAACATCCGTGCCCGCTTCCATCGCTTCGATACACAGCACCCGGTGGGTGGCCGGCGGCGTGCCAATAATCACCAGGTCGGGCCGCTGTTCCGCCAGCATCGCCCCGCTATCCGTATACAGGTTCGTGACGTGATACTGTTTGCCAAAGGCGTCCAGCGTGACGGGGTCCGTATCCACCGCCGCCACGAGATCAAGTCGCCCCGCTTCGTGGGCCAGAGCCTGCATGTGATTACCAACAATCAGACCAGTACCAATCAATGCAGCCCGCAGTTTTGCCATTGTATCTGTCCCTTGCTGGTGGGCGGTTTTTGCCCACTTGTGTGCCTTTTAAGCCTGCGCTACAGTAGACGATTGAACGCTCATCATATCATTGAAAAGCAGACCTATCATGACCGATATTCAGCAGCTTATTGACCGGATCACCAGCCAGGATACGAAAACCCGCGACGCAGCCCGCAGTGCGCTAGTCGCCCTGGGTAGTGGCGCGGTTGAACCCCTGATCGCCGCGCTCGACACCCCCAGCGATTGGCAGCGCAAAGGTGTAATCACCCTCTTCCAGCAAATCAAGGACAAAAGAGTTATTCCACCACTGTTGAACTGCCTCAAGGATGCAGATGCCCTCGTGCGCGGTTTTGCGGCGCTGGCACTGGCCGAACAGCAGGAACAGAGCGCCCTGCCCCTTATCCAGCAGTTAGTCGTAGAAGAAAGTGAACCCTTCCCCCGCAGTTACTTGCTGAATGCCGTTGATAAACTCGGTGAACGCGAGTGGGTAATCGCATATACGACACGCATACTGACCGAGGATACCTTTACCAACACAGATCGTCAGGCCACAGTGCAGTTGGTCGTCCGCCTGAATGACCCGGCCACTGCTGACTTACTGTTTGATGTTTTCAAAAAGCGCGAACCCGGCGTTTCGGATCATGCTCTGCGCGGCCTGCGGGCCTTCAACGACCAGCGACCAGTAGACATCCTGATTGCCCAGTTGCAGGACGAAAATCCTCACAGACGGGCGGTGGCGATTGTCGAGCTGGGGAATTTTGGCGACAAACGTGCCATTGAGCCGATCAAAGCCCTGCTGGGTGATAAGGCCATCGCCTGGCAAGGTGATCGTCCCGGTGAGCCGTCCACCAGCGTCGGGCAGGCCGCCCGCGATACGCTCAAGAAACTCGGCACGGAATCAGAACCCCCATCAGAACCCAAAAAACGGGGCTGGAAACTCTGGTAGAAGCGACTATCCGTCTTTTTCCGCTTTTTTCAGCGCGGCTAACTGGTCATACTCCGGGCGCTGCTTGTAGAAATCATCAAGCGGGAAGCACCCGGAAACCATACCTTTGCGTGGGGCGGTGGTGCAATCGCTGAAGGTACGGCAGATTTGTTTTCGTCTCAGCGGTTGGCCGGTCAGCACATCGGCGGGCATTTCGGGATAGGTCAGCACCATGCGTCCCAGCCCGATAAAGTCGGCCATCCCCGCCCGTACCACCGCCTGCCCGACATTTGGCAGCCACTCCTGCAAGTAGGAATAGCCTGACCCGACAAACAAGAGTTCGGGGCGGTATTGCTTCAATTGCGTCGTGACACTGATCTGCCGGGACACACCCAGGAGCGGGTCTTCCGGTGGTTGGTAGCCATCCGAAGGCGGAAACAGCGCCGGACGCTGGATATGCGGCACATAGTACGGGCTGCCTGCCGTGATGTTGACAAGGTGAATATCGAGATCGAGCAACAGGTCAAGGAAGCGTTTTGGTTCGGTCAGATCAATGCCAAGGCCACCGCCGTCTCCGCCGAAGGCATATGGGTAACGCCCACCATCCATCGTTTCCGGCTCGCCCGTACCATCCGCGCCGGGCCGGAAGGGAATCCAGTCGAAGGCGCTCAGACGCACACCGATGTCCAGTCCCGGCGCGGCGCTGCGAATACCGGCAGTAATATTCCGTAGAAAACGGGTACGATTCTCGAAGCTCCCGCCGTAATTGCCATCCCGATCTATCGCGGTCAGGAATTCGTGCCCCAGGTAGCCGTGACAGTGCTTGATGTCTACAAAGTCGAACCCTGCCTGCTGCGCCAGCACTGCCGCCGTGATGAAATCTTCCACGAGACGATCTATTTCGTCGTCGTACAAGATGGCGCGGGCACTGTCTACGTGAAATTTCCGGTCAAGCAGCGGGTGGCGGTAGAGCGTGCGCGGTTCGAGTCCCCCACTGGGGCGAGCAAAACGCCCAGAATGTGTGAGCTGCAAGCCAGTGAACGGCACATCCCCGGCATAAGTCGCCGCCTGGCGATGTGCTTGCAGCAGACTATCACGGAGCCCGGCGATGCTGCTCACTGTAGTCTCGTTGAGGAGAAGCTGATTGGGGTTAGCACGGCCATCGTGACGCACAGCCACCGCCTCGCCCCCCCAGATCAGCGCCGCCCCACTCAGTCCAAAGCGCTCCCATCTCCGCCGCGTAAGCTCAGTGGGATGACCGTCTGGGGTGCCGTCCCAGCCTTCCATCGGCAGGATGCAAAAGCGATTGTTCAGCCGGACGTCTTTGTAGGAATAGGGCTGCGCCAGTGGGGCATCATCGCCAACGGCCAGGACATCATCAAATGGGAAATCCGCGCCAATGGCGGCGGCATAGTGGCGGAAGTCCTGAGGTGTGCGCAGTTGGGCGACACGACGGTACATTAAGGGCATTCTTCAGTTCCCTTACCCTGGTATGACCGAATAAGTGGTGAGTACACCCAACCGTTCCGCGATATCCCGCAACACGGCAACGTCGCTAGCCGGACGGCGCCCCCCGGCAGGATGCGGCCTGTCGCTGGCGATCCAACCACGCAGATTGAGAAACTGGGCAGCAGAGTGTTTATAGGCCGGGACCGGGGCGCGGAACGCAAAGAATCCCAGGTATTGCAGCAGGTCGTTGAGTTCGTAGAAGTCCGCATTGCCCGCCAGCCAAAGGGCATCACGCCGAGCGAACAGGTCGGGCGCGAAGGTACTCAGGCCAAGCAGATAGTCGCTACCGTACATCACCATATCAATTGCCAGATCATTGCCGGTGAACACCTTGAAATCGGGGCGGGTTGCGTCACGCAGCACCAGTCGTTCCCATTCAAGCTGGCGGCTGAGCGACGAATGTTTCGCGCCGCTGCACTGGGGGATATTCATCAGCGCTGCATAGGTTTCCAGATCATAAATCGCACCAAATGGGGCGAACATCGTCCCCAGTTCAAAGGCGATGAACTGGTCGGTATTTTCTGCGATGCGGCTATATGACCGTACGATGTCCTCATTGTCCTGCTGGGTCAGCCCAAAGGACTGGAAAATGATGGGGATGCCGCCAGCCTCCTGGATAGCCTCGACCTGCCAGCAGTAAGCATCAGCGTCCCACTTTTCGCCCGGACTATCGGCCACGAACGCCCCTGCAACGAATACTCCCTCACCCAATGTTTCCGCAGTCAAGCGCAAGACCTGGGCACGTTCGGCCTCACTAATCAGGTTGGCGTAGCCGGTATCCATGTTGACGGCGGGCATGATGCCAGCCTCCGCTGTACGCCGGATGTGACCGCGCAGCCCATCCCAGTCAATCCCGCCCGCCGCTGTAAACGGCAGCAAGATGGCTGAAATTCCCGTGATTTTGCGCCGGGGACGCAGCATAGTCAGCGGGTTAACTATCATGGTTTTTGCCTTCGCCCCTTCCTGATACTCAGCCAAAACTATAATGCGGTTGGGGCGGTTGTGCAAGCAGTCCCTACCCCTTAATCGCCCCGGCGGTCAGACCACGGGTGATAAAGCGCTGTAGCAGCAGGCTGATGACAATCACCGGCACCGCCGCCACTAGCGTCAGCGCGGAGATAGACCACCACTGAATGCCGCGCGTGCTGTTTTGGCCGGCGATCAGAACCGGCAGCGTGATTGCGTTAAAGTTCGTGAGCATCAACGAGAAAAGAAACTCGTTCCAGGAGAAAATAAACGAGAAAACCGCGATTGAAACCAGACCAGGCGTACTCAGAGGCAGTACAATCTTCATGAAGGTCTGCCAACGGGTCGCACCATCCACTCGCGCACTTTCCTCCATATCCACCGGCAGCGTATCGAAGAAGTCGCGCATAATCCACACAGCGAAGGGGATGTTAATCATGGTATACACGAGAATCAGACCGATGTGGGTATCAATCAGGCGGAAAGTCGAATAGATCACCAGGAACGGCACCACAAACAGCGCCGGTGGCAAGAACCGCTGCGAAATAATCCAGTAGGCGATATTGTCGTTTCGCCACCCCAATATCCGCCAGTAATACTGGAAGCGCGAGAGTCCATACCCAGCCATAGCGCCCACTATCACCGACAGAATGGTACTACCGATTGCGGCAATCACGCTGTTGTTGAAATGGCGGATCGTTGTGTCCCCCTGGACACCCGTAAACAGCTCCTGCCAATGCTCCGTCGTCGGCTGGAAGTCCACGAAGGGGATATAGCGCGGGCCGCGGGCCACATGCAGCGGCTGTTTTAACGAAGTGGTAAACAGCCAGTAAAATGGGAAGATTACGATAAACGACCAGAACAGAATTACCGCGTACAGACCTAGTGAGTGCCACCATTTTCGGCGTTTCATCATTCAGTACCTCAAGCACGATTCTGCGGGACAAGGCGACGCGAAAGTGCCAAAATCGCTGTCGTAAAGGCAATCACCAGTACCAGCAGCACATACGAAATCGCCGCCGCATAGCCAAAATTGCCGAATTGGAGCGCCGTATCTTTAATGTACATCGTCAACGACTCGGTGGAAGAACCTGGCCCGCCGCCGGTCATAATCACAATCACGTCAATAATCTTGAAGATTTCCAGCCCCCGGATCATGATGACCGTGACCGAAATCGGCAGCAGGATCGGGAATGTGATCTTCCAGAATATCTGCCAGCCATTCGCGCCATCTACCCGCGCCGCCTCGTAGAGTTCTTCCGGCATTCCTTGCAGTGCCGCCAGGATGATGAGCGTGACAAAAGGTATCCACTGCCAACTATCCACAATGACCAGCGTCCAGGGCGCAACACCGGGGTCAGTCATCCAGGGGACACGAATAGCGGTAGCCAACCCCAAAAACTGGGAAACATGCTTGAATAGATCCGCCATCGGGCCTAACGACTGGTCGAAAATCATGCGCCCGGTATAAGCTGCCGCGACAGGTGTGGTCATCATTGGCAGCAGGAACAACACACGGAAAATCCGCCTGAAGCGGAATTCCTGGTTCAGTACCACTGCCAGCCCAAAACCGATGACATATTGAATTGTAATGCCGGCGACGACATAAAAAAGCGTATTTCGGGCTGTCGTATGCAGGCGTGAATCTTCTAAAATCCGCTGGTAATTGCGGAGCGTGACCTCAAAGCCCATACCTAGAAACCCATTGTAATCCGGGTTTTCCACCTGGGCAGCGGATATTGCCGCCGAGCCGCCCCGCTGCACATCGGTAAAGCTGATTCCTAATGACCAGATGAGGGGGAAGATTGAGAATAACAGAATGATAACCACCGCCGGCGAGAGAAAAACGCGCTTCATAATGGTATCTTCGCGGCTCCCTTTGCTGGGGGCAGCACCTGTCTTTCGGACCTGGATTTCTGTTTCAGACAAAACTCACCTCTCAAAAGGGCTGAAACCAGTTGTCTACAATAAGCACTACTTACTGCTGGGGGCGAGCAGTAGTGCCCGCCCCCAGACATAAGCCATTACGGATAGAAGTTAGCCACCGAAGCCGACGGCGTTCCGATATTGGTCGAGCTGTTCGGCACGTCCCAGACGGTCAGAAATCGCATCCCAGGCGGCGGCGACGTTGTCGAGGGCCTCCTGGGCAGAAACTTCGTTCGCCAGCGCGCGGTTGACTTCAAAGTCCAGCGCTTGCAGGTATTCCGCTGAACCGCGAATACGCAGGTCAAGCACGGCATTGGGGTCAGCGATGGTGTTCAGCACGGCGTCGAGGTAGTCCTCAGCGCCAGCCTGGTCGAAGCCCGCGTCCACCCACAACTGCACATCTTCAAACTGGCTGTAGCGGGACGGGTTCACACCGGTATCCGGTGTAACGGCCAGCAGTTTAACCATTTCCGGCGCTGCCATGAAGGCGGCGAAATCGAGCGCGGCTTCCTTCACATCGCTGTCCTTGGCGACGGCAATTACCCAGCCACCGAAGGCGATGAACGGTGCACGGTTGACTTCTTCAACCCATGCGCCGGTTTCGTAGTTCCAGTAGTGGTCCGCAGCGGGCAGCACGGCAAAGCCGGTATTGCCGATGATGACCGACGCATTGGGGTTGTAGGAGATCGGGCCTACATCGCCCCAGTCTATGTTCATCGCGCAGCAGCCAGCCGGGAAGGTCACGCGAGTCTGCGCCACGTCCCACTGAATCTGTTCCGGTGAACCCAGGTCACGCGACTTGATGTAGTCATCCAGCGCGGCCACCCAACCGGGGTTGTTGACCTGCGGGGTGAAGCTGTCGTCGCAGCTAAAGAAGAAGCAGGGGTTGCCCGGAATCTTGCCATAGCTGGCGGCGTGCGACAGGAAGACCCAGTAGGCCTGGGCATCACGGCGCTGCGCTTCCGCTACGCCATAGATGGGGGCCATTTCGCCCGCGGTATCGACTTCACGGCCATTGAAGAAGGTCGCAATATCATAGTACTGTGACCAGGTCTGCGGCTCATCCAATGGATAACCATATTCAGCCTCAAAGTCGGCAGCATATGGAGATTCCGGATTGATGAGGTCCTTGCGGTAATACAGCATGTGGGAGTCGCCGTCATAGGGGAGTGCGTATATGGTGTCGCCCCAGGCGGTGATGCGGTTGGCATACAGCGGGACAATGTCTGCAGGATCAAGTGAGTCCAGCAGTTCCTGCGGGATGGGTTCAAAGTAACCGGGGGCCATGAAGTCACCCGCCCAGTCCGCCGGGAAAACCAGCATGTCGAAGTCATTTGAGCCAGTCTCAAACGAGGCCAGCATCTTCTCGAATAGTTCGCCAAAGGCGAATTCCTGCACCTGCACCGAAGCGCCGGTCATGGCCTCCCATTCCGGGGCGAAATCCTTGATAGGGCCACTGATGGACGGGCCGGTCTGGGTAGCGACAACAATAGTCAGCCCAGCATATTCACCCTGCGCTCCCACAATACTGAAAGACATGAGGGCGAGCAGGACGACGGTCAAAAATAGAAATGACTTACGCATAGAAATCCTCCTACGGGATATTTTGAAAATGGTCTTGAGCTATTTCTTTGTGCCGGATAACGGAATGCTTCAATAATGGCCTCCTTTTCCTGTATCAACACGGTAGGGTTAAACACCTCGGCAGTGACGCCGGAGTGGTGTTCACAAATGTTTAGTGCGGGCGCTTTTTGTCCCGCAGGATTTCCGGACGATGAGTTCGGTCTCCAGATTATGGGTTACATATGGCAGGCTGGGGTCATCCAACCGCCGTACCAGCACTTCCACTGCGGTTTTCCCTAGCTGGAACGTCTGCTGGGCAACCACTGTAACCGGAACGGCGAACTCGTCAGTCCACGGCAAATCGTCAAAACCAACTAGCGCAATATCCTGTGGCACACGAAACTGCCGTTCGCGCAGTGCCCGCAATGCGCCAATTGTCAGCAGGTTCGTCGCGGTGAAAAGCGCTTCTGGTGGATTGGCGGAAGCCAACAGTTCGCGGGTATGCGTGTAACCATCTTCAATATGGTGCCCTGAGTTCTTCACCAGGGATGGTTCAACGGTGATGCCATGTTTACCGAGAGCAGCCGCGTACCCCGCGTAACGTTCAAACCCCGTTTTGAGGTTGGGATGCACAATCGCAATGCGGCGATACCCATGATCGAGCAAATGACTGACGAGGCGATAAGCGCCATCTTCATTGTTCGAGCGTACGACATCGGCTTGAAAACCATCAATGATACGATCCAGGATAACGATGGGGATGTTGTATTCGCGCAGAGTCTCGAATATGCGGGCATCGTCATCGCAGGTGGGGACGACGATAAGTCCGGCCACCGATTCCGCCCGCATGACTTCGCTGTAGTTTTTGAGCCGATCCGAGTCTTCACCGGTACTACACAACAGCACATTCATACTGTTGGTATATGCGGCTTCTTCAACGCCTTTGATGACCGAGACGAAATGAGGGTTCTGGATGTCAGAGACGATCAGGCCGATGACATCGTGCGACTCTTTACGCAGTCTCCGGGCGATGCGATTGGGCGTATAGTTGAGCGTGCGCACCGCATCGAGTACACGGGTGCGTAAGTCTTCGTCAACGGCATCGTTGCCATTCAGCACACGGGAGACGGTTGCTCGTGAAACCCGTGCATACTGAGCGACGTCACCAATCGTAATTTTCGCCATAGTTTCTATTCAAACCATTAAAAATAATACGTTCATGTTTTTGAGAAATCGTTTTCACAAAAAATACCGTGAAATACAATTTTTGTCAAGCAAGCCAGAATCGCCGTGCAGCAGCTTGGTTATTCCTGGAACAAAAAGGCTCAATCCCGCACGCGCATCAGGCTCACTTCAAAACGGGCGCGATCACTGCGGTGCACCGCATGGTAGTATTCCAGCGCCGTCCCGTCTTCCAGGTAGCTGACGCTGTCGATCAGAATCAAGGGCGAACCCGGTGAAATCGCCAGCAGTCTTGCCTCTTCGTCGGTAGCCAGTACCGCTTCAATCCTGCGCGTACCGGATACAATCTGTAAGTCACAGGTTTGGCGCAGATACGCGTATAACGACTGTTGTGTGAAATCCGCCCGCAGTAAAGACGCGCACAGGGCGTAGGGCATATACGTCATCACGAGTTGCAGCGGCACGCCATTCACGAAGCGAAGCCGCCGGATAGCAATGACATCCGCCTCTACTGAGAGGTTGAGATTACGCGCAACTTTCGCGTTAGCATGCACAAGTTCCTGCTGCAAGACTTTCGAGACCGGGGTATAGCCCTGCGCGACCATATCTTCATAGAACCCGGTCAGCCGCCCGATCAGACCTTCGTTAATCTTCGGCTCGGCAACAAAGGTGCCCTTCCCCATCACCCGAACAATCAGGCCATCGCGCAGCAGTTGGTCCAGTGCCTGGCGAATAACAGTACGGCTGACGCCGAACAAGTCACATAGTTTTGGCTCGCCCGGAAGCTGCTGCCCCGGTTGCAAAGCGGTGGTGATAATCTGTTCCAACGCTTGATAAACCTGGGTATGATAGGGCACAGGTTTGGCGGTATCTATTCTATGATCGGAGAAAATCGCTTCCCGAATATCAACCACCTGTTGTTGCCTCGCATGACTTGTAATTACAGGTTAAGGCCATTATACTATAGGCATTGTATAGCTGTCAAACAGACTTTCTATCAGGGGTAATTTCAGCGGGCAGGCGGCCTGGCAGGTTGCAATAATGTCTTCTCTCATGTTCCTGTTGTCACCCGTCTTCCAGGAGAAGCACAACACCTTGCCTGATGTCGTTGACCGAAAATAGACCTTTTTACTGAGTGAAGAAAAGAAGGAAAATGGCAAAATTCATTATTGCACACGATCTGGGAACAACTGGCAACAAAGCAACACTCTATGACCAAGAAGGCCGGCTAGTCGGCGCGGCGTTCTACGCCTACGAGACTGAGTATGCCCATACCGGCTGGGCCGAACAGAACCCGGAAGACTGGTGGCGGGCAGTCTGCGGTTCAACCCACCAACTGCTGCAAGAAACGCACGCCAGCAAGAGCGAAATCGCCTGCATCACATTTAGCGGGCAAATGATGGGCGCAGTAGCCCTTGATCGGGATGCGCGCCCGCTGCGGAATGCCATCATTTGGGCCGACCAGCGTTCGCTAGCGCAGGAAGCCTGGGTGGGTGAGCGGGTTTCTTTTGAGGAAGTATACCGGATTTCCGGGCATCGCCTGAGCGCCTCTTATTCACTGGCGAAAATCCTATGGATACGTGACCACCAGCCAGATATTTATGCGGCTGCATACAAATTTGTCCACGCCAAAGACTCGATTGTCGCCCGCTTGACCGGTATTTTCGTAACGGACCCTTCTGATGCCTCCAGCATGAACCTATATGACCTGGGAACCGGCCAGTGGTCAACGAAAATCCTGGATGCCGTCAATCTGCCAGTCGAAAAACTGCCTGAACTGCGCCAATCGGTAGATGTGGTCGGTGCAGTGCGCCCAGAAGTGGCTGATGAAGTGGGTGTCGCGGCGGGGACTCCGGTGGTGATCGGCGGTGGGGACGGTGCGTGCGCGGCAGCCGGGGCGGGTGTGATCCGCGAGGGGTCTGCCTATAACTATGTCGGCTCATCGTCCTGGATTGCCCTTTCAACCCCCAAGCCGATTTACGATCCGGATTACCGCACTTTTACTTTCGGCCACGTCATCCCCAATATGGTCATGCCCACCGGCACGATGCAAGCGGCTGGTGCATCATACCAATGGACACGCGATCAACTCGCCGTGTTCGAGAAAGAGGCGGCGAAAACGTTAGGCATCAGCGCCTACGAACTCATCAACCTGGAGATTGAAAAGATTGCTCCTGGCACAGACGGTCTTTTCTACCTGCCCTATCTGATGGGGGAACGCAGCCCACGCTGGAATCCTCATGCGCGAGGTGCATTCATAGGTCTGACGATTCGGCACAGTCGCGCCCACATGTACCGGGCGGTGCTGGAAGGTGTCACCATGAACCTGCGCGTCATCCTGGATGCGTTCCGCAACCAGGGCACACACATCGAATCCATGCGCGTGATCGGCGGTGGTGCAAGGGGGCATGTGTGGAATCAGATCATGGCCGACTTCTACGGGATGCCAATTCACCGGTTGGCGATTCTGGAAGAAGCGACCTCAATGGGCGCGGCGCTGGTGGGTGGCGTGGGCGTGGGGTTGTACCCTGACTTCTCGATGATTGAGACGATGAACACAATTGCCTCGACGGTACAGCCGAACCCGGTAACACAGGCAGTATATGAGAGGATGTACCCGATTTTCAATAACCTGTACAATGCCCTCGCACCGGTTTATGACGAGATTGCAGCTCTGTAAAGCGGGGGCAGTCACGCGTGTATACGAACGAATGGATAAACAGACTATGCTGGAACTATGGATTGAAGGTACCCCAGAACAAGTTATCAAGATCGCCAATAACGGGCTGGTCGGCGCGATTGCCACCAATCCCGCTATCATGGAACAATGGACGGCAGGCGGCAAATCGCTAGAATACCTGGTGACACAGGTGTGTGAAGCGGTGGATGTGCCAGTCTTCGTGCAGCTTCACGGCCCGGAGATGGACGACTATTTGCGGGAAATGGACTCGCTGCGAGCGATTTCGGCACAGATTCAACCCAAACTGGTCGCCACGCACGCTGGTATCGCTGCCGGACGGCGCATCGCTGCCCAGGGAGGCAAGCCGCTTATTACAACAATTGCAACCGTAAATCAGGCGTTTCTGGCGGCCAGCGCAGACGCTGCTTACGTCGCGCCATACATCGGGCGGATTGTGGATTCCGGTGTGGATGCTTACCAGTTGGTGGCAGACATCACCACGATGTACCAGCGGCATCACATCTCCACTCAGATTGCCGCAGCCAGTATTCGTAGCCCGGAACAGGCGGAGAAAGTGTTGCTGGCCGGTGCGCCGATCCTGGTGATGCAGTATGAAATTATGCTGCGCCTGCTGGATTCAGACTTGACGGAGAACTGGATCGACCGTTTTGAGCAAAATTGGGAACAGATTCCGCATTCGTTGGGAAATAGAGGGTAAACCAGATGAATAAGATAGGCATCTATTACGCTTACTGGACTCAGGAATGGGATGTAGATTTCCATTCGTTTATTGACAAGGTAGCCGGGCTGGGTTTCGACGTGCTGGAGGTGAACGCCGGCACGGTAGGCAACATGACAGTGGACGAGCGGCGCGAACTGAAAGCCCACGCCGACCACAAAGGCATCGCCCTCAGTTACTGCATCGGCCTGCCCCACCAGTATGATATCGCTTCTGAAGACGAGGCCACTCGCAAGCGCGGCATCGCCTATTTACAGCAGATGGCGGCAGCAATTGGTGAGATGGGCGGCGGCAGGATGGGCGGGATTATCTATAGTTCCTGGCCCAGCACCCTGCCCAAGCATGTGACCGATAAACGCCCCTACCTGGAACGCAGCGTCGCCAGTATGAAAGAGGCGGTCAAGGCCGCCGAAGATAACCGCGTATTATTCAACATGGAAGTCGTCAACCGCTTTGAGCAGTACCTCCTGAATACGTGTGCCGAAGCGGTGGCCTACTGCCAGATGGTCGGCAGCCCGAACGCGAAAGTCATGCTTGACACCTTCCACATGAATATTGAGGAAGATTTCGCCTCTGAAGCGATACTCCGGGCGGGTGAACACCTGGGGCATTTCCATATTGGCGAGAACAATAGGATGCCACCCGGCTACGGTCATATCCCCTGGACGGAAATTGCCGCCGCGCTGCGGCAGATCAACTACCAGGGCTATATCGTGATGGAGCCGTTCCTCAAGCCAGGCGGGCAGGTCGGCGCGGACATCAAAGTGTACCGTGACCTGAGCATAGGCATTGACATGGACGACGCTGCCTACAAAGCGCTGCTCTTTATGCGCGGTCTGATGAAGTAACACCGGAGAAAGTCAAAATGCAATGAAGATGAAGTCAGTTACTGCAATCGATTTTGAATTTTCGGCGGTAGGGTTTGGCTGTTGGGCCGCCGGGGGCAGCGCCATCTGGAATGGCACCGATGACGCCGATTCGATTCAGGCGATTCGGCGTGCTATTGAACTGGGTATCACGTTTTTTGATGTCGCGCCGGTCTACGGCTTCGGCCATGCGGAGACGATCCTGGGCCAGGCCTTGCGCGGCCAGCGCCAGAACGTCATTATCGCCACCAAGTGCGGCTTAAGCTGGGACGCCGGCGGAAATATCACCAATGACCTGAAGCCAGCCACCATTGAGCGCGAAATTAACGATAGCCTGCGCCGTCTCAACACCGACTATGTGGACATCTACCAGATTCACTGGCCTGACCCGGCCACCCCAATTGCAGCGACAATGGAGACGCTCAACAAGCTAAAAACCGCCGGTAAAATCCGCCATATTGGGGTATCCAATTTCTCGGCGGCGCTGATGGACGAAACACGCCAGTATGGGGAAGTTGTGTCACACCAGGGGCTATATAACCTGCTGGAACGCAACCCGATCCAGTATCACAACATTCCACTGGATTACCGGACGGAAAACGAGATATTCCCGTACTGCCGCCAACACGGGCTGGCGTTCTTCCCATACAGCCCTTTATTCCAGGGGCTGCTGACCGACCAATTCAAGGCGCAACACCAGTTCGACACACATGATGTACGCTCGGCCAACCCCAAACTCAATGGGAAACTGTTTGAAAGGTATCATCAGATTCGCACTGAACTCATGGCGTTCGCGGCGGAAATCGAGAAGCCGTTGAGCCAGGTTGCTATCAACTGGCTGATCTACCAGGAGGCGGTCACGTCGGTCATCTGCGGGGCACAAACCGTTGCTCATGTCGAGGAAAATGCTGCCAGTGCGTCCTGGGACTTCACACCAGAGATGTCCGCTGCAATTGAGCGCATTCTGCAACCATATCATGACCCGGTGTATACGGCCTGAGGTGCCGTGTCGAAAGTGCTAGGTCTTAAGGGAAAAGTGCTGAATGCCGAGTCAAAAGCAGGTGGCATTCCTGTGTTGATTCTGGCATAGTCTAAGCGCGTTTATTGAGGCGGACAACCGCACACAAGGATTATGCACGATGTTTAGAGATAATCTGACAGGCTTCCAGCACCTCGGATTACCCGTAACCGACCTCCAAAAGTCGAGGGTATTCTATACCGGGATGGGTTTCGCTGAGGTTATGGTGCGGGAACTACCCCAGGGTGACGACGTAATTCGGGTTGTCATGCTGGAACTCAACGGGTTTGTGCTGGAACTCTACCAGCTTACTGGCGACGATTTAGACGAAATCCATAGCCGCCAACACGGTCATATCGACCACTTCGCGTTGGATGTACGCGATATTGGCGCGGCGTTTGCGGCGGCGCGGGCTGCCGGTCTTGAGCCGGTTGAAGAGTCGCCCGTTTTTCTACCATTCTGGGAAAAGGGCGTATATTACTTCAACATCCTGGGGCCAGATGGTGAAAAAATTGAGTTCAACCAGGTTGTGAAATAATTCCGGCTTGTTGTAGGGGAGGGTCAGAAACTCTCCCCTACCGGCCAACCCGTTTTCAGGATAAGCACGACCAGCACTACCCTACTTTCACATCACCGCACAGGTGTACCTGGATACCCATCGCGTTGAACATGGCAGCTTTGGCGGCTAATGCCTTATCCGCATCACTCGCTGAGGGGGTATAGGCTACATTCAGGTGATTCGCCTTGTGGCGGGCCATCATCTGGTCGCGGGAAACACCGTGTAAGACCGCATGCATAATCGGCCACTGCGGAGTCGTCGCCCCCCAACGGCGCTCAGTTTCGGCTTCGGGCAGTTCGACCACCGTCGCTCGCCCCATATCGGCGTGCAGCGCCCCGTTCCACACATACACCCGACTCCACACAATTTCACCCGGCTTGCTGACGCCTTTGAGCGTGCCACCGCCTTTGGGAAAGTACATCGGTGGTTGGCGTTCACTACTCGCCCCAGCATACCCTCCGGTAAAGTGTGAGGCCGGCGCCGCGCCGCTGATAAGAAATACCCACACAAAATCATCTACCCCACCGCCGCTGTAATGTTCGCCCCAACGGACATCGTGCAGCGTCGTGGCCGGGTCATAGCCGAGCGCACCCCACACGCGGTTTGTTACCAAGGAATCGACGGCCGCGCCTTCGTCTACTTCGTTGAAGTGGGGCAGCGCCACCCCCGCGTAGAGTTCTGCGCGAGATTCGGCGTGGTAGACCGGGGGGCGCTCGACGTTGTTGAGCAGTCCTTCCACCAGGTCGGAAGCCGGTGTCATGTCCTTCAGTCCCTGCTGGTACTGGATGCCGATGGCGTCACAGCCAAAGCTGTGGGCGATGCGGACAGCAGCAATATACATCTTCATCTGCTCATGAATCTGGGCGTCGGTTAAGTCTACAGCTGAGTCGTCCCCAGTTACGAACGTCAGGCCACGTTCATCCAGCCAGCGGCGGGCGGCCTGGGCTTCCTCGTCGCTCACATCACCCATCGCGGCCACCAACGCTGACTGACTAAGTCGTTCCTTGTAGATACCCATCGGGTTGAGCAGTTCATCGTCAATGATCGCGTTGTACATACCCATGCAGCCCTCGTCAAACACGCCAAGGATGGCTTTGTCAGCCTGTAATTGGCGTGCCAGCCGTTGGCCGGTTTCCACTGCTACACCAGGCAGTGCGGACAGCACCAGATTCCGCACATGCGAAATGTCATGTTTCACCAATCCCTCACGCAGCCATTGGCGCAGCCCATCGCGGAAATAAGCGTCGGTAAAATCCTCGCTCCACAAGGTACTGTAGGCAACCCCCGCTTTCGTGAGCGAGCCATTGAGATTGAGCATCCCAACCAATCCCGGCCACTGCCCGCTCCAATTGGCGAGGGTGAGGATTGGGCCGTGATGTGAACGCAGCCCAGCCAGGACGTGGTGACTGTACTGCCAGACGGCCTCTGCCACGACCAATGGCGCGTCGTTCGGGATGGCCTTGAACACATCCATACCCATGCGCTGGCTGGAGATGAAGCCATGCCCGCGGGCCGGGTCATAGGGGTGTGCCCGACGTACCGTACAGCCTTCGCTGGCAAAGGCGGCGGCAATCCGAGCCTCCATATCAGCCTGTGCTGCCCAACACGTCTGGTTGGCGCTCTCGCGCAGATCGCCGCTGGCAACCAGCCAGATCTCGCTCGTTAATCTCTCATTAGTCATAAATAGCTCCCTGTGTCTTAAAAAGATCACACTAATTTCAACTCTATTCTCCCTATTCTACCGTGAGATATGGTTAAGGGGTGCGAGACACGAGGAATTGGACTGCTCGGCGGCCCTGATACGTTTGGGTACACATTTCGAACCAATCGACAGAAAAATCAACAAACAGGCTGAGGCCGTACCTTTTAACTTTCCAGGTGACATTCACTACTTAGCACACTCTCATGCAGCGGCGACTTGACAGGCATTCTGACGGGGGGAATAATCGGCAGTGCTCATATACTTACCAGAGGGTGATTCACGCGCAATGTTAATAGTGACGAATACACCGGGGGATGCGCCCCTGGCCGACAGGCTGCGTACTGACCTGCAAGCCGCAGGCCACCCATTGACCGAAACCGTTCAGAAAGGGGCGATGCTCATCGTCATCCTTTCGCCTGAAGCAGCGGCGGATGCCCAGGTCACAGCGACCATCACCCGGGCACTTGATGCCGGGCTGCATATTATCCCGGTGCTGGCTTCCGCTATGCCGCTGCCCTCTCTGCTTGACCACCTGGAACCGCTTGATTTCAACAGCCAGTACCCGTTGGCGGCCTTGCAGACTCGGATCGGACAGCTTTCCCGCCCGGATACCCGTCCACCGGTGCGGGTGCGCACCCCAGCCGTTCGTGCCTCCAACCGTCGTTTTGGCTACGTGCTGGTTGCGCTAGCGGTTCTGTGGTTCCTCATCGGGGTTATTCTAGTGGGGGGATTCGGGATTCATGCGCCCCAGGAAGAATTTAACACAGTCAGTACCTTTGAATTTGCTACTGTGCAGATCTACCTGAGCCGCAGCCAACCGCGCACGACTGAGGATGCGCTGAATTTTGTCAGCACTGTGCAGGCAGCGCCCACTGCTCAACGCCCACTGCTCATCCTCACTGCGACGGCGCTGGTTACGACTACGACTCCCACCGCTGGCGAATAACGGTTAATACCTAACAGCCTATTCAGTGTCCCTATGAGTATAACTCACCGATACGGCGTGCCCTGCCACGCCACAGGGAGCGTGCCAGGCAGCGGGTGACCGCCGTTGCGCCCCTTTCCGTGGTCGGGATGATTTCGATCACGCACCCAGGGCGTGTAATCTGGTTGGTTCCAGTCCACTTTGCGGGCATAGGCGCGGCCAATCTCCTCCATCAGCGCCACGGCTTCCGGCGTGAACGAATCGAGGCCAAGTGTGGCCGGGTTGGGACGCCCGGTCAACGCTACTCCCAGCACGTCCCGCACGCTGGCCGAATCCAGGAAGGGATTATAGCGGCGGAAGTCCATACGCCGCCGGTAGAGCGCCTGGGTCACAAAAACCTGTTGCAGTGCCGAGTCGTCCAACCCGGTAATGATGAGATATTCAATCCAGTCCTTGAGCCAGAAACGCCCCCCTGCCCCGGACGGCCTCGTATTGGCGATGTACCCGGTGCCAAGTGAAAAGTGCATCACCTCGTTATCCACAAAGCCTTCCGCAGCGCCAATAAACTCCATCGCTTCCACAGATGCCGCCAGGCAGGGATTGGCATACAGCCCGACCCCGCCGTCCACCAGGTTGCCCAATACAGGCGGAAAATAGATAGGCGCGGCGCTGCTAGCGAGCACCGCCCCGGAGAGCGGCCAGTCAGCAAATTCCTTTCGGCCAGGCCCCTTGCTCACCACGTAATAGGTATTGTTGGCGCGAATATCGCGGGTTGTGAGAAAAAAGATCGGACGTTTGTTTTCCGGTGTGTCATTGTCGTGCAAATTACCAATCGTGATGCCCTCTACCAATTGGCCGAGTGTATCCAGAAACGGCTTGAGTTCATAAAGATGGCGCAGGCCGGTCAGTACATACTTGATCCAGAATTGAATACCCTGCGGTTGGCGACGAAACACACTGGGCAGCGCGTCGCGGTAGACCTGCTCCAACAGGTCATGGGCCGTCATCCCTGTTGCGATACCGGCGGCGATAATCGCACCCGTGCTGGTACCGGCGACCATATCGAACAGCTGGTGTGCCGGCTTTCCCGTCATAGTCTCCAGTTCGGCCAGCATCGCAACAGCAATGACACCGCGCATCCCGCCGCCATCAACCGAAAGAAGCACCTTTTTGTTGCCTGGATTAAAGTTCAGAGATGCCATGGGAGTCTCCTGTAATGATCGTTACAAGGCATACCGATCAGGTGGGATTATTATATGCCAGGTCGAACTGAATCTGCTATATATCCCGCGTAGGATCATATGTCACCCATAAAAAACAACCTGTCGTCATGGGACAGGTTGTCTTCAGAATCAGATTGTAATTTAGGGAGCAGGCTACCCGGCAGCTGGAGCCGTGTAGGTGATGGTTTCGATAACAGCCTTCAGAGTCGCCTCATAGTTACCCATCTCGCCTTTGGCTGTGCCACCAACGATCACAACATAGGCATCGTCTGCAACTTTAACAACATACACAATTGCATCAGCCGTATCGTCAGAACCGGAAATTTGCGCCGCATCCATGTTGCCGACCTTCAGTTCACTGACATCGCCAAAAGTCGGGGCGTTTTCCCCCTCCATAAACGATCTGAACACGTTGAGCACGTCAGTGGGAGTCGCATTCTCGGCCAGGCCAGCAATGTCGGCGGTAGGTGCGACCAGGAAATTAACGATCAGCGCCCCGGTGATTGGCTCGGCGGCATCTATGGCGGCCTGGCTGCTAGCAAGTGTCACTTGCCCAAAGTCACTGTTGGCGATCCAGCCTTCCGGGTACTTGAAGCCAATAGCACTGTCCTCTGCACCAAAAGTCTGGGCCAGGGTAACGGCGCTGCCGCCGCCACCGCTATTGGTATCGCCATTGCCACCACAGGCGACCAGAACAAGTGACAGTAATATAACGACCAAGAGCAAAAAACTTCTACGCATCTTCATTCTCTAAATTCCTCCAACATTGTGGTGTGAGTAAAACCCGGCTGACCGGGTGTTCATAGCGGATTACTGAGGCCGGCCACTTTCGCCGGGCTGGGCAATCCACATATCAACCATGTAGTAACTGCGCGAGCGCGGGCTATGTGTCGAATAACCATACGGCACGCGAAACTGAGGGATACTATTAACCGATCCCACCGAAACCAGCAGTGAACCGTCCGGCGCCGCAACTTCCGTCACCGGTTCACAGGTTGCCCCAGCGACGTTCCTCGGCTGGGCGCAGAGTTGGAAGTGAGCAACCGTTGTCCCGTTTGCGTCCTGGCCGTCATAGTAAGTAACCAGGTGTTCAACGGGGACGAACTGCCGACCGCCAGAGCCCGTCGCCACGCTGCTGGTTGGACGGCGTGCCGCCGGACTCCCAGCAGTCTGCACCACGGCCCGGCACCATTCGGCATTACAGAAGGTCTCATAGTTCACGTTGTTAATATCCGGCAGCAGCGCAAAGTCGACCTCAGCCAAGGAAGTCGTGCGGTAGTCCACAAAGACAGCGAACTCATCCCCCTCGACCAGGGTCATGCGGGAAAACTCGGTAAAACTACGTGCCACCGGAGTCAGTGCCATGCTGAGCGGAATCACGCCAACCTGCTCGGTGCCGTAGCGGTTCAAAAAGGCCACCGTATAGCCGGTGCTGACAAGGATTTGTCCCGGTTGGGGAGCAGCTACCGCCCCACCCTGCCCTTCGGTCTCGACGGACGCGGGGACATTCTGTGGAAGTCGCAGCAGATTCACCTCGGCAAACTGGCTCGCCTGGATTTCCACCCGGTGACAAAAATCGGGGGCATTCACATCCACATTTAGCGCAAAGACGCCACCCCGTTCAAGCAGATTAACCAGGGTTTGCACACCACGACTGCACCGCATGAGCGCGTCGGCACCTGCCCAACCCGGTGGACGCACCCCAGTTGCGTTCGCCACGTCAGCCAGAAGTTCTAAGTCATGACGAATATCACGGGCAATCGCCTCAGTCGTGCTGGGAACAGCCCCGAACCATCCGTTAGGACGCTGGTTCATGCCTACAACCCGGCCTGCCAGCAGTTCTAAGTCAAGCCGGATGAGCAGCGCCAACTGGGGATCGTTAATATCCAGACTACCACTCCATCCCAGTGGACGCTCGGTACCCCCGACAACGTCTGCCAGAAGTTCCAGATCGGTACGGGCGTTAATCAAGAGCAGCACTTCGCTGCCAAACGGAGAGGCCGGAGGCGCTTCAACTTCTGGTGTGGCTTCGATCGCCATTTCGGGAACAGACGGCAAAGGTGTTTCCTGCGCCAGCAGCGGCAGCGCCGCCACCAACCAGATGAGACATATCCCATAGATTATTCGACGCACGGGATGAATCCTTAGTAATATCAATTAAGTTTTCCGATGTATTTGATTCTATAGCCAAACCCAACAAGCTGTCTAAGAGCAGCAACCCTCTTTTTCACTCAGAAATCAGAGGGATTCGTTTCAGGTTTCCTATCAGTATATAGCATTTTCAGCAAGGCGTGCCTGGCATCAACGACAGAAGCTTATTCCTCTTCTTCGCCAAACTGGTGGCGTGGCAACCAGTGGCGTCGAGATTTCTCCTGCTGCGAATCGTTCTTGTCGCCCTTTTTGCGCCGCCGGAAAAACAGCGGCATATCCGGCCCCAACGGTTTAGGGAGGCTGTCATCGTCCTTTTCCGGTACTTCCACCTCATCCGAAGCAGACGGTATCCGGTTTGTTGCCGAAAGCTGCTCGGTGTCGCCATTCACGCCACCCTGAGCCCTATCCGGCAGTAAGTCATCCGGCGGCAGCGGCGGCCATTCATCAGCCGGGAGCGGTGCAGTCCCAGGCGGTTTGTTTGACATGCCGGGAAAACCGGGCGGCCTGGGTGGTTCTGCTGGCGACACGACCGACTTTATCGGGCGGCTGTCGCTCAACAGATCATCCACCGGTGGCCGGGGCGGTTCAGGTGATGTGATGACCGGGCGCGACGGCGTATGCTCAACCATAACCGGTTTCATCCGCAGACTGTCCGTAAACAGGTCGGGCGCAGGAGGCATCAACGGATACTGACGCATTTGCCCGTTAATCAAGGCATCCAGCAGTCGCGTGCCGTTCTCGTGTAAATGTTTGCGGGCTTCTGGTGGAATATCATCGCCTTCAAGATTTGCAAGCACCATATCAATCAGGCCGATCAATTCCGCCCTCGAAAGCAGTGCGGCAGTCTGGCGAACGGCAATATAGGGCATGATATATCCGGCCATCGCCTGGATAACCGGTGTGATCGAACCGCGCAGGTAGATAATCACAGGCCACAGAGAATCGGTATAATGCCCTGAAATATGGGGGATTTGATGCGGGAACACAGTTGCTACCAGGGTGGTGTAAAGCTCGCCATAGGTATTGACCCACTCTTGCAGCAGCCGTGTCGTATCCTCGGTGATATGCTGAAAGCTAGAGGTCATTTCCCCCGTAATCACCAGGATATTATAGTTAGCCAGCCGACGTGCCAGCTTACCCAGCGCATTTTCCTCGGTTCTCAGAGTCGGCCAGTCTTCAATGACAACTGGCGCATGGTCTTTTGCCAGCCGGGTGAGAACCTGTTCTAATCTCTGTTCATACATGATGGTCTGTTGACTATCTCACTAACCCTTTAGGGTATTGTACACGAATTCCAATTCCAGTGTAGCCTTGCGCCTAAGCACAGCAGTCTTACACTACAATCAGTATACAGAGATTCATTTTACACCCGAATTCACTTCGCGGCGCGGGCAGATCGAGGTGAACATTCCTCTATCGTTGTCGTTATATATAGCGTGCAGTGTTGTCGAAAGGATACTCCCTCATGCCTCGTCCTACTGGAATGCGTGCCTTTACCCTGGTGTGGTTCGGTCAGCTGGTTTCGCTGCTTGGCACCGGCATGACTCAGTTTGCAATCACAATCTGGGCATGGGAGTTGACCGGGCAGGCCACTGCCCTGGCGCTGGTCGGATTTTTCGCGTTCGGCCCGATAGTCCTCTTCAGTCCCGTCGCCGGGGCGCTGGTAGATCGCTGGGATCGCAAGCTAATGATGATGGTCAGCGACCTGGCCGCCGGGTTAGCAACAATCGCCATTCTCATTCTGCATACATCCGGCAGCCTGCAAATCTGGCATCTTTACATCGCGGGGGCGTTCACAGGAATTTTCCAGTCATTCCAGTTCCCAGCCTATTCAGCAGCAATCTCCACGATGATTCCCAAAGCGCAATATGCGCGTGCCGATGCCCTGTTGGGGCTGGCCGATTCACTCTCGACAATTTTCGCGCCGGTCATCGCCGGCATTCTGCTCGGCACGATCCACCTGACCGGAATTCTGCTGATTGACATCGTGACATTCGTGTTCGCCGTTGGGACACTCCTGCTGGTCACGATTCCGCAACCAGAAACCACACCAGCAGGGATAGAGGGCAAAGGGAGCCTGTGGCAAGAGTCGATCTATGGATTCCGGTACATTTTCCGGCGACCCAGCCTGTTGGGGTTGCAATTGGTATTTTTCTTCGGAAATTTACTATCATCCCTGGCGTTTATCCTGCTCGCGCCAATGATCCTGGCACGCAGCGGAAACGATGAACTCATGTTGGGGAGTATACAGTCCGTCATGGGGATTGGCGGCGTCGTGGGTGGTCTGTCCCTGGCGGCCTGGGGAGGTCCTAAGCAGCGGGTACACGGCCTGCTCGGTGGCTGGATACTGAGCAGTCTACTCGGCATGACTACTCTCGGCCTGGGGCAAGGTATCATTATCTGGGGGATTGGCGGGTTCTTCGCGGCTTTCTTCATCCCCATGATTAATGGGTCAAATCAGGCCATCTGGCAGGCGAAGGTTGCGCCCGATGTCCAGGGGCGTGTTTTTGCGGTGCGCCGTTTGATTGCACAAATTACCGCTCCGGCGGCCATGCTGCTCGCTGGACCGCTGGCCGACCAGGTATTTGAGCCGGGGATGCAGGCTGGTGGAACGCTCACCCATGTTTTTGGTGGCATCGTCGGCACGGGACCAGGGGCAGGAATGGCTGTCTTGTTTGTACTGGCCGGCGTGGGGACCGCGCTGGTTGGTGTTGTCGGCTACTTCATCCCGGTTATACGGAATGCCGAACGGATTTTACCCGACCACGACGTACATCTGCAATCCAAACCGGAATAATTTCACTCAATCCGAGCATGTTCGCTGGTATCGCGTGAGCGTACCGTACTCATTGAGCCGGTGGTACGACGCGGGTCAGTCGCAGCAGGAATTGACTGGCGACGGTTGCGGAAAAAGAAGACATAGACGATTGTCCCCAGAATACCCATACCAACGACCACAATCAGCGACCCGGCACTGGCAAGTGCCCAGCGCAATACTTCATCCGACAATGTCGCTGAGGAAGATGATGCTGCCGGAACGGATGTCGCCGCCACCGGAATTCGCCCACCGTATTCCACAACGGTTGGCAAGCCATCTTCGGCCACCGTTGTTGTAATCATGTCGGGTGTGGTTGCAGTAAAATCGGCACTGGTGATGGCAGCCGTATATTGCCCAGCGACCAACCCCTGGAAACAGATCACGCCTTGCGTGGCAGTAGGCGAAGTGTCCATCAATGCGCTGGCAACCGTCACACCTTCCACATCCAGCAGGCTCACGCTGATACCCCATGTCAGCAGCGGTTCGCCCGCATCCAGCACGCCGTTACCATTACGATCCTCAAACGCCCGAACACACAGTTGCCCGCCGCCTTGCGCGGCTGCAACCTGAACAAATACCAGCAACAGCAACAACCCTGTAAAACGCCGCATCATGCACCCCCTTAACGGGCAAGTTCTAGCGCCGCCGCAGCAGCAAAGTCAACCCCAGACCACCGATCAGCACCACCCCGGCCAGCCCGAAGATAATCAAGCCACTGTAATCCATCAACTGGTCGGTAATCGAGCGAGTATCGGTATTCTGCGCGACTTCCTGACTGACGATACCACCTGCGTCCGGCGGGGGCGGCAGCAGAGGCTGCACGCCTTCCGCCGCGCCAAATGCGATGTAGATCGTCGCACCTGGCAGCAGCTGGACACGAAACTGGTCGGGGGTCGTCAGGCCGAAGCCACCTGGCGCACCAGCCACAGCATTATACCCACCTGCCGCCAGCCCGGTGAAACAATGCGGCTCGGACACGCCATCGGTATCGTAACTATCAATCGCCTGCCCGCCGCCGCTGAGGGCAACGGTACTGCCGGCCAGCAATTCCTCATCCATATCTTGCAGGCGGTTCTGGTTTTTGTCGTTAAAGACTAACACACACACCGCCCCGGTTTGCGCCGCCGGGTCTACCTGTCCGGCAGCAGCCGCCACCACTGGCGCGGGAGCGGGAGTCTGCGATGGCTCGTTCACGGAAACTGGCGGGGCAATAGTCGGCTGCGCTTCTCCACCGGGCGCTTCCCCCGTAGGCTGTACTTCAACAATAGGGGGGGCAGCCGTGGCCTCACCGGGTGCGGCAGTTGATGCTCCTGTCGCAGGCTGCTCTGTTGGCTGGCTCTGTGCAGCGTTTTGCGGCGGGATAACGATCAATTCCTGACCAATGGAGATGAAACGCGGGTCAGCGATATTGTTGAGTTCGAGAATCTGAGTACGGGTCACACCGTAGGCATAGGCTATACTGTCAATCGTATCACCCGGCTGGACACGGTGGACGATCGAGCCATCATCCTGAGTCGCCTGCGGCACGACAAACGCTACAACGGGCGGCGCAGTGGGCGCAACCGTAGCGCCAGGAACAGAGGATACTCCCCCGGCACCACCAACATTGAGGGAAGTTTCATCCCAATAAGTATTGTTCAGGTCTGCCGCCCATTTCTGGGTGGAATACAGGAAAATAGTTGCTGTCGTCCCGGTAGTTGTGGCGCTGGTCGTAACTTGCAGCCATTGGTCATGGGGCGCAGCCAGGGGCGACCAGACGATTTCCGACGCAAATGGGTCAGTGCCGCCATTGGGGTCAATTCCAACTTTGACAAAGGCTTCCGACGCCGGGCTGGAGCCGCAGGTTTCCGAGGTGAAATTCCCCTTGCTATCTTTAGGCAGGGTGCAGGTGTGAATCCACACCCACGCCGACGCTTGCACCGCTGTCGCATTCGGCACTGTCACCTGCTGGTAAACAGCGTTGGTACTGGTGTTATACCCGGCACTGACATTGAGCGCCATGACACCCTGGTGCGGGTTAGGGTCAGGGCCACGATGCGGGAAGGCGAAGGTTTTATCCGCCCGGTTCTGCCAATCAAACTCACGCGGACCATCAGCCAGCCAGATACTCCAGCCTACTGGCAGGTTCAGGTCGCCACGCCCCTGCCCAACATAAATCCCGAACCCATCTTCTTCCATGCCGGGGTTGCGGAGCAGGTTGGCGTTCTGCGCCAGTGTATCCCCAGCAGTCACCGCCAGGGCAACCAGCCCGAACAGAATAGCCCAAACCATGCGAAAAACCTGTCGTCGTTTCAACATACCATTCCTCACAGCCGCCGCCGGATTACATCACCAGCGCGGCATTATTTCGTTTGCAAGTCCAGACGATACGCTGGTGCGCGTGCGTCTGTTTGTGATTTTATCCCGCATATCATGAGACGAATGCTGATGACAGCGAGGCGATGGGATTATAACATGGGGGTGAATCGTGTCAACGGTGATGGAAACCCCGTCACCGCCCCGGTGGGCAGCCGTCAGATTAAAACCAGATCGGATTTGACCAGGCGCGTCCCCCGTTGGCGTGACGCACGATCACCCGGCAGTACGGGCCACCGAACTTGCTCAAGTCAAATTCCGCTTCGCGAATGCCATTACCGAAAGCGTGTTGCGCCTGCCACCCGGCACCCACTACGAAAACACGCTCTGCCGGGGAGCAGCGCACCGTGAGTTTTCTGCCCGGTTCAAGCTTGATGTCAAAAATCTGCGGACCGGTACTGGAATAATAATGTCCGGCCTTGAGTGCCGCCAGCAGCGCATCCGGTTCGAGTACCTCACTTTTTACCTGCACCCAACCCAGTCCAACGTCATAGCGACTGGAACGGGCGTGAGTATCATCGGTGGCGCAGGCAGAATAACGATAGCCGCGCTCGGTGAGAACATCCATGATATACCAGCTATCCGGCGCATCGTTGTGGTCATGCGAGGTGCCATTGTAAATCTCTATCGCGTGAACATCCGTCCCTAATGAGAGAATGTCCACTTCGGTCAGGTGATACCAGGCGGGATGGGCGACGGCTACATACGCCCCGGCGGCCAGTGCCCGCGCCGTGATCTCCGGCCCGGTTTCCTCCGGCGGCGGCGGCAGGAAATCAAGCGGCAGCCCCACCGCCAGGATATGCCATAACTGTCCCAGTTCCGTCTGCCCGGTGTGCAATTCCGCTCCTAGAAGAGTCGTGAAGGTTTCGGTGCGGAAGGCCCGGGTATCGGCGAGCGGGAAATTGTACTGCTGCATGAAATGGTCAGTCAGGGCGATGAAATCATAGCCCAGGTCAGCATACAGACGGCAGATGGCCTCTGGCGCCAGCCGACCATCCGAAAGCGTGGAATGCGTATGGAGATTGCCTTTGTAGAAGCGTCCAGGCTTGTCAAAGGGTAAGGTGTTCATGGTTGGTATTTGCCTTTGGCTGAGTGTAAATGGTTTAGGGTTGATGTGTCACCTGTTTGCCTAGTGTGCTGCCTAGTTGGAGCAGCTCATCCCGAAATTCCGGGGTACGGGCTTCAGCATAGACGCGCAGCACCGGTTCAGTGCCACTGGGCCGAATCAGCAACCAACTGCGATCCGTCAGGTAGAACTTCACACCATCCAGCGTATCCACCTGGGTAATTGCCTCGCCACCAACCCGCGCAGGGGCGGCATCCACCAGGAGTTTTACCATCTGTGTCTTGGGTAGTTGGTGTTCCAAGCGGGTATCAATCCGGCCATAATGTGCCGGGCCGTAGATCGCCTGGAAGTCCTCCACAATCTCGTGCAACGGTGCGCCCTTTTCGGCCATGACTTCCAGCAGCAGCAACCCCATGAGAATGCCGTCACCTTCCGGGATATGCCCGCGTATGCTGATACCGCCACTTTCCTCGCCGCCCATCAGAACATCGTTGGTGAGCATCAGGTCGGCGATGTGGTTGAAGCCAACCGGCGTCTCATGTACCTTGAGGTCGTAAGCCGCTGCAAGTGAATCAATCATGAAGGTGGTCGAAACGGTCTTGACAACATCGCCCCGCTGCCCCCGAGTTTCAATGAGGTGACGCAGCACCAGCGCGAAAATCTGGTGCGGGTCTACAAAGGTGCCACGTGCATCAATCGCGCCAAGGCGATCTGCATCGCCATCCGTCGCCAGACCCACATCTGACTGTGTGCGCTGGACAGCGGCCACCAATTCATTCAGGTAACGGGCAATTGGCTCGGGGTGAATCCCGCCGAAGCCTGGATTCAGGGTGCCGCGAATCTCACTGACCTGGCAACGCGAACGCGCCAGAATACTCATAAACGCCCCGCGCCCGGAGCCCCACATGGCATCCGCGACCATCTTGACTTCGCCTTGCGAGATTTTGTCGAGGTCAACCAGAGTGCCGAGGTGCTGGTAATAGCTCCATGATGGGTCAAACCGGCGGATCAAATCCTGATCGAGCGCTTTCTGATAATCCATGATGTTCGGACCACGAGCCTCGCGCTCCATCCGCATCAGTTCTTCTTCCACCAGGGCGCATTCCTCAGCAGTGGCGCTGCCCCCATACGGTGCTTTAAGCTTGAAGCCGTTGTAACGCGGCGGGTTATGGCTGGCAGTAATCACAATGCCTGCCTGCGCCTTCTTTTCCTTGACATTATAAGAAATCGCCGGAGTCGGCGCGTCGGTACGTGTCAGCCAGGCGATGATGCTGTTTCCGGCAAGCACCCGTGCCGCTTCAGCAGCAAAGCGATCCGAAAGAAAACGGGTATCATAGCCGACCACGACTTCCGGTGTGCCACTCCCGGTGTACTGCTGGTTGATCGAGTCGGCTACCGCCTGAGCAACCAGCCGCAAATTAGCAAACGTGAATGTATCCGCGATGACGGCTCGCCAGCCGTCCGTGCCAAAACGAATCATAATATTGCCAATGTCCTCTATTCATGTAATGGGTGGAAATATGAGATGATTGTACCTGACCTGGCACAAAAATAGCACTGCAACCGTACAGGAAAACAACCATTGAAACTCGCTGATACCAGACGGGGTCTATCACACGCCCATATTGTGAAGTTGTTTTGGAGCGCGAGGTGGCACTAACGACGCACGACCACCTGCAACTGCCCCGGCCCATGCACACCCAGCACCAATTCCATTTCAATGTCGCCCGTGCGTGATGGCCCTGAAATAAAGCACACGTTGGCGCTATCGCGGATTGCTTTCAGGTTTTGAGCGCGCTCCTGCGCCACCCAGTCTTCCAGGCGCGGCACCAGTTGGTCAAGTGTCATCACCACAAGGTGTACCGGTGGCAGCATAGTCGGGATACGCCCCTTCCCTGTGCCAGTCGTCACGATGAGCGTGCCAGTTGTGGCAGCGGCAGCATCCACTCCTGTCAGTCCAACCTGCGCATCCCGAATCGCCTCAATCGTCTCGGCGCGGAACTCATCCTGCACGTCCGGTTGGCTAATGGCAATTCCGGCAGCTTCAATGGCATCGCGCAGCTTTTTGACCGGGATGCGCGTGAAATGCCACGCCAGGATGTGACTGGCATTGTGGCTTTGAAGCAACTCGACGGTCTTTTCACGGGCATCATCGTCGCTGTCTACCGAGAAAACTTGCCCCTGCAGACGTTCCATTTCCAACATGAAACGTGCTAGCAGTCCATCCGGCGAAAGATCGTCCTGCACCGTCACCGGGAGATAGCCTTTAGGGCGCGGCGGCGCATCCGGGAACGGTTGGCTGGCAGCACGCAACTTGTTAAGAATTTTATCACGGGAAGAAGTCATTGTTATTGCCTCTTTTATGAAAACCCCTGCCATTTAGGACGCATCAGCACATATAAAATACCCACACCCACAAGCCCAAGAAGTAGATTAACAATGGGAACACCACGGCTCAGGTTCAGGATAAACACAGTACCCGTAGACAGAGCAAACAGGTACAATCCGGCTTTCTTCCAGAACCACACCAATGCAACGCTGATGACATTCACAAGTGGCAGAACTACATACAGCAGGGGGATGATTTCCGGTGTGTCACGGTCAAAGGCATAGTTACGCCCGTGATCGATCCAGTCCTGGCGTAAGTCCCAGTTGCCGTAAAGTGCATACAGGTTGAACAGTACCATCAGAATGAGCCAGATGGTGAGTGCTATGCCGCGCTTCCGTGTCTCAACAGTAGATGTCATATGAGCACCCATCCTTTTTTTGCAGCCATTCAATTATACCGTCACCGCCGTTCCAATACGAAAATACGTGGATACAGGCCGCCCAACGCCACTCGAATCACCTCAACAGTATGCCAGGTGGGAGACTCTTCCAGCAGCGCCTCCATTAAACGAACTTCGTGGGTAATCAATACGAAACGTGCCCCCGGTTTCGCGACGCGTCCGGCTTCGGTCAGCAGCGCTGGGTAGAGTTCCACGTTACCCTCGTGCGACCCGATCAGGTGGCCGAACGGCAGGTCAGCACATATCGCATCCACACTTTTTGCGGTCAGCGGCAATTCGCGGGCATCACCTAGATTGAGTTTAATCTGTTCGCCATATCCGGCAGCGGTAGCATTCTGTCCTGCGCAGGTCAACGCCGTCGCATCGTGGTCGTAGCCGGAGACACTGGCCGCTGGAGCACAGGCCAACCGCTCAACGAGCAGTGTCCCCGAACCGCAGCCGATATTCAAGAAGGCATCTCCCGGTTTAGGTCGGGTGAGCCGCACCATCACCTGTGCCACCGCTGCATTAAGTGCCCCTTCCCGGTTGCAGACCCGCCAGGGACGAGTCGCCAACGGGCGTGGGGAGAGCCGCACCAGGGTTTCCCAGTGATCTTTGTCCTCGGGTGGATGTCGCAGCCGAATCAACAAGTCGCCTTCTTCAGTGGAGGGCATCAGGCCAGTATGTTCCGCCAGGGCCTCGCGCAGCCGCCCCAGCACCGACGACTCCGACCCGGCGGCGCTCAGGTAGAATGTCTGGTAAGCATCGGCAGGCGAAAGATCGCGTACAGCGGCAATTTGTGCTAACAGAGCACGAAAATGTTGGTCGCCCAGCAGGGCTTTTGGGCGCGGGATAGCGAACGTCTGCGACAGGTACACCGCCTGTACAGTTTGCAGCCGGGTGAGGTGGTACAGGTTGCCAACATACTGAAAACGAATCCGGCCCGGCGTGGACGAGCCATCTATCTGCTCCACGCGCTCCTCAAATAGGCCGTCCAGTTCATCCCAGGCAAAGGGTTCCAATCCCTCGGCCACATCCACCTCGCAGACAAAGGGCGCCGGCGCATCGCTGCGGCGGGGCGGTACGGCCTTCGGACGGGAACGCGGGGGGGCGGGTGATTTGCTACGCGCGGGGGCGCGGTGTTTGCGAGGTAATTTCATCGCAGGTAGGCCTTTTTAGGATTAATGAGAAAGTATGTCAGCCCGATAAAAATCAACCCGTACATCACACTGTCGAGCGAGTTCGCATCCAAGCCGAGCATAATATTAAACAAGAAGCCCAGGTACAACCCATAGTACGCCCATTTATACCAGCGCCACAGGCCGATAACACATACGACGCCAACGATACCCCAGGCTACCGGCAGAAAGTTCCCGACCATCGCATTAGAATAGATCGAAATCGCGTTGGCGAACCCGACAAAGATCAACCAACCGCCTAGAACGTTACCGCGCTCCCGGTCATACGGCTGGGGCGTCGGGTTAAAATACTTTTCATCATCGGGCATCGTTTGTTCCTGATACTTGGTATTATAAATCGTCCCGATTATACCGGAAACGCCAGTGCAGACCATCCTATGCCGCAAACCAGCCCAAATGGGGTAAAATCTGGACGATTAACCCATTGTCCATCACCAGGCAGCTTATATTCTGGCATTGGAGAGAGGCAGACCCATGTTACCGCCACAGTTTCACGACGTACTGGACGCTCACCGGCGAATTCGCCCCTACTTACGCGCGACCCCGCTGCACAGCTATCCAGCAGTGAATGCGCTCATCGGGACAGAAATTTTCATCAAGCACGAGAATTACCAGCCAGTCGGCGCGTTCAAAGTGCGTGGTGGCATCAACCTCATCTCGCAACTCACGCCGGAAGAACGCCAACGCGGTGTGAGCGCAGCTTCTACCGGGAATCACGGGCAATCCGTCGCCTATGCGGCCCGGTTATTTGGAGTCGAAGCCCGGATTGTTGTGCCGGAAGGCGCAAACCCTGGCAAGGTCGCTGCAATGCGGGGTATGGGGGCAGAGGTGATCTTTTATGGAGAGAAATTCGATGATGCCCGCGAACGCGCTGCGGCGCTCTCGGAAGAACACGGTTGGCGCTATATCCATGCGGGGGATGAACCGCTGCTGATCGCCGGGGTCGGCACAATTGCGCTGGAAATGCTGCAAGACCAACCCGACCTGGATGTCATCATCGTGCCAGTAGGCGGGGGAAGTGGTGCGGCGGGCGCATGTATCAGCGCCCATGCCATTAACCCGCAGATCCAGGTCATCGGCGTGCAGGCTGCTGCCTCGCCAGCGGCCTATGAATCCTGGAAACACAAAACCATCAAGAGCGCCCCGAATGAGACGTTTGCGGAAGGACTGGCAACCGGAGTCGGTTTCAACCTGCCCCAGGCCATCCTGCGTGACCAGTTGGATGATTTCGTATTAGTACGCGATGTCGAAATCCGCGAGGCGATGGTGTGGATGGTTGACCACGCCCACACGCTGGCGGAAGGCGCAGGGGCGTCCCCTTTGGCGGCGGCATACAATCTGCGGGACCAGTTTGAAGGCAAGAAAGTCGGGTTGGTGTGTACCGGTGGCAACACGTCGCTGGAACACCTGCGCGAGGCGCTGGAGATGGCCGCGCGGCGGCGGGAAGGCTAATTTCCTGTATATGGAGTTACTCGGTTTGCAGGTAATGAAGATGCACATTGTAGTTACTCTGCTTTTGCTTGCCATCGCGTTTGTCCACCCTCATCTGGCGCAGGATACAACCGGAGTGGATCGTCAAAAGGCAAGCCAGCTGTCAGAATTCGCGGTGGCCGGAATACATCCGGATGATTTGAGGTTGATTGAAACGAATCTGAATCAACTTTCACTGGAACAACTCACCGAAATTTATCGGTTTACAACGAATGCGACCTTGATCGCAGACAGCAAATGGTTTGACATTTCCGGTTATATCAGCTGGGATGACTACAACTACTATCGCCCAATTGGCGATATGGTACTCTCCATTCTGGCGCGCCGTGACCTGTTCTTTGACCCAGCACGCCAGTTGAACAACCGCGCGCTGACCAATATGTCCTCAGAGGCGTTGGCGGCGTTGACGTTTTCCCAGGTTTATGTTGAAGAGAAATGGGATCATGAAGTGCCCTGGGATGGTGATCCTAATGAGATATTCAACTGGGTACATCCCGCGATTACCGACAATCCAAACTGGTTTACGCTTAGAGACGGCGACTTTCTATACCGGGAGCGCGTGGCGTACTGGTGGGCGACTTACTGGAGCTTACCGCTAATGGTAAGTTTCAGAATTGGAAATGGCACGGGGTCAGACTTTGATCTGGCTTTGAGTGGAATGCGCCCTCCCACTTCCAATTCACCCAGGTTGGCCGGGTACAGTTACCCATTAGGAAACCAGCTGTATTTGCAGACCGCAGAGACTGTCTACTGGTATGGCGATTATTTGCATTATGGCCGAACTCGTTACGGTGAAATTGAGCCGCATAGCCTGGATACAGGCATCCGGTTTCCGGCTGGCTCACATGAAATCTGGCAGGCATCCGATTCACTGGAAGCACGCTTCTGGCTCGAATCAGTGCCGGAGTTTGCCTTGTATCCTGGCCTCTGGGGTTTGTTCGCTGCGTCTTTTGGGCGTCAGCTCCGCGTCGAACTGACGCAACCGGAAACTGCTGCTTTCTGGAACGTAATGCGCTATCTCTATGCGGCGGCACGACAGCGTGAGGGTGGTGCATCCCCGGAACACCCTGAGAACGGCCAACCAGCGGTGATCGCGCTGCGCTATGAAGAGCGGACACCACAACCTGTAGGCCGCAGCACCGCCGAAGTATCCGCCTTCGCGCTATTGACAACAGTTTATTCCGACAGCATTCTACTGGATTTCACAAATTGGGATGTATCCAACAATACGTTGATTCATATGCCTGCAGATACAGCACGATCTGACGGCCTGCATCGGCAGATTAGTGAGCGCAATAAGGCCATTCGGGTTATAGAGCAGATGGGGAATGAACTTACCTATTCCAACGCGACTCATATTGCCGGTTCGAGAGGGTTGGGATTTAACCTGATTACCCAATACGAAGATGCGGAAAACGGCGACTTTCTGCCTTACACAGCTTATGAGTCTCGCGCACTGGTCATGGCGCTGGTGAGCGAAGCCAGAGATTATGGTATCGTGGACTCGCAAATGACGCTATGCAATTCCCCGCTTTTGAGAACCGGGTATGAGATTACCGCCGAAAATGATGAGGTTTTCGCCTGGGATACACTGGTGGGGGATTTGTGCGGATAGAGAATTAGTGCGGTAGTAAGATTCTTAGAGCGCACATTGGCACTCCACATACAAACTGACTGAAACATATAGTGGATTGCGGGGTCGCGGAGCCACGCCCCCTTATCTATCCCCCCGCCCCGGTTTCGACGATTTCGGAAAGCGCACCCGACCAGACGAAGCCGATTTCACCCGCTGCTGTCTCGACCCGGTACCAGAGGCGATTGCCATTGACTGACTGCCCCCGACGCACCTCCGCCAGGATGGTGACAGCCTCCCCTACCGGAATAACCGCGATAATCCGACCGGTATTGGTGGCTATATCGCGTAGGTTGGCATAGTAGCGGGTGGTGGCTGTGTGCGTCACAGGCTGTGGCACGTCCAGCACGCCCGACCAGACATAGCCTTCCTTGTTGCTGGCGGTCAGCACCCGGTACCACAGGCTGATGCCATTAATCGGTTCGCCGTCTGGCTCGGCATCCAGGATCGTTACAGACTGTCCTTCAGTGAGGGTATCAAGCAGAGTACCGCTCCCGCTGGCTTCTGCCCGCAGGTTCGTCTGGCGCGCGCTGACCACTGCCATAGCGGGCTGCGCATCACCTTCCGATTCCGTAAACGCGCCCGACCAGACATACCCGGTGATGCCGTCATCGGTCTGCACCTGGAACCAGCGCATATTCCCCTGGATGCTCAGACCATCTTCAACCACCGCCAGTACCCTAAGTATATCATCTTGCTTGACGAAAGCCATCAGTGTCGCGCCTGCTTCTGGTTGGGAACGCATTGAGACGCGCCGCAGTGCTGTTACCAGCGAAGGAGATCCGTTCTGCGCCAGAACAGGCAGTGCCAGCACCAGACAGATGCCAAGTAACCCGATCAACCGTTTTCGCATCGCCATGCTCCCTTTTTTACTCAGGACTTACGTTGTTCGGTTATCCGCCAACCGTCCTTTTCGCGCCGGATATGGCATAGGCCAGGAAACGGGAAGTGGTACACGAACAACCACCATCCTGCGTCTGCCGCCTGCCCTAACATGGTACTGCGAGTGCGTACCGCTTCGGCACGATCTGCGTCGCTGACGATGTTCCAGTTCGGGTATTCCAGGTGGATCGGATGGGCGATCACGTCGCTGGTATACAGCAGCGTTTCACCCTCAGATTCGATTTTGACGGCCAGCTGCCCTGCCGTGTGGCCCGGCGCGGCCAGGACGCGCACACCATCCAGCACATCTGTCTCCGGCTCGATGGATTGCAGGGGCAGACCCGCTAGTTTTTCCGGTATATGGGCAAGGTCAACCCGCGAGATAAGGTAACGGGCGTTAGGGAACACCGGTCGGCCCTTACTGTCCACCGTGCCCCCGTAATGGTCAGGATGCGCGTGGGATAAGAGAACAATGTTAATATCTTCCGGCACAATACCAGCCTGGCGAAGGTTCGTCAGCAGCGGTTTCGCCTTCGACCCGGTATCCGCCAGCAGCAGAGTGTCGTGGCGGCGAACCAGCAGGCAATTGAATGGCGTCTCAAACATCTCGCTTTCGATGCCGTAGCGGTCAAACACCGGTTGAAGTTCGGCGCGTTTCACATCGGCAAAGAATGCCTGTGCGCGGAAGTTCCCACTACCCGCGCTGACAGCCATGCACGAAATCGCCCCAACCTGGAACAGAAAGTAAGTAGTCATATCTTTTTTTCGGCTCTTTTCTTACGTTACTACCACCGCCGGGATAGTCTCGCTCCCGAAGGCCCCCAGCGACATAATTTCCTCTACGTTACGCACGATGAATATCAGGTACTGGATGCTTACCCAGTGCAGATGAACGGGTTACAGGCATCGGGTACTGCGCCACCGATTGAGCGTTTTCTGCTCGCGCATCCTACCAATTACGCTAGAGTGTACTCAAATTCCGTGTTCACCTCAACAGTTGGTATAAATTGACCTTACCCTGGTTCAGTGGAGAATATCGAAGAGACAGGTGCGCTGAATTCGGGGCACACACCGTAAAGGCCGAACACTTAGCGGCAGAATTGGCTATGTGCATGAGTGTCATGGACAAGATCATCCAATTGTGAGACCGTCAGCCACGAAGTTAAACAATGTGTGGTCAGAGGCCGTTTCAACTCCTTTACCTATGATCTGGATAGAGTCGGCAAACTGTGGACTTCCAGTTGTAATCCTGGGCAGAGGTTGGCTGGCATTGCGGGCTGAAGTTGAGGAACCAAAAACGCCAGAAACTGGCGTTCAAGGCATGTGTACGGATTTACCCCGTAGGGGCTATGGCGCCAAAGCCTGCCTCATTATCAGGCGCAACAACCTGATCGAAGCCACGTTCCGTTTCAGAATCGTCATCGATGCCAACCCCTTCATCATCTGCATAAAGGGCGGTACGGAGCGTCAAGAAACGATCTGCCCAGGGTTTTAGCCGGAAATCCACAATCCGCCGACTATCCAGATCATATACAAGGTAGTCAAATAAGCTTCTGACTAGCCCCTGCCGATCTTCATCATCTGCCCTATCCCATAATCGTGAGACACGATCTACCGCCTCAATACACATGCCTAGTCCAAGTGCCAGTTTTTCGGTTTCGGTGGTGCGTGCCTCCCAATGAGCAATTTCACGTTCGTTTGCATCCACCCGGCGACGGTACTCTTCAGCACCAATCCTGCCATCTCCAAAAAGCACAACAGCCGCGTCAATCCTCTTACGGCACAACGCAATCGCTTCCTGCTTCTGCGCATCCAAATCCACATCATCATACCGACCAGCAACCTTGTCTGCCTGAATTGCCAGTTCAGTCATCAGGTTAAGTGCTTCAGGTTTGACACTCAATAACTTGACGAGTCGACTGAAGTCAGCTTCATAGAGTTCACAGCGTACTGATCGGTTGTGGCAACCACACTTGACTCCAAGCTTATGCTTATATCGTAATGTGCCATACGTGTCGCTCCCACCCAATCTGCTCACCAGTTTGGGATTATTGTGTTTCTCAGCCAAGTTAACGCAATGAGCGCAGTATGTGATCCCGGCTAGAGGATAAGGATGTGATTCGCGATTCACGCCATCATTGCTGGGTTTGATACTTCGCTCCTGCCTGACATAGGCAACTCGTCGCAAAAGCTCGATTGGAAATACCGCTCGTTCCTCCTTAAACGGTATTTCAGCAACATTGTATTTTTTGTAAGCCGGACGATCTCGCGCTCTATTGTCCATGACAATCCCGCCGTATTCCGGCCAATTAGCGACTACACGGCGTACATCAGCACGATATATCGGGCGAGGCATTCCCTTTCGGTCGCGAAACGGCCAACCTTCTTGATTGAGTTGGTAGGATATACGTTCCAAACCAACATCGCCTTCTGAGTACAATTGAAGGATGTAATAAGCGCACTCGTGATAGGAACGCCAGACAGTAGCACCTTCCGGCTCATGGTCGGCATCTCCAGCAGCAAACCGACCATCAGAGAGTAACCATGCTCCTTCAGGCGAAGGATGCAGTAAACCATCGTTGCCACGAATGGTGCCGAATGGTGGCATTCCAATGGTTTGCCCGCGTGCCTTGCGATACTGAACGCTGTCTTTTGCTCGCTGACTGATGTCCTCAGCATAGTATTCGTCAATAATTGCACCAAATTGCAGGAACATGCGCCCTTGTGGGGTTGAAGTGTCAATCATTTCCCGCCCTGGTGCTGCTAATGCCAGCGCCACATCATGCTCATCCAAGTACTCAACCAGGTCGCCAACCCGCCATCCTTTGCGATGCAGACGTGCCATGTCATTCGCAACCAGAGCGACTACATCCGGGTCATCAATCCGGGCCTTAAGCGCCAGCCACTCGGGACGATTTTTCTCACTCCTGCCAGACTTATGGCCGCCAACATCCTCGTACCATTCGGGCATCCACCCATTACGCTCGCACACGTTCTGGATATTGGCACGCTGCCGCTCTGGGCTATTGACGTCCTCTTCATCACGGGTAAATGACTGCCGGATGTAACAGAGGGCAACCTTAGCGTTTTTAGCTTTTCTTTTATCGGACATGTTCTTCTCCTGGGTTGAGGTACTTAGTTTGAATGCGGACAACTGTTTTCACAAAATTGGTGAAGGCCTGGACAAACTGTATGTCCGTACTCGCCCCATCACCTTGCCTCATGTGGTGACATACCTTCTGGGCGTAGTTTTCAACCATCTCGGATGGTGGTGGAATATGTAGCCGTTTTCGTCTCGTCTTTGCCTGTCCATTGGTCTGACTCGGTTCATGCATACACTCCTTTCCGGGCAACTGCCCTGTATAACAAAAAGTCGCCAACCGCTGAGAATGCAGTTGACGACTCGAAAGCGCAATAGATAATATTGTGCTTAGCCTGCCGTGCTGCGTTCTCAGCATGGTTGGTTAGCCTCTGGTCGGTGTTTGCAGCACCTGCCAGGGGCGTTTGGTATGGATTGTCTGTAAACTTGTTCCAGTATATCTCCGATATATATTACTAAGTCAACCTACTATCTCCGGTATCCTGCTGCCGCCCCGCGTGCGTAGTACTTAGGTGAGGGTGTGATCCACGCTCCCACCATATGCCCCAACCGTGCCCAACGCGCAACATGAGGCGCACGAACCAGCAGGTGATTTAAGCGTATCTCGGTATCGAGCAACTGCTTTTCATAAGCTCGGCGCGCCGCACTGAGCCGTTTGCGCTGTGCCCAGGCAATCAATCGCTCCAGTTCAGCGTGCCGGTTCAGTAACCCATACATCCGGCAGAATATCCGGTATTCATGGGCTACTTGTTCGCAGACATAATATATCCTCATAATATTGACTATGAGTCTAACAACCTACAGGAATGAGTCAAGTAGCAAATAGATGGAGAGACACCCATCAGGTTACTGAATTTGGCGGGTATGGAGATTGGTCGTTTGGCTGAAGAAGTACCAATCCAGGGCAAAACGGAGGGTCAGCCACAAGTCGGGTTGAAGGAGATGGTGCAGTATCTCGATGATCTCGTCAAATCCTGACTGGTCAAGTCGCTCGATCTGTTTTGCCAAGTCCGGGCGACAGGTTATCAGGTCTGCGGGCTTGAGGGTCAGAACGGGTTGAGGGGGCAAAGGCGGGGGAGAGGGTCTGAGAGTTTTCTCTGGCGGAGACGGATGAGGGATGACAAACATCGGGTGTGTATTATCTTCTGCCTCCTTCATTCGATCCCGCTCGATTTCTTCTTCTGTTCGTGGGTCTTCGCGAACCAATACCAGTTTTGTGTGCGGTGAAAGCGACATCTGCGGATGAGCGCGGACGCCAAACTGGGCAATCTCCCGCTGTTTGAACATCTCTATCTGCTGCAACTGGTCACGCTGGGCATCGGCTTTGCGCTGGGTGGCTGTTCGGTTATCCACCTTTTCACCCGTGAACAGGTCGTATTGGAGCGGAGTTTCAAGTGCCATACGAATCAGTTGAGTTAGTGGCCCGAACGTATCGCTGGATGGCCTGGTCGAGAGCAGACCAGTACGCATTTTCCACCGCGTCAAGAATGTAGATGGCAATCGCTTCCAATCTGTCCTCATCCAACATTTCGATCTGTTCCTGTAAATCCGGGCGAAAAGCGATCAGTTCGTCCGGCCATACCCACAAATTCTCACGGGCTATCCAAGTGCGGTGATGGTGTGATTCGGTCATAACAGTGCCACTGCCTACTGTGTGGTGTGATAATCCTTGAGTTCGCGCAGTGATTGGGGCTGGTAGTACAGGTCACGTTCAATCGGTAGCCCCAACGGGCCACGCACACTCTCCAGTTCAGTCACCGAAAAGTATCCTAATTCCACTTCCAGACCAGACACCAAACCGAAGAAGGTATCCTCGCCGTCATACTCGCTGGCATACCATGTCCAACCGCTGTCCGGGGTGAAGAACTTGACAGGGGCGACAGCTTCCATGCCTTTCTCTTCACCACTGTAGAGATCAGGTAAAGCGGCACGACTGATGCCATCCAGAAGTTCCATCGCGTGTTCAGGAAAACGGGTGATGTCCGCAATCTGTTGTCTTTGGGAATCGTACATGATCTGATAACCATGACCGGAGTGGGGATTGGCGATCACCAATTCATTCTCCCCATGCTTGGTGACCCGATAGCCATAGGCTTCAGCGAATTGAAGCGCATCTACATAGGCTTGATCCCGGCTCTGATGACGGAAAAGCTGTAGACCGCTGAAGATGTGGAGGACACCACCCTCTTTGGAGGAATCCGCCAGTTCGCGGGCGAGGGAAGAGGGGAAGGTGATGAGCGGATACTTCTGGTTTTTGAATTGCTCCTGGTGATGCGTTTGAGCCAGGATACTGCCACTGAGAAAGAATAACCCTTCTATCGGGGTGCTATCAAACGGTGTCGGCTGTTCTTTGCTGTACCAGGGCATGAGGGATACAGCATAGCAGATTGAGGAATAGGGGACAACACCAGAAAGTATGATGTAAGAATGCTCATACATTACAAATATTTCTATATGCTTCGATATTTGATAAAGTCAGATTCGTATTTTACTCGGGATGCGATATAGTCTCCGGTTATCTACTCTGGAGGATTATACTATGCGGCTCGGTATCCGTAATCGTCGCTTGACCCTGTTCCTCATCCTGATTGGCTTCGCCTTGATCTCCGTGTCTCCGGGTACGCAGCCAGCTATTGCTCAAGAAAGTACACCTACCGAAACACCCCTGGCACCGCTGCCGCTGCCATCGCTGACCTTAACCGAGATTCCGTCATCAACACCGATGACCACGCCATCCGCTACTGCGACCGCCTCGCCAAGCGAGACGCCCACTGAAACACTGATCCCCGTGCCTTCCGACACGGCCGCCGTTGTGCCAAGCGCTGAGGTTACGGATGAGCCAACACCGATTGAGGTCACGGCGACTGCGACCAACATCCCCACCGCTGAGACAACCGATGAACCGCTGCCGACAGAAGAGACGATAACAGCAACTCCTACTATAACTGAAATCGCCTCCCCTATGCCGACACTGCCCCCAGAGCCACCACTGGCACTGCTGGTTGGGGATACCCTGGATACCGGTATCTCCGATTTCTGGACACTTGGTGCTGGATGGTCGCTGGTTGCCAGTGAAGCAGGCCAGGCACTTCAGGTCGCCAACAGCCACGAGCCAGTGACTTCAGGCACGAACACGCTGTTCGACCAGGTAGCTCAGCTGCGCTTCCGAACAAAGGCGACCGCTGGCGCTACCTTCCGTCTGGCGGCACGGGCCAGCGCGGTGGGCAGCTATGACATCACGATTGATCCTGATGGGCAGATCGTACTCTACCGGGCTGGCGCAGTAGTGCAGGGTACGTTGGTCAACCTGTCGCCGGACACCTGGCATATGGTGCGGTTATCGGCCATTGGTAGCGCGATTCGTGTAGTGCTGGATGATGTTGAAGTGATGGCCTGGACAGACACGGCCCCGCTGCCACCAGGACAAATCATGTTCAACACGGTGTTCTCGCCGCTGCCCGAAGGGGCTGGCCCGGCGCAGAACACCCTCCTGGTGGATGACCTGTTCGTGTGGATACCGGCAAATGAACAGCCGGTCACAACACCGACCGCGACCACAATACTAGAACCGACTTTGACAGCCACACCGACTGCCGAGATGACGGTGACCCCAACACCGACTGCCCTGCCGCTGGAACCATCCCTGGAGTTGATTTTCACCGACAATTTCGATATGGGTGAGACGGTGTTGTGGACATTGACCGGCGCGGCGGGTTTCGTGCCGAGTGAAGGCGGCCAGGCGCTGCAAATCGAGACCGGGGGCAAAGTCACCTTTGTCAACCCGAACGTGAACGAGGCGGCAGTTGCGGCGCGGGTTCAGGTACAGACCGGTGTTATACGCCTGAGCCTGCGGGAAAGCGCCGCCGGACGCTACACGGCCACGTTGAATGCCGACGGCACAGTGAGCCTATACCGGAATAACGCGCTGTGGGGCGTGAACAGCATTGCCCCGCTGCTGCCGGACAGCTGGCACACGCTGCGACTATCTGCGCTGGAGGGGACTGTTCGTGTCGCGGTGGATGAGGTCGAAGTGATTGCGGTACAGGATGCCACCCCGCTGCCGATGGGGACGGTCTCATTTGAGGCAGACGGGCGGGCACTGGTGGATGATTTCGGGTTGTGGATTGTGATTGTAACTGGGCCAACACCAACTCCTGCTGCCAGCCTGCCCCCATCATCTATGTTATCCCCGGTTGCTCCTGCTGCACCAGATCAACAAGGTCTCAATCTTATATTTCATGAAGGATTTCAGCGTGGCGGTGGAAGATACTACCGTACATTTCTGGGCCCCAAGTGGCCGGTAATTGAGCATGAGACGAACTATTCATTACAGATAAGTGGCGAACCAAGCCATATGCCAACACAGCTTTCGATGGTTTCATACTTGAATGTGGCTGTACAAGCGGAATTCCTGTTCACACAAGGTGTGGCTAGAATTGGGGTGCGACATAGCCCGTCGGGAAGTTACGCTGCATTACTCCGTGCCAACGGAGTTGTAGAGTTGTATCGTAGTGGGCAGTTGATTAGTTCTACGAGCGTCTTGCCAAATGAAAGCGGACATTGGCGTACACTACAAGTATCAGCGATTGAAAATACGGTTAGAGTTTTAGTGGATGGAGAACTCGCGATTAATTTTGTCGACAATGTACCACTATCGAGAGGAACTATTCACATTGCTGCCGAGAACCTCAATAACAGCCTGATGCATATTGACGACATTAACGTTTGGACTGCCCCCTCGCCAGAACAATCCCAAAGTGCCGGTTACATCGTCGGGGAATCCGGTGGATTGCTAGCAAGTGTGTTGTCTGGGCAAAACCTAGAAACAAACGAGGTTGTCACGGTTGATGTCGGTAATCAATATGGAGGTTCGATACGACTATTTTCGTATTACGAAGATCTGTCGCCCTTCTATCCGGTCGGAACAAATGTTATAGAGTTCCCCACTTTACCTGCACAAGTCTATCAAGCACTTAATCCGAAATGGGCACCTGCAAACGGAAGACGCATAGCCTTTCAATGCAGTTTGGGTGTAGATGATATTGACGGAAATAGTCTATGTCTGTTCGATATTGATACAAACATACTTACCGACATCACGCCTGGCGAGTGGCTCGGAGTGGCCTCCGACTTTAGTTGGTCGCCAGATGGTCAGTGGATGGTTATTTATGCGACAGGGCTCTCTCATCCTTATGGACTGAGTATCTATAATCCATATACACAGTCACCGCCTACTCATATCTTGAACGGGTATTTCGATAAACCCTTTTGGCATACCGATGATTACATCTATTTTCGAGACGGATCGGAGATTAAGCGATTTTACTATGGAGGCGGAATAGTAGAAACTGTTGTGGCAGACGGCGTTTGTGGAATTGGTGAGTTCACCCTTGTCAGCAACACAATTGCCTATCGGTCTTGCTGGGCTGATCAATTTGGCGGATGGCATTACAACCAAGTTAATTCGCAACCGGTATCGGGTGGGACTCCAGTTATTTTGTTAGGGGGAGTTGCCAATCCTGATATTAATATCAGCAGTTTTGACTATCTAACTCAAGAGTATCCGCGTGCCCTCACCTATGTGAGTGACGATTATGTATCATATCCCCAGGTACGCCTATTACAGCAAGATGGAACTCCATCAGATATTAGTCTCGCTAGTGTCTCCGAACCTTACGCCTTTGTGGTAAACGTTAACACACAGGTTTTGTATAAGATCGCGCCGCCAACTCCTACGCCTATACCAACTCCTGATTGTGCAGCCTACAGTCCAGCCCGGTCCCAAATTGAGGCCCAGCTGGCAACTTATCGTGTGTTTGTGTTGGATATTTGCGAAGAAGCTGTTCCTGATCATCCAGAGATCCACTGGTATTGGACAGATGAGGAGCTTGAGGGATTGCTCTTAGGTGTCCAAAATACAGCGCACGCCTTAAATCTTTTCTCGACCGTTTACTCAACGGATGTCGAGGCATTTACGAATGTTTTGCTGTTTGATCCTGCCACTGACAAGATTGAATTCGAACAACTCAATAATTATGGAGAGGCCTGTGAAACAACGAAACGAAGCCCTGCGGACATTGCAACCGGAGAAGCTCGTGCAACAATCAATTGCGGTGGTAACAATATATTCACACAGTATACTGCTGCCCATGAACTAGGGCATGTCTTTCTCCATCAAACAGCATTTGATACCTCGATACCTGGTGCAACCGTTACCCCTTGTCCACTGTCTTCAGGTGGTGTTGGATTTATTGGTTGTATGGACGACCCGAACCTGGCTGATTCTTCTTTAGGTAATGCTGCCAAGGCATTACGCGGTTCTGATTCGGAAACACAATTCGTATTTGGCCTGATTACGAGATGGATGCTCCCAGGCGATGTCCAAACACGGATTGACAACTTTGATCCAAATGGGGACTATGAAGTTTCTCAGGCTGATTTTCCACCCACGATTTGTGCTGACGGTAGTACCCCCGCCCCCGAATGTCCAGCTGACGCACCTCTGCGATTTGCCCAAATTACAGACTGGGAACGAGGTGAAACAGGTTGGGACATAGTAATCGCTGTAGACGCATCTGACAAATTCGGAGCTTGTGACAATTCTGGACGCGACTACGTGATTACACCCTTTCAGCAAAATCCATGTGTGATTTATGAATGGGTGCTGGAAAATTCAGATGCTATAGACGCGGGTGATGTTAAAACATTAAAACTCGTCGAGCAGGAAGAAGCAGGAGCCGACATGTTCCTGAACTGGGTATACAGAACAGTCGAAGGTGCTGCTTCACAGGCTTACGGCAACAACGAGGCACTTGATCAGCAACCGACTGGACGTTTATTCCCAGATTGTGACCTCGTGCCATCAGGACATGGCGATGATCGCTTCTGCTGGATGCGGGAAAATCTCCGCCTGTTTTTCATATATTATGGTTGGTAAGGAGTCCCCGATGTTACGCTTACCTCTCTATCTGCTAGTTGCGCTACTCATCTTCACGCCTACTCGAGTCCAACCTCAGAGTAATAACATTATCTTGGTCGTTTCATATAGCCCAGATGGTACTTACGTCGCCGGGGTCGGGGATCATGTGGTGATTTGGGATGGAATGACTAGCGAGGTCATTGCAGATATTGTCGTCCCTTTACAAACAGCCTACACATTGCTTTCTAACGCAGCTTGGAGTCCGGATAGCAATCGGTTAGCCGTCGCCGGAGATGATGGCAGAATTCGCATTTTGGACTTGTCTGACGGTGCCCAGCCGTTTGGCGCGCTGCTGGCCGAATTCGAAGTGATGACATTTCTGTCTGTCGGTTCGATTGCCTGGAGTCCGGATGGCAGTTTCCTTGTCATTGGTGGTGACGGAACCCTCCCACGGTTAGAATTTTGGGATGCTTCCACTTATGAATTTCTCCGAACAAGCCCTTACATTGTCGGAGCAGACCGGATGGCATGGCATCCTGACCCGCAGCGCAACCTCATCGCTGTGACAAGTCGTAACCTGAATGGTGCGCGGCTAGCGGACACATCCGAAGACGCCAACAGCAGTCCGATATGGGTTTGTAGCAGCTGTGCACCGGATGCTATAGCCTTCCCGTTGGCATGGAATAGTGATGGAACATTGCTGGCGATTGGGCACAATGATGGCAGTATTTTTGTCGTGGATGCAGACACCGACACGGTTGTGACAAGTATGCAGACTGCTATAGGGGTTCGTGGGCTTGCCTGGACGAGTGATGATCAGTATTTGCTGTCCATGTCACGAGGAGGCTTGCAGGTCTGGGACAGTGTGACAGGGGCACTATTGAACGATCCGACATCCATAGATGCTGGCGTATTCGCTATCAATCCGGTGAATAATCAGATTTTCAACTTCTATAATGAATTCGATGTTGCTGTCAACATAGATGTTTCAACCCTGATTGAGCCATCACTACTGGCATTATCCATCACCGTTCCCCCCACCGATGGAACAATCCTCACCACCCAGGATGACACACGCTTCCAGGCGATGGCATATGACCCGGCAGTCGGGACGAATGATGGGGACGGCATCCAGGGGGTTGAGTTCGAGATACGTGACAGCGCCGATACACTGCTGTATTCCGCTGCCGATACCATGCACGCCTACTGCGCGTTCGGCGGCGATGGGCCATGTAATGTGGCTCCCGGCCCCGTCACCAGTGCGTCTCCCGGCACCTATACCCTCAGAGCGCGGGCACAGTCTACTGGTGGTACCTGGACGGATTGGGTGGTACGGACGTTTGTGATCGGTGACTCACCCACACCAGCCCCAACCGATACGCCTGTCGCTACAGCCACCGACGTACCGGTACCCACTGCAACCGAACCGCCAGCCACGCCGCCCATCCTGTTCACCAGTGACCGGGACGGCAACCACGAAATCTACGCCATGAACCCCGATGGCAGCAGCCAGACCCGACTGACCGATAACACAGCGATGGACATCTATCCGGCCTGGTTCCCGGATCACAGCCGGTTGGTGTTCGCCTCGAACCGCGATAGTGCCGGGCTGGATGTCTACACCATGCTACCCGATGGCAGCAGCGTCACCCGACTGACCACGAGCAGTGGTGACGACTACGGCGGCAACGTCTCGCCAGATGGCACTCAAATCGCTTTTGTGTCGTCCCGCGATGGCGATTTGGAAATCTACGTGATGAACGCGGATGGCAGCGGGCAAACACAGCTCACCAGCAACTCTGCGATAGATAGCCTCCCGTCGTGGACTGCCGATGGCACCCGGATTACCTTCACCAGTTTCCGCGATGGCAACATGGAATTGTACAGCATGAACCCCGATGGCAGCGGCCAGACCCGGCTGACCAATTCGGCGTCACAGGAGTATGGGCCAGTCTGGTCGCCGGATGGGAGCAAGATGGCGTTGGTCTCCACCATAACCGGTAACGCGGATATTTTTGTGGCGAATGCCGACGGAACGGGCGGGACTCAGTTGACCAACCACAGCGCCGCTGACGGGTACACGGTGCTGAGTGGGGTCAGTCACTTTGGGCTGAGCTGGTCGCCGGATGGGAGCAAGATCGTGTTCATCAGCACACGGGACGGCAACCTGGAGGTGTACGTCATGAACGCGGATGGCAGTGGGCAGACCCGGCTCACCACCACCACCGCCATTGAGAGCTTCGTGGATTGGTAAGCGTGGCTTGCGGCGTCGTCCGCCTGACGTAACCCACAGATAGACAGGGCAAGCCAACTCGTGACCAAACACCTGCTCCGGCAGGTGTTTGGGTTGTGCAAGGTGCTGGTTGACCACGTTGGCGGGACATGGTATGCCTATTCCCGGCACTTCATTTCCTTTACTGATACTGACCATGCTCCCTGAACACGAACAACAACCCATCCGCTTTGATCTGGAAACCATCACCCGTATGGTTACGGAGGTGGCGCTGCAAACCGGTGGTCACACGCCCACAGTCTTTTTCGAGAGTAACGCAGGATTAGGGATGGTACATATACCGGATTTTGCTGATACCCACGCCGGACGCGCTCAGCAGATGTTCAGCATCGGCTTCACGTTGGCACGCGGTGGGCAGTTTCATACCCTCAAGCAGATATTCCTGGTGTCGGAAGCCTGGCTAAGCCTGTACCCGAAAGGTGATCCACCCAAGCCGCTGCCTTCCCCCTCCCAAGACCCCAACCGGCGCGAAGTGCTGATTATCGCTGGATTGAATCTTGCCTCCCAACAGGCAGATCTCGCCCTGCTGGAGATGATTCGCAGCGTCGGTGGAGACCTGACCGAACTACGTCATACAGAATCATCAGCCTCATCAATTGCCGAAGTCAACAGTCCTCTATTAACCGCTTTTGTGTTGGGATTTGACGCGGGGCGGAGCCGTTCCTAGATCGAGCAGTCTAACTATGTCTCCGGTGTGGGGATCGCCTGCCACAGAATACGCAGCATCTCAATGGCCGCGTATTTGGCTTCTGGAGTAGGCAGCAGATGGAAGTAGTTGAGTAGTGCCGCATCAAGGTCATGCACACCGGCATCCGGTTCAAAGAAGAAAATCAGCGGCACTTCAAGCACGGCGGCAAACAGTGGTAAATCCGTCGCTGCCAGTTTGCGCCGTCCGTTCTCATACTCTGAAATGGCGCGTTGATCTTTGGAGACGGCTGCCGCCAACTCGTCTTGCGAGATACCTCGCCGTTCCCGTGCTTCGCGAATACGAAAACCTAACCATTTTGGATCCAAGGCATTATTCCAAAATCACATGAAAATCTATTGCAATTTTAGAAAAATGCCCGTATACTCGTCTATAACAGATACACTATGGCATACGACTGCAATAATGCAGTCTTCTTGCTCTTGAAAACTTCCACCCCGATAACCAGTGAGCGAAAGGAGCAGCCTCATGAGTGGCGGCGGTGGTACGTAGGTAATTCCTCACCGATGAGCGGCTGCTGTCCGCTCATCACTTTTTTCACGCTCATCCCGCGCAATCACCCAGCGTCTACACCTCAGGTTGTACAATCTGCTTCAATAGATCGACCTGATCCAGCCCAGCAGCGATCAGCCGGGTAGTCGCTGCCAGTATCCCGGCTTCCGATGGAGGATTGGTATCAATGAAATCGAGCGTGATTGTCCGCGCTCCTCGTTTGAGCGTCACTCTCCACAAGGCGGGTTCGCCGCCCGGTTCAATGCTGATCTGTAAGGAATCCACCTGACTCATCTCCCTTTTCACAATTCCGTGTCATCGATCATCACACTCATTTATCGTTTGCACCTTGACTGTCAAACCGTTCCGCTCCCTGAACAATAGAATAGATGCGACAACTATTCCTAACACGGAAAAAGGGGCAGTCAGTCAGCAAGCAGAAAGTCCACCGTGAGCTTGAGTTTCATCGTCGTTCGGCTATGAGATGCGAGAGCAGATCCAGCACCTCCAGCAGCGTTCTCCGTGCCTCAGTATCCATCCGGTGAAACGTCTCCAACAGGGCATTGTCCAGATCATCGGGGGACAACACATCTTCGTAGAAGTAGATCAGCGGTACCGCCAAGGCACGGGCAATGGTGGGTAGATCATGGGCATATATCCGCCGTTTGCCACTCTCGTATTCGGACACCGATCGCTGATCGCGGGCGATCTGTTCGGCTAATTGTTCCTGGGATAAACCGCGTGCTTCGCGGGCACGGCGAATCCGCTCGCCGATTTGTCTGGGTTCCAATGCGCTGCTGCTTTCTGGTCTTGATGAGTCCTATTGCCATCTTAGACAGAATGCAGTACACTATCTATATCCCATAGGGAATACTACATATCCTATGGTGAATATGAGCTTCACCCCTGGTTCGTCTGGTAGCTGAAAGGAGCAGCCTCATGAGCGGTGGCGGTGGCACGTAGTTCCTCACGGATGAGCGGCTTCTGTCCGCTCATCACCTCTTTACCACTCCCAACGCAAAATGTAGGTCTCATAGAGCTTTGGCGTCGTTGTCTGCCAATTGACTTCAATGCGGCCATCGGCCAATGAGTGAACGTGATCGGTTCCTAATTCTCGGCTGCGCTTGGCATGGCGCTCAATCAGGTAGACATGCTGGGGTGGCCGGTTTGCTGGAAAGACGATCTGAAGCGTCAGGTGGCGGGTCATGTGGTCTATATCAGTCTGGAAATCTTCTTTGGCGCTGGTGAAGCCCTCGGTGATGGTGCGTTGGATATGAAACTGCTCAACATCATTGTGTTTCTTGGCTTCTCGTAGGGAAATCAAGACCCGGTAGCGATTGCCTTCCCGGTAACGATCAACCGGAACGCCTGGTGTACAGTTGTAATCGGCGAAGATTTCGCCATCCCCCCAGGCCTGATCCTGGTAGGCAATGATATTGTCTTGGAGGAATTTCACCTTCTGGCGCTTGGTGTAGATCACCTGATGCCCTCCCTCGTCACAGAGTTCCAACTGTCCTTCATGTTCCAAAACTTCATAGAGGCCGGGGTGATACCCACCTAATGGGAAGTAGGCGAGCCGTTCCGCGACTTTTGCCAGAACGGTATTCAGGTCGAGTTTGATGAAGTTTGCCAGGAATTGTATGGCGCGGGTGACGAGAGAAAACATGGATTTCATGGTAACAAGAACCGCGATGGAGTTCTAGCAGGTGCGCGGGTTAGGCGACGGGTTGAAAACCATTTTGGGTTATATCAGCTACGGCTTTGCCGGGGTGTGTCAATGTTCCGACACCTACATGCGGATGAGGGCTGCGGCTCCTATGCCTTTCTCTGTTGCAGTCTTGCGAATATGGCTCAAGTCTTTTGGGGAAGAAGCGTACCGTCACGCCATTGGAGAGATTCTTCGCAAACCGCACCTGTACCGGCCTCAGTTCATCCAGGAATTCGGTGAAGTCGTGACGATCCCAGAAAGCAGCTTCTTCCTGATAGTTTTTGAAACGGGGGATGTTACTTTTTGTTGATTGATATGTCATGTAATCTTCTTATGAATCTTATTGCTACTATCTATGTCTACTCAGCAGGCGCGAATTGATAGCGTCTGAAGTAGAAACGGTCAAAACTCCAGATAGTGGGGATATGAAACTGTTGCATCACTGCGACATTGGCACAATCCACCATGCTCGTGCCTTTCTTCTCCTGCTGGTAAAACACTTTTTCTGCGGCTGTCTGAAGCGTTTCTGATATAAAAATGACTGGAAACTGATGAGATTGAATAGTATCGAAGAAGTCACGAGCCATTGTCTGCCCATCCAGGTGACTAAGAACGGTCGCGGTTTCACTGACTACAAAGCTGGTGGTGACCAGAACCCGGTTATCCGCTTGAAACTGGCGCAATTGTTGCTGGCACTCAGCGTGGTGGGTATCGTGATCCAGAAACAGACCCACGAAAGCATCACTATCAACCAGAATATCAAAATCAGTTCGCATCACCCCTCCAAGCCCCACGCTGACCATATAACATCGCGTCAATGCGCCCAGACGCATCAGGAATCGGCGCTTGGCTGCTGCCTGCCAAAGAGGACAAACCATCGTACATGGTTTTCAGTCGTCGCTGCTCAGCTTGATCCAGAATGCGGGTCAATCCCTCCTGAATGACTTCAGACATCGGTTTGTTGTTGGCACGGGCGAATATTTTGAGCCGTTCTAACAAGCTGGGGCGAAGCGTGATGGTGGTGCGGATAGTACTCATATGCGTATTACAACATACGAATCAACGCAATACAAGCAGTAAACAACAGTGGGTGAACACAATCCCCCTTGTGTTTCTCTTTTCGGTACCAAATAAGTAAATCACCATTTTATTATAAAATTTATATCAGTTGCATAAATGAAAACACGATACTTATCTCAGATTTCGAGTAAACTCTTCATTATAACTATTTGCGCTAATTGTAATGGGATAGCGAGATTTCAGAATGGATTTGCTTTTAAGGTAGGAAAACAAATGACATTTGTGCCCTTAACACTTATCTTGAATATAGCAACGATATGTTTCATCTACCTTCACACAATGGAGCACGCTCCGTTCCCAAATGTCATTATGCTGGGGATATAAAGGAGAGCGTCAGATGGATTTAGGCGAGACCTACAAGATTCTTCAAAACATCATTCATGACATGGCAACTGCGCCTGATGGCATCAGCACAGGTGAGATCGTTGGAAAATATGGTATTAGCCGACGTGTTGTGCCCAAATATATCAGCATCCTGGAAGATGCTGGTGTCCCAATCTACACAGATCGCAAACGATACTATCTCTCAGAAGGTTATTTTGCAGCCTTCACACTCTCTCCGGAAGAGAGCGAATTTCTATACCTTGTCCTGGAAAGATCACTAATTTATCACCGTGATCGCTGGCATACTATGCGCTCTTTGCTGTATAAGTTGGGCAGCAAGATGTCAATCCCTCTGGGCGATACACTTTTATTAAAGCATGACCACGATCAGCCTAACGAGCCAGGCGATCGTTGGTTTTCTTTGCTGACATACGCTAAGCAAAAACGCTACGAGGTATGGGTGACATATCACCCTCTCCATCGCCCCAATCCTAATCACTGGCTCATTCGTCCTTTCCGATTTGTGAGCAACCCGCTCTCTGATGGGCTGTATGTGCTGTGCGAAGGTACAACAGACGGACATGGATACATCCCGCTCAGCCTGAAGTTCGATCGCATATTGGATGTTCAGATGACCAATAACCGGTTCGACGTTGTCGAAGCCGCTCGGTTCGGCACGTATGATGGGCACGCATGGGGAGTCTGGAACAGCGAGCGAGACCCTGTGCAGGTTCAATTGCAGTTCGAACCCCGCCATTATGACCGCTTGCTGGAAACAGCCTGGCACCCAACACAAAAGATTGCCGTTGATTCCAATGGCTACGTACGGTTTTCTGTGGCGGTTTCTGAGCCACAAGAGATGGTTCCCTGGATACGTAGCTGGGGATCCGGCGTCGTCGTACTGGAACCGGATGATTTACGCCAGCGAATCATCTGGAGTTTACAGCGCCAGCTTCAGGCATATGGACTTGTGGAGAGAGTAGCCGACACAGCCCCTTCGTTGGTCTACCTATGGGCAAAGTACGATCGCAAAACTGGTGCTTATCATGCGTTGCTTTATCATCTACTGGATGTTGCAGCGGTAACCTGGGTCATGTGGCAACAGGTTCTCAGTTCCGCACAGCGGACATGGCTGTGTGGACTGATTGGTATGGAAGATGAGGGTACACGGCGATGGTTGGCCTTGTTAGCCGGTTTACATGACATTGGCAAAGCAACCCCAGGTTTTCAACGAAAGGCTGAACCGCTTTTTGATAGGTTAGTAGCATCTGGTCTGTCTAGCGAAGGCTTTGATGAGCCTCACGGTCTGCTTTCCGCGATTATCTTACAACGACAACTGGCGGAATTAGGCATAGAAAAGGGGGCAGCACACCAGCTTGCGGCTGTGCTTGGGGGGCATCATGGCACGTGGATCAGCGACCATAGAATGAACCAGAAGCGTGCGGCAATCGGAAAACCCGAATGGCAGAAACTACAAGCACAGGTGTTTGAGGCAATGGTGCAGGTACTGGCCGTGAATGCTATCTCACTACCAGACAATGTCGCTCAACTCAACCAACTACTCGTTTTTCTCTCTGGATTTGTTTCTGTATGTGATTGGATTGGCTCCAATGATACTTACTTCGCCTATGAGATGCAGGCCATCGAGCCTGGTACGTACTTTGAACATGCCTTGACCCAGGCTGAAACGGCTCTGGCTGAGATGGGCTGGGGTGGTTGGAAATTATCTGGCGACACACCCATATTCGAGACCGTCTTTCCATTCCCCCCCAATGCGTTACAGAGAGAAGCCATCCAGGTTTGTGACTTTTCAGCAGGCAAACCGCGTTTGGTTCTGGTCGAGTATCTCACGGGTGGTGGCAAAACAGAATTGGCTTTGTATCTCGCCGATTGTCTGGTCAATCTGTTTGGTCAGGCAGGAGTTTATGTAGCGATGCCTACTCAGGCAACCAGCAATCAGATGTTTGAACGGGTGGGACAGTATTTAGAGGCACGTTATCCGCATCAACCAATCAATATACAACTTATCCATGCACAGGCCGACCAACATCCGCTGTACCAGCAGTTATCGGCCAGAACAGAGCGAGAAGGGGATGAAAGTGGATTAATTGCTACGACATGGTTTCAGAATCGGAAACGTTCACTGCTGGCACCTTTCGCTGTTGGCACGGTAGACCAGGCGCTATTGGGTGTTTTGCAGACACGCCATCATTTTGTTCGCCAGTATGGTCTCAGCCACAAGACTGTGATCTTCGATGAGATTCATGCTTATGATACTTACATGAATGCGATCGTGGATCGTCTGCTGGGCTGGTTGGAGGCCTTGCAGTCTCCGGTAATTCTTCTTTCAGCTACTCTGCCAAGAAACAGTCGTCAACGTTTGCTGGAGCAAGTCGGTATAGCAGAAGCGCCTATAGCAGACGTGCCTTATCCACGACTGACTATTGTGGACAAAGACGGCAACGTCCAGGTTTATCCATTACCTGCACCGGCAACTCGAATACTGCACATCTATCGAATTGGCCCGAATACTGCGCCGCTTTGTGATTGGCTGGCTACCGTCTACCAGGATGGCGGTTGCATTGCTATTATCTGTAATACTGTAGATGAGGCTATTGCGCTGGCACATGCACTTCGTACGCACCCTGAGTTAAATGCAGATGACGTGCTGCTGTTCCATGCCCGATTCCCATCTCAATGGCGCAATACCATCGAAAATCAAGTCCTCACCTCCTTCGGCAAAACCGGACAGCGACCTGAGCGCATGATTCTGGTTGCCACACAAATCATTGAACAGAGTCTCGATCTGGACTTTGATTTGATGGTAAGCAGTGTAGCCCCTATTGACCTGCTGATTCAACGCGCTGGACGGCTGCACCGCCATGCTGAGCGTTCTCGTCCAGCGCATCTTTCCGAACCGGTACTGGTTCTACGCGAACCGCAGTTTGGGCAAGATGATGTGCCGGGTTTTGGTGTAGATGAAATTATTTATGTCCGATTCATCCTGCTGAAAACCTGGCTGCTGCTGCGCGACCGCGCAGAACTTGCTATACCCGATGAAATTGACCCGATGATGGATTTCGTATACAGCGATGATCCGGTTGTAGAGGGTCTCTCACAGGCATATACCAAATCTTTGCAAGCTGCCTGGGAGGAAATGGTGATGGGGGACAATGGCGCTCGATTTCGCGGTGAAGCTTACCGAATTGGCGCTCCTGATGATGAATTCCTGATTGGTGGTACAAGTCTTGATCTATCTGATGACGAACAAATCCGTATCACTACACGCGATATAAGGTCTGGAATCGATATCCTCTGTGTACGAACGGACCACTCCGATCTGCCCCTGCCTGTACTTCCAGATCGACCGCCGACAAATGCTGAAATTAGCACCCTGCTGCGTTTTCGGGTGACAATTCGCAATCAGGAGGTTATGCAAGCGCTCAAGAATATGCCCGAAAATCCACACCTCAGCCGTAGTCCACAACTCAAGGATACTCGCCCAATAGTATTTAGCAGCGGATCGTATGCCATACCGGGAAGCAGGTACCTGTTGAGATTAAGCCGCTTTTACGGATTGGAAATCATCAAGGAGGACGTATGACATTCTCATTTAATCTGATTGACCAACCCTGGATTCCGTGTGTGAAACACGACGGCACACTTGAAGAAGTCAGCCTCCGTGATTTGCTGGTCAATGCCCATAATCTTCTGGCTATCTCCTGTGAAACATCCCTGATGACTGCATCCGTCATGCCGGTGGCGCTCGCAGTGCTACACTGCGTGTTTGGCCCGGCAAATCGAAATGCCTGGAAAATGTTATGGCAAGGTGGATTTTTCCCACCGGAACAGTTAGATGCTTACTTCACGAAGTGGTACGAACGTTTCGATTTGTTTCACCCGGAGCGACCATTTTATCAGGTGCCAGATGAGCGCGTTCAACCGAAGTCAATTATCCATTTGATTCATTCGATCGGCAATACAGGCACTCTTTTTACCCATGCCAATGACGACGATGGATTAAGTCTGTCTGCCGCTGAGGCCGCTCGTCATTTAATCACTGCTCAGACATTTCGCACTGCGGGATTGAGTGGTCTTGAAGAAAAATTCACTGATAGTCCGCTCACACGCGGCGTTCTATTCTGGGGCAATGACGAGACCGTATTCAAAACACTCTTGCTAAATCTGTTGCCTTATCCAAGTTCATTAGTCCCGATACCATATACATCTATGGACATGCCCGCATGGGAACAGATTGATCCCTATCAACCCAGAGAACATCCAAAGGGGTACCTGGACTATTTGACATGGCCGAGTAATCGCATTCGTTTAATACCGGCTGTGCGGAACGGGCAAATTATGGTTGAAACTATGACAATAGCCCCAGGGCTGACACTCTCTGCTGATGTGTCCAGCCCCCATAAGCGCTATGTTCGAAACTCGGACAGTGAGGACTGGAGATTTCTACGCTTCGACACAGACAAAGCGCTGTGGCGTGACTATCACAGCCTTCTGGCTCTTGATGATGCGAATGTGAAACCACCCGCTGTGGTTGACTGGCTCGCTCGCCTGGTGGAATATGGGTTCATCGAGGAGCAATATCCACTTCAACTGACCGCTACCGGAATGCTTGCCGATCAGGCCAAGCCAGTGTTTTACCGTCAGGAACGGATACCCCTTCCGTCCGGGCTACTTCGTGACTCGATCTCTCTACTTCAAATTTCTCAAGCGATTACAGATGCTGAAGCCATTGCTCAAGCACTTCGTTATGCCACAAACACATTGGCTAAGTATGTCCTCATGCGTGGGGGCGAAAGTGTGCCGGACAAGACTGATCGGCAGAATCTGATTAGGCAATGGGGCACTGTGTCGCACTACTGGGCACATCTGGAATTGCCATTCTGGAATTTTGTGTCTGCGTTCAGCTATGACCACACAGATGCACTTGCTGCCTGGCGCGAGATTCTCATCCAGAACGCTAAAGATAGCTTGGCGGAAGCCGAACGCAGTGGTGGCAGCAATGCAGCAGCTTTACAAGGGCAGGTGATGGCCGAAAGGGAGCTACATGCACGGATTAAGAAGCTATTTACGCAATAGGAGGCGATCATGACCGATGAGACGAGGCAACATCCTTTTGTCAATTATCTGCAACTGCACGCCGAAGACCGGGCCATGCTGGCTGAACTCCGGCACGGCCTGGGACGCTTACCGGGTGAAGCGCCTGGTATGTTTCCGTATGTGGTTCCCTTCATCCATCATGGGTACGAAGAAGCGAACCTGTATCTGATTGCTGCGTTGTTTGCTCTGCATCCGGTGTCAGCAGCCAAAGGCAACATGGGCACCCATCTCCTCTCCTATACCCAGGAAGTCGGTGCTGACGCGGCTACTTCACGCCGTTTCGTTCAGCTTCTGAATCTGCGGCGTGAGACACTAGATAGCCCCCTGCGCCAGCATATCAGTATGCTCAAATCGAAAGACATCTCAGTGAACTGGCATCAGCTGCTCTACGATCTGAACGGATGGAGTCATGATGCACGCTACGTTCAGAAAAAATGGGCCAGAGAATTCTGGCATTCGTCCAATAAGCAGCCCAAATCATAACCGCTAAGGAGATCACCATGATTATCGAAATTCATGCTATTCAGACGTTTGGCCCCTCTAATCTGAACCGGGATGACACCGGCAACCCCAAAGATGCGCTGTTCGGTGGTGTGCGCCGGGCGCGTATTTCGTCGCAATCCGCCAAGCGGGCGATGCGTACCTCAGACCTCTTTGCCGAGGAAATCAAAACTGTGCCTGGTACACGTACCAAAGCGCTAATTAACGTTATTGCCGAACGCCTGGCAGCAAATGATGTCCCTGAGAATGAAGCTCAGGAAAGTGCCGCGCTGGTCGTCAATTCGGTTTTTGCCAAGTCGGGGGAAAAAGGGACATCCGTTCTGGTTTATATCAGTGCCGACGAAATCGAACATCTGGTTGACTATATCCTGGCAGCCCGTCAGCAGGGTGATCTGCCGGATACCAAGAAACTGAAAAGCGAACTGACCAAGCAGCTCAAAAACCGTTCGCTCGCGCCGGATATTGCCTTGTTCGGGCGAATGCTCGCGGAAAATCCCGGCCTGAGTATTGATGCGGCCTGCGAGATGATGCACGCCATCTCGACCCATGAAGTGAACACCGCCGAGTTTGACTACTTTACCGCCGTTGATGATCTGACTCCTGATGAGGAGTCCGGTGCCGGGATGCTCGGGCTGGTAGCTTTCAACTCGGCGACGTATTACCGGCACGCCCGTATTCATTGGAGACAACTGGTCGAAAACCTGCACGGCGATAGCGAACTGGCAGCATATACGATTAGCGGCTTTATGAAAGCCTTCGCCCTGGTCGTACCATCTGGGATGAAGAACGGGTTCGTTAATCAGCACGCGCCTGATTTTCTGATGGCAGTGATGCGACCAGCCAATGATGGTCAATCGCTGGTGAATGCCTTTGAACGGCCAGTACGCGCCAGCAGGAGCGGCGGGTTCGCTGAACCGTCAGTGCTGGCGCTGGCTGGATATTGGGATCAGGTGGATGTGGCTTTCCGTCTGCGCCAGCCATTCCTGTCGGTGATGAACCCACGTGGTTATGAACTGTCATCCGCTGAACTGGCAGAGGCCGTCGTGCCTGATCTGTATACCTGGGTCGAACGTATTGTTGCCACATTGGGCAAGGAATATGCGTGATGGCGACCCTGTTACTGCGACTGAGTGCCCCTATGCAGGCCTGGGGCACCCAAAGTCACTTCACGCACCGCGACACCGGGCGTGAACCATCCAAAAGTGGCGTAATCGGCTTGTTGTGTGCAGCCCTGGGACGGCCTCTTTCAGAACCGGTCAATGATCTGGCGGCGCTAAAGATGGGCGTGCGTGTCGATCAAGAGGGGTTTATCCGGCAGGATTTTCATACAGCCGGTATGGGTGGGGTCTATAAGGTCAGTGGCGGGGTCAAGAATGATCTGATTGTTTCCAATCGGTATTATCTTGCGGATGCCAAGTTCCTGGTGGGACTACAAGGTGATCCTGCCCTACTGACCGATTTGCAGGCTGCTTTGCAAAACCCAGTCTGGTCGCTATTCCTTGGACGTAAAGCCTTCATTCCGGCTGAACGTGTCTGGCTACCAGATGGCTTGCAACCGGGCGACCTGTTTGATACTCTGTCAGCCTATCCCTGGATCGGAAGTGGCAAACATCCCGATTTTCTGCGTTTGTTGGTTGATGATCCGGCTGGAATGACTATTCGTAACGATCATCCCCTGTCGTTTGCCTCACGACGCTTTCTGCCGCGTCGCATCACCAGTAGTACCATTCCAACACCTATCCCGGCTGAGGAGGAATAAGCATGTTTCTCTCACAATTACTGTTTAATCCCCGTTCACGTGCCGCCCGCTCTGACCTGGCAGATCGCTACGAGCTGCACCGCACACTGTTGAATGCATTTCCGACTAAACTATCGGCTGACGAGCGCGTTCTTTACCGGGTTGAAGATAATCGCAGGCTGCCGGCGGTTTCGGTGCTGGTACAGTCGCATTCCCTGCCGGATTGGGACTCGGTTGAGCGGATGCAACATGATGGGTACCTGGCGGATATTCCCAAGGTGCGAACTATTATGCCCAACATCACTCAGGGGCAGCGGATACCTTTTCGCCTCCAGGCTAATCCAACTATCAAACGTGAGGGCAAGCGCCATGCGATCTATGCCGACTCTGACCTGATGGAATGGCTACTGCGCCAAGGTGACCGGCACGGCTTCACCTGTGATCCGCTCGGTGTGCAGATGGTCAAGCTAGGCAAGAAACACGGCCAGAAACGCCGTCAGACCTGGCACGCTGTTCAGTTTGATGGTCTGCTTATGGTCACTAATGAGGAGGCTTTTCACGCCGGGTTAGCGAGTGGCATCGGCAGCGCCAAAGGCTTTGGGTTTGGACTGCTCTCGATACCATATCGTAGCATCTAAGTGACGTGCCCCCATATGTAGGGGAGACCGTTGTCCCATATTACGCCGGGCATGTAGATCACCTAATCCCCACGCACGTGGGGGTGAACCGCCGTTTATCGCATCCCAGAGAGGCGTCAGATCAAGTATTCCCTACGTGCATGGGGGTGGGCCATTATCAGCGTCATAACCCGTCTTCAGGAATATATTCCCTACGCACGTAGGGGTGTACCGGGCAAAGCGACGTTCCATTTGATGGATGCGATGTATTCCCCACGTACGTGGGGGACTGTTTTCTCCACGTAGGTGGTGACCTCCAATTCGTTATTCACATGGAGAAACGAACGATGAAAGACCTTCACATTCTACCTAAATTACGCGATAGCCTCAGTTATATCTACGTTGAGCAAGCGATCATTCAGCGATACCGTCAGGCTGTGGAACGTGTAGACAAGGAGGGTAAAACAGCTTTACCCATTGCGGCGCTTTCGGTACTGTTGCTGGGGTCGGGAACCAGTATTACCCATGAAGCCATCAAGCTGCTCGCTGACAACGGTTGCTCGATTGTTTGGGTGGGTGAGGATGGTTCAAAATTCTATGCTCAAGGTTTGGGTGAAACTCGCAAAGCCTATCGCCTGCTTCATCAAGCAAGGCTGGTCAGTGATCCCGATAAACATCGCCAGGTTGCTATCGCCATGTATAAGTTTCGTTTTGAGGAAGCGCTTGATCCAGATTTGTCCATTGAGCAACTACGCGGTCACGAGGGTGTACGTGTGCGCAATTTCTATAAAACGATGAGTTACCGCTATGGTGTTCAATGGCATGGACGCCGCTATGACCGCAACCAGTGGGAAAAGAGCAATCCAATCAATCGGGCACTCTCGGCGGCTAATTCGCTACTCAATGGTCTTTGCCATACCGCCATTGTCAGCGGTGGTTATTCACCTGGTCTGGGCTTCATCCATACCGGCAAACAACTATCATTTGTTTATGATGTGGCTGATCTCTATAAAACTGAAATCAGCATACCGGCAGCGTTTGAAGTCATCGCTTTGGGCAACGACAATATTGAGCCGCGTGTACGCCAACAGATGCGACAGCGATTCAAAGAAACCAAACTGCTCCAACGGATTCTACCGGACCTGGATGTGCTGCTGAATGTCGGCGAAGCTCCACCTGGCGAAGAAGGGGATTATGACGAAGACAGCGCGCTGCCATCCCCATTATGGGATGATTTCATTGATGCTCTGGATATGGAGGATGAATGATGGTCGTGATGATATTGGAGAGTGTGCCTGAAGGCGTGCGCGGGGAACTATCACGTTGGCTGATCGAACCACATGCCGGGGTATTTCTGGGACATGTCAATGCGATGGTGCGCGACCGTCTTTGGGATTTGTGTTGTAAGTCCTGCCGGGATGGGGGTATCATACAGATGTGGTCAGCCAACAATGAGCAGCATTTTGCTGTGCGTGTCTTTGGTGATACTCGACGCGAGATCGTTGAGTACGAAGGCATTCAACTTGTGCGCCGTACCTAAGCGATCAATCTTTCTTTTATTACAGAAGGGTATTCCCCACACACGTGGGGGTGAACCGTAAGCCTGATGGCACATACTGGCGCGTGCCGTATGCCGTATTCCCCACACACGTGGGGGTGAACCGGAAAGAAGGCGGCATGAGCGAACTAACCAGTGAGTATTCCCCACACACGTGGGGGTGAACCGTGCGACGGTGTGGCTCGATAGTTCTGTTACCTGCGTATTCCCCACACACGTGGGGGTGAACCGGTCATAGATGGCGCGTTCGTATTCGTCCCGCAGTATTCCCCACACACGTGGGGGTGAACCGCTATTCATAGTGTTTTCTCCTTGTGTGCTAATGTATTCCCCACACACGTGGGGGTGAACCGATTAACCAGGGTGACTGGCTTGCTTACAGCGGGCGTATTCCCCACACACGTGGGGGTGAACCGTCGTAACTACCGCTGTAGAGGTTCGGAGATTCCGTATTCCCCACACACATGGGGGTGAACCGTATCATGTCACTACCACAAGTACAGCAGCAAAAAGTATTCCCCACACACGTGGGGGTGAACCGGTATCAAAAACGTCTGGCTCATTTTCGGGCAAACGTATTCCCCACACACGTGGGGGTGAACCGATGATTCAACGGATTGAGCCGCTAGAAAAATAGTATTCCCCACACACGTGGGGGTGAACCGCCGATGGGCGTGGAGCTTGTTGAGCAGCATAACGTATTCCCCACACACGTGGGGGTGAACCGGCCTGCCCGGTACGGAGGGCGAGCGCGTAACAAGTATTCCCCACACACGTGGGGGTGAACCGGGCATCCGCCCAATTCTCAGAAATCAACATCACGTATTCCCCACACACGTGGGGGTGAACCGGGCAATATGTGGGCAAATGTCGTTATGCCACTCGTATTCCCCACACACGTGGGGGTGAACCGAACATCGCCGGGGCGGTAGACTTCGCTATGAAGGGTATTCCCCACACACGTGGGGGTGAACCGAGCGCCGTCACCGTCTCGGCTGTGACATAGCCGTATTCCCCACACACGTGGGGGTGAACCGGGATAATCCTCATTCCAGTGCTGAGATACATAGTGTATTCCCCACACACGTGGGGGTGAACCGGTACTTGAACCCTGGGCATTTGAGGAAGACACTGTATTCCCCACACACGTGGGGGTGAACCGTATGTCTCTATCGCTTAGGCGTAGACACTTCAAAGTATTCCCCACACACGTGGGGGTGAACCGGGTACAGCAAAATAGAAAACCTGTCAAGTAAGCGTATTCCCCACACACGTGGGGGTGAACCGGAATGGGAGCGGACAATCTTCCAAGCATTCTACGTATTCCCCACACACGTGGGGGTGAACCGCTGCGTAATACGGTGTTGAGCTTGGCACTGACGTATTCCCCACACACGTGGGGGTGAACCGGAAGTGCAGGATTGCTATGGAGACCACTCGCCGTATTCCCCACACACGTGGGGGTGAACCCTAAGGCGGGTGTGGCGGCGATGACGCTGGCGGACCCGTATTCCCCACACACGTGGGGGTGAACCGAAATTATCAAGCGCCTGGGGACACCTGCCAAGCGTATTCCCCACACACGTGGGGGTGAACCGAATTGTATATGGATATTGCCCCCTGGGATTGGGTATTCCCCACACACGTGGGGGTGAACCCCGGTAGATGTGGATAACGCCTGGAACATGGCCGTATTCCCCACACACGTGGGGGTGAACCGGAATGGTGGGCGCGAGTCGAGAACATTGAAACACGTATTCCCCACACACGTGGGGGTGAACCGCATTGGAGCGCGGTGAGCTGGATATGGCTTTCCGTATTCCCCACACACGTGGGGGTGAACCGTTTCATGTCCTTACTCCTTTTAGATGATTAGCTGTATTCCCCACACACGTGGGGGTGAACCGAACATCGCCGGGGCGGTAGACTTCGCTATGAAGGGTATTCCCCACACACGTGGGGGTGAACCGAGTAACCGCCCAGCGGCTCATCGAACGTCCGCGTATTCCCCACACACGTGGGGGTGAACCGGTTATTTGTATCCTTGTATACTCTCTATAGAGGTATTCCCTACACATGTGGGGGTGAGTGAACTGCAATAAGGTATTTGGAATTTGGAAATGTTTAACGCGCACTTTGTACACCTAATGAACACAATCTCCATTGTGTTTACTCATTCAAGGAATCGCTTGACATATCAATGTCTGTGGCCGCGAGATTGGCGGATATTTGGGTTCCTGGTAGACATATTCTAGCTGGGGGCGTAGGATGTCTACTGCATCTATGAACTTTGTTGAACCCATTCGCGACCGTAAGAAGATCGCTCAAATCAAAAACCTACTGCGTGGCAAAAAGCGATTTCGGGATTTGCTGCTCTTCACGGTTGGGATCAACACTGCGCTGCGCATTTCCGATGTGCTGAAATTGCAGATCGGTGACTTCCTCAATGAACAAGGTAAACCACGATCACGGTTCAGGGTGCGGGAGCGTAAAACGGGCAAACGGCATGAGGTGACGGTCAACGAGAGTATCCGTGATGCCCTGAGCGAATATCTTGCTGCATACCCTGATATATCCGCCAGCCCTGCGTATTTCACTTTTTTCAACTCCGAACGCAACCAATACACCGTACCGCTCAAACGTGGACAGGCATGGAAAATCCTCTCGTCCATCTGCAAAGAAGTGGGATTGCATGGCAACTTCGGTACGCACAGTCTCCGCAAGACCTGGGGCTACCAGGCGCGAATGCAGGGGGTAGACCTGGCGCTCATCATGTACAAGCTTAACCACGAGAGTCTGAAAGAGACGAAGCGATATATTGGGATTACGGATGAGGAGTTGGGGGACGTGGTGCGGCGGTTGAATTTATGACTGTGAGCATGAATTAACTTGAAAAGGTAGTAATAATACCTAATGGAAAAATGACTGTGGATTGATGCGATCACGGTTTATATTTTAAGTCAAATGAGGCGTGATTATGCCACCTTGTTGGCTGCCAATCCTCCATAAGATTATGGTAACACAAATGTTTTTGATAAAGGGTCATTATTGGAAAAATAATCATTAAAATTAAACCCTGATTTATCTTGTTTCTCTTTCACTGATAATTTTTTTCAATCTTCTCACTTTATCTACTGGCAATAGTCTACAAACACCAAAAATATCAATGTCTTTCTCAGCTAAAACATCACTATCAATTAGTTTTTCTAAGACTCCTTCAAGGTTAATTTGATATTCTGAAGAAAAATCACACAAAATACTGGAAAACAAATCAGGAGAGAAAGTTTTCAAGTTGCCAAAACCAAACTTTTGACAGAGTTCTTCAAAAAAGACTCTTACTTTCTGAGTGTCGTGCAAAGACAACGCCTGCAAAAGATTGAGTGGTTCGGGCAATTGTTTTAGATCGAGGCCACAAATCAACGGATATATCTCTGCCTTGCCTTCACTATATCTTGACCAACTTGCTCCCATTTCAAACCAAATCCAGGGTCTTTCAATTGAAGCCGGCGTAATGAGGAAAACAACCGCCTGCGCTTGGTTGATTTTCTCTCGTATATTTTCAAACCAGTTAATGCCAATATTAATCATTCCCGAAATACTTGAAGCATAGACCTCTACACCATTAGCGAAAATTTCTTCGATTTGACTCTTTAATAACTCTACAATCTTAATATCTTGATTTGCATGACTAATAAAAATTAATGGTTTCATATTCATTAGAGTATAATCATCCTGACTCTATATTTCGTATATGGCTTAAGCATCTTCTGAGATTTACATCTCAGAAAACATAAGATTGTTGTTTATATCGTCAGCGTATCTGGCATAAAAAGTTCTCAAATAGCCAAGGTGCATCTCCAATAAAGTGCCAAGTTCAGCCTCTCTGGCCCACGTAAACCGAACGTAAGCAACATATTGAACTAGATTGTTGTCATGAGATTCCTCTTTCAAACCAATATGACTTCCCCCAGTTATTCTAACCAGGTAATGCAGATATTCTAAAAACGCCCTGTCCTGTTCGGGGATTTCTGGGGTAAGCAGAAGAACTAATCTGATGTCAGTATGGCTGTCAGGAACCATATCTGCAATAACATGCATTTCCCCTGCTAGATTATCAACTATACTGAGAACCGTTTTTTTATTTGTAGTTATTTTTTTGCAGCTTATATCGTTTCCCAAACTATGGGAATCAATTAATATTTTAACATCCTCGAGACATCTATGAAGCCTAGAAAACATTCGTCTGTTCCTAAACCTTATGAGGAGGTGAAAAGGGACGATAGACTGGAAAATGCAGTTTTTGATGCGGTGAATCCCACTATCCATCTGTCCGTCAGATCAAACCATTTCTCCATTATTTTGTGCGTCTTAATCTCGGCGATAACAATTCATCGGAACCCACATTTGAGGATTTTTCATCTTTATTAGTTGTTTTCAAAAGAACTTCTCTTACTTGTTTTTGTTGTGGCGACAATTCTATGTATATGTCTTCTATACTTTCCACCCAACCTCTTGTGACAAAATATTCTGCTACAATTCTGTTGGTTGTTTTTGAGAATGGTGGAAGAACTTTTTCGTGTTTTGGCATATTTGTTAACGGCTTATTTGACACTGTGTCAAGTGTCTTATATAGTTCGTAATATATATTGATATTTAATAATAAATTTGAGGGAAGAGCTAAATCAGATTCCTTTGATTTAGATACCAAATCACTCATTAGTCTATAAAATGCTATCATCACAAACTTTGCAAAAACAAAGCTCTCATCCTCTGGGGAATTTTCTATATTCGTTATTTTCTTTAGCTCAATCTGCCTCTCAAAAGCATCTTTTGCCAGAGATTTAGCCTGATTTCTCACTTCCTGCAACTGGAAATGGTTTATATGCTCAAATAAGAATTCCATACGGA
>CALJKV010000070.1 GCA_937974245.1 uncultured Chloroflexota bacterium | reverse complement strand
TGCTGCGCCAGTACGCCGAGGAACAACTCGCCGCCGCCGGTGAAGCCGAGACCACCCATGACACCCACAGTCACTATTACACCCGCTTTATGATTCAGCGAGAAAACGATCTGAAGGGCGGGCAGCAGCTCGAGGCGCTGCGCGAAATCGAAGCTGATTGGGAGAATATCAGGGCGGCTTTCCGACGCTTGATTCAACAGAGGGATTACCATGTGGCCCGTCTTTTACTGGACAGCCTGGGGTTGGCCTACTGGCAGCTTAATCGTGAGCGCGAGGGTGAGGACTATTTTGCCGCGATTGTTCGGGCAGTCCCGGCAGAACCAACGAGCGAACTGCGCCACCTGCTGGCGCATCTGCTGGTCTGGAACGGAGTGTGCGCGATGACCCATTGGGATATCGCCTTTCCGCTGCTGCGGCGGGCAGACAGTCTTGCACGAGAATACCAGGACGCGACGATAAGCGGTGTCGCGCTCATGCGGATAGGGATGTGGATGCTCTACATGACCCCGGACGATCTCCCAGAGGGGACGCGGCTCATACGGGAAGCCATCCAAATCTTCCGGGATGCTGGCGAGCCTTATTGGGAGGCTTTTGCTCTGTGGCTGCTGTCACGTTTCCACAGCCAGAACGACCATTGGGAAGAAGCCTATGCGGTAGGGCAGGAAGCGTTGATGCTGTGCCAGCAAACACATAATGTGATGCGGATGGGTTTTGTGCTGCGTTATCTAGGTATTTATGCCGCAAACCTGGGAAAGTGGCAGGAATGCAATTCCTATCTCGACCAGAGTCTTTCGGTTTTCCAGAGTGTGGGAAGTCATAGTGGCTTGCATGAAGCGTACTACGACAAAAGCGTTCTGCGCTTAATTGATGGTGATTTCTCATCCGCCATAGAATATGCCCACAAGTCGCTTTTCCATGCTCGCGCTATCAACTATCCCGGCCAGACAACTGACAGTCTGCAACTGGTTGCGGAGATCTCGCTTGTTCAGAGTCGTTATGCGAATGCGATCCGATTCACCAGGGAAGCTATACAAACCATGGTGGATGCGGATGCGCCCTTGATCCGCTGCGAATTCATCACGCCGATACTCGAAGCCTGTGGGCGCTATGGTCTGGGGGAGAATGACGCAGCGGCAGCGCTGGTGCGGGAACACTTCGTCCCCTGGAATACACATTATGAACTGCTCCACTTCAGCGTTCGGTTGGTGATTTACCATCTGCTCGGGCTGGCGTACCTGCTGGCCGACGCGGGCGAAGGCGAACGCGCCCTGGAACTGGTTTCGTATGCCGTAAATAACCCCAAAACACCGGACTGGTGGGTCGAACGTGAGCCACTCACGGTGAAACTGCTGGCGCGGCTCAAGGGCTGCCTGTCGCCCGCACAGTACACCACTGCCTGGGAGCGCGGCAAGTCGCTCGACCTCAACACGGCGCTGGCCGCCCTGCTGGAACTGCCCAACCCCTAGAATTTATCGTGAAGTCCCCCCGCCAAACGGTTCATTAACGACACTCATTCGAATGCATGGTCTTTTATTCTCCTGTTTTAGATTTTGAATATATTATTACAAAAACAGGAATTAATTACGAATATGAAGGGGCGGGGTTTTGGCGGGGTATCACTTATTTGGTGCTACAGTGAGCATGTCTAAATCCAGTTTCCAATAAAGAGAAATAACTGCTTCTGGCGGTGGAAGCATTGCACACATTGAGTGGGTGCGTAAAGATAACCGCAAGAAAACGAAGAAGACGCTATTAACGGGCAGCCGGGGCAGCCGGCATTGTCAGATACCACGCCTGTGCCACGATCTGCATAACCCCCGTGAAAAGTGCTTGGAGGACTTTTCACACCGTTCAAACCAGTAAAAAGAGCGTATTTGCATGAAACGGGAGGAGAATCATGCTTAAGAAAATGCTCACCATAGTTCTGGTCGGGATGCTGATGCTTGTCGGCATCACTAATGTATTTGCACAGGACAACGGAATGGGCGAAATCTTTGTCAAAGACTATGGGACCATCGCCTGCTTTGCCGATGGGCGCGTGAATGCCTTTGACATTGATGCCCCTATTGCCGCGTATTACCTTTATGAAACCGTCCCTTCACTGGATAAGAATGGCAATTTGCAGTGGACGGACGCCGGCGATCTGTTGTATCAGGATAACGTGATTGGGATCGAGTTCCTGCGCTACGACAACAAGACCAAGCAATCCACACTGGTGCTGAGTGTCTCTATTGATGATATGGCCGCTCTGGTTGCGAGTGACGACCAATCCATCGCTGCCAATGGAGTCACGCTGAATGTTGGCGATAACGGCTGGCTATGGGTCACAGCGGCGCGTGACAACGGCGCGATGTACACCTTTGCATGGGACGACAATGGCCGCCTGATGCCTTCAGAGGCATAGGTGGTAAGTACCTGGTTGCGCCGCGCAGCTCAAATCCGCTGACCCGGGAGCTGTAACGCGACCACCGAACAATTGAATACCCCCGTAGAGCGTGGGCAGCCGCCTGCGCTCTTATTTTTCTACAAGCGTGCCGCTACTGTGTCCCCGCGAACGATTCAGCGAAGAATGCCGCTAACCGCTCGTACAACACTTTCCGGTTTTCGGGACGGTGGATACCATGTCCCTCGTCATCAAAGACCAGCAGCCCGTATTCCACATTGGCGTTTTTCAGCGCCGCCTGTACCGCTCGCACATTCTCCGGCGTGACGTTGGGGTCTTGCAGCCCCTGGACAATGAGCAGCTGTCCTTGAATATTCGAGACAAAATGGATAGGCGAGCGTTCCCGGTAGCGTTCCGGCGCGGTTTCCGGCGTGCCGCCCATCATTTCCTCGCTGTACGGGCGCAGGTCAGGGCGGGTGGTTTCGTAGTCCACTACCAGGTCGGTCATGCCGCACACCGGGGCAGACGCGGCGATAAGCTCCGGCGGAAAATGGGTGATGGCCCACCACGACGAGTACCCGCCGAAAGACGTGCCGGTGATGCCGATCTTGCCCGGTTCCGCTACCCCGGCGGCGATGAGCGCCTCAAGCCCGGTACGGATGTCGTCCTGTTCGCGCCCGCCCCAGCCGTCTTCCTTGATTGCCTCGCAGAACGTCCGGCTGAAGCCCGTGCTGCCCCGGAAATTGGGGTCGAACACGTTAAAGCCCTGCGACACAAAGAACTGAATCTCGGCAAAGACCCGGTCTTCATGATGCCAGGTTGGGCCGCCGTGTATAAAGGCGATTGTCCCGCGTGGCGTCCCTTTCGCCCGGTAAAGCCACCCTTGAATCGCCATGCCATCCACTGACCGCCAGCGGAAGTCCTCAGCAGCAGCCAGGTCGTCTTTCGTAAGCTGCGTCCGCTCCCAGATGCGCGTCAGGCTGGTGAGCGCCGCCGGGTGCAGAGTCTCCGGGTAGAAGCGCACGATGTCTATCGGCTGGCGGGAACTATAGTATGTGCCAATCCACTCGCCCGTGCTGCCGGTGGGGGCTAAGGGCGTTAATGTGCCGGGGATTGTCGCCAACGGTGTTTCTTCCCCGGTGGCCGGGTTGAGCCGCGATGCCCGCCGCCGCGCTTCCCTATCTTCCAGAATCACGATCTGGTCACTGCCAAACGGGACATAAGCCGCCTCGATATTCCGTTCGGGATCGTCCACCAGCCAGCGCACTTCGCCACGCGCCAGTTCCCACACGCCAACGCGGTAGTGGGTAGTGGTCTCAGCCAGCACCACTACGCGCTGCCCATCGGGGAACCACGAACCGTTGACCTTTTTATCATCCCCGGCGCTGACGATTTCCCGGTCATTTTGCCCGTCAATGTCCACCAGCCAGAGCTGCCTCCCGGCGGCATGGCGGTCTTTACGGTTGTAGAGGACGTGCTTTCCGGTTGGACTGAGGCGGGGAACAATGTAACCGGCCTGCTGTGGGCGTGCCAGCGGCAGCCGTTCGCCGGTTTGTAAATCGTGGCGGTAAATCCAGGTCGGCTCAATTTCCTGCCCGGTCGTGATGTCCACGTTCGCGCCATAGACCAGCCAGCGGCCTTCCGGGTGTAGCTGGCCGCCGCGTATGAAGTAGTTCGGGGCGTCTTCCGTCAGGGGATGCATCGCGCCCGGCTCGGCCAGGTTGACGCGAAACAGCCGCGCCCGTTCATTCCCGCCGTCATCCTGAGCGACAATCACCGCCTGACTGTCTGGCGTCCACGAAACCAGCCAGATTTCCTGAAGCGGGTTATCAGTCAGACGCAGCGGGGCGGCGCTGCTATCGCTAGGGGCGACATACACATCTGCCGTCGGCCCCGCCGCGAACCACGTCCAGGCCACCCAGCGGCCATCGGGCGACACTTCGGCCCCATCGAAATCCGGGAGCTGCATGATCGCATCTAAATAGTATTGAGGAGACAAAGTGACCATCATCGTATCTTTCCAAAAAATAGCGTGTAGAGCCGAGCCATGAGTCGAACGGGGGATACATCCCACCATATCCTCGATTATACCGCAGGCACTAGGCCGGTTGCATCTGCCCGAGAAATGCCGTCTGTCTGTACAGGCAGCCCGGCAAGCCGAACATCATCAGGAGCTTAACTCTGTGGCAAAGTGGATGTGAAAGGTTGTTCCTTCCCCTGGTTGGCTGCTAACCTCAATGGTGGCGGCATGAGTTTCAATAATCTTTTTGACAATTGCCAGCCCCAGCCCGGTGCCGCTGCGTTCCGAGGCCTTCGCATTCGCTGCACGGAAAAACCGCTCAAAAATACGCGGCATCGCCTCTGGTTCGATGCCAATACCGCTATCCTTCACCTCCAGCGCAACCCAACCATCGTGCATATAGGTCTTGACATCTACCTGCCCGCCATCAGGTGTGTAATTAATCGCATTTTCAATCAGGTTCGTCAGCAGTCGTCGCAGTTGTTCTTCGTCACCCTGCACAGCCTGCAAATCCGGCTGCCCGCTAAACCGGAAGGCGTGCCGCTTGCTCTCAAAACGTGGGCGCAGCGAGTCCACCACATCCTCGACCAGTGAATTCAGATCAAGCGCCTGTAAGTCAAGGCTGGGCAGATACTCCAGGCGGGATATGGCGAGCATATCCTGGATATAGCGATCCATCAGTGCCACCTGCTCACTGATGTTCAGCATCCTTTCTTCACGCTGTGCTACTGTTTGCGCTCTTTTGAGGAGGTACAGACTGGTGTTTATAGTCGTCAGTGGCGTTTTAAGATCATGAGACAACGTGCTGAAGAATTCGGTGAGGAAGGCATTCTTCTCTTGAGTCAGTGCCAGTTCACGTTCGCGCCGATCTGCCAGATACTTTTCGGTCACATCCGTCGTCAGTACCAGCACCTGAGACGGCCTTTGCCCGCTGGCAGCGGGCATTCGCATTATGTGGCGCAGATAATAAATCCTACGACCATCTGGCAGCAGAAGCGTCCCCTCACTGATGATATCCTTGCCTTCCTCCATGACCTGCATCTGATCCTGGATGGCGCGTTCCGCGTTCTCCGCAGGAATCATTTCCCTTAGGTTATGGCCCTGCAAATTCTCCGGGGTATCTCCAAACGCCCTGGCGGACGCATTATTCAGCAAAACGATCTTTCCATCCTCAGCGTACACCGTCGCCATAACTGGAATATTTTCAAACAACAGGCGGTATCGCTCTTCACTGGTTCTCAGGCTTGCCTCTACTTTGTGTCGTTCAGCGATTTCTAGCTCCAGCGTCCGGTTGCGTTCCAGCAACGCTGCCTCATGGTCACGGTTACGCTGCAAACTGCGCCGGATCACCCGCGCCGCCCCAGAAAGCAGAATGCCCGCCGCCGCGAAGAGCGCAATCTGCTGGAAGAGACGGTCGGGCAGGTATAGTGGGGTTGTGCGCAGTGGCAGCACCCCCGCTATTTCGCCGGCAAACAGGATCACCGCCGAAAGGATACTCATGCCCGTAAACATAATCACAGCACGGTTATAAAAAAGCACCGCCGAGAAAATAATGACGATGGCGTACGCGCTGACCGAGGAATTACGCAGGCCGTTGATACTGAAACTCGCCAGGGTGATTACCACCCAGAAGCCACCCACAAAAATCATACTGGCGAGGCGGAGACGCCCCCGGTGAAGGACATACAGGCCGCTCACGAAAATCCCAAGAATTGCCGGGATGAAGACCAACTGGGAAACTGATGTAACAAATAAGGCAAATATCAGCACCACACCGAGCAGGATCAACAACGTATAATGCAGCACACCCGCCGCGAATGTCTCGTAGTCATCCTGGCGTTTGGGAGGAACAAGCCAGCGCCTCATCCTCATAAGGTATTTGCCTTTGCCCTTACCTCAGTTGCAGTTCATTATATCCAAACATACAATTTGAAATATCTCAGCATGACCCTGGCCGCCTGGCTTAGCCGTTACACCGGCCGCATCTGTACCGAGAAGTGGCGCAGGAAGGGTGGCTCCCACAGGATGCGGTGGCCGCGCACCGTCTCCCGCCGGGCGTGAATCGCCAGGATGACCTCGGCCAGGTAGTCCACATGACTCTGCATGTAGACGCGGCGCGGGAAGGCCATCCGCACTAAATCCATCGGCGCGGGGCGTTCGCTGCCATCGGGTTGGCGGCCAAACATCACCGAGCCAATCTCCACCGCCCGCACGCCGCCGACCACATACAGCGCGTTCGCCAGTGACCAGCCGGGATACTGCGAATCGGGGATATGCGGCAGCATGGCGCGGGCATCAATGTAGACGGCATGACCGCCGGGCGGCTGCACCATCGGCACGCCCGCCGCAGCGAGTTTTTCTGCCAGATAGGTGATGGTGCGGATGCGATAGCGCAGGTAGTTCTCATTCAGCGCCTCGTACAGGCCAACCGCGATGGCTTCCATGTCGTATCCGGCCAGCCCGCCATAGGTCGGGAAGCCCTCGGTCAGAATCAAGAGGTTGCGGGCGTTGAGCGCCATGTCATCATCATTCAGGCACAGGAAACCGCCGATGTTCGCCATGCCGTCCTTCTTGGCGCTCATGGTGCAGCCATCGGCATAGCTGAAGATTTCACGGGCGATATCGAGCGTGGATGTATCGGCGTAACCCTCTTCACGGGTCTTGATAAACCAGCTGTTTTCGGCAAAGCGGCAGGCGTCAATGATGAACGGCAGGCCGTGTTCGTGGGCGATTTCGCTCACGGCGCGGATGTTCGCCATGCTCACCGGCTGGCCGCCGCCCGAATTATTGGTGATGGTAATCATCACGAACGGGATGCGCTCAACGCCGACCTCGGCAATCGTCCGCCGCAGCGCATCTAAATCCATATTGCCCTTGAAGGGGTGGATGGTCTGCGGCTGGCGTCCTTCCGCGATGACCAGATCACGGGCCTCGCCCCGGGCAAACTCAATGTTGGCGCGGGTCGTATCGAAGTGCGTGTTGCTCGGCACAACCTGCCCCGGCTGCACGCCGATGCTGAACAGAATGCGCTCGGCGGCGCGTCCCTGGTGGGTGGGGATGACATGCTTGAAGCCGAAAATATCCTTCACCGCCGCCTCGAACTTATAGAACGAGGACGCCCCGGCATACGACTCGTCGCTGCGGATCATGGCCGCCCACTGGTGCGAGGACATCGCCCCGGTGCCACTGTCGGTCAGCAGGTCAATGGTCACCTGGTCGGCACGCAGCAGGAAGGGGTTATGGCCTGCGGCTTCCAGCCAGGCGGCGCGTTCCTGCGGCGTGGAAAACGGAATTGGCTCCACCGAGCGGGTGCGGAACGGTTCGATAATTGTATGCAGTACCGGGTATTCACTCCCCGGCGTTTCCGGCTGTGTCATGGGTGTGACTCCTGTGGATTGTGGGTATAAGTCCCGGAATCATACCCGCGAATCGGTGATAAAGCTGTAATCTTTGGATAGATTGTGCAATCGGGATGCCCCCCTGCATGTCGTCCCTGGCTTTTAGGGATAGAATGAGAGGGTATCTGTTCATGAGACAGCGAACAGAAAAACCGAATGATGCCAAGTCGAGACTAGACAGACCATGCTCTTTTCACCGTCACCGCAGCGGAAGCGGCTGCAACTCCGCATTTCTGAACGACGCCTGCTCCTGATGATCGGGGATGCGCTGGCAGTGGTGCTGTCCGTGCTGGCTGCCCTGTTCATCTGGTCAGTGGTCGCCCAGGGCGAATCGTTTACGTTTGAGTTCGTCTGGTACCGCAGTTACTGGTTTTTTGTGCTGACCGGAATGTGGCTGCTGCTCGCCAGCGCCAACGATTTTTACGATCTCAACATCGCCGTCCAGCGGAGCTTGATGCTGCAACGGTTGATCCTCATCACGGTGCAGATGCTGGTGGTCTACCTGATTATCTTCTTCCTGTCGCCGCCCGTTTCTCTGCCGCGCCTGTTCATCCTCTACTACGGCGTCGCCTCTTTCATCCTGATCGGCCTGGTGCGTCTGGTGAACCCGGCGCTGCTCGGTTGGGCGAGTGTCCGGCGGCGCGTGCTGATCGTCGGGACGGACTGGGCGGCGATGTCTATCATCGGCGCGATTGGCCGCTATGCCCACCATGCCTATGAAATCGTGGGGATTGTCGGTGAAGCTGATGAGGTGGGGCAGTCTATTGGCGATGTCCCGGTGCTGGGGGCGGGGCCGGATATTCTGCTGCTGGTACACGGGCAGCAGATCAGCGAACTGGTCGTCACCTCCACCCGTGAGTTAAGCGGGGCGCTCTTCCAGGGGGTGATGGACGCCTACGAGCACGGCGTTACGATACTCCCGATGCCGCTGCTCTACGAACGCATCACCGGGCAGGTTCCGGTGGAGCATGTCAATAACAACTGGGCGGTGGTGCTGCCGATTGGCGGCAACTCGATCTTCAACCCATACCCGTTCCTCAAGCGTTTGATGGACATCGGGCTGGGGCTGCTGGGACTGCTGGCGTTTCTGCCCATCCTGCCAATGCTGGCGCTGGCGATCCGGCTGGATTCGCCGGGGGGCATCTTCTACGGGCAGGAGCGCGTCGGGCTGAACGGGCGCGTTTTCAGAATCTACAAGTTTCGCTCCATGCGGGCGGACGCCGAAGCCGTAACCGGGGCGGTGTTCAGCCAGAAAGGCGATCCCCGCGTGACGCGCGTCGGGCGGTTGATGCGGATGACCCGGCTGGACGAACTGCCGCAGATTATCAACATCCTGCGCGGCGATATGAGCGTCGTCGGCCCGCGCCCGGAACGCCCGGAACACGTCAAACGGCTGACGCAGAAAATCCCCTTTTACCGGACACGGTTGGTCATCCGTCCGGGGCTGACGGGCTGGGCGCAGGTGCGCTACAACTACGGCGCGAACGATGAAGACGCGCTGGTGAAGCTGCAATACGACCTGTACTACATCCGCCACCAGTCGCTCGTCCTCGACCTGAACATCATCGTGCGGACGGTGGGCAAGGTGATTAAGATGAGCGGGGTGTAAAATAAGCCGGGGAATAAGAGGTTGGCGAGTAGGGGTGTCGTCAAGGAGTAGATATGAAGGCCATTAGCTTTCTGGCATGGCTGCTTTTAGTACCTATTCATTTGGTGAACGGGCAAATTGCAGCCGATGTTTTTTCGCCAGCGGATTATCGTGTCGCGTTTACATCAACGTGCAATTCTTACAACGATCCCTTTGATCGGATTTATACCATGTATCTCGATGGTTCTGGATTAGCTCGTCTGACCAGTAATGATTATTGGGCTTATGAGTGGCATCCCCGCTGGTCACCGGATGGCAGTCGAATCGTTTACATGTCCGATTCGCCGCTCTATCAAACACTAGATGGACGCCTACGCACAAGTGAGAACACCACAATCGATCTCAAAGGGTTAGCCATAACAGAGTTTTATTATGCGACGCTTTCCCAGCACACTCCAGTCAGATTAACTTATAGCAACATCGGTTTCCAACAAGTATATTGGCTATCTGATGGACGAATAGCCTACAATAAGTTGGAAAACCCACAGGAACTAAGCATCGTAGACATGAATGGCCTTGTGTGGGAACCACACACCATCGAGATCGGAAGTCAAGTAGACTCAATGCCAATATGGTCACCAGATAATCAAAAGTTTGTTTTCGCTGCTAACCGACAGAATCAATACGGCTTATACATGGCTAGCGTTCAGAGTAACCAGATTGCCAGCATAATTCGCAACCCAGCAATTGAGCCAGTCCGCAACATAAGCTGGTCACCGGATGGAAAACATCTGATTTTTGCTGTTGATCGTGGCTCCACAAATGAACTTTATCGGGTCGATATTGACGGAACGAATTTGGTCAAACTAAATGAGCAACAAATAACCGGGGAGGGGCCAATTTGGTCACCGTCTGGCGAATTTATTGCATATCAGGATTTTGATACATTACATGTTATCAATCCAGATGGTTTGAAACTCGCTGAAATTGAGTTTCCGTATCAGCTCTTTGGCCTACAATGGCTACCGGATCAATCGGTGTTGGCCTTTCTCTTGGATGATGGCGTGGCCTCTGAAATATGTCCCGATTCAGATCTACTATCATTTTACTGGTTAGATTTAGCTTGTTTGGAAACGACAAGCGGTTGTAAGTTTGAAGATGTTGTTCGGATTCCCACATCGCAACTAGCCGCAAATGACTTCGATATTATGGGGTCTTCGTGAAGATACTACGGGTGGCAATATCTGGAATGCGAGTACTCTTGACCTGAACATCATCGTGCGGACGGTGGGCAAGGTGATTAAGATGAGTGGGGTGTAACTGTTGGCGAGGGTAAACCGGGAGAAGATTCATTCGCCCTTTATCTCTGAAATCGGGTTCAATTTGATATAATAACCCTATATGTTCAGGATATTTCCAATGACTCAGTTAAAGATCAATCAACAAACCGCTGAAAAGCTCAAAGAACTATCCAGGCAGGCCCAGAAGTCGGTTGACGAAGTTTTGCTGCTGCTGCTCAATAACTACAGTCATTCCATCATTGAGGCTGGCGGGGTGGATGCAGAACCTGAAACCTGGACGGAATCTGAATTAGTGGAATTACTCAAGCCCAAACCGCCGCTCACTGGCAAAGAGATTGTCGAAAAGCATCTTTTATCCGGCGTGATAGGTAGTTGGTCGGATGAGGGTATAACCGACGGCGCGGAATGGGTTAATCAACAAAAAGAGCAGCGCCGAGGAAAACATCAGTGGTAGTGGGATTGGTGGATACATCGTTGATCTTATTCGAGGATTTTCGGATGCGTATCGCTGGCTCGGTAACATAGAAGACGATTTGGGCGTGACCTACTACGTTTGGCTGGAAATCATCCAGGGAGCTGCCAACAAACAAAAACAAGCATCAGCGCTGAAGATATTGGCTGACTTCCACCTGGTTGAAACGACGCCAGACGATGTTGAGTGGGCGGTGCTGACTTTTGCCAGGGTCAAATTAGCGCATAATGTGGACGCGCTTGACAGTTTAATCGCGGCAACCAGCCACCGGCTTCAAATTCCCCTCTACACACGAAATCTCAAGCACTTTGCCCCTTTAGTCGGAGAATTAGCCCAGTCGCCGTACTGATATGGGAGACATCTCCTTTATTCGATCCGATTCTGACGGACCATGTCTTTCGTCAACTCTATTGGACACTTCAGGATATAACCCCGCCGCAACCCAAATCGCCCTGGTGCGTATACAACAACGAATCGTAATGAGAGATCAGGCGGACACTTGCTACCCGCCAGGAGGCCGCAGCCGTGACCAATATTTTCGATGCTATTCTGACCGTCATTGTCGGTACTGTCACCGGCGTGGGGAAGGCCGTCAGTACGGCGGTCAGTACCCTACAGGATTTCTTCCTGGTCAAAATCGGCGGCATGTCGTTTGTCGTCCTGGGGGCGCGGCAGACCGGCAAAACCACGCTGATTGAGTGGCTGCGCCATAACATGCACACGCTGGATGGCTTTGAACCCGACCCCACCGCCGCCGGGGGCGACATCGTGCCGGATTTCACCGCGAAAGTGGGCGAAACCTACATGAAGCTCAAGCTGCACCGCGATGTCGGCGGGGAGTATGCCATGTGGGAGGCTGACTGGATGGAACTCTTCCGCGCCGCCCAGCCACGCGGCATCCTCTTCATGATGGATCACACCGAACCGCACCTGCAAAAGGACGCGCTCAACTTCGTGCTGCAAATGATCGAGGATGAACCCGCCGCCGCCCGCAACCTGAAGGCGTTCTATATCCTGGTCAACAAGTCCGACCTGTGGACAGATGAGCACACGCTGGATGAGATTATGTCCAACTACCGCAACGAGCAGAAACGGCTCAAGAGCCAGTCGGAACGGATGCGCTACAAGTGGCATGTGGGCGAAGGCAGCCTGGAAACCGGGCGTGGCGTCGCCGATGTGATGAGTCGCTTCTTCAACGCTATCCGCCCCCGCCCGGCGGAATAAGCAGCCATGCGGCAGCTTGTTCTCGAATACGTCTTTGAAGGCCATAAGCGCGGGTACAATTTCACGTCCTCCACGCAGGGCTTCAGCGACGCCACCCTTAACTTCATCTGGCGGAATGCCATGCCGCGCGGCCAGGGCTGGGGCGCGAACGGCACGTATACCGGCGCGAAATCACTTAAGTGCTTCTCGCTTGAAGACGGGCGTTTCGCCATTTCCGAAGTGACCGTCACCGACCTGCGCGACGAATCCGGGCGCGGCGGCATCCGGCGGGCGGTGATTGACGTGCTGCCGGAATCGGCCTACAGTGACGATCTGCGGAAACGGCTGGTGGCCTTCCCGCCAACCGTGCAGGCCGCTATCGCGTCCAAGCCATCGCTGTGGCAGCGCAAGCAGATTCTGGATCGCACGCTGCCGAAAATGAACAAAATGCCCCAGGTCGTGCTGTCGTACCCCTATACCTCTCCGGCAGACTGGCAGTTTGCCGAGGCGCTGGTGCTCAAGATGATCCTCGCGCCGCTCTCCCCGCTCAAACGGTGGGGGCGGGTTATCCCATTCACCACGCTGGCGCTCGATTACCGTGACGAGTCGCCGGTGGTTGTCCTCCCGGCAGACCGCGCCGAACGGCTGAACGGCGTGCCAGTGGTGAGTCTGTGAGTGCAGTGCCGAGTTCAAAGTACCGAGCTGAACGTGAAACCTACTTTTCTCTGTTCTGCTCCCTAGTCAGACGGCAGACTTTCCAGCTTCTCGCGGGCTATCCTGCCGATTCGCCCCTTTGTGTCCAGTTCCGCTGCCCGTGCGAAATGCTGCCGCGCTGCCGGAAGATCATTCAGCGTCAGATACGTTTCCCCCGCTATCCGGTTCAACTCGGCGAAATAGGGGATATGCTTCGGATTAGCCTTCTTGAGTGCTTCTTGCAGTGTTACTCTGGCGCGATCAGCTAATCCATTCCGTGCTTCCGCCCAGGCCAGGGTGGCCCGGCGTGCAGCGACGCTTGCTGACTTATCGAGGATGGCAAACCCGGTTGGAAGCTTCAGCCCAAACTCAGCCAATTTGAGCGCATATTCCGGTGCAAGATTCTGCATCAGGTACAAAGATGCCAGGGTGTCGTAGCTGCTGGCATAGGTAGGTTGGCACATAATGGCAGTTTCCAACAGGAATAGGGCTTCATCGAAGCGATCCTGGAACAGCAGATCAACGGCGTAGTTATTCAGCCACAGGCTGATCGTATAGACTTGCTTTTTCAGCATCTGGGCAATCACCATCCGGTGCATCACTTCACTTTCCTGGGCACGATCAGCAAAGGAACAGGCCAGTGCTTCTGCGCCCCATAATCCTGGTTCAGCGTGAAACCAGCGCTTCAACCGTTGGACAACCAGGATTGTTTGATCGTAATTTCCCTTTTCAATGATTGATTTGATCCAGATATTGACTCCCCAAAAAATCAAGTAGGGGATTGCCATCAGGAATAAAGTCAGCCCATAGTCAGAGTCAAAATGAAAAGCTATGCTGAGAATAATGATGGCAATTATCCACCCGTAGCTAATCCTTGCACTGGTAGTCCAATAAAACCTTTTGACAGGCGGCCAATCCAGCGTATCTAAACGAACAGCGTACGGCCCGGCATTAGCATTACGTCGCCGCCGATTGATGTAAGCCACTATAAAAATACCAATCAGCAAAGCCAGTGGGCTAAATGCCTCAAACACATGGAGAAAACAGGAAAACTCACATCTATTCTCCGGCGGCCCTGAATATGGGAGGAAGGAAAGCCCGAAAAAGGCCAACGTCAGAAGGATAAATCCCCCGAATAAAATAATCCAATTACGCCGCGAAAGATATTTTTCTCTATTTATCTGTTGCGCGATTACGGTTAGATCGAGCGTGCCGTATTCCATGCGGTTTTCCTGTCCTGGTCGTGTTGAATAACGGACAAAAAGCCGGAGCGAAGGCGATTCATCCCGGCACAAATATTGTAATTTGAAATAGGCTTAACTGCCATAAAGGTAGAACCGGCTGTTAAGATCATGAAGCGGATATACGCCGTTGCAGCCAATCCTCACAATAAATTCCCCGGTTTTTTGTGGACTTTTGCTATAGAAACGACAACCTGAAAGCGCGACACTGGATATAGGCATCCCACCATTTTGATACCGGACAGCGGGTGCGTGAGGGCGTTACCCGCTGCCCTGGCCGTATCATTACGGGCCTATCGTCTGATGATGTCCACCTGTAGCATGAGGGAGCGAGCGATGAAATATCCATTCCAGTACACCCACCCGGAAGCGCGTCATGCCAGCCATAAACGGCAGTCGGATGTCGCCTTTGTGGCGATGGCCGCGTATCGCTATTACCTGGATACCGGCAATATTCCCCACAGCGCCGATGTGCTCAATCTGGAGAATCATGTTATCCCGGATTTGCATGTGATCTTCGCGGAACTCGTTAAGCCCCAGACCCAGGTGAACTTTGCGCAGTTGTACGGTACGGTCAGCGCGGGAGCAGACTGAATCCCACCGCGCTATCGTCGGGGCGCGAGGCCGAGGAGTTGGTAGGCTCTGGCGGGCTGCTGGCGCCCACGAATCTTGATTTCACCCAGTGACTTGGCGTGAATCAGGTCGCCCAGCTTATCTACCACCGCCTGCTCTACCCAGATCTGGCCGGGCGGCGCAAGTTCCTGTAACCGCTTGGCGGTGTTCACCACGTCGCCAATCGCGGTGTAGTTCATGGCGCGGTCTGTGCCGATATAGCCAACTACTGCCTCACCGACGTGCACGCCAATGCTGTAGTTGAGCGTATCACCTCGTTGGGCGCGTTTTTCCTCTCCGGCACGCAGCAGCGCCAGCGCCGCGTCGGCTGCCCGGTGAACGTGGTCGGATTGGATAGTCGGGGCATTAAAAATCGCCATCAGGCCATCCCCAAAATATTTATCCAGCGTACCGTCCCACCCCAGGATAATCTCCGCTGTCAGGCTCAGGTGGTCGTTGAGCATTTCGACCACCCGCTCCGGCGGCGCGTTTTCGCTCCAGGTGGTATAGCCGCGAATATCGGCGAACAACACACTGATCTCCTGCCGTGTCCCACCCAGGCGCAGGTCATCAGGATTACTCAACACCTGTTCCACCACCGACGGCGGCACCAGACGCTCGAACGATGAGCGAATCTGTACTTTTTCGACCTCGCTGGTACGACGAATCTGCTCCATGTTGCGCGAGTTTTCAATCGCAATGGCGGCATAGTCGCTCAGGGTACTCAGCAGGGCGACCTCGTGCCGGGTGAACACCGGCGCATCCGGCGAGACATTGCTCACTTGCAGCACGCCGATCGTATGCCCGTGAACGTTCAGCGGCACAGCAGCGACACACTGGGGCGCCTGGGCGATACTGCCATCCATTTCATCTCGCGTCAGCAGCACGGACTGGTTCGCCTGGATGGCTTCATCCGCCACCGGATTATTGATCTCAAACTGCGCCGGCTGCGTCCGCCCGCCGGCACGTTTCTGGGCACGGCAGATGAGCCGTTCGTTCACAATGAGCGCGATGAACCCCTCCTCGGAATGGCTGACCTGCACTGCCGCCTCGACAATGCGCGGCAGCAGTTCCGCCATATTCGTGAGTTCAGTCACGCTTTTGCCGATTCCATACAGCACGTTCATTTCTTGCAGACGTGCCTGAAGTTCCCGGTTCGCGCGGATCAGACGATCCGTGAGGGCTTCTTTCTCGCGGCGCAGCCGGGTTTCGGTCAGGCTGCGGTCAATCGCCCCGAGCATCTCATCAACGGTATAGGGCTTCCTGATATAATCGCGCACTCCCAGCCGGTAAACCTCAATCGCGATGTCCTCCGAGCCATGAAACGTCATCAGAATCACCGGGATATCCAGGTGATAGGCGGCTAACCGTTTCAGCACCTCAATGCCATCCATGCGCGGCATCTGCAAATCCAACAGAATCAGGTCGGGGCGGTGTTCCAGTGCCATTTCCAGGCCTTCTTTGCCATCCCGCGCCAGTAGTGCTTTGTAGTTGTTGGGATGCAGGATGTATTCAACAATAAACTCCCGGTTCTCCCGTCCATCGTCAACAACCAGAATCTGCTCACCAGACACAATACGACCTTTCGCTTCCACCAACAATTACCCAGTTTCATGCAGAACTGGGATCATCCCCAGGGTATAAGTGTACCCTCACGCGACTGAAAACGTACAGGGACATCTCCTATCTCCTTATACTATACGCTAAATCTTTTCTTGCTACAGGAGCGTCAGGAATTGCGGTTAGGATTAGCAAACGAATAGGAATAATGTAACTCCGCATTGCCGGGGGTGGCGGGCGAGTCTATAATGTGCATCAGACTGTTTGTGTAACCACAGATAATCCACGAAGAAGATTGAGTAATGACATTGACTGAACAACCCCTGGCGAATACCTTCACCTTGCCCCGCCCGACTCTGCGGACTGGCAGTCTGTGGCGCGAACTGCTGGATACATTGATCCTCATCGCGGCGATTTACACGCTGGTCAACCTGGCAAGTGGGCGCTATGTCGTGGATGGTGCCAGTATGGCTCCGAATTTCGCCACCGGGCAGGTGTTAATCGTCAGTCGGGTGCATTACCTGTTGAGTGATCCGCAGCGCGGCGATATTGTGGTTTTCCACCCGCCGGGACACCTGATCAGCGAATCGCCCTACATCAAGCGGGTGATTGGTATGCCGGGGGACACGGTCGAAATCCGCGATCAATTGGTATACGTGAATGGCGAACAGCTTGACGAGCCGTACATCAATGAACCGTGTGGTTCAAGCTGTCGAGATAATATCTGGCAGTTAGGGGCGGACGAGTATTTTGTCATGGGCGACAACCGCAATCACAGCAGCGACTCGCGGGGATTCCGCACGCCGGTTACACGCCAGGACATCATCGGCACGGCTTTTGTGCGTTACTGGCCGCCGCAAGACTGGGGCATTGTCAGTCACATCTCCTATCCCACCGAGTAATGCAGGGCAGCCGCATGAGAGCATCGCTGCTCGTGATTCTGCTGCTGCTGGCGGCCTGCTCCCCAGCGGCACAGGATGGCGCTTTCCAGGCAACGCTGCCACCCACCCAGGCCGCCGCGCCAGTCTACAGCGCCACGCCCACGATCACACCTTCACTGACACCCACCAGTACGCCCACCCTGACCCCATCATTCACGCCTACCACGACACCCACTGCCACCCTGACCCCTACGACGACGCCTAGCCCCACGCTGACGCCCACCCTGACCCCGACACTACCCTTATTGACGCTGACGCCGGCCATGCGGGGGAATATGCCGCCTGCGATTTCTGCCAGCACAGCGGTGCTCTCTCCCGCTGAGGGATGGAGCTGTGAGGATTTCCCCTGTGAGGACGACATCGCCGGGTTTCTGCGGCGGATTCAGGTGCCGCCCGGCTTTGCCCTGGCGTATGTCGGGCGTTTTCCGGGACAGCCGGTGCAGGTCGTATACGGCCCGGACGGGCGTTTATATGCGACGGTGCTGGAAAATGGCACACGAAATGGCGCGGTCTATGCCCTCAACCCCGATGGCAGCACGCAGCGTTACAGCGGTGACTTCATCTCTCCGGCGGGGCTGGCCTTCCAACCAGGAACGGATGTACTGTACGTTTCTGCACGGGTGACAACCATGCAGGGCGGCAGCCTGTGGCGCGTGCGGCCCGGCGGGGGAACGCCGGACGCGGTGATAACCGACCTGCCATGCTGCTGGTCGTTGATTGACAACCAACCCAACGGGATGGTCTTCGGGCCGGATGGCTACCTGTATATGGGGGTGGGGGCGCTCACCGACCACGCCGAGTCGCCCGACCCGGCGCACCAGCCTTTTGCAGATATTCTTCCTTACGAAGCGGCGGTGCTGCGTATCCAACCGCATACCGGCGCGATTGAAGTCTATGCCAGCGGTATCCGTAACCCGGTTGACGTGGCTTTCGCTGCCGGGGGACGGCTGTTCAGCACCGATAACGGGATTGTGGCCGGAGAAGGGGATCGGCTGCTGGCAATCGAACCGGGCGAACACTATGGATGGCCCTACTGGCGGACACGGGGCTGTGAAGACTGCCCGTTCACCAGGCCGCTGCTGGACATCCAACCGGATTTTGTAACCTTTATCGCCAACAGCAGCCCGCGCGGGTTGGTCGCCTATACCGGCTCACAATTCCCGGCTAACTTCTGGGATACGCTCTTTGTCGTCCTGTGGAACGGCACGCCGGACGCCCAGCGTGTGGTGTGGATTGACCCGCGAGATACCCGCCTGGGGAGCGAGTCGTATACCCCGCCGCCGTTCGTGACCGGCCTGATCCGCCCGGCGGATGTCGCCCTCGCGCCGGATGGGGCGCTGGTCATCGCCGATTCCGTCTACGGGCATGTGTGGCGGGTGGCGTACGCCGGGAGCTGAATAAAAAAGGGCGCAGCACATACCTCGCTACGCCCTATCTATCACCATCTGCGCCGTTACATGATCTCCGCTTCCGGTTCGCTGAACGTTTCGAAGACCAGCCCTTCGCCATCCAGCGCCGCGTCCACTGCGATGTGGTCACCGTCGCGCACGTCGCCTTCCAACAGGTGCAGCGCCAGCGGGTCTTGCAGTTCGCGCTGGATCGCCCGCTTAAGGGGACGCGCCCCGTAGATGGGGTCAAAGCCCTTTTCCACCAGATAATCCCGTGCCAGCGCCGTCAGTTCCAGTGTCAGGTGACGGTCAGCCAGCAGCCGTTCCAGTCGTCCAAGCTGGATGTCCACGATACGGGCGATGTCCTGCCGGGTGAGGCTGTGGAACATGATGATATCATCCAGCCGGTTGAGAAACTCCGGGCGGAACACGGTGTCAAGTTCCACCATAACGGCTTCGCGCAGCGCCTTCGCATCAGCATTTGTCCCGGCCTGCTTGATGAGTTGGCTGCCAACGTTGCTGGTCATAATAATGACCGAGTTGGTGAAGTCCACTGTGCGACCTTGCCCATCCGTCAGGCGGCCATCATCGAAGACCTGGAGGAAGATATTGAAGACATCGGAATGCGCTTTTTCGACTTCATCGAACAGCACCACACTGTAGGGGCGGCGGCGGACAGCTTCCGTCAATTGGCCGCCTTCTTCGTAACCTACGTATCCAGGCGGCGCGCCGACCAACCGGGCAACGGTGTGGCGTTCACTATACTCGCTCATATCAATGCGTATCATGGCGTCTTCATCGTCAAACAGGAAGGACGCCAGCGAACGTGCCAGTTCGGTTTTGCCGACCCCCGTAGGCCCCAGGAATAGAAACGTTCCGACCGGTCGGTTCGGGTCTTGCAGACCGGCGCGGCTGCGGCGCACGGCAGCGGCCACCGCCCGCACGGCTTCATCCTGGCCGATTACCCGCTGGTGCAGACGCTCTTCCATTTTCAGCAGCTTCTCGACTTCACCTTCCAGCAGCCGTGATACCGGGACACCCGTCCAGCGCGATACAACTGCGGCGATTTCGTCGGCATCTACCTCTTCTTTGAGCATCGCACCGCCCATTTGCAGGTCGTGCAGGCGGCGTTCCTGCCCGGCGAGCTGACTCTCGAGATCCGGCAGTGTGCCATAGCGCAGCCGCGCCGCGTTTTCCAGATCGGAGCGCCGTTCGGCCTGTTCAAGCTGGGTGCGGGTGTCGTCCATCTGTGCCTTGATGTCACGGATAGCCTGAATTGCATCCCGCTCCGTCTGCCAGCGGGCGGTGAGGCCATTGAGTTCTTCCCGCTGATTCGCCAGATCAGCCTCAATCGCTTCCAGGCGCTGGCGAGAAGCCTGGTCGCGCTCCTTTTTGAGTGCCTCGCGTTCAATCTCCAATTGCATGATATGCCGTTCGACGGTTTCCAGTGCCAACGGTTTGCTGTCGATCTCCATCTTCAGCCGCGCCGCCGCCTCGTCAATCAGGTCAATCGCCTTGTCGGGGAGCTGGCGATCCGCGATGTAACGGTCACTGAGGGTGGCTGCGGCGATGACCGCACCGTCCTGGATACGGACACCATGGTGCACCTCGTAGCGTTCTTTCAAGCCACGCAGGATGCTGATGGTATCCTCGACGCTCGGCTCATCCACAAAGACTGGCTGGAAACGGCGTTCGAGCGCTGCGTCTTTCTCGATATATTTGCGGTATTCGTCCAGTGTGGTCGCGCCAATGGCCCGCAGTTCGCCGCGTGCCAGCATCGGTTTGAGCATGTTGCTGGCGTCCATCGCGCCTTCCGCCGCGCCCGCGCCGACGATGGTATGCAGTTCATCCAGGAAAAGGATAATATCGCCGTCGCTATCGGCAACTTCCTTTAGAACGGCCTTCAGGCGTTCCTCGAATTCGCCGCGAAACTTGGCCCCGGCTACCAGCGCGCCCATATCCAACTGGATAATCTGTTTGTCGCGCAGTCCTTCCGGTACATCGCTGTTGATGATTCGCTGCGCCAACCCTTCGGCGATAGCCGTCTTGCCCACTCCGGCCTCACCAATCAACACCGGGTTATTCTTGGTGCGGCGGCTGATGACCTGGACAACACGCCGGATTTCATCATCACGCCCGATCACCGGGTCGAGTTTGCCCTGCCGTGCCAGCGCCGTCAGGTCACGCCCGTACTTCTCCAGGCTCTTATAGGTGCTTTCCGGGTCTTGCGACGTGATCCGCTGTCCGCCGCGAATGGCAACCAGCGCCTTGAGGATAGCATCGTGGGTGACGCCTTGGCGGTTCAGGATGTCCCGCATGCTGTTGTCTTCGGTAAGCGCCAGCAGGATGTGTTCGGTGCTGATATACTCATCGCCCATCTTGCGAGCCTGTTTCTCCGCCTTGGTCAGCACCTCCTGAGTCTGCCGGTTCAGCCCTACCTCAGCGTTGCTGCCGGAAACACGCGGCTTGCTCTCTAATGTCTGTTCCAACTCTGCCATGAGCGCCCCCGGACGCCCACCGATTTTGGCGACGACTTCCGGCACAACACCATCCGCCTGCTGCATCAGGGCGACCATAACATGCAGTGGCTCGATCGCGGGATGTCCGAATTCCATCGCCAGGGATTGTGCCCCTAACAACGCTTCCTGCGCCTTATTGGTCAATCGTTTCATATCCATACAATAAACCCTCATCTTTCCAATACAATACGAGTCTATTCCTGTGGTGTCAGAGGGGTATAAGAGAACCATCAGAGGCTCATTGGCGGATGAAGTGGCCGTTATCAGGCCGTTATCAAAGCAGTCGGCACGAGGGGGGACTGCGTTGTCTGGGGTGTATCCTGGGGGCTTATGGGGTGAATACCCCACACGGAAGTTAGGTGGCTTCACTGATTTACCGCGTCCCCCTCAGTTTGCTATGCTAGTGTTATCAACAACAACGAATGAGCTGACGAGGGAAACAACATGACGGACATTATGATGGTAGTGAGTGTAGCGGGTCTCTTCCTGGTTCGGGTAGGCATCCCGATCATCGCTCTGGTCGCACTGGGTATCGTGGTTGACCGTTGGCAGCGCCGGCGTGAAATTAGCATGGTCAGCATCGAAAGCAAACCCCAGACCAGCAAATCCCACTAACTAACAGCGCTTGGATAATAGAACAGCGCAGCCCCTGTCGAAAATGGCAGGGGCTGTTTTTTTGCGTTGAGAAGCTGTTTGATGATAACAGTCTTTCTGCTTGCCGGGTGGTAAGCGAATCTATCCCCCTGCTGTAGTGACGACAATTGGGCCGTGAGGCACATCCAGCAGGTAGCGCACCCGCATATCGAATGTGTCGAAATTGCGTGTTTCCAGCACACCGCCCTCTAAGCGCAAGTAACGGATGTCATCCACTGATGCCGGAATACCGCTGCCAGGGCGCACGACTTCCAGGTGCGCCGCCACTGCCTCCGGGATACGCAGCGTGAGCGCACCGTCACGGGCAGCCAGAGTGCCGAGCATGGCGTCTTCAGCCGAGCCAAGGGGGTTGTATGCCGGCAGAGTCACGACGACATCGCCTTGTTGCAGGTCAATGTTGAGTCGTTCCAGCGCCAGCCCATCCATATTCATGACGGTTTCGCCGCTTTCCCCGGTGAACACCACGTCCAGCGCCACGTCCGCCGGGAGTTCCAGTTGGAAAACGCCGCGCCCTATGGTTTCCAGCAGCGGGAACGGTTCGCGCTGGCTTTCGGTAATCGTCAGTGTGGCCGTGTTATCGTCGGCTTCAACATAGTCTACCTGAAGCTGGCTGGCACTGCTGCCGGTGAAAGTCCCGGTAATGCGCCCGGATTCCAACGAACGCAGCAGCTCTACGCCGGTAGACAGCACGCCGACGCGCACGCGCAGCAGCGTCACCGCCGGGCTGACCGTCTCTGCGATGGTTTCCTGATAGTCGTCGCGCTGCTGGCCGGAACGGGTGTTGAACGCCAGCACGGTCACGCCACCCACCAGGGCCAGGCTCAACATCAGGGCGAACAGCCCGCCATACGGCACGCGCTCCCGTAAAAAGATGCTGATTCCGGCAAAGATGATGAGCGCAGGCCAGGCGCGTGCGATGATATCAAAAATACCTTCGGGGATCACGTCCAGCGCCCGCAGCAGCAGCACAACAGCCGCCGCCAGCAGCACTAACCCCAAGAGAAAATTCGTGCGTTTGCGTACTTGCACCCCTTACCCCCTGATCTGCCGCAGGAAGAACACGGCGGCCAGCGCCAGCAGCATCCCCGGCCAGAACACATCCCGCCCGGATGCCGTCTGCAAATTCCCGCTTTGTGCCGCCAGCCAGGCCACACCGGTCACCAGTGACAACACGATGACCGCCAGCAGCGACCCCGCCCCGCCGCGCCCACGCCCGATAAGTGTTTCCTGCGGCAGCGCCAGCCACAACAGCAGGTACAACGCGGCAAACGCGCCACCCGTCAGGACGGCCAGCAGGACAAACACCCACCGGAATACCCAGGCGTTCACTGGCAGCAGCGCCGCCAGCCCGCCGCATACCCCGCCTATGACACGATCTGTAAAACTTCGGACCATCGAAACCGCCAGGATAAATACCAACTCGAAACCACTCCACTATACCGTTGGAGCGGAATGTCTGGCAAGTGTGAGCCGCGAAAGTGGGATTACAGTGCCACCGGTTTGCCGGTTGCCGCCGACTGGTAGGCAGCCGCCACAATCGCTACCGCCTGGTAGCCATCAAACCCGGTGATGGCCGGAGTCCGGTTCTCGCGGACAGCATCCAGGAAGGCCGCGACCATGCCCTGGTTGGCATCCGACCCCCAGGGCAGCCAGCGGGGACGCCCCTCCGCTTCATTGTAGAGCGTAATCGTCTGCTTGAAGGCGTCCACTATCGCCAGCCCGTTTTCGCCCACGAGTTCCATTTTCAAGCCGCCCCAGGTGGGATAATAAGGCGGCTTGCTCCAACTGCAATCAATGCTGGCGAACGTCCCATTGGCAAACGTGAGCATCACCAGTCCGCCGGTCTCAACTTCGACCTCATCGCCATAAAAGACCTGGTTGGTTTCCGCAAAGACTTCCACCACTTCGCTCTGGAGCATCCAGCGCAGCAGGTCGGCCAGATGAACCACATGGTCGGCCACCGCGCCGCCCCCGGCCAGCGCCTTATTCACAAACCAGTCACGCCCCAGGTCGGGCATTCCTGCCGCCTGGTGGGCACGCGGCAGTGAACCCTGGTTGGTGCTGTTGCAGCCGTAGACCGGCCCAAGCTGCCCGGAATCCACCAGTTTCTTGACTTCCATCACCGGCGGGCTGAAGCGCATCGGGAAGGCCGTCATCAACTGCACCCCGGCTGCCTGGCACACGTCTATGATCGCCTGGGCATCGGCAACAGTGGTAGCCAGTGGCTTCTCGCACAGGACATGCGCCCCGGCAGCAGCGGCCAGCTTCACCAGCGGCAGGTGGCGGGCGTTTTCCGAACAGACAATCACCGCGTCCGGCTTTTCAGCCAGCAGCGCCTCATACGACTCGAACCGCCGCAGGCCGAAATGCTCTGAGAAGTAGGCCGCCCGCACCGGGTTATCGTCCGCCAGCCCGATGATTTCCACGCCAGGGATGGCACGCAGGTTATAGACATACCCTTCAGCGTGGAGGTGGGCAAAACTCATGATACCGACACGCATTACGCAAACTCCTTCAAGCTGACCCTTTTACCCGTTCGGGCCGATTCAATTGCGGCGAAGGCGATTTTCAGCGCCATCAGGCCGTCTGCGGCGGTGACGCGCGGGGTCGTCACTGCGCCGGTCAGCACGTCATAAAAATGGCGGATTTCGAGGTCATAGGGGGATTCTGTCGTTGGGCTGGAGGGGGCGGCCACCGACGGCCTCTCCCCGCTGCCGCTGGCCTGGACATGCACTTCCAGCGGATCCGAGCTGCTGGCGGGGTGTTCAATCAGCCCTTTGTCCCCGGCAATTTCCAGCGCGGTACGGAACAGCGGCGGCGGGTACGCCCAACCGCCTTCGACATTGGAAATCGCGCCGTTCGTATGTCGCAGGATCGCCAGAGCGTAGTCGCCGGGGGCATCCGGGTGACGGCTGCGCACCTGCCGGGTGAACACGCTCTCGACTTCCCCGGCTACCCAGCGGGCGTAATCAAAATCGTGAATCATCAGGTCGAGCATCATGCCGCCCGACTTTTCGCTATCCATGAACCAGCCCCCGGTGCCGCGCGGCTGGAAACTGCACCGTGTCAGGCGCACTACGCCGACTTTGCCCACATCGCCCCGGTCAACAGCCGCTTTTGCCAGCGCGTACTGCGGGAAGAAGCGCACAACATGGCCGACCAGCAGCTTTACCCCGGCTTTATCACAGGCGGCGATCATCTCTCGCGCCTGGTCGAGGGTGCGTCCTAATGGTTTCTCGCAGACGATATCTTTCCCGGTGGCGGCGGCTTGCAGCGTCATCTCGTGGTGCAGATGGGTCGGCGCGCAAATATCCAGCACGTCCACATCGCGCAGCAGCGCGGCCACGCTATCAAACGTTCGGGTATCATAGGCCCCGGCCAGACGCTTCGCGCTTTCCCGATCTATTGAATGGATACCGGCGATCTCTGCCGGCGTTTTCGCCCAGGCGGCGGCATGGGTTTGTGCCATGAACCCCGCCCCGACAATGCCAACGCGCATGGTTATCTCCTTGTTATTTCACCGCGCCCGCCGTCAGCCCGCGAATGAGCTGGCGCGAGAAGAGTATATACAGCACGATCACCGGAATTGCGGAAAGCGTGAGCGACGCCAGCACCGCGTTCCAGTCCGTCACGAACTGCCCCAGGAAAATCTGCGCCCCCAGGGTGACCGTCTTGGTTGCCTCGCCCGGCGCGAGAATCAGTGGGAACCACAGGTCGTTCCAGATGGGGATCATGTTAAAGACCATGACCGTGCCGATAGCGGGACGTACCAGTGGCAAAATCATCCAGTAAATACGATACTCGCTGGCCCCGTCCACCCGCGCCGCGTCTTTGAGGTCACGCGGCACCTGGCGCATAAACTGCTGCAGGATGAAAATCGCCAGCGGCAGCCCCATCGCGGTATACACCAGGATCAGCGCCGTCAGCGTATTAATCAGCCCCAGGTTGACGATCAGACGCAGCAGGCTGACCGTCCCTAAACGGATCGGGATCATGATGCCCAGCGCCAGGTACAGGCCGAGTGCGGTGTTCCCCTTAAAGCGGTACTCCGCCAGCGCGAAAGCCGCCATTGTGCCGATAATCAGGATGAGCAGCAGCGCCACCACCGTCACGATCAGGCTGTTCATGAAGTAGGTGTCAAAGTGGGCGCGTTTGAATACCGTTTCGTAGCCAACCGTGTCCCAGTTTTCCGCGTATGGCTCGAACGGCAGCGCGATGGTATAGGGTGATCGAAAAATCGCCCGGCGGTTCTTGAATGAGTTGATGAGAACCAGAAATACCGGGAACAGCGCGATGAGCGTATAGACGAACAGGGTGCCATGCGCCAGGAGGAACTGGATGAGATAGCCGGGGCGTCTGAACTGCTTGAGCATAAGGTCTCCCCCGTCCTAGAGTTCGATTTCGAGCTTGAGCAGACGGCGCTGCCAGCCGAACATATAAATCAGCACACCGGTCAGGATGATGACGAACATCACGCCGGCAATGGTCGCGCCCATCGTCGGGTTGCCCGGTTGGAGCTGTACCCCGAAGAAGGTGCGGTAGAAAAATGTCCCTAACAGGTCGGTGGAGTAATTCGGCTGGCCGAGTTCGGACTGCGCGGCGTAGACCAGGTCGAAGGCGTTGAAGTTGCCCACGAACGTCAGCACACTCACAATGCCCACCGTCGGCAGGATGAGCGGGAACTTGATTTTCCAGAAGAGACCCCAGGCCGTCGCGCCGTCCACCCGCGCCGCTTCCAGCAGTTCATCGGGGATGGCAATCAACGCCGCCAGGAAGAGCATCATGGGGATGCCGATAAACTGCCACACGGAGATCAGCGAGAGAGTCGGCAGCGCGGTGTTTTCCAGTCCCAGCCAGGGTTGGTTCTCGATGCCGAAAATCGCCAGGAAATCACCGGAAATCCCCCATAGTGGACTGAGAATCAGCCGCCAGATGAAGCCTACCAGCACAAAAGACAGGATGGTGGGCGTGAAGATGAGCGTGCGGAAGATGGCCTTGCCCCGGACAATCTGCGAACTGAGCAGCGTCGCCAGCAGCAGGCCAATCGGGTTTTGCAAAAACATGTGGAAGAGGAAGAAAATGAAGTTATTTTTGAGCGCCCCTTGCAGGCGCGGTGCCCATAGTTCATGGGTGAGCAGTTTCTCGTAATTCTGGAAGCCCACAAACGCCTCGCCACCCGCTGCCGCCGGCGCATACAGACTCAGGCGCAGCGAGTCCACCAGCGGATAAACCATAAACAAAGTGTAAATAATAACGGCGGGTGCCAGGAACACCACAATGTGAGTGGGGAACGATTTTCTGCACTTGTTCATGGGCATCAAAAACCTCAAAAGTATATGGCTCATGGGTACATTTAATGCGGACAAGGGGTTTAAGCCCCTTGCTCTAACGTACAGAAGCACTACTTCCACACAAGAGCCAAGTATATTTATAAAGTTGGGGTGCAGCGGACTGCACCCCGGTTGATGGTATTTGATTGTGTGGTGGCTGTCAGCCAGCGCCGACAACCGCCGCCTCATCTATCTTCTAGCCGCCCGGCACATACCAGGCGTCCAGCCCGGCCTGCACTTCGTCGGCGGCTTCTTGCGGGGTCTTGTCGCCATTCAGCACGGCGGCGCTCAGACGCCACAGGTCAAGCTCGTTGTTCGGTTCGCCACGAGAGAGAATCTGGTAGGCGGAACGAATAGTGGAATTGCATTCCCCACGCCAGCTCAGGAATTCAGCCGCAATCGGGTCTTCCACCGCGATTTCATGGTTCGACAGCGTGAAGAAGCCCGGCAGTTGGTTGGTATACAGTTCCGCGAATTCCTGCGACGTCATCCATTCCAGGAAGGTGCGTGCCGCTTCCTGGTTCGGGCTGGCGGCGTTCAGTCCCATCGCAATATCCGTATGGTCGCTGATGTAGCAGTCCATTGCGCCTTCTGGCAGCGGCGGCGGGAAAATGCCCATCGCAAAGTCGGCCTGGGAATTGAACACACCGATTTCCCATGAGCCGGTTGGATACACAGCGGCCAGACCGAGTGTGAACAGGTTCTGCGAATCGGGGTAAGTCAGCGCCTGGTAGCCGGTGGGCATGTAGGGTGTCCAGCGGGCCAGTGCCTCGAATGCTTGCAGGAAGCCATCTTCGTTATACTTAACGGTCCCGTCAATCAGACCCAGGCGGCCTTCTTCACCGTGCCAGTAGTTGGGGCCGATGTTCTGGTAGCCCATCGTGGCGGCTTCCCACTGGTCGTTGGTGCCCATCGCCAGCGGTTCGTAGTTGCCGTCATCCTTCACCGCTTGCAGCAGCGCCAGGAATTCCGCTTCGGTGGCCGGCTCTTCCAGGCCGAGTTCGGCGAAAATATCAGCATTGTAGAAGAAGCCATGAATCACAGAGGCCATCGGCACGCAGAACACGTCCGAGCCATCATCGGTGACCCAGGCACTCTTGGCAACATCGCCGAAGTTTTCCATGCCGGGCAGGTCGTTCAGAGAGGCCAGGTAGCCATCATTAAACTGCTGGAGGGAGAGGTCGAAGGGGCGGCAGGTAATCAGGTCGCCCGCTGTACCGGCTTCCAACCGGGCGGCGAGCTGTGCATTATACTGGGCAGGGTCGCCCACCGGCGAGAAAAGGACTTCAATATCGGGGTATTGCGCGTTGAAGGCCGGGATAATCACGTCTTCCCAGATCACCAGGTCATCATTACGCCAGCTTTCGATGGTGAGGGTCACTTTATCCTGGGCGATAACCACGCTCAGGGACAGTACCAGCGAAAGAACAATAAGAAGTGCGGCCATTTTCTTCATAAAACGTCCTCCAATGTTGGATGCTGCTATAGTTTTGTTGTGGCTATGGGGAGGTAAGAATCCACCATCAAAGCCAACATAATCTTAACATATTCCTGGCGGGTTTGCCCACAAACTGTCTACACCGCTCTGAATACCACCGGCCACTTTTGTTCATTGTCCCCGGAACAGCGCAAAAGTTGTAGACATGCTCTATCTATGTTAGACTCTTGTGATAGATGTGCTGGCGCAAGTTTTTGTTAATTCATAAGTTTATCGTTATCAATTAGAAGTTAATTGTTACATTTGTGTTATATGACTCATGAGACTGCCAACCTGTCACCATCTTTGAATGGTGCGCCGCTGGCGCCACCCACTTTGACTCAACGTAGACTGATCTTCCTGTTGAGTTGGTTGCCTGCTGCGGGCGGTTCTTTAGGTTTCGTGGTCATCGTGCAGCAGTACCAGCTAGAGATCTATCTCCTGCTTATCTGGGCGGCTTGTGTCGTCTTGTTGACCCTGTATCACATGCTGGCCGGAGATACCCGTTACCGCCTGTGGACATGGTATCTGTCGGTTGGCCTGCTCATATCCTGGCTGACAATGGGACTGCCGCTGGCGCTCGTCACGGCGCTGGTTACCCCCCCGCTCGCGGTCGCCATATGGTGGTGTTGTGGCGCGGCTTTAGACCTTCCCCCCCTGTCTAAACCCTATCCTGTCCGGTTTGTCCTGCTGCGGAGTGGCCTGGCAGTTGTGTTTCTGCTGGCTGCTGCCGTGCTGTATGACGTGCTGGACGGCAGCGTGCCGCTGGTCACGACGACTGCGACAGATCTGCTGGCGCTGGGGGCGGTTTTCCTGATTGTGGCGGCGGGTATCCAGGTTCTCGTGACAGCCTACCTTAACCAGAAGCACGCTTTTATTCACTGGCGCGATGACCTGCTGGATGGGCTGATCTTTGTGCCCGTCGTGGTGATCGTGCCGTTGATTCTCTATCAGCTTGGCTACGTTTTATTTCTGGTCGTCATGCTGCTGATCGGCCTGCATACGATTCGTTATCGCTATATCGGCAAGGCAGACCGGCTCTACCGCCAGTTCCAGCAAAAAGTGAATATCGTCGGCAGTTACGCCTCGGAAATCATCCCCGACCATCTCGATCAGGATGGTATGCAGGTGGTCTGCCGTGTGGCATTGGCCGTTACTTCTGCTGAACGGGCAGCGATTTTCCTGGCGAATACAGACGACCAGCGGCTACACCTTGCCGCGTCATCAGGACTCACGTCACAGCACGAGGTCTATCTGGCGCACCATGATTGGGCAATTCCTGAATCCTGGCCGCTGATGATCCCCGATTTTGCGTATCTGCCAGCGGACTCGCCATATCGAGCGGAGGCTCAGGCTGGTGATCTGCATAGCCTGGTTGCGCTGCCATTGCGGCAGAGCGGCGTCCTTTTGGGCGCTCTGGTGGTATATCCGGCAGCGTACTACGCCTTCCCGGAAACTGATCTGTCCCTGCTGACGATCCTGGCGAATTACGTCGCCAGCGCCCTGAGCAGCACCCGGACATTTAAGGCGCTCGAATCGTATGCCTTAGAGACGACACAACTGCTCTCCCTCTCACGGGCGACGGCCAATCTGCAATTGGACGACGAGGAGAACTTCAAATATATCGCCGCGACGCTCTGCCAGCTTATCAACGTTGAGTGGGCGGCGCTGCTGCTGGCGGCCAATGGTGGGATGCCACCCCGCGTACTGGGGTGGATACGGGTAGGAGCGCCGGAGACGGAAGCTCAGCCGGACGCCTTGCTGCATTTGCCGGAATTTCTCGCATTTGACACCTCGGAAGACGCTGCCAGTATCCGGGCGTATCGTAAAAACGACTCGAATCGCTCGGCTGAATTAGCCGCATTCATGCAGCGTGAGGGGCTTGGCGTGGTTACAATTGCCCTCATGCAGGCACAGACTACCTACTTTGGCGCGATTTTAATGGGGCGGGCTGACGAGCGCACCTTCACTAATCACGAAAACAGCCTGCTGGAAATGGTCGCCGGGCAGATCGCTCCCCAACTCCAGGTGGCCCGCTTCTACCAGATGACCCACCAGTTACTCAACCAGCGTGGCAAACAGTTGGCAGCCATTGAGGAAATTGCCCGTCAGATTTCCGGCTCGCAGGATTTTAACGACATCATCCATAATGTGCTGAATGCCGCCATCCAGACAACCCAGGCAGATATGGCAACTCTGGCACTGGTAACAGAAACCGGCGACTACTGGATCATCATTGAGTACCATGATGACCAGGGACGTATCCAGCGTACATCTGAGGCGCAAGGGAAAGATACCGGTATCATCGGCAGGGCGATTCGTACCGGCAAGACCCTGCTTATAGCGCAGAATGCCCAGGACGCCGACTACCTGCCTACGCCATCGGGGCCATATGCTTCCTCGCTGGTTGTCCCCCTGTATCGCGGGCAGATGCCCCTCGGTGCGCTCAACGTGGAAAGTGTGTATCCCGCCTTTTTCACGCAGGAGCAGGCGAGTTTCCTGCATAACCTGGGGGAACATGCCCTCATCAGTATTGAAAACGCCCGCCTGCTGGAAAAACTCAATTACCAGGTCGAGACACTGCGCAGCCTGCGCGAACTCTCGTTGTTCCTCTCCAGCGCGGCGGATACCCATTCGGTAGCGCGGGCGGTGTTGGGCGCGGCGATGGCGATTCTGCACAGCCAGACGGCGGCGCTCTTTCAACGCCAGCCTGCTCATGCTGGCCTGGTGAGTCTGTGGTCAGCCGGGATTGAAGATGGGACAGCGGATGCCGAGGTCATGAACCAGGTTGCGCAACAGGCTGTCCTGAGCGGTGAAATCCAGGAAATCCTGGATGTTTCCAGCCATCCTGATCTGATTGCAGGCCGCGAAGTAACAAACCGGGGCATTATTGCCGTGCCAATCATGCGCGACGAGCAGGTGAGCGAGGTCTTGAGTGTGGCCTTTGCCGAACCGTACTTCTTCCAGGATCGGGATGTCAGCACACTGTCCTGGCTGGCAAGCCAGACTGCCCGCCACCTGGAAAACGCCATGCTGCACGAACGTATCCGAGGCGCCAGCAGCCGGATGCGGGCGATTCTCGATACGACCCGTGATGGCGTCGTCTTACTCAACCGCGATGGCAATCTCACCGAGTTGAACCCGGCAGCAGAAAAACTACTGGGGATCAGCCTGAGCGAACACCGGTATACCCGTTTTTCCAATCTGTTGGATCGGGCAGAAATCAAACAGCAGGAAACCGCCGCATATTCCGCCGAAGAACTCACCAACCTCGCCCGCATCATCCGGTTAGAGCCGGGGCGCATCATCCGGCGGGAGTTCGAGCGACAGGTCAGGCCAAACGAGGTCATCCACATCCAGGAGATTGGGTCGCCGGTTTTTGACGAACACAGCAATGTCCAGGGCTGGCTGTTGATCTTGCGCGACATTACCGAAGAAAAGGCGCTCGAAATCTATCGCAATGAGATTACGCACATGATCGTGCATGACCTGCGTGGCCCGCTGGCGTCTATTGTGAGTGGCGTGCGCATCGCCGAAGATAACCTGCCGGATACGAACGAAACGGATCTGATCCGTACCACGTTGGGCCTTTCCCGTAAAAGTGCTGAAGACCTGATGGAACTGGTCAATACGATTCTGGATATTGCCAAGCTGGAAAACAAGCAGATGCCGCTGACGCAAGAGCCATATCCGGTGCGTAACCTGTTCCAACAGGCGTATGAATCGCTGCTCCCGGCGCTGCAAAAATCTGACATTACGGTATCGTTTGTCGTACCGGATGACCTGCCGTTGGCCCAGGTAGATACCCGGTTAATTCAGCGGGTGCTGGTAAATTTACTGGAAAACGCGCGGCGCTTCACCCCTTCCGGTGGGCAAATTCAATTTTCCGCTGAGCAGCAAACCCGGCGACGGCTGATTATCCGCGTGGCGGATACCGGGCCAGGAATTCCCGCTAACGAACGGGAACATATCTTTGAGAAGTACCGCCAGATTCGGGGCAGCCAGCCGCAGCGGGGCGGTAAAGGTACCGGGTTAGGGCTGACATTCTGCAAACTGGTGGTGGAAGCACATAACGGACGCATCTGGGTGGAGAACGAAGGGCCGCTCTCTGGCGCGTGTTTCGCCTTGACGCTGCCGGTGGCATGAGCCATCCTTTGCCGTATCCACTTGCAGCTCACCCTGAAAATAACCCCTTTCTGTTCACAATGGGTTATGCGCTTACTCCCCTGATCCGGCAAACATCAATTAAGTTTCAATAAAATAGGGTGTATGCTTAATCTATATGATTCCAGATGGGAGGCACGGATGTTGGCAGCCCAATCTCAATCCAAAGTCAATCAAATGGTAGATCGCAAACCACATATTCTCATTGTGGATGATGAAACATTTAATCGGACATTGCTATCGCGTGTTTTCGCTCAAGACGGGGAATTATACGAAGCGGATTCCGGTCACAAAGCACTGCAAATTATCGAGCAAGAACCCATTGATATTGTGCTGCTGGACATCATGATGCCGAGGATGTCGGGCCTGGAGGTGTTAACGTTCCTCCGCAATGATCCCCGCACGGAAGACTTGCCAGTTATCATCATTTCCGCACTGGATAAGAATGATGATATTGTTCAAGGCTTAAGAATTGGCGCGAATGATTATCTGTCCAAACCCTTTGATATTGATGTTATTCGGGCACGGGTATCCACTCAGCTCAAGCTCAAAAGTGTGATTGATGTCCACAAACAGTCGATTGCGCGGCTTGAAGAGGCGCAACACATGAAAGATCGCTTATTCAGCATTGCATCCCACGACATCAAGTCTCCATTGGCGAATGTTCGCTTCGCAGAAGAATTGCTGCGTCAAATTGTGGGTACAGAAGACCCGGTTGTAGCAAACATCCTGGACAGCTTAAGAACGACCGTTACCAACATGACGCATGTGGTTGAAGAATTTCTGGAAATGTCGGTTGTTCAGAGCGGCCACATAGAAGTCAATTTGACTCAGGTTGATCTGCCAGATTTGATAAGCGCTATCGTGTCTCAACATACGCCCACCGCTCAGGAAAAACAGATTGACCTTGTGATTTCGGAATTGAACGATGTTGTGATCGCCGACGAAGAACGGCTCAAGCAGGCGATCAGCAACTTTGTCAGCAATGCCATTAAATATAGCCCGATGAATACGACAGTCGTGATCTATTCGCAGGTTGCGGATGATTCCATTCGCATCAGTGTTGCGGATCAAGGCCCTGGCATTCCAACGAATGAGCGACATAAGCTTTTCAAGGAATTCAGCAAACTCAGCACCCGTCCTACCGCGGGGGAGCACAGCAGCGGGCTGGGACTGTGGATCGTTAAGCAAATGATTGAATTACAGAGTGGCTCTGTTGGTGTTGATTGCCCGCCCGGCGGTGGTTCAGTTTTCTGGGTGCAATTACCCATCAACTAGATAAACCAGGATACAGGGCGTAGGCGCGGGGCACGCACATACCCTTGCTTTTTTCCTTGATGATGGACTATCTCCGCTTGACGCCCGCTATCCAGGGGCTTTCTGCCATTGACCAATGTTAAACGCCTATGTTAGAATGCCCATCAATATCATCAAGTAGGAGCGATGGCCGAGCGGTTTAAGGCGGTGGTCTTGAAAACCACTGAGGGTCTTGCGCCCTCCGGGGGTTCGAATCCCTCTCGCTCCGCCTTGCAGATAGGCACAGCTACATAACAGTATGGGGAGGTGCCAGAGTGGTCGATTGGGGCCGCCTGCTAAGCGGTTAACCGTGTTATAACGGTTCGCAGGTTCGAATCCTGTCCTCCCCGCACGACAGGACATTATCCGAACATTGTCCTGAGCCTGAGCCGATAGCCATTGCGCTGTCGGCTTTTGCTTTTGTGCTGGGTTCTGAGTTCTCCCCACTCCCGCGTACAGTATCGGAAATATCCCGCAGGTACGCAAACGGAGTGCGCAGTTCCAATCGTATGATTCCCTCCGGGTCAATGATGACCCGCTCAACCATATGGCGCAGCAGTTCTTTCTGATCGCTGCGCTTAAGCGTATTATACACGATTCCGACTTGGGCAATAATCGTCAGGGCTGCATCCAGATTTGTAATATGGAATTCACGCTTCGCTTGAAGGGATTCAATGGCGGATCTAATCTGATTTCGTTTGTCCTGCCACTCGCGCCACATGCCATCCCAGACCCTTTCGCTGATCTTGTTCGCGGCATAGAGCCGCGCCATACGCGCTTCTTCCTCGTCAATCGCTTTAAGGGCGTTCTCCAAGCGCTGTCGTTCGTCCGGGCGCAGATGTCCCATTTTGTCAGCGACATCCTCAGTGTAAACCGCACGTATCCGGGGGATAAGATCAGGATCAACCTGTATCTTTTGCAGTTCAATCGGTATCTGATCATCGATTGTGCTGCAAAGAAAGTTCACATTGCTTCGCGTCACACAGTAGTAAGCGGTGCCACCGCCGGACCGTGAACTGTTGGATGTAGAGCAAGTCAGTTTGATCGGCTCTCCGTGCTGAGAATGCTCAAAGTACACCAGCCCCTTCAGGAGATACTCGTGGCGACGTTGTCTGCCGCGCTTCAAATCGCGCTCTTCCAGGATAGCTATCCCACGTTCAAGTTCCTCTGTGGTGACAAGGGGTTCCCAACTCCCTCTTGTGGTTTTGGGTAGGATATTCCGCGTTTTGCTGGTCACCCAACCCGCATAGGTCCAATTGTGAAAGATTGCGGCAAGCGAGTTGGTATTTGCCTTACGTTTTCCATTTGCCCCGATCTCTACAAACGGACGCCCAGAACGATACCGATAACCACGCGCATGTAAGGTTTCGCAGATCTCATCGAGTGTCATCTTACCTTCGAGCAGCAGATCCCAGGCATAACGCCAGATGGGAGCCCGTTCAGGGTCTGGCTCGATCCAGTGCTCAAAGCGTCCGTTGAGTTTTTTAGCCTCACCACTGGTCACTCCACTCTTATTCCGGTAACCATCCGGTGCGAAACCATGATAACCACCCTTGTCGCGATTCGCCTGCACACCACCCCGTACACGTAGACCCAATAGTGTGGATTCGCGTCGAGCCAGCGTGAATGACAAGGCCACAATCACCCGGTCATCTGGATCCATTGGGTCCAGATCAGGTTGATTGGCGAAGCGCACCGCGACCCCGAATTCATGAAGCTCGTCAATCGCTCGGAGGGCTTCGGTGTCGTTACGCCCAAAGCGGTCAGCTCGTTCGACAATGACATGGGAGAACTTGCCTGCACGAGCGTCTTCCAGCAACCGCTGGTAGGCATCCCGCTCTGGAGTTGTTCCTGTCAGCACATCAATGTATTCACCATAAACCGGTATATCGGAACGCTCAAGGACATTCTTTTCAATGGCGTATCGCTGCCGCGCCCGAGATAGTTCAGGTTTTTGGTTTTCGTCACTGCTTGTCCGCAGATAGACTGCCCAACCAGCGGTGGGTATCCGCGGTGTGTGTGGTTTTCGACGAGCCATACATTCTTCCTGGTGTCAGCCTGTTGTTCTACACGATACAATACTTCTTTAGTTTCGTGTTTTCAGGTGTTGTTCCGGTTGCTGTTGTTGTGGCGTCTGATAGGTATCTGAACACACAATCAGTTCCGCAACAGCAAACACACGTTTCATCATGTCCAAGGGTGTGTCGTCCGTCGGTGAGTTTTTCTCATCCTGATCCACGAGTTTCTCTTCGGATGTTTTCACGGGAGCGCCCCCTCAACCCACACATACACATCGCCACCATTGAGGTGGAACGGGGTAATTGTCCTTGCCGTACGGCACGCGCAGTTCGCGAAAACGGGGCGAAAGCCGCAGCAATTGCTCAGTTACCCGCCGTCCCGCTTCATCCCGGTCAATGGCGGTGCCGCAGGGGATATCCAGGTCTTCGATTGAGCGCCATTTTCGGAAATCACCGGAGATGTAAACCAACCGTCTCCAACAGATGGTAGCGGTCTTCAAACCACGCCCGAGCACATCATTCAGCGCCAGGCTGATAGGACAGTCTTCCCAGGGCAGGCTCACCAGGGTTTGTGCTAAAACAGGCGCATTGTATTCCGACAACTGTAGGGTGGTAATCATGCTCACTTACCTCGGACAGACGCTCACTTACGCTAGTGATTCTAGACTAACCGGATTTGATCAGACCTAATGGTCACTTTTTGCCAGGGTCACGTGTAAACCCTGCCAGATTGACAGGAGAAACCGGACAGCCTGTTTGTAGATTACTTACCATTAATCTTCCCAACTGAATTTGATGTCCAATGTACGGCCACAAAAAGACAGTCTGGTTTCAGCCTGGGACGATTAAATACCAATCAGGAGTAGATCAATGCATTGGAAACGAGTGCAGCAAGCAATTGAGAACCTGGGTTACAATTTCCAGCAGTTTGATCTGGAGAGTCTGGTACGCCGGATTGAGGACCAGCGGCAGCGAGGAATTACCCGAATACCTTTTCCCTTCCAGCCCGGGTTAACCGGACTGTGGATTCCTGCGACAAAAGTAGACTACATCTTTTATGATCAGAACACCCATTCACTGCATCAAACCCACATCATCCTGCACGAACTGGCTCACATCATCTTAGGGCATCGCTGCCAGCCGCTTGACCAGATTCTCCCGCCTGAATTTCTGGCTCAACTACAAAGTGATTCCTCATCGGGGCGGTTGCGACAGATTCAAGCCGCGAGTAGCGACGACGAACAGGAACAGGAATCAGAGTTGTTTGTCTTCCTGATTCAAGAACGGATTATGCGGGCACGCCGGTTAGCCGAGCTGACTGGTGACCCGTCTTCGGTAGCTGGTTTTAGTCGTTTTACCGCCGGCATGGGCTTTGTGGATTAGACGGAGGCATTTTGCACAGCTTTATTGTGATTGTTCTCTGGGCTATCTTTGCCTGGATGCTGAGGCGAGCCATTGTCAACCGCCGGTTCACGAACCGCCGCCCAGCTTACATCTGGATTCAGGTATTTCTCGCTCTGGTGACTGTTTCTTTGATGGGGGAAACAATAGAGACCGAAATTGACGCGATCTTTGCTGATCGGCCTGTGACCTTGTACATAAAATCAATGGCGATGCTGAGTATGTTCCATCTGTACTACCTGACGATCCGCGACATTGATGCTGGCTCGCACCACTATCGGTATCTGTCCTATCTCGGCCCGGGTGCATTGCTTGGAGGAACCCTCTACTATCTAATTTTCAGCCAACACCATCCCAGCCCAGATTTTCGTTATCTGACCCTGGCTTTACGGGACGCCATCATGGTGATCTACCTTGTGTCAGCTTTTTTGCCGAGTAGTTTCCGCTTGTGGAGGCTGGAACAGGTGAGTTCGATGAAAGTCAAACATCTGGCTTCAATGGTGTGCTGCCTGTGTTACATTGGGATTGGCGGGGTTAACATAACTGTCGCTGTTCTGAATGGGCTGCGCCTTCCCCAGGCCGAATCCCTGAGTACAGCTTTTGTCCCGGTAGTTTACCTGGGTGCCGTGAGCTTCCTGGTGATTCTCGTTCCACATCGTTGGCTGATGCCGCTGCAATATCCTGTTCGATTATATCGCTGGGAGCGGCTCAAACGGCTTGAGGTGCGCCTTCAAGTCTGCGGCGCAGCTCAACCCTGGCGACCGGATCGTTCCCTGCGCGACCTGCAGCCCAACCAGCTGGACCTCACGATTTACCGTTCGCTGATTTTCATCTTGGATCATTATCCTTTAATTCGCACTCACCCTGATGGTGAAGTCTTGTATCACCAGATCCAGGCAGTCGTGCAGTCCTCCCGGTCATACGCGGACCTGGTTAAGACTTTATCGGAGATAGTGTGATGGATGTGGTTCCTGATAATCGTCATTTAGTGGCTTACTGGGTAGGGCGCATCTTTCACCCCTATTTGCTGGGTCTGCCAACCTTGATTGTGATCATGAAGGATCTGTCAGGTGGGGAAATTGTCCTCTGGTCAACCTTGATTTTGAGCCTACTGCTGATTCCGGGCCTCACCCTTGAAACCCATTTTCGTCAAAAGCAGCGGTTTGTTTACCAGCGGAACACCCGTAATCCGCTGTATTTCACAGGCTGGCTCAGCAGCCTTCTATGTTTGTTAATCCTGGTGAGCTTCAATGCGCCGCGCGTGTTAGTCGCCTGCCTGCTGGCTTTAGCTGTCTGGGTACCCATCCAGTGGTTGATTAATCGTTATATCACCAAAATCTCCACGCATGCAGCAGTGGTCGCCGGGTGTGCTAGCGGTTTGTGGCTGCTGGGAGAACTCTCGACACCGTTGGCTCAAATCCTGGTTATCGCAATGGTGCTGGTTACAGTCTGGTCACGCGTGATCACCAAAAATCATACCCCGACCCAGGTCGTCCTGGGGCTGCTGGTTGGCGCTTTGCCGGTGCTTCTGGTGTTTCCCCTCTTGTTAGGCAACCAGATTTAGGTGGGGGTGGGTTGGGCGGCCTCCAACCAACGCAGAATAATCCGGAGATTGTCCTGGTTGTGTGCTGACATATCCTTGGCCTGCCGCATGATTTCCTGAATGAGCGCTGGCGCAGTCGCTATCCGCTGCTGTCTTAAGTACAATTGACACTCCGCTATCGTGTCACCAGCAAAATAATCTAGCGATATACCGTAAAATCGACATAACCGTCGCAGTGTATCCAGGCGTGGATCGCAGGTCTGGCCGTTAGCCAGTTTTGCCAGTGCTTGAACTGACAAACCTGTTGACCGTGCGATTTCAGCCAGACTACAGGGTTGGTCACGGTGGGCTGGAATACTTCTCAGCAGCAGTTGAAGCTGCTGGGTCGTGATGATCGCTGGCGACTCGTCGGAAGAAACACTGCTATTCATCTGCTGGCCCCCTATCACCATCCAATCCACGTAGAGGTGGTATGTCAACGCCACTCTGGCGCAGACGCTCGGCAGCCTGAACCCACTGGATCACTTTCAGCACATCTCGCTGCGCTTCTGGTGACAACTGAATTGCCCGAAAGGCGATTTCACTCAGTTCGATTGGTTTTCCACCATTTCTATCCTCAGCAAGAATAGCATAACAAGCTTCTGCCGTGCGGGTCTCAAAATAGCGGAGAGGTATCTGAAAGAAGTGACACAGAGCACGCAGCGTACTCAACTGCGGATTGGTAATACGCCCGGTCCGCAGTTGACTCAAGGTGGCAACACTTACGCCACTCCGCTGGCTGACTTCTTCCAGGGTGTAGGGACGACCTTCTGGATGCAAGACAGTCTGAAAGAGGATATTGATTTGCTCGGCAATAGGCAGAAAGTCAGGGGTCATCTTAGTATTTTACTTTACCAAATTCGTTGCGTTTTCCGTCAACTTATCTATAATCTGTTTCGCTTGTGCTACAAAACACATCATCGTTCTGGCTGATTATATCATGATTACGCGCAATCATGGCCGATTACTGCCAGACGGCGTGGTAAAGTCAGCCAACCGGCTTGCGGTGGCTGACAGCTATCATCAACACTAGAACTATCAACCGGGAAAGGTGTCAGACAATGCAGCCGATTCGGATCGTGGTTGTGGACAAACAGGACTTGAGCCGTCACGGTGTTCAAACGTTACTTACGAAGTCGGATTATCCCATCCAGGTCGTGGGAGCGTTTGCCGATCTTGCCAGTACCGAAGCCTATCTGCAAACCAATCGCGTCCACATACTGCTGCTGGATGACACTCTCCCCAGCGCCCCGGAACTGGATCAGCTCATGGAGCGGCTGCAGACCAGCCATCCCGGATTAAACATCATTATTCTTGCCAACCGGCTTAATCCACGTTATGTGCGGCGGGTCTTTGACTACGGCGCGCGGGGTTTCATCTACAAACACGATCGGGTGGAAGATATCCTGGTTCAAGGGATCAAGGCCGTTTGGGACGGCAACACCTACCTTTCACCGAGGGCAATGACGTTGTTTTGCTCTAATTGGACTGGGACGGACTCGAATCGGCTCAACCAGAGTGATCTGGCGGTTCTGCAACTGATGGTAGACGGCTATAACCCACAGGAAATCGCGCTGCAATTGGATCTGTCTGTGCGGAGTATTTACCGAATCTATGGCCGGCTGCGAGTGCTCCTGAGTGTGCGGACGAATGAACAGATCGTGGACACAGCTCGTAAACGCGGTTTGCTGGATGAGTGAAGTCTGGCGGAAAACAAACGGAGGGTGACTCCTGCAATCAGACAAGGAAAGACACTTGATTCGAATCCTGCTGGGCGATGAGGCTGACGTGGTGCTGATCGGCGTTCAGACCATCCTGAACAACGCTGACAACTGGGATGCGATCTATACCGCTCGCAGTGGCGGCGAGCTGCTGGAAGTGGCACGGGAGGCGCAGCCGCAGGTGATCGTGTTCAATGAACGGCTTGACCCGCTGATCGACGTGCTGGCGCTGGTGGAGCGGCTGAAGAACGCCGCGCCGCAGTCCCGGTTGGTGGTGCTGGGTGGACAGGTGGACGGGCTGCTGGTGCGTGACCTGTTCGCCTGTGGCGTGCTGGGGTATCTGTTCCTCGGCGATGACCTGGGCGACTGCCTGCCGCCCGCGCTGGGGACGGTGCTGAACAACCGCCCATATCTCTCGCCGACCGCCAATGCCGAGTACCTGGTGGCAATGCAGTCGCCACTGCGGAACTGGCAGCTTGACTCGGAAGCGCGGGCGGTGCTGCGGCTGCTGGCGCGCGGGCTGCACATCAGCCAGATTGCCGAGCAGATGGATGTGCCGCTGCGGCGCATCTACTGGGTGCGGCAGAAGCTGCGCAAACGCTTTGGCGCCAACACCAACGAACACCTCATCAGCATGGCCGTCAGTAAGGGCTTTGCGTATGGTGAGCGGTGATATACCAGTAACACCACCGCAGTACAAGTCACTCTACGTCAACTCAAACTGGCAATGAGGGGAATAATCGCATGTTCAATAGTGTTAAAACTAATCAAGTGATGAGATGGGCACTCGCATGGAGATTGTATATCGCCATCATGGGTATTCTTCTAAGCTTTACAGTCTTCTCTATTGTGAATGCACAGTCTGGTATTCAGTTGATGGATATTGAAGGTGTACAGGCTTTAGCTTTCAGCCCTGATGGATTAACACTGGCAATAGGCGGTCGCGTGAATAACCAACCAGGGTTCTATTTGTACAACATAGTAACTGGCAATATCGATGTTATCTCGACTGAAGGTAACGTTGGGTTCATTTCTTGGAGTCCAGACGGAACACGTATTGCTGGCGATATTGGCGTTGGCAATGCAACAACCTTTCAAATTTACGGTGTGGCCTCTAAACAATTGTTGGTATCGTTTGAACAGTCGGTATCTCCCCCCTTTATTCTATGGGATTCGGACAGTTCACGAGTAGCTACGACCGATGGTACAACCATTTCTATACGCGATGCAGGTACAGGGAATATTGTAATAACACTATCGCTATTGCCTACAGGAACTATTTACTCGTTAAGTTCCATCGCTTGGGATCATAGTACGAACCAGAGAATATATGGGTTGGTTGGAGGCGAAGAAAAAGAAATCTTTGTATGGAGTACTGCGGCTGGCGATTTGATACAGCAATACCCTGTCCCTTTTCATAGTGACTCCCTTGTGCTGAGTCCGGATTTCACCAAACTTGCGGTGGGAAGTCTAAGCCAGAGGTCGAAAGTCGACCAACATCAGGTTAAAATGGGGGCATGAGCA
>CALJKV010000069.1 GCA_937974245.1 uncultured Chloroflexota bacterium | reverse complement strand
TTTTCAATACGGGTGAGATAATCAGATATTGATCTTGTCTAAGTGGTGAAAAGCGTTGATTATGGTTGATGCTGTTTTGGAACAGGTTATCCAGGCAATAGCCAGTGCAATCTGGAGTAGACCGGAACTATCTAAGTTTCGAGAGCCAATTGAAGATTCCCTCCGCGATCAAAGCTTCAAGGCATTAACAGAGCGAGCATTTCGAATATTCGAGGCCAGAGTTATTGGAGAATTACCCCGGTTCCTTGATGAAGGCTTTATACATATGCCGCAAGTACAGATGCTACTTGCGGGCTATATTGTTGAGGGTGATCCAGCCAATGTCGAAACACTAGCAGAACTCTATGTTAAACGCTTTCTGAAAAGAGAAGAAGCCCCCCTAGTATCTCATTATTTACAGAAATTTCTGATTCAACTTCGAGAAACTTTTGTCCAAGACAACAGGTATGCTCACCTGATACTGGCACGAGATTCAGCGGCAGCTTTAAGTGCTCTGGAGCATATCAATAATAGTATTCAGACTTTAACAAAGGAAGTTCGTTCGGGTTTTGAGCAACTTAATTCCAAACTGCCACAAGAGTTATTCGATTTTAATGAGCAATGGTTCAACAATCAGGTTGAAGCATCTATCGCTGATGCCGAAGCAAGCAGGCGCTATCTCCCTGCATTGAATATTGAACTGCCTATAGGCAAACTATTCGATGCACTTGGAAGAACAAATGAATTCTTTAATCGAGTTTTTGACCTCCATAGAGATTTTCGTAAGCGGCATAACGGCTTGTTTCGATGGTCAATACCAGATGATGAACTCACAGTTCCGCTGGAAAGTGTTCGTGAGCAAAGCGAAAGCCTAATGCGCGTTTTGAGTACGATTGTGGTTCAGTCTAGTGGATTATTACCATTTAACGAAATACAAGAAGCTTGCAGGAAAGTGATTGATGCCATTGTTCAAGCAGAACGTTCTGTCAGTTTATTGATTAAGAAACTCGAAGATAATCAACCTGAAACTTCAACCCACGAGTACAACAAACCATCCAAGCGAGCAAAACATCAGAGGTATGAACTTCAGGAATTACAATACACGACACGCATCCTCTGGGAATTTGCCGGTTCTAAGGAGGCTATTCTCGCAAATAAACCTTTTCTATTACTCACTGGGGAGGGTGGCATTGGCAAAACCCATCTGTTTTGTGATGTGGCGAATCAACGTATCCGCCAAGGGCTTCCCACAATACTATTGCTGGGCGAAAAATTCCAAAACGATGAACCATGGCACCAAATCGTCCGCCAGCTTATGCTCAATGAAAGCCAAACCGTTACCGATCACCTACAGGCATTAAATGACTTTGCCGCTAATCAAAATACCCGCCTGGTGATCCTGATAGACGCATTAAACGAAGGATCCGGAACGGAAATATGGCCGCATTACTTAGGTGGTTTCCTGCATACAGCGTCACAATATTCGCATATTGCCCTCGCTCTGAGTGTTCGCAGTGAATACGAAGCTTACATCATTCCTGATGGATTGATCGATACGGGAAAATTGGTGAAAGAGTATCATAGTGGATTTTTAGGTCTAGTTGACCGTGCAGTTCGGACGTATTTTGCATATTATGGGATTGAGTACAGAGTTCCTCCTCTGGAACGCGAGTTCCAAAATCCTCTTTTTTTACAGACACTTTGTCGTGCGCTTCAGAATCGCAATTTGACTTACGTGCCCGCAGGTTTGCAGGGCTTCACTCAGATAATGGAATTCTTCCTAGATTCAGCAAATGAAAGACTGGCGAAGAGGCTTGGATATAACCCTAGAAGAAATGTTGTGCAATTGGCGATCCTAAGCCTAGTAGAGGAAATGGCTTCTACAGGCTCAATATATGTTAGTGAGACCAAGGCTGAGGATATCATCAATAGATACTTGCCCAACCGATTATATCAATATACAGAGTCGTTATATTATCATTTGCTTGCTGAAGGTATCTTGACCGCCACAATTCACGAAAATGAATCTAGTGTTCGGTTTTTATACGATCGTTTTACAGATCACTTGATGGCAAAGCATTTGTTGAGTAAACATCTAGATCCAGATAAACCAGGAAGTGCCTTTGAACTGGAGCAACCGCTCGGCCAAATTCTTACTCACAAGGGGAATTTCGGCTTTCGATATAGCCTAATACCGGCCTTCGCTATTCAAATTCCAGAAGATACAGGGCTGGAATTATTTCAAGTGGCACCTTATATGAAAGAAGACCCCGATTTAGCTCGTGGGGTCATTAGTAGTTTGGTGTGGAGGCAGTGGAAAACAAAAGAGATACCCGAGCCATTGATTGCTTTCATTAATGAAAGCATCTTGGCTGATAGTCATAACGATGACCGTTTCTTAGAAGCTATCCTTGGCGTTGCAGCAAATCCGGACAATCCATTTAACGCTGATTTTTTACATAGGAATCTGATTAATCGAAGTATGGCGGATCGTGATGCCTGGTGGTCTATTTTCCTGCATTATCACTATTCCCGAACTGATGACGAACAAACTGCAATAAACCGTCTGATAAGCTGGGCGTGGTCAGATTTTGACAAGTCTTCGATTGACCCTGAGGCAATCCGCCTGATGGGAATTGCGTTGGCTTGGTTTCTTACCTCTTCAAACCGGTTTTTACGTGACCGGACGACTAAAGCACTCGTGTGCCTATTTGAGGGGCATATTCACATTCTGGTTGAAGTCATCAATCAGTTCATTGGGGTGAATGATCCTTATATCCTTGAGCGTCTATTTGCCGTTGCCTACGGATGTGCCATGCGCAGCAACAACTCCCAGCAAATCAAATTCCTAGCGGAACAAGTATTTATCTGGAACTTTCGCGATGGTTCACCGCCGCCCCATATCCTACTGCGCGATTACGCTCGGGGTGTAATCGAGGTTGCATTAGTAAAGTGCAGTGACATGAACATCCCTGTGGAAAAAGTACGTCCTCCCTATTTGAGTGAATGGATCTCGGAGCCACCATCTGATGATGAATTAAAATCACAATATGGAACTCATCCTGATAACATCTTAGACGCAGAACGTTCCATGCACACTATATATTTCTCAGTCATGGGATGGGACTTCGGGAGATATATTATCCCTAAAGTCGAGAACTGGACAGCGGTTCGTTTGCATGATGAGTTAGAGTTGTCGCCACATGAGAGATATGACCAATTCTTTGAGCGTTTGGAACCCCAGAAACATGAATTTTGGAACAGTTTTCAGGATACAAAGACTGCTCTACCCCAAGACCTCGATCCAATAGTGAAAAGGGTTATGGATGATTGGGATAAAGAAATCGAATTTGATGATGACTTATTCGTGGCTCGGATTAGCGAAAAGTTGGTAAAGAGCGGCTATGACGAGACCAGTGCTGACGAGACGTTGAATGCGGAATTAAAGAAGTTCTTGGAATCGCTCACCCAAGAACAGATAGCTGATTATGAAGGTATTGTCGTCCCATATGAACAAAATCGGGTTGTACTTGAAAATGCTTACCGGGAAAAATCCCATTTTAACCTTGAGTTAGCGAAGAGATGGATACTCAAACGAGTCTTCGAGATTGGCTGGACAATAGAACGATTTGGTGAGTTCGACTACTATGTGAACTACCGGTCATACGGTCGTGAAGCCAAAAAGGCTGAACGCATTGGGAAAAAATATCAGTGGATTGCATTTCATGAACTGTTGGCGCGAATTGCTGACAATTTTCACTATCGTGGCGAGAGTTGGAATAATTCCCAACAGCAATATGAGGGTACCTGGCAAGCGTGGGTACGCGACATTGACCCGTCATTTATTAAGGCAAAAACACACTACAGTTCAGAAACACAAGCCTGGTGGTTCAGTGTGAAGTACGAGCAATGGGACGGCTATGAAACCGACGCACAGTGGGTTGAATCTACTAGGGACTTGCCACAAATAGCCCCTTTAATTGAAGTGATTAACCCAGAAGATGGCAGTAGATGGTTAAACCTTGACGCAATGTTTGATTGGGAGGAGCCAATTCCTCCGATTGAGGATAAGTACGAAAGACCCAGGCGACGCTTGTGGTATATGCTCAAGAGTTATTTGGTTAGGCGCGAAGACTCTGATAGGTTTTTTGACTGGGCACAACAGCAGGATTTTATCGGACGATGGATGCCTGAGTCCCATGACTTGTATGAAGTTTTTCTGGGAGAGTTCTTCTGGTCACCCGCCTATCGATATCATCGTAGCCCCGCTACTGGCTACCGGGAATGGGAAACTCTAGGCGATATGAACAGTAGTTTACCATGCCCAGTTTGTGTAACTATTGATGAATATGCTCATGAAGATAGCTATGATTGCTCCATTGAAGATTCAGCAAGTCTCAACACACCAAGTAAATGGCTGGCGGAGAAGATGAAACTCCGTTGGCAAGGGCAAGAAGGGCGTTATCATGATCAGCAGGGCAATCTTATTTGTTTTGACCCAACTGCACAGACCAAAGGGCCAGGATCACTGCTGATGAACAGAGAACACTTCTTACAGTTCCTGAACGATAGTGACCTGGATATTGTTTGGACACTGTTGGGTGAGAAAAATATCATAGGTCATGATACGGCTACTGAATGGTTAAAAATCAGCGGTGCTTATCGCCTTAGTAATGGACAACCGGTTGGCTCTTGGACAACCAAATTTGAAACAAGATAACCGGGTTGACCTTAAACCTTCTTACGGTATCTTCTGTTTTAGCCCATCTGCATGTCCGAGTTGGTCTGAAGTGGAACAAACAATACATTGATAAAAATGAAGATTTACCCTATCCTCTTACGTCTTGCCCTTCATTATCCCTCGGTTATCCCATCGTTTTAGCTCCTGCAACACCTCGGCAACCGTTGTCCGTCCGGCTTTGACACCGGCGTTATTGAGGGCGGACACCACCTGGAACTGGTATCCGCTGGAGTTCGATGGGAAAAACCTGTTTTTCGGACTGGTGGCCGGGCACTATCTGGAGCTTGGGGATTTCCGGTTGTCGGAACTGGAGCAGGTGCGTGGCCCGTTCGGCTTGCCGGTTGAACGGGATTGGTACTGCCCCACAGATCCTTCGCAAGCTTCAGGATATGCACCAAAAGTTGCGGGGGTGGACCATATTTTCTCAATGCCTGAATCTTGAAGAATCGACTATAATTTACAATGAAATTATTCCCTTTCTTGTGATGGTCTTTTCTTAGGGTGAGCAAATAGCATTGGAATCAATAATCAGCATCTGATCTGGAAATCTACTTCACAGAGAGAACAACCTTATAGGTAATTCCCTTATGATACGTAAGCGGCACGGAATTTCAGGAAGCCTACATTGATTGATAATAGAGTTTATCCTGTTGTTGATTTGTTTGCAGGTCCTGGCGGTCTTGGTGAAGGATTTGCATCCCTGCGTCAGCCACAAGAGAGAAACAGTTATGCTTTCAGAACAGCTATCTCGATAGAAAAAGATATACACGCGCATAAAACACTCCAGCTACGCCACTTTTACAGAGGATTTCACCCTGATTTAGTTCCAGACAATTACTATCATTATCTGGAAGGCAGGATAAGTCTCGAAGAACTCTATCTGCTTCACCCCGAAGAGGCATCCCAGGCACAGCAGACAGCATGGTGCTGTACATTGGGTGAGGAACCACACGCCAATGTGAAAAGCAGAATCTCCGAAGCGCTGGTTGGTCATCAGAAATGGGCGCTGGTTGGAGGACCACCCTGTCAGGCTTATTCCCGCGTTGGTCGTTCAAGAATGAAGGGAAATCCCGAGTTCGAATCTGATCCTCGCCATTTTCTCTACAAGGAATACCTTCAGATACTGGCTGATCACAAGCCACCTGTATTTGTCATGGAGAATGTGAAGGGGTTACTTTCTTCAAAAATCCAAGGCCGTTATGTTATCAACGATATATTGAGGGATCTGAGTAATCCCGGATATGCGGTTCTGGGGAATGATTCCGGTCTTGGATACAATCTGTACTCCTTATCAGAGCCAGGTCTCAGAAACAATGACAGTGACCCCGGCGCTTTCATAGTCAAGGCTGAAGAATATGGTATACCACAGGCCAGGCATCGGATTTTTATTGTCGGTATCCGAAATGACATTGATGTCCGGCCTTCAGTACTGGAAAGAACAGCTCCGTGTAGTGTCACTGATGTCATCGGTGATATGCCTATGCTGCGAAGCGGTATATCAAAGTCACCGGACTCCTATGATTTATGGAAGCAGACACTGGAAGGGATGACAGATCAGCCCTGGTTCATTAAGGGTAGAGAGAATGGTCTGATAGACTTCGCCCGGCTTACGGACCAAGTGCTTCTCTTGCTTGACAATAAGAAGCTCAAAAAGAGTGATGAGACTTATTCTCCTTCCCATGCCCTAAATGGCTGGTTCAGTGATGAGCGACTTACCGTACTGTTGTCTCATTTATCCCGGCCACATATGAAAAGTGATCTGCATCGGTATTTCTACGCAGCGCTGTATGCAACTGTTAACCACATGTCTCCCAAATTGTCTGATTTCCCCCAGGAGCTTCTGCCAAATCATAAGAACGTCGAGCTGGGCAGAAAAGGAGAGATGTTCGCTGATCGTTTTCGCGTTCAGCTACCGGACGCACCAGCCACAACGATCACATCCCACATATCCAAGGATGGTCATTACTTCATTCATTATGATCCAGTTCAATGCCGGAGTCTTACTGTCAGAGAAGCAGCACGCCTGCAGACATTCCCTGATAACTATAAATTCGAGGGAACCCGGACAGCCCAATACCACCAGGTTGGTAATGCAGTACCGCCACTGCTGGCGAACAAAATCGCCGGTGTAGTATATGAAGTTCTGGAAGGTATGGACTGAATGATGACGGATGTCCACAGCCCTGAAACCAGAAGCTATAACATGTCCCGTATTCGGGGCAAACATACCAAACCAGAGATGCTCCTGCGTTCACTTCTGCACCGGGCTGGCTTTCGTTTCCGTATTCATGATGCCAGATTACCAGGCAGACCGGATATTGTTCTGCCACGATATAAATCCGTGATTTTTGTTAATGGCTGTTTCTGGCATCGGCATGAAGGCTGTAAATACACCACTACGCCCAAAACACGGAAGGAGTTCTGGGAATTGAAATTTTCTGACACTGTAAAACGTGATCATACCAAACAGAACCAGCTTCAGAAATTGGGCTGGGATGTTTTTGTTGTGTGGGAATGTGAATTGAAGAGTGATTCGGAAATTATTCTCAAATATCTTATTGAAGAACTTCAGAAAAAGGTTACCTGATGCAGGAAATTGAACTCTCACCTCATGCCGCTTCTCTAAGTCAGGCAATGCGGGATCTTGGCTATTCGCTGGAAACGGCAATTGCAGATCTCATCGACAACAGCATAACTGCATGGGCAAAGAATATTCATATATATTTTGAGGCCGAAAATTCAGACGATTCATGCTTGGCGATAATCGATGATGGCTCCGGTATGACGAAAGATGAGCTGCTTGAAGCTATGCGTCCAGGCTCGCGGGACCCACGCGAAAAACGAGATGCCAATGATCTTGGCAGATTTGGTCTGGGACTCAAAACAGCATCATTCTCTCAGTGTAAGTCACTGACCGTCGTCAGCCGAAGAAACGGGGATTTATTCGCCGTACAATGGGATCTGGATCTCATTACTTTACAGAACAAATGGGTGGCAACAGTCCCTTCCGCTGAAGAAATCGATGGCCTGCCTTTTTTTGAAAAGATGGGCAGTCAGGGAACTTATGTTTTGTGGCGTAAACTGGATCGCCTTCTGGAAGGTGCTGTAAGTGAGCGCAGTAGAGACAATGTTTATGACAAGCTTTCTGTAGTTGAGAAACACCTTGCGTTAGTATTCCACAGATACCTGTCAGGTGAGTATAAAAAACGAAAAGTGGCTATCTGGATTAATGGGCATCCGGTTCCTGCTTTTGATCCGTTCTGCGTTTCCAATAAAGCAACACAGCTTCTGCCAGAGGAAATTGTCAGAATCGATGGTCATGAAGTCAGAATACAACCTTATATTCTGCCCCATCACAGTAAGCTTTCGAAGCAGGAATATGACTTCTATACTTCACGCAGTGATTTTGTAAGCAACCAGGGGGCATATATCTATAGAAATGGCAGGCTGATGGCATGGGGAGATTGGTTCAGGTTAGTGCCAAAAGGTGAAGCCACCAAGCTGGCAAGAGTCAGAATTGATTTCCCCAATGCCCTGGATGAGAGTTGGACGATTGACATCAAAAAATCTCGCGCTCATCCTCCGGGCGAAGTGCGCGAAAAGTTGCGATTGATTGTTAATCGGATTACTGATCAGAGCAAGCGGGTGCATGTTGGCCGAGGCAATCGCTTGTTTGAAGAACAGGAGCAGCCGCTTTGGGTACGTTACAGTGATCGAGCAGGGATTCGCTACGCGGTTAACAGAGATCACCCACTGGTAAATAACCTTCAGGACAGAATGGACCCAGATCATGCAATAGTATTCGAGAACATTCTTTCAGTTATAGAGCGATCCATACCCTTTGAGGCGATTTATGCTGACTATTCCTCTGTGCCTCAATCCTTTGAAGAAAAGGAACACATAACTTACGAAGACTTAAAGGAAAGACTGGAGAATCTTTATATGTTGGTTGCCGCCTCCAGTTCAGATGACAAAGAGCGTTTTGCCCGGATGATTCTTTGCCTGAAGCCTTTCAGCGAAAACAGAGAATTAACAGAGAAAATAATCGAGGGCATGGTGTAATGGCTGATGCGACGAAGATAAAGGAAGCAGAGAAATTCCTATCCCATATTATTCTCTCACGCGGTGATCATTTGTCCAGTCAGGATATTCCGGCAATCGTCGAACAGTTTCGGGCAGTATTCCTGGATAGTTATTACCAGTTCGACGCTTCGGACTTTGATCAAATCACAAAATCTCTGGAAACTCAGTATTTCACAACAATGGGGGCAGGCGTCTCTCTCATTAATTCTGACATTCCACACGACGAAGAATGGTATCAGAAGCGTGAAATCAGGTGGGAGTACGCAGAGGACTACGAAAAATATCTGATTAATCAGGGATGGCATGCACGAGTTGTAAGTTCTATGAATCTGGTTGCGGACAGGATTCTTGGGCTTCTCCATGACCCACATAAAGATGGTGAATGGGAAAGAAGAGGATTAGTAATCGGTAATGTTCAATCGGGAAAGACGGCTAACTACATAGGACTGATTTCAAGAGCGGCCGATGCCGGTTACAAATTCATAATCGTTATTGCTGGAATCCATAATAACCTTCGCACTCAGACGCAACAACGTATCGACGAAGGATTCATTGGTCGCGATAGCAGCACGAATCAGCGTACGGGAGTAGGTAATTTAAGGCCAAATCGGGCAATGCCGGTAACTGTTACAACAACAGAGAGTGACTTTAACAAGGCTCTTGCAAGAAGATTCGGTATGGAGCTGGACTCACTGAACAGAACTTTTATCCTTGTGATCAAAAAGAATGTAAGTACACTCAGAAGCCTTTATAACTGGCTGAAAGAACTGAACACACGTGAAGAGCTGGAAAAAATCACCGATATTCCCATGCTGCTGATTGATGATGAAGCGGACAATGCTTCTATCAATACCAACAAACCCGAACTTGATCCTACGAGGACAAACAGAGAAATACGCAGCATTCTCAACCTGTTCAGAAAACGCAGTTACGTGGGTTATACGGCAACACCGTTTGCCAATGTATTCATCAATCCGGATAGTGAGGATGAAATGCTGGGAAGCGATCTCTTCCCCGCGCACTTTATTCATTGCCTGGATGCACCTACTAACTATTGTGGCGCTGAGAGAATGTTTCCAGACAAAGAGCTGAGTGATAATGATTTCATCAGGGAAATAGACGACGCAGAAGACTATATCCCCCTTCGACACAAGAAATGGTACCGGATTGATGATCTTCCGCCAAGCCTCAAAAAAGCTGTTCGTGTTTTTATCCTTAGCCGCGCTATCCGTAATCTCAGAGGACACAGGGATCGTCACTGTTCCATGATGATCAACGTCTCGCGCTTTATTGCCACACAACGCGAGGTCAGATTGCTGATTGAGCTTTATGTTAATCAACTGAGAAATGCTATACGTTTCAACTATAAGTTACCGACCGGCAAAGCACTCAGGGATGAATCCATAGTGCAGATATACCATGATTTCCTTGAGGAGTACAGCAACACCGATGTTGACTGGACTGATGTACTGGCGGAGCTGAACGATGCAGCCAGTGCGATTATAATTTTCCTCGTTAATAGTAACTCAGACGAAGGGCTCGATTACAACATGTATGAAAAAGAAGGTAATGCGCTTACAGCCGTTGCAGTCGGGGGACTAAGCCTTTCGCGTGGCCTCACAATTGAGGGGTTGACAGTCAGTTACATATACAGGAACTCGAAAATGTATGACACACTGATGCAGATGGGGAGGTGGTTCGGATATCGTGATGGTTATGAGGATTTGTGCCGTGTTTATATGTCCGATGTTTCATATGGCTGGTATTGCCACATAAGCGAGGCAGCAGAAGAGCTGCGTATGCAGGTTAAGCGGATGCGTCGGGAGCGAAAGAAACCGAGCGACTTCGGCCTGTATGTCAGGGCACATCCAGACACACTGATTGTAACAGCCCAGAACAAGATGTATCACGTAGAAAACAGAGCATTCCGGGTCAGCTATGATGGCACCCTCAGGGAAACCCACATTCTGCCCGAGTCTGAGGACAAGAACAATATCAACAGAGAACTTCTCAGGACGTTTTTCGACAACCTGACAGAAGCAACAAGCCCATATACAGACAAAACGAATTCTCTCCTGTTCAGGGATGTTCCCTGGGAACACGTCCAGGATTTTGTTCTGAATTTCCGGTTTCACACCGATATGTTTGATTTGTTGGAAAATATCCCCAGATTTATCAAGGAAATTTCTGATATCTACCCTCTTTGGGATGTGGCATTCAGATCGCTTAGCGGGAGGCAACCTGAAGATGGATACATGATTGGAGCGCAGGAACGTAATATCGGACATGATCCGTCCGGCCAGGCAAGAAGACCCGCATCAGAGGCCGGGTGGCATACCGGAAACAAGAACCGATTTTCCGGGAACAGCATGTTCGAAATCGGACTGGACGACAATCAGATAGCAGAAGCCAATAACCTGGCAAAGGATGCCGGACGAAAAAATCCGATATTCAGCGATTACACAAATGTGCGTGGAAAACCTCTGCTCATGCTGCATCTTCTGAATCTTGTTGACAAGAACGAGGACAACAGGGCCGTTATCAGCCTTGTCCCGGCTCTCAGTGTCAGCTTCCCGAATTCAGATGATGTCAGAACCGTAGAATATGTAGTTAATCAGGTATGGCTGAGGCAGTTTGAGGAGAATTTCTATGATTCTCCTGATGAAGAAGATGACTATGACCTCGAATCATAATCCCTGGATAGACATTCCGTTTGCGGGTCGAGGACAATTGTCCCGCCGCCGGGCAAACACAGAAACCGGATTTGCCCTCTTCTGGTTTCGGGACGAAGCAGGGCGGCCTGGGTTGCTGATTGAAATCTCCAGACTTATTTCTCATTCTTCACTGCAAGAGGCACGTATCAATATTCGCGATATCTCTGTGGATGTTATTGAAGTAGCAGAGGAAGGTATCAGAGCACTGGTTATCAGACTTGAAGATACTGAGAATCAGGATGTTTTTCTGAAACTATGCCTCGATCTCATTGAGCATGTAAAAGACGGCGAGCAGGATCAGAATACATTTAATGTGATATGCAGAAGATTGAAGAAATGGCAATCGCTGCTTTCAGGAAAAGCGAGAAACCTTCTGTCGGCGAATGAAGTGCAAGGGTTATACGCTGAACTGTACTTCCTTGCCGAGATGCTGGAAAGTAACGGATTGCGCGAGAGCATTCTGATTCAGGGATGGAAAGGGCCGGAGAAGAACCAGCATGATTTCATCCTGAGTGACGTGGCTGTCGAAATCAAATCTGTTGCCGGGGACCAGCGAGGTAAGGTACGCATCACATCAGAAGACCAGCTGGATACCCACCTGGACAAACTATATCTGCGTGTCTACTTCCTGTCTGAAATGCAGAACGAAGGCGAAAGCCTTAACTCAATCACCAAGCGCATTACAAATCAGTTGACTCTCAGAGACACTAAGGATCTGTTTGAACTCAAAATGGAAAGAGCGCGATATATCGATATTCCGGACTACGATCTACCCATGTTCCGGGTGAAGGATTGTTGCACTTACCTTGTATCGGATGACTTTCCACGTATCACCAGGAAAGTCCTGCCTGAAGGAATAGAAGCTGTCACTTATGATCTGGTGCTGGCTGGTATTGACAGGTTCAGCATCAATGGAATGGAAATAACAGAGGAATAACTATGTCAGATTCATCATTGGACGATTTCTTTCATGACTTCCGTCAGGATATTCTAGCTGATGCCGAAGCCAATATGGATTTTCTGGAAGCTGAGTTTACCCAGAATATTGCCAATGAGCTTGTTGATGCAGGTATTATTGATGGATTTGAACTATGCCACTATCGTGCACCAACGGGCGGCATACGGGTAGATGGCTACTGGACGAATGATGCTTCGCTTGATCTGTTCATCACGGATTTCTCCGACAGAGAAGTACTGTTGTCTCTGACTCAGACTGAGGTCACCCAGATATTCAAGAGACTGGAGAACTTCTTTACCACGAGTGCGGAGAGAAATTTCTTCGCCAGCCTGGAGGAAACTTCTCAGGGATATGGATTATCACGTCAGATAGCAGACACTAGACATACATTTTCAAAAGTCAACTTCTTCCTGGTTTCAGAGCGGTTACTCAGCGAAAGAGTAAAAGCACTGGAAGACAAAGAATATGAGTCGTGGATTTTTTCCTACAACATCTGGGATATTTCCAGATTGCATCGTCTCCGAACATCCCTGGGTTCCCGTGAGGAACTGGTGATTAACTTCGCGGACATGATTGAGGATGGGTTGCCCTGTCTTCCTGCATATCTTCGTTCAGCTTCCTACAAATCATATCTTGCGGTTATGCCGGCGACAGTTCTGGCGGAACTGTACGGGAAGTACGGGTCCAGACTGCTTGAACAGAATGTGCGCAGTTTTCTCCAGGTGAGAGGTAATGTCAATAAAGGCATTCGCGCAACCATTATGACCGATCCCGAGATGTTCTTTGCCTATAATAATGGCATCACGGCTACCGCCCGTGAAGTCGAAACCATCGAACGAGCGAATGGTGTAGTCATTACTTCTCTGAAGGACCTGCAGATTGTTAACGGTGGACAGACGACAGCCTCGCTGTTCCACACCAATCGCAAGGATAAGGCATCCCTTGAGAATATTTTCGTGCAGATGAAGCTGTCCGTCATTGATGACGAGAGAAGTGAGGAAGTGGTTCCGAAAATCTCTGAATATGCAAATACTCAGAACAAAGTTAACGCGGCGGACTTCTTTTCAAACCACCCGTACCATGTGCGCATGGAGGGTTTCTCTCGGCGACTCTGGGCTCCTGCACAGCAGGGGGTACAGCGCGAAACAAAGTGGTTCTATGAAAGAGCGCGAGGACAATATGCCGATGCTCAGAGCAAGCTGACGCCCAGTGAGAAAAAGCGGTTTCAGACAGAGTACCCCAAGCCACAGATGTTTACAAAAACCGATCTCGCAAAATTCGAGAATGTCTGGGATGGTGATGTGGTTTCGGTGAATTACGGCGCCCAAAAGAATTTCGCAAATTATGCCGGGCGTATCGGGCAGGAATGGGACAAGAGGCCTGATCAGTTCAGTGAGTTTTACTTTAAGCGGGCGATAGCCCGGGCGATTATTTTCCGCAAAACAGAAAAACTGGTATCAGCACAGCCCTGGTACAACGGTGGTTACAGAGCAAATATCGTTGCTTACACGCTCGCCATGCTGGCGCAGGTCTGCTTAGCCAGAGAGCAGGCATTTGATTTTCTCAGTGCGTGGGATCATCAGGATATTTCTCAGGCAACAGTCAATGCCATCGAAATCACAGCAAAACTTGTCCATGATGATATTACACGCCCCAGGGTCGGAATTTCCAATGTCACTGAATGGTGCAAAAAGACGGCCTGCTGGCAGGGCTTGCAGGCAACAACAGACAGACTGATTAACCAACTCCCAGAGCAGTTTTTTGAAGAGCTGATTTCCGCCGATGATGCTAAGGATGAAGCCAGGTCTGCAGTTAAAACACAGAAAATACAGAATGGTATAGAAGCCCAGAAAGCAGTATTTGAAATTCCTGCCGAGACATGGGCCTATATACTGACTCAGGGACAGGAGAAGCGGCTCTATTCACCAAAAGAGATTGGGATACTTCAGATTGCGGCTCAGATACCGGTCAAAATACCATCCGAAAAACAGGCTTTTGTCTTGCTGGATATTCTTGAAAAAGCAAAGATGGAGGCAATTTATCAGGAATGAAAACGACCTGGCATTTCGTCATTTGAGATACGGTGTAGAAATCCCAGTTTCCTGCCGTTTGATTGGCAGTGTTGAATCTACTGATTAGAATAGCAGCATGAAGAGAATTCCCGCGACATGACAGGAGGTATCAATGAGCAGCCTGCAAAAAGCGTCGTTTTCAATTGACAGTATTCCGGATTTAATCTTTGAAGGATACGCGAACGATACTATGTGGAATGGCTGGGCATGTCCTTACTTCGAAAAGAGTGAGGCAGAACGTTTGCTTCAGGCAAGTGAAGCGAACGGCTACGTCTGGTTATATGATTCGGAGCACGATGCCTTTACTGTGCGAAGTGAAGATGATCCCGAAGACTATGACCCTGAGGTATTCAGAGCGGTCAGGATGGCTGTTGAAGACAAAGCTGAGGCCACACTTTATGGTATCGGTGCATATTCGTGGGTATGGGAACGTGTATAGGCAGTCGATTCTTGGGTAAGATGCCCCCATAGTCAAGACAGCAGAACAGGGGTTTTCCCTTGAATTCTTTCAACGCCCTACCTCTGTGGTGCAGTAACTGGCAAGTTCCTTCGATTACCCGCGACTATATTCATGTAGGCAGCAAGCACCCACGCGCTTCGTGAGCCGATATTCACCTGGAACCATTCCCCGTCGGCACTCGTACCAACCACGTCAACGGTTTGTCCCCGATCTAATATGTCAGGACTCTCCAGTTGCCGATATTCTGAACCTGGGCCACCTCGAAGGCGAAGCACCGTTGTGGAACGCGCTCTCACACCAGTAGTTTGCCCTGCTTCGCCCCACTCTCCTATCTCGGTGAAAGTGACAGGAAGTGAAGCGATGTCTTCATTTACTGTCAAAAACCGGGCATTCACCCAGCGTTGATCTCCCGCCTTAATCTGAACCCATGTTGCCTCTTCATTGCGTCCGTTCAAAGTAACAGCTTGTCCGGTGAACAACTCCATGATGTCTGTATATTCCGGCCCCGGCCCTCGACGCACATTGAGTCTATCTGTATTCACGGTTGCAGCGATTTCGACTACTGGCTGAGGAGTAGCTGTTGGAGTCGGCATAGCAGCAGCGACTGCATCAGGAGACAAGACAGTCGGTTCACCATTGATTTGTTCGGGAATCCAACCCTCTGCGCTACTGGGAGAACGCACCTGCCACCAGGTATCGCCCTGTATGACCTCCGGCCCGCTGGTAATAGTTAAGACAACTCCGCTCAGAGTTGCTTCCACAACATCGGTGTCTGTACCCGGCTCTGAATGTATCAGCAAAACCTTCCCCACACCCGTTACGACTACATCATCTCCAACAGCCAGGCCCGAAGTGCTATCCGGTTGAGACATGCCAGGCAGAAGCAGAGTAACCTGACCATCAATTATTTCTGGAACCCAGCCTTCAAGGCCGCTCGGGGAACGCACCTGCCACCAGACCTCGCCTTCCGATTCCTCCGGACCAGCAGTGATTGTCAACACCACTCCACTGATTGTGGCTTCTACAACTCTCGCACTTGTTGAAGGCTCAGCATAGATCAGAAAGACAGCATTGGTGCCGAAAACCGTGACTTCATCCCCGACTTTGTATGTGGATGCTTCATCACTGACTACCGACGTGCTGGCAAGGGTCACGGTCATCTCGGGAGCAGGGGTCTGTGTTACAGCATAAACGTCTGGCAAATTGTCACAATCGCCCAATTCAGTAACGGTGTCTGAACGCACCCAGGTATCATCCGTTAACCGCCACCAGACGATACCATCTGCCCCTGTTGTCTGACCACTGGCTGCCACTTCCTGGTTGGCTGCCAGAACACCAGCAACACTGAAAATCGTACCCGGCCCGTTCCGTCTGTTCACGTTCTGTCTGGCAGCAACCGTACAAGTGCTTGCTTCCTGAGCGACAACCGTGATAACCAGGACAAGTGTAAGCAGGATCAGCATACCGGCCTTTGTTTTTAGGGTGATCGTCATCACTTATGCCCCTTTGAAGCCAAGGTTTCCAGATTAGCCAGAGTTTAGGGATTGATAACGGTCTGTATCTGGAATGTGGTGGACTCAGGATCATCGGGCGGCAACAAATCAACCCGGAAAATACCTACTGTAAAATCACCAGTTGAAGGCAAGGTCAGTTGAGTTGTCAGGCTGTTGGTGGTGATGAGGCTGGCCTGAAAGGCGAGTTCGTTATTTTGCGATAAAACCACAAGCCCCAGATTCAGATTGCCCGACAGCCGCGTGAACTGAATCTCAAGCACGTCACCTTCATTGCCGTTGATCAGATAGCCAAGTATTTCACCACCCGTAGGCGTAACTCCGCCGGTCATTGGCACATTGGGGGGAATAGAGAATGGATTCACACTTGAGAAATCGACAGGAGCGAGTCCACGAAAGCCAACAAAACCAGACGGGAGTTCAGATGTAACCGTCGTTGGAGTGCTCGGCTGGGTCTCTGGGATCGCATCCCCCGGCGCGATCACAGTACCGTCACGAAGGGTACAACCAATATAAAGAGTATACAATCCAGGGCCATTAGGGTTAAGACGTATCGTATATCTACCTCGTTCCGACAAAATCTCGGTTTCCATTGATGGCGCATCTTGGGTATCCCCCCAAGGGGCATTGTATGTGTACCCAACATCACCTGTTGTAGGGGCGATCACCCGTATGCCAAACTTCAGATAATCCCCCACCGTATCCCCAGAAACTGTTAATGTGTCTCCGGGAGCCAAATTTATACTATATTCCTGATTTCCTTCGGCTTGACGTTGTAAGAATTCACCCTCTACGATTTGCCCACAATCTAGGGGAATAGGCGCACTCTGGGCTGATACTGAGAGAACGAGACAAGGAAAAAGAATTACAACTACGAATATTGAAGCTATTTTCATGAAGTTCATTTTTGGTCTCCACTTTTTCGTGAGTCTAAGGAGCTACGGTGCCCTGCATTTGAAATAATGTGGCCTCAGGTGTATCGGGCGGGAGTAAATCAACCCGATATACGCCAATGGTATATTCCCCTGCATTCTGAACGATCAGACTTGTGGAAAGCGAGTCAGACAATATAAGCACGCCATAAAACACAATCTGATTGTCCGGCGATAAGATCACTACACCCAGGTTCAGGTTGCCCGAAACCCTGCTGAAATCTAGCTCAAGCGTGTCACCGACATTCACTTCTGCCGAAAAACCCAAAACATCATTCGAGGCCGGCGCAACAACACCCGTCATTGGTGTATCCACAATCAAAGGCAATTTCACAGCGTTTGACATGTCCACAGGCGCAAGACCGGGAAAACCGACAAAATTGGTGGGAAGTTCCGTTGTAACGGTTGCTGGTTCAGTAGGATGGGACGCGGGAAGCACATCCCCCGGCGCGATTACAGTGCCGTCACGGAGGGTACAACCAATATACAATGAATATAGTCCAGGACCATTAGGTCCCACTTTGACTGTGTATATGCCCCCTTCAGACAGTTCCTCTGTTTCGGCAACTGGTTCCTCATGTTGGCGGTAAATACCATAGGCATCACTTGTGGCAACGTGACCTGTTGTAGGGGCATAAATATTAATCCAAAATTGCAGATAAGCTCCAACTGTGTCGCCAGATACACGTAGCTTATTGCCTGGCGCTAAAGTGATAGCATATTCTTGTATCCCCTCATTGCCCCCGCCTAGAAACTCACCCTCTAATATCTGTCCACATTGAATGGGCGTCGGTGCGGTCTGGGCCGATACTGAGAGAAAGAGGCAAGGGGAAAAGATTACAGCTACAAGTATTGAAGTTATCTTCATGAAACTCATAATTCGCCTTTTCATATGCCTAAGGAGCTACTGTGCCTTGCACTTGAAATACTGTGGCATCAGATGTATCGGGCGGGAGTAAATCAACCCGATATACACCAATGGTATATTCCCCTGTCTTCTGAACGATCAGACTTGTCGAAAGCGAGTCAGACAATATAAGCCCGCCATAAAACACAACCTTACTGTCTGGCGACAAGACCACTACGCCCAGGTTTAGGTTGCCGGAAACCCTGTTGAAGTTGAGATCAAGCGTATCACCAGTATTCACTTCTACAGAAAAACCCAGAACATCATTCGAGGTTGGCGTGACAATCCCGGTCATTGGGGTATCAACAATCAATGGCAGTTTCATCGCGTTTGACATGTCCACAGGCGCAAGACCGGGAAAACCGACAAAATTGGTGGGAAGTTCCGTTGTAACGGTTGCTGGTTCAGTAGGATGGGTATCAGGCAACACGTCGCCGGGGGCAATTACAGTGCCATCACGGAGGGTACAACCGAAAAACGCTTCATAAGCCCCCACATCGGTAGAGCCTCTACTGTAAACATGAATGCTATATGTACCACTCGCTGGTACTGTAGCATCCATTTGCACTATGCCATTTCTTTGATCAACATATTTTAAGCGATTGTCTTGTAAACCATAAATGTTAACACCAAAATCAAGAAATTCTCCGATTCTTTGTACTGTGACAGTTACTGTATCCCCGGCATCAAGCCGTATAGTATATGTGTGAAACGAGTAGTCATTATTGACAATATCAGTGAGACTAAGTTCTGCTTCTAATATTGTTCCACATTGTACAGATGTGGCGTTTTGCTGTGCGGATACGGGTAACGACAACATTATAAGTATCCCGAAGATGATGTATAACATTCTCATTGCAAGCGCCCTTCGTTTACTCTTCTGGACATGAATCTGAAAGTATTACATATATTGGTGAAATCCAGCCTAGTTCCTCACCGTTTGAGTCTGCGATGTGATACCAGAAAATATCCTGTGTTTCTCTATCCTTGGACAAAATCCGAATTGCAGCACCTTGTTCTATAGGCGACCTGAACGATGACTTTCCTGACGGGCCCCCACGTACCACATTAAGTGACGCGGTTCGGTTGTAAATTATCACCGCATCACACGGATATGACGGCCCAACTGAAGTTGCTGTGATTTGCAGCGTAGCTGTAGGTGATGGTATTGGAGTTGTCGCTGATGGTTCAGGTGTATGCGTTGGTGTATCTGATGGTGTGGGTGTCTTGGTTGGGGTAGCTGTAGCCGTCGGTGTACCGGTCAGCGTACTTGTAGAAGAGGGCGTATCAGTTGGCAAGTCTGTGGGAGTTTCCGACGGCGACGGAGTGAAACTCGGCGTTGTGGTCAGAGTCTCGGTTACTGTAGGGACAAGGGCTGCTGCTGTCTGGCTCGAGGAGGCATTTAGCAGGACTACGGCACCTGCTGTTTCAGTCGCGGCGAGACTCTGCCCTTCCCTGACTGTACTGAAGATAAGGACAATGATGGTTGCCGCTAACAAGAACAAACCACCAATAATGGCCGCTCGAATTATTGCCCGTACTGGAGGAATGTCGGCGGGAGGCGGATGTGCAATTTCCACAGCAACGTCGGGCTTGACTGGTGTGCCGGACTGTTCTGATTTGTCCGTCACGTTTGTTCCTGGTGTCTTTTGACGAGGTACATCCTGTGCAAGCTTCTCGAAAAATGCTCGCGATGGTAGCTTGCTACCGTGTTGAGGGGTTTTCGCCGCGTGCTGGCTAACGTCTTCATACTGCGTAAGGACGAAAAGTTCCCAATTCTCACCTGAGAGCAAAATGGGAAAGATCGGTTTCTGCCAATTATCGGCAAGCGTGATTTCGCGCTGAACCCATCGGGACTTCTTGGCCTCCGGGGTCATGATGACAATCACCGCCGCGCAATTGTTTAATGCCAGGACGATTGACTCCCACCAGTTGTCGCTGCTGCGAAGCCTGGCGTTATCAATCCATACATCAAAACCCTCAGCGCGAAGTTTGTCCGCGAGTTTATCAGCGTATTCACCGTTATTGGTGCTGTAACTGATGAAAATATGCCCCATTAAAGGTTCTCTGCATCGTTACCAGGGCGGATAGTTAAGCATATATATTATGACTGATTCGTAGTCATCGTGCCAGCCATTCAGGATGCAAACTGCTGTAGAAGTTGTCGAGGATATAGGAAACAGCAATCCTGGCAATGCATCCGTTTCAAATTCAAGTACCGCTCGGATAACGGAGACAGGCTTGAAAAATAACTCTCCACCTATTGCAAAATACAAAGGGGAAAGAGAATGGGCAACCCAATGATGAAGAGGTGGCTGAAACCGCCTCAAGTGGCTGAATCACCCGGTACAGGTTTGACAGACACGTGGTAGCTTGCAAGTTTTTCTACAATTTCGGCAAGATGCGTAGAATTGCGGCTTAAGCGATACATATCATCAACCACAAGGCGCTCAAAGGCGCGTGTTTGCGCAGCAGCCAACATATCCCGTAATCCTGGACGATTTTCATCCAGACCGGATTGCCCAAAGTCTTCGTAAATACCGACAACCTCATAGCCCGCTTGGGTAGCGAAGTTCAGGCAACGTTTTCGTTGCACATCGAATTGATCCTTGTCAGGATGCGCACACCGCATGTAAATGGCGACACGCATAGGGACTACTCCTCCCATTCATGATTACTATTGTAGCATTATTCCGATTGCTTCCGCTCCTGCAACACCTCGGCAACCGTTGTCCGTCCGGCTTTGACACCGGCGTTATTGAGGGCGGATAGCACTTGATTCACGGATAGCTGTACCTGGTCGGGATTGGCATCCAAGTAGGTGCGGACATAATCTTTCACGCTCCCCTTGTGTCCGTTCCGTCCGTTCGCTGACTGTCCGTTTTGTCCGCGTTGTCCGTTCGGAGCGGACAGTTGCCGGACACCAAACGGATTCCCTTTTGCCAGATAACCCTTCACTTCTGAGGCCGCTCGCTGCCGTGCATCCCGGTCAGTAATTCCTTGCTGTAAATAGCGGACAAACACGGCGCGATAAATCACCGTGAATTCCACCTCCTGCCACCGCTGCTCACGAAAGTCACTGCCCGTGCGCCGATCCATTGCCAACGCCGCCAAGCCATCTCCGGCTACCAAAGCACCAATCGGGATGATAAAGGCAGCCAGGAGTGCCATTGCCAACGCCGCCTGACTCGTAGCGGGCAGATTTCCAAACCCTTCAATGATGGCAGCAAATGACAGGTTCTCAAGCTGTACCGCTTCGACCACTGAGGTGAAGGAACCTGCGCCATTGACTAGCATCGCGGTCAGAAACAGAAGAACTTCCAGCGCCCACAGCGTCCAGGGCAGGCTCTCGTTCTCAGACTTGGCAAGCCGTCGCCGGAATGCGGCATACAGCAGACCGAACTCGACTCCAATCGGGGCAATAAAGCCCCAACCCGGTGTGAGCTTGTCAAACACGCCGGATGTGTGTGGTGCGGACAAGCCATACAGCACCAGAGCTACAAGCACAATCCAGTATGGCACACTGCCGGTCAGAATATCCCGAAATGAGCGGTTCGGCGCTTCCTCACGCAGCCAGCGTTTCCTCTCCTGGCGGTAGATCGTCTCCATATCGAGTATCTCATTCATAACTTTCACTCCCAATGCGGTTGCATATATCACCACAGGACGATAAACTTGGCTTAAACATGCGTTGCTATAATGCGGGTCTCAGCAAGAGAAAAGCTAATTGAGAATTGCAAATTGTGAGTGGTTTTGCACTCAACGGCAGTTCACTGAAGGTATTGCTACATCCGGCTTGAAGGGGTAAAACAGAGGTCATCTAAATTTGAACCCTCCACCGTACAGTTACGGTGTTTACGGTGTCCCAAGCAGCGCGAGGGAATGCGCCGGGGCATGTTGATTGACGAACAATGAGCAGAAAGAGAGAGAGACAATGCGTAAAGTAAGTTTAGTGCTGTTCCTGCTGGTCTTCGTGCTGGGTATGGGGCTGGTTTCCGCTCAGGATGACCTGGCGAATGTAGACCCGTCCGGCCAGACTATCATCTATTGGCATCAATACAATGATGGCCCGCAGTTGGAGACCATGACTGCCTTTATTGAGACTTTCAACAGCACCAACGAGTGGGGTATCACGGTTGAGGGGCTGGCGCAGGGCAGCTATAACGACCTGCGTGAACTGATGAACGCCAACATCATCAGTGGCGACCTCCCCAACCTGGTGGCGGGGTTCACCAATGACGCCCTGAGCTATGCGCAGGATGATGTGGTTGTTGACCTGAACACCTTCTACAATGACCCGACCTGGGGCTTCAGCGATGAAGACAAAGCCGACCTGAACGAAGGTGTTCTCAATATCGGTGTCCAGGACGACGTGCGCGTGGGCTGGCCGAACCAGACGTCGGCGCAGGTGATGGTCGTCAACCTGGATATGGCAGCGGCTGCCGGGCTGGAAGGTTCCCCGAAGACGCTGGATGAATTCAAGACACTGGCCTGTGCCGCCGCTGCGATGGAGGGCCCGAACGGCGAAGATATCCAGGGTTTCCCGATCAAGGGCGACTCCAGCGAATTTGAATCCTTCGTCGCAAGCCTGGGTGGTGCGATTTTCCATGACGGCGCCTGGGATTTCACGGGCGAAGCGTCAATCACCATCCTGCAACTGTTCCAGGATTTGTACAATGAAGGCTGTGCCTATATCCCCGACAGCCGTTTCGGGAATACAGATGACTTCGCGCTGGGACTCAACCCGATGGCGACCACCAGCACCGCCGGTCTTCCCTTCATCGTTAGTGGGATGGAAGCCGCCGGCATCAGCCCGAACTGGGAAGTGAATGTCACCCCCTGGACAGAAGGCAACCGTACCATTCAGGTGTTCGCCCCCAGCATCATCATGCTGGACAGCACTCCGGAAGCCGAACTGGCTGCCTGGTTGTTCCTGAAATTCCTGGCGCAGACCGAAAATCAGCAGGCCTGGACGGAAGCCACCTCCTACTTTGCTTCTCGCTACTCGGTGCAACCGCTGCTGGCCGACCTGCTGGCGGAAAACGTCTTCTTCGCCCAGGGTTATGCGCTGCTGAACGACCCGGACATTAACGTATATGCCGGCTTCCAGCGTATTGCCTACGGCGGCGTGCGTGGCCTGGTTTCCACCGCGATTGCGGACGTGACCGCCAACGGGCGTGACGTGGCCGAAGTGGCACAGGAACTGACCGACGCAGCCAACGCTCTGGAAATGGAAGCGGGCGGCTAAGACAAGACAGGCAAAACGTTCAGGGTGCTGGGTCTTTGAACACATGAAGAAGACCCAGACTCAAACGAACTGATCTATATAAGATGGTTTTTCAGGGGGTGCGGACAGCCGTGCCCCCTGATTATTTAGACTCGTAGTATTTTCATTTCCCGCCAACCTTATTGGACGCCCCGCTTGATTCTGACTACAATTACGGCATGATGGATTCCCTATAGAAAGGCTCGGCTGTCGTGTCTGAACACAACCACCAGGCCATACCGGATTACGCGAAGGTTGTCCTGGTACCCGTTGCTAACCCAACCACCGCCCTGCACATGCTACACCTGGCCTGTATCATGGCACACCCCGATAATGGCCGGATTATCGCGCTGATTGTCTCACTGGGCGACCCGGAAGCCCTGGCGAAATCCGCCGCCCAGTTCGAGCCCATTGTGGCCGAGTTCCAAGAACAAGGGCATCCGGTTGAGATTATGACCGAGGTTGCTACCAGTATCACACGCGGCATCCTGGATGTCGCCCGTGACGAAGTGGCTGATCTGGTCATCCTGGGGATCATGAAGCCGACTCGCGGCCAGGCGGCGCTGGGGACGATAGCAGAAGGAGTGATCGCTACTGCGCCCTGTGATGTGCTGGTTTACCGCCATGCTGCCAAACCGGAATTCAGCCGGATTGTCGTGCCGGTGGATGGTACGCTCGTTTCACGGGTGGCGGTGCGCACTGGCATTATGCTCGCCAATGGCTATGGCAAGCCGATTGAGGCGATGTATGCCCAACCCGGCTATTATCCTGAGTGGCAGGGGCTGGCCCGAATCGAGCAGACATTACAGGATATTCCTGGTGGGCGTATCTGCAAGCGCACCGTTGTGAAGGCTGCCGAACCGGCACGGGGGGTGCTGTCGCGCCTTTCCGACGAAGACCTGGTGGTGATTGCAGCGCCACGGCTGAGCGCCTTTGAAAAATGGCTCTCCGGCAATTTCTCGCAGGCGATCCTTGACAATTCCCCCGGCGCAGTCATCCTGGCGTCCCGGCGTACCGGTGAAGACGGCATAACGGGGGTTGTGCGGCGGCGGCTGCGGGCACTGACTCCTACCTTGACGCGCATAGAGCAGGAAGAGATCGTGCGGCAGGCGCAGGAAATGGCGACGCCTTCGCTCGACTATTTCGTGTTGATTATCATTTCGGCTCTGCTGGCGTCGTTCGGCCTGTTGCAAAGCAGCCCGGCAGTGATTATCGGGGCGATGCTGGTCGCGCCCCTGATGCAGCCGCTCATCGCGCTGGCAACCGGCATGACCACCGGGCGGCTGGAACTGATGCGCCAGGCGATTGTGACCGGCATCCAGGGGATGCTGCTGGCGCTGCTGATCGCGGTGGGGGTGGGCATGATCGCACAGACTGATTTACCCACCGGAGAAATGCTGGCGCGGGGCAGTCCCTCTCTGCTGGATGCGCTGGTCGCGCTCGCGTCCGGGCTGGTGGGGGCGTATGCCACCGCCCGCAAGGATATTCCGGCAGCGCTGGCCGGGGTGGCTATCGCCGCCGCGTTGATGCCGCCGGTGTGTACGGTGGGGCTGGGCATCGCCATGCAGAACCTCAACCTGTCTGCCGGGTCGGGGCTGCTGTTTTTGACGAACATCATCTCCATCACGATTGCCGGGTGGCTTATCTTCTTCTGGCTGGGGATGCGCCCGCGCATGGTGGAAGAGTCGCGCCGCCGCCAGTACATTTCGGTGGCCTTTCTGGTGATTCTGCTCGTGCCGGTGGTGGTACTCCTGCTGCGGCTTTCCAGCACCAGCAGCAGCCGTAGCCTGGTTGAGGATAAGGTGATCGCAGCCTTCGCGCCCGCCGATGTGGTTGAGATTCAAGTTATCCAGGGTGACACGCTGCATGTCGTCGCTACGGTGCAATCAGAGCGGATTATCACCGCGCAGACCGTCCGCGCCGCCCAGGACACGCTGGCCGCCGAACTGGCGCAGCCGGTGGAACTCGAAGTCGTTTTCCTGCGGGTGGTGAAGCCCGCCGCGCCGTGAAAGACGTTCGTTCACGCTTTGGCAAGAGATTTAATGTAACCCTCCTATGACCAAATGAGAAAGGAGACTTTCCATGAGCGAAGAACAATCTTTGACGATGAATGTCTTTATAAACCCTCTAGCCTTTGTCGATATAGATTTGCCAAATGATAATGATTCTTCGAATACCATTGATCCGCAAAAAATCATTAACTATTTATGTGATCCTGAAAGCAGTTCTGACCTTCCAAGCCTTATCAATAGATATAGGGAAATCAGTGCCGAGCCTAGTGCTCTATTTATTGTTCCAACTGAACAACAATTTTGGGGGAAAATTATTTTGCCCCTTAAGAGTGCGAAGGGAAGTTATATGGTGGGAAATTATTTAGGGGCAATCGCTCTCTGCGGGATGGTCGCAGAAATGATTGCTATCCTCATTTTTGAGATGTCAGGCCAAGATATTCAGATAGGCAATAAACACCTTGATGATGATCTACAGAAAAAACTATTTAACAGCACCTTTGAAAACCTGGGACAAGATCGAAGGATTAGTGTACTTCTTGGCCTTGGCTTGATAAGCCAGGATCAAAAACAGAAGTTCGATGAAATAAAGAATATCCGAAAGAAATACTTACACTTTTACTCGAAAGAACATACAGACATCACCAAAGATGCTATAAAAGTTTTTGGAGCCTGTGAAAAACTTGTGGTCGATTTGATTGGGCAAAACTTCGTAGCTGGCAGGCTTGTACTAAATGCCGCATTTGCAAGGTATCTAATCAAGATAGGGTTTGCGAAAGCACCTTCTCAGGAATAGTCATTCTTTATCTTGAAACCTCCTCACCGGTATCGAGCTATTGCCGTGCCAGCCGCATTCAGGCATAATTTGAGGCAGGATTTTGAGGTGCGGTAGAGGACTGATCAATCGTGGATATTGCCCGCGCATTTACCTATATTTTTGATGACGAGGAATGGATTCCCAAACTCGCTATCGCTGTTGCCCTGGTGTTTGCCGGGATTGTTCTGCTGCCGGTCTTTCTGGTCGGGCTGGTCGCCTGGGCGGTACTGCTGGGCTACCTGGTGGAACTGGTGCGCAACCTGCGTGACCAGCATCCCACTCCGCTGCCCCGCTGGGATACCTATGCCGAGAAATTCAGTGATGGCAGCCGGGTGCTGACAGCGGCGCTGGTCTATAACCTGCCGAATGTGCTGGTGGCCTGCTGTATCGGGGTCGTGCCGGCGCTGTTCGGGTCGGATAGCACCACAGGGGGAATAACGCTGCTGGCGGCCTGCTGCCTCGCGCCGTTCCTGCTGGTCTATAACGTCCTCAGTGGGGCGATGCTGGCGCTGGGGACCGCACGCTACGCCGACGAGGGCAACATCATCGTGTTTTTCCAGTTTGGCGACCTGTTCGCGGTGCTCACCCGCCGCCCGCGCCAGACGCTCACCTGGGTTATCCTGGCGACGCTCGTCAACGTTGGATTGGGCATCGCCGGACTCATCCCGTGCCTGGGCTGGTTTGTGATTCCGGCGGTGGTCATCATGGTGCAGGGGCATCTGCTGGCACAGTTCGCTAACCAGGTTGAAGCGCCCTATGCCAAGCGCAAGGGCAAGGCCAAACGGCGGTAGCTACAACCCTGGCTCGGCATCTCCCGAATGCAGCACGCTGGCTTTGAGTTGTCCGCAGCCCGCGTCAATATCAATGCCACGCCGGACGCGCACCGTCGCGCTCACGCCGTATTCCCCTAAAACAGCGATAAACGCCTCGATGCGATCCGCCGCCGAAGGGCCGTGAGCGTATTCGGCTGTCGGGTTGAGGGGGATCAGGTTGACGTGGCACATCAGCCCCTTGAGGAGCGCCCCCAGCGCGTGGGCTTGCTGCGGCGTGTCGTTCTCTTTGTGGATGAGCGCCCATTCAAAAGTGATGCGCCGCCCGGTCTTATCGACGTAATAACGGCAGGTATCCAGCAGTTCGGCCACCGGCCAGCGTTTGTTGACCGGCAGCAGCGCCCCGCGTTCGCCGTCGGTGGCGGCGTGCAGGCTGATCGCCAGCTTGACCTGTAGGCCTTCCTCGGCAAAGCGGCGAATCTGGGGCACGAGGCCGACGGTACTGACGGTGATATGCCGCGCCCCAATGCCCAACTCACTCATCAACCGGCGGATGGCTTTCAGCGAAGCATCGTAATTATGGAATGGCTCGCCCATGCCCATCAGCACGACATTGCTCAGGCGGTCATTTTCGGACTTGAGGTCACGGGCGAAGCGCAAGGCCTGCTCGAAAATCTCGGCGGCGCTCAGGTGGCGGGCGAAACCCATCTGCCCGGTAGCGCAGAAGACGCAGCCCATCGCGCACCCGGCCTGGGTGGAAATACAGGCCGTCCGCCGGTCATCGTCATAGAGCATCAGCACCGATTCGATCAACTGACCGTCGTGCAGGCGGTAGAGTCTTTTGGCCGTCCCGTCGCGGCTCGACTGTTCGGCGGCGACTTCCAGCACGCCCAGTGTGGTTTCCGCCGCGAGTCGTTCCCGCAATCCTTTGGGCAGGTTAGTCATCTCGTCAAATGATGAGACCAGCCCCTCGTACAGCCAGCTCCATACCTGCCCGGCGCGGAACTTTGGTTCACCCCAGCCCGCCAGCAGTTCGGCCAGCGCGTCCAGAGTTAATGCGTATAGGTTTATCATGAGTCGTCAGTTCTCAGTTCTCGGTTTTCAGTCGTCAGTTGGTGGTTCTCGATGAGGCAGCGGGCGGCAGTGGTTAAGCATTAGTATGGGTTACGCAAGCCTTATCTAGGCTGCCTGCTCTTCCTGGCGGGCAGCGATGAGGCGGGCGTAGAGGTCAATCACCTCGTCCATCATGGTCGGCCAGGTCTGCGTCTCGGCAAAGGCGCGGGCGTCAAGCCCCATCTGCGCAATGCGTTCGCGGTTGGCAGCAATCCGGCGCACGCCTTCGACCAATGCCGGGATGTCACCAGAGTCAAAAGTATACCCGGTACGGCCTTCCTGTACCACATCGGTTACACCGCCGACCCGTGAGGCCACTACCGGCAGCCCGGCGGCCATCGCCTCGACGACGACCAGGCCGAAGGTCTCTAAAGCCGAAGGAAACACGAAAATATCGGCGCTGGCGTAGGCCTGGGAGAGCGCCTCGCCCTGCATGTAACCCATGAAGTGCGTGTTCGTCCCGGCGAAGTGGCGTTCCAGGCTCTCGCGGGCGGGGCCATCGCCTACCAACCCCAGCCGCGTCCCCGGCACTTGCTCCAGGATAGGACGCAGGTGGTCAAGCTGCTTCTCGTCGGAAAGCCGCCCCACATAGAGCAACACCACGTCATCAGGATGACCGTCAGAGAGCGTGTGGCGCATGGCATCACTGTAAAAGCGGGGGTTGAAACGGTCTGCATCCACGCCGCGCCGCCACAACCCGACATCCTTCACACCCAGCGCGAGCATATCCTGCTGGATAAGACGGGATGGGGCGAGGGTGTAGTCCGCCTGGTTGAACATGAAGCGCGTCAGCCAGTCCGTGACCGGCTCGATGAACCCCAGGTTGAAGTGATGCACCAGCCGTGAAATATCGAGGTGGAATGATGCAACGGTTGGGATGTCCAGGTGTTTCGCCATGAGCATACCCGCGCCACCGATGAGCGCCGGGTGGATAAAGTGGGCGATGTCCGGGTCAAAGTCCTTGAGCTGACGATACGTGGAGAGCGTTGGCGGGCCGACTTTGAGTTCCGGGTAGAGCGGCAGAGTCACACCCGGCACACCGATGATTGGCGTCCGTCTGTAGTGGGTGACGCCCATTTTGGGGGCGACGATCACCGTCTCAATTCCGCGCTCGGTCAGGTGGTCGAGCAGCAGGCAGATCACGGTGACGATACCATCAATTTTGGGCAGGAAGGTTTCGGTAAACAGTGCGACACGCATGGACGACAGTTCCCTGGTGGTGGTTGGTTTCCTGTATTAGAACACGCCAGCTCACCGGAAGTCGCGGTGTCTGGTTGCACGTACCCTGTGGGTAAGGGATAATGACCAGTGCTGAGTCTTGAGGGGCATGTAGCTGCACAACAATGTGCTTGAAAGATGAACACGGAGATTGTCATTTGTAGGGATGCCCTTCTGGGCGTCTACCGGACAGGCAGAAACCTGTCCCTACAGAAATCCTGCATCATCCCGCATCATCGTGCCTAATAGCGCAGATATGCGAACATGGAATGAATCATCATGATGGAATTACCGCTGGATACTATTCTCCAGGGCGACACGCTGGCGATATTGCCGGAACTGCCGGAAGCGTGTGTTGACCTGATTTTTGCCGACCCGCCCTATAACCTGCAATTGCAGCAGGAACTGTGGCGGCCTAACCTGACACGGGTGGATGCCGTAGACGACGCCTGGGATCAGTTTGACAGCCTGGCCGCCTATGACGCCTTCACGGGGGCATGGCTAGATGCAGCCCGGCGCATCCTGAAGCCCACCGGGACAATCTGGGTATCCGGCACGTATCACAACATTTTCCGCGTCGGGGCGATCATGCAAGACCTGGGCTACTGGATTCTGAATGTCGTCACCTGGTTTAAACCGAACGCGATGCCGAACTTTCGCGGCTCACGGCTGAAAAATGACGTAGAGTTCGTCATCTGGGCCAAACGCGAGCAAGCCGGGCGCTACACCTTCAACCATCACGACATGAAACGCTACAACCAGGACAAACAGCTAGGCAGTGTGTGGACAATTCCGGTGTGCGGGGGGGAAGAACGGTTGAAAGATGTTGACGGCAAGAAACTGCACTCAACGCAGAAGCCGGAAGCCCTGCTGGAACGCATCATCTTCGCCAGCAGTGTCCCCGGTGACATGGTATTCGACCCGTTCATGGGGAGCGGGACAACTGCCGCTGTTGCCAAAAAACTGCATCGCCATTACGCCGGGATTGAGCGCGACCCGGTATACGTGGCTGCTGCCCGCCGCCGCTTAGAAGCAGTGCAGCCATTTCCGGCTGATGACCCGCTGCTGCAAGCCTCGTCGCAGGATAAACCGCCGCGCGTGCCATTTAAGAACCTGCTGGAGGCGGGGTACTTGCAGCCCGGCCAGACACTTACGCTGGATAAACCCGTCGTCACCGCTATTGTGCTGGCGGATGGCACCATCCAGGCGGACGGCATTACCGGCTCGATTCACCGGGTCGGAGCGTACCTCAAGCAGACGCCATCGTGCAACGGATGGGCGCACTGGTCGGTGGTTGACCCGGCTACGGGGGAGACGACCCGCCTGGATACGCTGCGCCGCCGCTACCGCCGGAATGTGCCGGAGCGTTGAGCAGGCTCTCTAAAGCCAGCATTTTCAGGGAGTTGAAGAGGCCGCCTGGCTTAAATGGTTCGCCAGGACGCCGGCATAGGCCGCTGACAGCGCGGGGATCACCAGTACTACCAGTGTGAGTGGTTGGGCCGGCGCGTCACTGGGGGGAAGCTGCGTCAGGGAAGCAACCCCATAGGCAGCCGGTACGCTCAGGCCGATCAGCAGTCCCCAACGCCAGGCCGCTTTGGGCTGGAAGGCACCAAGCGTGAAGGCAAACAGCAGCAAGCACGCCATTGGCAGGAAAACCTCGCTGCTGTTGAGGTCAATATAGCCCAGCAGTGCGCCAAACAGGAGCGTCAATTCGAGTGCCAACCCATCTTTGCGAGTCATACTTGCGCCTCAACTTATCAGAAGTTTTTACGCGACAATCAGGGATTTACGGGCGCGGTACACGGGAACGGCGCAGGCTGTCATCAGCGGCGTCCAAGAGATCGTCCAGCATGTGGAAAATGGCCTGCGCTTCGCCGGAAACCAGGCGTTCACGACCTCGGCGGGCTTCCCGCAGTTCGTCCAGCGTCACCCAGGGGTTATCGTTCTTGTTGGTGACAATCTGGTTGACCACCACCCCGGCCAGCACCAGCGGCAGGTAGACGAAGCTGAGGTCACTTTCGATATGCCCGGCCAGCCAGCCCAGCACCCGGTTGGCGTAATTTCTGCGCTCAGAATTCGTCCCCAGGTCTTCTCGCACTTTGGGCTGAATGATTGAGAAACCAAGCAGAATAGCGTCGTAGAGGGCGGCGTCAAACAGATACTTGACCGCTAATGCGCCGCGCTCCATGTCCTCCAGCCTGTCGTCATGGGCCAGTACCTGGCACAGCGTCACAAACCAGCGGCTTTCCTCCATCGCAAACCCTGGTTCAAGCTCCAGGCCTTCGTCCAGGGTGTAGGTCAGAATCTTGGCAATCGCCATCGCTTCGCCGGGATGAAGCGGAGTGCCGCTGCGGGCGAAGCGGTCATCAACCTCGCGCCACAGAGGTTCGTATACGCTGGCGCGAGTCAACCCGGTGGCGACGCGCTGGGCATTCTGGCGCTTGGCCTGCACCAGTTCGCGTTCCTCCGCCATTTCCTCATGTGTCCACAGGCTTTCGTAACGCGACTGCAAATCCTGGGCAAGCGGGGGGATCCGTTTGGGCGCAATATCAAAGTAGGTCGTGATAATCTCCGCCGATTGGTTCCAGGTATGGGCATCAAAGGCGACTTCACGCAGCGCCTGGAGTTTAAAAGGCGAAATGCTCAGGACCGAAGGTGGCGCACCCCCGGACGGTGGACGGATAAAACCGCCTTCTCCAGGGGTACGATAGCGCACAGCGAGTCGTACCGGAAAACCCGTGCCGGGCTGGGTCGGCGGCTGCGGCACGATAGGAATACGCAGTACCCCCACTTCCCCGGCGCGTATCCCCAATGAAATGGTTTTTTTGGGGATGTCTATCACTACCGGGTGGCCTTTTTTGTCCTCATTGGGGAGTTGGATACCGACTTTGATCTGCATATTCTGATCGAGCATATTTTGCAGAATCAAAATCACCTCAATCGGTTGATTGATGTAGGTACGCTGCGGGAAAATGCCCGCCGCGACCTGGAGTTTATCCATGCTGATTCGCTTGCCCCCGGTCACTGTGCCAAGGACATCCGGGTAAAGGGGCATGTTGTCATTTGCGTTCATAATTCGTATCCGTACTTCTTCAATAACCTATCGAGCAAGGGTACGGCTATTCTAAAGACGGGTTCATTATCTTCATCTTGTTCGGTGGCGCGGCGCTGGCTAAACACTTCGGCAATTTCCACCAGGGTATCGGATACCCGTTCACCATCGCGAGGGAAACGATCATACAGGACGATGCCCGCCAGGGTGAGTGGCAGGTAGACATCGTTAAAGGACAGTTTCGGCTTGCCGCTCTTCATCATCTCGACCAGCCGTTCGCCGTAAGCCTGCACATCTTCCTGGCTGCCCAACTGCTCTCCGGTGACTTTTTGCAGAATATAGAATCCATGTGAAACCGCATCCCGCACCAGTTCATCGTAGAGTGTCCCGGCCAGCGCCTGTACCGGGTCACGGGCGATTGTCTCATCCCGATCAAGGCCGCGCAGAATGCCCCGGCACCAACCGGGCAGCGTGACGGCTTGACCCGTCAGGTCTTTTTTCATTAAGGGATTGATATTGAATTGCTCCTGTGCCAGCGGTTCATACGAATCCTCCGCTGGGGCAGCCATCGCCAGGATAAAGAGGAGGAGTTTGGTGATATAACGGGCTTCCACCGGGTCAAGCGGGTAGCCGGTGGCAGTCACCCGTTTCAGGGTGGCCTGTTCGAGTGGTTCCAGCAGGTTGGACGCGGTGATGTTGGGCAGCACGCGCTTCGCCAGCACGTCCTTGTAGCGTCCCAGGAGAATACCATCATCCAGGTGGTCGCTGATCGTCCACAGGCTCACCCAACCCGGTTTGAGGTCAACCAGCTTGCTGATCTGCGCCGAAAGCAGCCCGAAACTGGCCTCCAGGATGGTGCTGCGCAGGCCGCGTTTTTCGACAGAGAAAGGATACTTCTTAAGATCATTCAACTGTGTGACTTTGTTATCCGCCAGATATTCGAGCGTGACCTCACCACCGCCTGCTTCCTGGCGGATACGGCGGGGCTTCGCCATCGGTTTGACTTCGACTTCCATCCCCAGTTTATAGGCATCAAACACGGCGGTATCGGGCAGTGAGGAAAGGGGCAGCTTCACATAGCCGACCTCCGCCGCCCGCATTCCGATTACCAGGCGTTCCGACTTGGTGATGAAGCGGTCTTTCTTCTTTTTTGCATCTTGTTCCGGCAGGTGCAGCCGCACACTGACATCCACTTCAACATCGGAGGCATTCTGGATCAGCAAAACGGCCTCAAAAGCCTGTCCGGCGCGGACGACACGCGGGCGCACCGCCATCGCCACCTGCACCACACTGACGTTGAGGCGGTTGCCACCGGTAATATAGCCCAGAATATCGGGGTAGTTGGGTGTGTCGGTCTTTGCCACGCTTATTCCTCAAATCCACCCCTGTTCGCAGTCAAATAACTGACTGCAATCAAAGGGATTTTTAACAGATGTATATTCTATTATACAGTATAGCGGAACTGACTTTACAAACGCGGCTCTGTCACCGAAAAGTTGGTGTGAGGATGGTTGGGAAATGATTTGAATTTATGGGCTGACATTGGCTCTATTCTACGGGGAACAGCAGCGATTGATTACCACACACCGAAAAACCACTCCAAAATTCACAGCTCATGCGTAAACGTTGAACAGCGCCGGTTCTTTGCGAGACAGGGCGTTCAGAAGGTGTTGTGTGGGGTGACACGGAAAATACTTTCTGCCGGGCGATAGTATTGCGTGTGCCTGTGATGGTGCCCGTTTAACCGGACTGGCGCAAAGAACGATTCTCGTCGTAATCTTCATCTTCCTCGCCATAGACATCCGGGACGACTTCTACCAGTTCGCCGTCGTCGGTGAGTACCAGGCGATCTCGTTTGCGCTTGGGCTGTCCCTGGGCAGCGTGACGCTTGGGCTTCTCTGACGCTCCGTACACCCGTTCCATCTCGCGCTGGATCGCCCGTTCACGACCTGCTGCTGAAAAACCGGACTTAAAATACACGGTCATCAGATGGGCGACGAATCCGATGCCCCAACCGAGGGTGACCAGCAGCGGCCAGGGGAACTGAAGCACCGTCCACTCCGGCGGCATATAGCCGGGCAGCAGTGCCCACATCCACCACAGCATGATATTGATGATAATAAAGACCGCCGTGTGATCTGCGACCTCTTTCTGCTCATTGAGGGGCTTTTCCAGCATAGCGCGTACCTGCTGGTACTCCTCCTGCGTCGCGGTGGCTTGCCAGTCGTATCCATAACGCTCAACCATCTCATCGGTTACTCGCTGATCCAACCGGACAGCCGGCTGCCCGGCTTCATAGAACACCGTAAGCCCATGAGCCGCGAGTCCCGAGCCCCAACCGAGGGCAACCACCATTGGCCAGGGGAAGGCCAGCAGCCATTGAAGCCCAAAAGCGGGGACGGCAAATACCCATAACCCGGTCAGGAACAGATTTACCAGGATAAAGATAACCAGGTGTGTGGCGAACTCCCCACGCTTTGCGTACCGTTGTTCAATCCGGCGGCGCAGGTCATCCGGGCTGATGCGTTTATCGGTCATAGCTTCCTCATTGCTGCTTACGGGTTCATTGTATCAAAAATCGCCGGTTGACGGGCGAGCATCTGGCGCAATCAACCGGTTTTCCTATCCAGGGGTGGTTCAGGCCGGTCATTCATAACCCTATACGAGAATCCTGGGTCTGAAGTTCCAGGGAGTAGCATACGCTATACCAAACGAAAAGCCCCCGCAGAGACGCCGGGGACTGAAACAGCACGACTAGATTGTTAGAATGAACCGTTATGCCCCAGCAGGCATCAGAGCGCGGTTGACACGGCGATCCACCCACCATCGCACCCCGAAGAACACAAACACCCAGTAGCCCAGGTAGGCCACGACTTCCAGCAATGATGGGTTGCCGTTGTAGCCGACCAGCGTTTTCAGGATTTGCCCGACGGTAGAATTTTCGTCCAGCACCGGGTTGATATTCCACACATGCTCGATTATCACCGGGATAATGCCCGCTTCTTGCAGTTCATGGACGCCATGTGCGAACAACCCCGCTGCGAAGACCAGGAGCAGCAGACTTGTGACCTGGAAGAAACGCTGCATGTTCAGGCGCACAGTTGAAGCATAGATAAGATAGCCAACCCCCACCGCGAGTCCCAGGCCAATCGCCGTGCCGAGCAGTGTGCTAAGCGCATCGGTGGCAAAGGCTGCCGCCGAAAGAAACAGGGCGGTTTCCACGCCTTCACGGAAGACAGCCAGGAAGGTGACGGCTACCAGCCCCCACTTGCGTTCCTGGCGCACGACATCCTGCACCTCCTGCTCAAGCGAGGATTTGATGGTTCGGGACTGGTAGCGCATCCAGAAGATCATCCAGGTCAGCACGACCACTGCCAGCAGCATGGCCGTTCCTTCAAAAAGCTGTTCGGCGGTACCTTCAAGTTCGGCCCCGACTATCTGGATCGCTACCGCCAAAACGATGCTGGCGAGTACCGCCGCGCCAACACCGATCCACACATACAGGCGATAGGCGCTTTGCCCGATTTTATTCAAGAAACTCAGCACGATTCCGACGATAAGGGCGGCTTCCAGGCCTTCGCGGAATGCGATTAATAGAGCAGCAATCATGGATGTATTCCCTCTCACTTCCAAAACGAAATCAAATACAATTGTTACTGTACGGGGATTCCGCCGGAAAATCTATCCCACCGGTTAATGCGCAGGTACAAACGCAGCGTGACCTGGGGTTACGCCAGGGTGTAGAAGATGATACGGGAGATGAAAAGCCGTTTTTAACCGCGTTCAATCTTCAGGTTACCGCTCTGGCAAAATCACGGGATAACACCCGTTGGCGGCGAGGTTCTGCGCAGTATTTCCTGATAACTGTGTCGGCAAGACATTGTTGGATATAATTGAGGGTAGAGTTTCTTTGTAAAAATCCTCTCGTGTTCCATTGATTTCGACAACATAAAGGTCGTGGTGCAAGATTATGCGTATCATCAAGATTGTATCAACCCTCATGGTGCTGTTCCTCGGTCTGACTATTGTGGCCGCTCAGACGGATTGCCCTGCGCTTGTCCGCGCTGCTCTAGAGACAGCGGCTTCCACCTGTGAGGCAACCGGACGCAACCAATTGTGTTTCGGCCATCCTGCAATCACGGCCACGACGCGAACGACAAGTGAGGCCACTTTCGGGAATCCAGGTGATTTACTCAACGTTGAGGGTGTTCAGCGGCTTGTACTCAGCCCTCTGAATCTGGACGACGAAGCATGGGCGGTGGCAATTGTGAACATACAGGCTGATCTTCCGGCGTCAACCAGCGAGAATGTCAGCCTGCTGCTCTTTGGTGGTGCAGTGCTTGATAACCTGGGCGATGCTGCACAGATTGAAGCGCGGATTATCGCCCCGAATGCGATCAATGTACGCAGCGCCCCCTCGACCCAGGGTTCTATTGTGAGCATTCTCGATCCGGGCATTCCGATCACCCTGAATGGGCGTAACGCGGCGGGGGATTGGTACCACGCCCAGTTGGGCGAGGGCGGAGCAGGATGGATCGTTGGCTACCTGGTACAAGCGGATGCTGATCTGACCACACTCCGCGTTATTGACAACGATACGCCTAGCTATGCGCCGATGCAGGCGTTTACGCTGCAAACGGGCCTGGGTGATGCAGGCTGTGCCGAAGCCCCGAACAGCGGCTTGCTCGTGCAAACCCCCGAAGCTGCGGGGGACATCCGGTTGCAGGTCAACGGCGTGGACTTTCAATTGAGTGGAACGGCGTTTTTGCAGGCGGAAGCGGGCAACGGGTTATTTGTCAGCATCCTTGAAGGCAGCGGCACATTGAGCGCCCTGGCAAAATCTGTGATTGTTCCGGCAGGGGCTGGCAGTTCCGTTCTGATTGATGAAAATCTACTTGTGAACGATGTCCCCGCTGACCCAACGCCCTATAACCCTGAGGATTTGCAGGCGCTGCCACTTTCCCTGCTGCCCCGCCAGATCGAACTCATCGAACCACTGCGACCACGAGATATTACTCGCCTGGCCGGATGCCGGATTGTGTCCGAATCTGACCTTACAAACTTCCGTGAAGGCCCTGCAACGGCCTATTTTGCTACCGGAACACTGGATGCGAACCGTCCCTACCGGGTCACCGGCTGGACGAACGGGGGAGACGGTTTTGTCTGGTGGCGGGTATCCGCCCGGCAGTGGGTGCGTGTTGATCTGGTGACGGCAAGTGGAAACTGTGATAGTGTCGCTTATGCGGATGACCGTCCTTCTCAACCCACGACATCCGGCCATTCGACAGACCTCACCTGCACCAGTGAGCGCGTCATTTATGCCGAAGTCGGAGATATTATTCCGATAATTGATTGGTATGGATCGAGCGTGGTCTCTGTTGGCGACATCATCGGCAGACTCTTCGTGGATGGGACTGTTGTCTACGAGGGAGTTGGAACAGCATCAGGTATTGCCATTATGTGGTCTACGGCCTGGGTAGCAACCGCAGGTATCCATAATGTGGAGGTGCAGTACACCCCGACGGTTCAGATCAAGCCGGATTGGGCACAAAATCCTTTCGAGCCGGGCGAATCATGGTCTCACAAAGTCTGCCAGATACGGGTTGAGTGAATCGTGGTTTTCGCGGGTCACCTCTAAACGAAAAGAGCGCCGGAAAATGGCGCTCTTTGATTCACTGTGATACGCAGAACCCGTATAGGTAGAAACCTTAACCGTTATTGCAGGAAAATGTATATTGTTCGCTCTGCCATTGTGCAGGCCTGTAACTTACCCTGGTGACATCCCAGCTTTCTTGACCATCCCACAGAGACAAAACCCAGTTAATGCTCCCACCTGGCCTGCCATCTGTTCTACAATACGCCAGATACCCGTCCGGACTCCATGCATATTCACCGGTTTCTGTAGTAAACAGAATTTGACCTTCGGTACTCTCGACATCAAGGTAATAACTGGGCAGTCCCGACGCGAGGTGGGAGGATATAATCACCTGCCCGCCTTCAGCTAAGTAACTCCATGCGTTGTCACTCGAAACCGGATACTCACTAATGACCCTTCCGCTCTCCACATCCCAGAGCATGATTATGTTCCTGGGGAAAATCAGGAACTGGCGGTTCACTGAGAATGCGATGATGTTATCAGTTACCCACACTGGATAATCGGGTTCCAACTCAGGGGCAACCGGAATGAATGTATCCGCATCGGGTAAGCCATCCTTGAATGACACGCCATCCCACACATAGTAACTGAAATCATCATCCCGGCGCGAACCAAACAATAACTTGCCATCTTCGCTCCAAGATGCGTACCCATCCCAGCCATCCGGGTTCGGATTTAGATTGGTCATCGTATGACCATCCCACACATAAACCTCAGGGGGTATATCCAGATTTGACCAACCATAGATAACCTGAAACGCGAGCCGTCCGTCGTGGCTCCAATCCACGTAAAACCGGACTGCCGCAGCCAGCGGATTCTCTGGCATCACGTTAGTGGCGGTTTCACCATCCCAGACGTATAGCGAAAGCCCCTCTGGCTCATGATACGAACCGAATGCCAGATAACGTCCATCGGGACTCCAGGCCAGAGGGGAATTATAAGCGTCAGGATTCTCAGTGATGACCGGCGTGAGTGTATCGCTTGATGGGTCAAAGATGTAAAGAACTGTGTCATTTTCATCCAGCTTCTTGAAAGCGACTCGACCATCCGGGCTAAGTTTGAAGCTGCGAACATCATCCAGCAGGGCGGTTTCGGTGCGATCACGCGGGTCGTACAGCATCAACTGATCGCTGCTGGAAACATAGGCGAGCATGTCATGACCATCAGCCGTATTCAGTGAAAAAGCCTGAGGGCGAGCATTAGATAGAAACAAATACAAAATCGCCGTGATTGCAATAAACAGCAAGACTGCGAAACGTCTACTACGGATGATATTTCTCACAGATAACGAATCTGGAGATGGAAGTTTCTTCATATCCTCAATCCCTCATCCCCAACGGGTAATTCTTGGGCGTTGAAGTACGCGCTCACTTAATCCCGCTGGTGGCGAAACTTTCAATGAAGCGGCGCTGGAAGAGGATGAACAGGATCACCAGCGGCGCGATCACCAGCAGCGTCCCCGCCATCAACTGCCCGTAGAGCGCCCCAACTTCGGTGGTGCCATACAGCTTGTTCAGGCCGACGGTCAGCGGGCGGACTTCCTCGGTGCGGGTGACGATGAACGGCCACAGGAACTCATTCCAATGGCTGCTGATGGAGACTAGCCCGAAGGCGACATAGGCCGGAATCGAGAGGGGGACGTACACATGGCGCATGATCTGGAGCCAGCTCGCGCCGTCAATGCGGGCGGCCTCTTCCAGTTCGTAGGGAATCCCGCGAAACGTCTGTCGCATGAGCAGCACGCCAAAGGCCGACCCCCAGTAGGGCAGCATCAGCGCCCAGCGGGTATCGAACAGGTCGAGGGCGCGGATGGTGGCGAAGTTCTGCACCAGCAACACGCCACTGGGAATCATCAATTGCAGCAGGATGACGAACAGGAGCAGATTGCGCCCCCGGAAGCGCAGCCGGGCGAAGGCATAGCCGGCCATTGTCACGGTGACGATCTGCACGGCCAGCACGCCGAACACAAACAGGATACTGGTGATATAGTGCCACGCCCAGGGCGCGACTTGCAGCGCCGCCGCGTAGTTCTCAAACGTGATCCGGCTGCCAACAAAGATGTTGCCAATGGTAATCGGTTCGGCCTGGGGGCGGAAACTCATCAGCAGGCTGAAGATGAGCGGAATCAGCCAGAAGAACGCCAGGCTCACAGTAGCGGCGTCGGCCAGGCGGCTGCCAAAGGTGCGCTTACTCATCTTCCTGCCCTTTTTCAAAGAACACAAAGTTGGAAATCGTGAAGACCAGCAGAATCGCCACGAGAATTACCGTCATGGCGTTGATATAGCCCCAGTTGCGGCGTTCCCCGATATTCTGGAAGATGAAGTAGAGGAGCAGGTTGCCCCGGTCTGCCGGGTTGCCCTGGTTGAGCGCCTGAAGCTGCTCAACGGTCTGGAAGGCGAAAATGGATGAGATAACGACCACAAACAGGGTCGTGCGGCGCAGCAGCGGCAGGGTGAGCGCGAAGAACTGCTGGCGGAAGTTCGCGCCATCCAGGGCAGCGGCTTCGTAAATATCGCGTGGGATGCTTTGCAGCCCGGCCAGGTAAAAAATCATGTAATAGCCGGTCTGCTTCCAGATATTCATGCCGATGATAGACCACAGCACCGTGTTCGGGTCACCTGTCCAGTTAATGGTTTGCAGGCCGAATGAGCGCAGGATGGTATTGAAGAGGCCGATGCTATCGGAATATAAGAACGCCCAGATACTGGCCGCGCCGATGAGGGGCAGGAGGGATGGGTAAAACAGGCTGAAACGCCAGATACCCATGAAGCGAATCGGGCGGTTGAGCAGCATGGCGAAGAGCAGCGCCAGCGGCACGCTCACGCCCAGTGTGACCAGCGAGAAGATTAGCGTGTTGCCGAGAATGCGGGTGAAACGTGACCCAATGTGGTGCGACGGATTGAATAAATCACCGTAGTTTTCCAGTCCGACGAACGTGAATGGGTCGGATGCCCGGCGTCCCGGCTCCATCGTGCTGTCTACGACGGTGCGCGTGGCCGGGAGCAGCGTGAAGAGGATGACGAACACCAGGGTGGGCGCGACCAACAGATACGGGAATAACCGCTGCGCCCAACTACGAGTCGCCCGCCGTGATATGGGAACTACGCTGGCGGTAATCGGTTGTGCCTGGGCATCCATAGCGATTCCTTGAATGTTCATCACACGAGTGTAGGGGAGGGTCTGAGACCCTCTCCTACTACAGGAAATGATTGGTTCAATGCGGGGAGGGGTACAATCTTCCCCTCCCCAAAGGGCATATTCGCTTATTTATAGTCCGCCAGCAGCGAGTCGATCTGGTCTTGCGCGGTAGCCAGCACGCTGGCCGCTTCTTCCAGCGGGACACTACCGGAAATCACACTGCTGAGAGCGACGTTGATGATGTTCTGAATATCAATCGCCCGGTACGCCGCGAATTCACGGGTGGCGTATTGCAGCGCGTCCACGCTTTGCAGGTACTGGGGATGTTCGGCTGCCAGGCTCTTGAGCGGGTCGAGTTCCCAGGCACTTTGACGGGCAGCGATGTAGCCAAAGTTCGCGCCCCAGTCCGACTGGATTTCCGGTGAGGACAGGAACTGTACCCACAACCAAGCCGCTGCTTGTTCTTCTGGCGTGGAAGAGGCGAAGATATACAGGTTGCCGCCGCCAGTGGGGGCGCCGTAGCCACTATCATTGACACCCGTGCCCGCCGGGCCAGAGGGCAGTGCTGAGACGCCAACGGTGAAGTCAGCATTTTGCAGGATGCTCGTCAAGCTGCCGATGGTGTGGTAGATCATCGCGGCATGACCGCTGGTGAAATCAGTGGGGGTGTCGCCCCAGGCGCTGCCGCCCACCGGGCCAACGGCGTATTCTGTGCCAAGTTTGGTCAGGAATTCCAACCCTGCCAGCGATTCCGGCGTGTTGAAGTAGACCTCAGTCGGATCAGCTTCGGAAACCGGTTGGCCGTAGGCGGTGGCAAAACTCTGATACAGCCAAATGGGGAAGCCACCAGCAACCGGCACTTCCAGCCCCCAGCGTTCAGCAGTGGTCAGGGCTTGCGCCGCAGCCAGCAGTTCTTCATTATTGGTCGGCACGGCGATGCCTTCGGCTTCCAGCAGGTCGGCGTTGTAGTACATGACTGGAATGCTGCGCTGGAACGGAATTGACCAGATTACGCCATTTTCATCCACACCGTTTTCCATGAAGGCCGGGAAGAAGTCGGAGACGTAGGCTTCAGCGTCGTCCATCTCGTCAATGAAAGTCTGGACAGGGACAACTGATTCTTCTTCGACAAAGCTGAACAGATCCGTTGCCAGCATGACAGCCACGTCCACGACCACATCGCCAGCGTTGACTTCAGTCTGGACGGTGTCACGAGTCTGGGTATAGCTGCCTGTGTAGACCGGATTCACGGTAATATTTGGGTAAAGTTGGTGGAACTGGTCGGCATAGCCTTGAATAACCTGGCTGGCCGGGCCGTCCACTGCCGTTGGGTAATAGAAATCCAGTGTAACCGCGTTGTCCTGCGCCAGGGCCGGGACAAGCGACAACAGCAGGCTCACGAGGATAAATGCTGTTAGCGAAACAACGTGTGTTTTTTTCATACCGAGACTCCTTGTAAGAGGAATTTATCCGGCATCGTTTACCGGGCAAGTTGAATTATACCGGGGGATTCGTAAAGGTTCAAAGTTGTGTTTATTAACGTTGCGCCAAATCAGGTCAAGTAAGGGTGTCCATATGTCGGGACGGCACTATTCCCCGGCGACAGCCCCAGATTGAAAGGAACGGGACACACCATGCTCAGTGCGGCACATCAGGCGGCGCTCCGCATTATTCATGACCGACTGGCCGGAAGTGACATTATCTGGGCGCTCACCGGCAGCGCGAGTTTTGCGCTTCAGGGCGTCCCGGTTGAAGTGCATGACATAGACCTGCAGACCGACTCCGCCGGAGCGTATGATGTGGCACGTCATCTATCCGAATATGTAACGCGGCCTGTGGTTTTCGCCAGCACGGAAACGGTACGTTCGCATTTCGGCGGACTGCACATCGGTATTGTGGCCGTTGACATCATCGGAGACATTGAGAAACGCCTGCCGGATGGAACATGGGACTCGCCTCCGGATATCGCCCACTGGCGGCGCTGGATTACCGTTGAAGAGCGACAAATCCCCGTGCTGGCGTTGGTATACGAGGTTGAAGCCTACCGGAAAATGGGGCGGCAGGAACGGGCGAATTTCTTACACGATTTCCTGAGGCGCAGGGGAACTTCCGGTTGAATCTTTGCTATAATGAGCAGCATTCCGCCGGTTTAGGAGAGTTCCTACCATGTCCGACCACGACAACCCGTTGTTACTCGATTTCCCCGATTCCTTTGAGACGGAACGTTTGTTGATCCGTGCCCCACGTTCCGGCGATGGCCGCGCCGTTAATGAAGGTGTGATCGAATCGCTTGACAGCCTGCGCCCCTGGATGCCCTGGGCACAAATCGCACCGACAATCGAAGAGAGCGAAGTCCATGTCCGTCGCTCTGCCGCTCGCTTCATCCTGCGGGAAGACTTGCCCCTGCTTCTCTTCTGCAAGGAGGATGGACTGTTTGTGGGCGGCAGTGGGCTGCATCGCATTGACTGGTCCGTGCCGCACTTCGAGATAGGTTACTGGGTGCGTGCCAGCCTGGAAGGGCAGGGGTACATCACCGAAGCGGTCAATGGCATCACCTATTTCGCCTTTACCGCCCTGAGAGCCGAACGGGTAGAAATCCGCTGCGATGTCCGCAATGAACGCAGCGCCGCCGTTGCCCGCCGTGCCGGGTTCAAGCTGGATGGCTGTCTGCGCCACGACGCGCGGGGGGCACAGGATGAACTCCGCGATACTTACGTATTCTCGAAAATCCGGGGGGAATGATGTCCGCCGCCTTACAATCAGGCTGTTTGCGCAGAAATTCTTCTTAAAAGACAGAAGGCTTGCAGGCTATTTGTCGGCATATATAACGCATCGGACGTACTATCCGCGGATGGGCTGGTGGCTGCTATACGACTTCCCGATTGAGCGCCGCCGAAATATTGACTCCCTCCCAGCCCCATGTTACATTGTGGTTTGTGGTATGATGGGGACTCGTTCCAGAAAGTACCTGCTTTTATAACACCCTCTGGGACGAAAACGGCTTCATGGCCGTTTGCATTTTCTGTATTTATAGGTTGCACTTTGGCTGTATCTGGGCCGCGTTCAGTGCCACGCCAACCCCCGACTGAGCCATTTTCGCCCGTAACCCTCTTTTATCCTACGGGCGGCCCACGGCATTCAAGTGCTGGAGTGAAATGGTATGACCGCTGATTTTATCTCACGTATTATTGGTATGATTGTCTTCGCCCTGATCGGCGCTCGTCTAGGCGCAGAAACCGCCCCAGCATTCGGCCTGGCCGAAACCAGCACGTCGCTCATCTTCTCCCTGGTGGGCATCCTCTTTGGGTTGATCCTGACGCCCTGGATTACTGTGCGTCCGATGCGCGGTCTCCCCAAGTTGATTAACGAAATGCCGGCGAGCATCCTGCTCATCAGTTTCCTGGGGCTGGGGGTTGGGCTGTTCTTAGGGTTGCTGCTCACCTACCCGCTCTCCCTTTCTGTGCCGGATGAACCGACCTTTGTTCCGGTAATTGTCATGCTGCTCATCGGGTATACCGGATTCGCCATTTTTCATGCGCGGGCGCGGGATATACTGAGTTTAGTGGGCGATTCGGTTGGGAAACGCGCCAAATTGCGGATGATTACCGGCGCGGAGCGGCAGATTTTACTGGATACAAGTGTGCTCATTGATGGGCGTATCGTGGAAATCGCCCGTACCGGCTTCCTGGGTGGGATGCTGATCGTCCCCCGGTTTGTGATCGCCGAACTGCATCAGGTCGCGGATTCATCCGACGCACTGCGGCGCAAACGCGGCCAGCACGGACTGGAAAAACTCAACGAACTCCAGCGTGACGACAATATCCCTTTTAAGGTCATTGAAGATGACATCCCTGAAACCCATGAAGTGGATAACAAACTGGTGGCGCTGGCGCTCCAGATGAATGCGCTTATCATCACCAACGATTATCCCCTCAACCGGGTGGCAGAAGCTCAGGGTGTGACTGCGCTCAATATCAATCTGCTCTCGAACGCGGTGCGGGCGCAGTACCTGCCCGGCGAAACCTTCCCGCTGCGGGTTATACAGGAAGGCCGTGAGGAAGACCAGGGTGTGGGGTATCTGGTAGACGGCACGATGGTGGTGATTGAAGGTGGCAAGATGTTCCTGGATCGCACCATCGAAGTGACGGTTACACGCTTTATCAACACTCCGGCGGGACGCATGTACTTTGCTATCCCGGTTGACCGCTGAGAAGGCTGCCAGGTGTGATCACACAAGTCACCGCGTAAGGATGTATACCCTCGGATGGCACTGGTACTGTCCCGATAAAGCTATGCAAACAGCAAGCGAGGCGAGTCTTGAAGGCTCGCCTCGTGCATTACTTACCCACACGATTTTGAGGAGTTTGCTGTAGGGTAAAGAAATAATCTGTTTGAAAACTCGTTTGCTGCGGCTCAATGGCCTAGCGAATAGCTGCGCCCGATATAGTGCTGCTCATGGGCAAAGGCCAGTAGTTCCTCTCGGAAATTTGGGTGGGCGATATTCACCAGAGCATGAACCCGCTGCGAAATCGAACGCCCGTATAAATCCGCCACACCATATTCCGTCACAATACAATGCACATCATTCCGACTGGTTGTCACACCCGCACCTTCTTTGAGGTGAGGGACAATCCGGCTCATTGTGTCGTTTTTGGCCGTGCTGGGGAGCGCGATAAAGGTCTGTCCATCTTTGCTGCGGGCCGCGCCGCGCACGAAATCCACCTGCCCGCCCACACCGGAATAGAAAGTATAGCCAATGCTGTCAGCGCAAACCTGCCCGGTTAAATCCACCTCAATAGCCGAATTGATCGATACCATGCGGTCATTCTGGGCGATGACAAAGGGGTCATTGACGTATTCGGTAGGATGAAGTTCAAAAATCGGGTTGTCATCAATGTATTTGTAGAGCCGCTTGGTGCCCAGCACGAATCCGGAAACCACTTTGCCGGTATGGATGGTCTTGGCCGAATTGTTAATCACACCTATCTCGATCATTTCCATCACACCATCGGAGAATAATTCGGTGTGAATGCCGAGATTTTTATGGTTCGTCAGGCGGCGCAACACGGCGTTGGGAATGCCGCCGATACCCATCTGAAGGGTAGCGGCATCCGGCACGAGGGCCGCGATGTAATCAGCGATCTGATCCTGCACTGACGAGGGCGGCTCCGGCTTGAGTTCCGGTAGTTCATACTCGACTTCGATAAAGCAGTTAATCTGGCTGGTATGGATGAAGCTGTCACCCAATGTACGTGGCATGTTGGGGTTTACTTCCGCGATCACCAGTTCCGCACATTCAGCTGCGGCCTTTGTTACCCCGACCTCAACCCCATAGGAACAGTAGCCGTGCTGGTCAGGCGGGCTGACTTGAATTACGGCGACATCCAGTTTCATGCGCCCGGAGCGAAACAACAGCGGGATTTCCCGCAGAAAAACCGGGGTAAAGTCTGCTAACCCGGCATTCACGGCTTTGCGGATGTTCCCACTGATAAAGAACGTGTTGATGCGGATATGTTCAGCGATATCTTCCGTGATCTTATTCGCCTGGGGAGCCAGGTCGAGCAGCTGCACCACTTCGACCTGTTCCAATTCCTCATAACGTTTGAGGAGCGCCTGAACAAACATTTGGGGGACAGAACAGTTGCCAGTCAGGAAAATGCGCTGGCCGGAGACGATTTTCTGGGCGGCTTCTTCCGCACTAATGCGACGCTGCTGCCAATTCATCTGAAAAAGCGATCCTTATTTGTGGTAGACTCATGGTGAATCGCCTTTCAGGATAGCGGAAACCACCCCAAGATGAAAGTGACGAATATCCCTCAGACTGGCGGAGCTTTGGTACTATTCGGATATTCGTCCAGCTATTACAGTTAGGGTGACAATGGAGGTACACAGCGGAAGGATTCCACCATGTTAAAGCATGTTATTGTACCTTTGGATGGTTCAGAATTGGCCGAAGCAGCACTGGCCCATGCCCGGCAAATCACGATGCCGCAAGGCAAAATCACCCTTCTTTCAGCAATAGATGTTCCTGAAGTCCCCATTTACGGTTATTACCCACCAGCGGCGATTCCTGACTATGAATCGGCGGAAGAAAACTTGTTACCCCGCGCACAAGAGTATCTGGATAATATTGGCAAACAGGTCAAAACCGAGGGCTTCGTGGTTGGTATAGAAGTCCATGTCGGCGAACCGGCGAATGTCATCGTCGAGACAGCGGAGCGGCTCAAAGTAGATGCGATTGTGATGTCTACTCACGGGCGTTCCGGGTTAAGCCGCTGGCTGTTTGGGAGTGTGACCAACAAGGTGTTGAGCGCTAACGTCTGCCCGGTATACGTCATCCCCAGCAAACCGAAATAAAACATCACTTACAGGACGGCGGGGCGCAGGGCGTAGTGGCAGTTGCGCCCCAATGTCTCCGGGTATCCCCATCTGCTGCTTGATACTCAAGACTCCCCAGGCTGTACTTACACTTCGCACGGGACGGGTTGCAGCCATGCCCGGCCTGACCACCCGGCGGGGGGCACGTGCACGAGGAGGCTGTTTGCTTCTAACCACACGTAATCGGTGACATCGGCGGCAAATGGCCTGCCCCCCTGCGCAGTGGCAACGGTGCGGCCATTCAGGGTAATGACGGCCTCGTCTGGCAGCTTGTCCAGGTGCAGCCAGTAACGTATACAGACCTCGGCGGGCTGCAAGTCGAATGTCTGCCAGAACTCAACCACACGTTCATCTTCTAAACGAGTTTCGCGCCAGCTATCCGGGGGTAAGTGAATGGGCTTGATGGTATACCCCCTCACTTTTGTACCAGCGGGCGGTATACCCAGCCTTCACGCTCATCGGCTAAACGTACCCGCGTCCAGATGTAATCAAACGGTTCTTCCAGCAGAACAGCCGTTGTCCCTGAGGGCACACGGGCTACCAGATCGTAGCCTTCACCCGGGCCGTTGCGGAGATTGATGTTCCCGCCGCTTTCTGAAACCAGCGTTACCCGTGGCAAAGCGGTCGGGGTCGGCGTGGGTGTGGCGGTACGGCCACCGGGTGGCAACGTGGCTAAGGATATGTCCGTGCCGAGGAGTTCCACCGGCTGGCGGATAACCCAGCCTTCCAACCCAGCCTGTGTGCGGATGTGCACCCAACCGGGCGTTTCCGCCGGGTCACCCAGGATGAAGACCATATTGCCATTGTCAAGCTGCCCCAGAAGTGCGGCGTTGGGGTAGTTGCCATCCCGGATATTCACTTTTCCATCGGAGATAATTCGGCCAATGGGCAGTGGTGGCTGGGTCGGCGTAAACGTCGGGCTGGGAGTGAGTGTGATCGTCGCGGTCAGCGTGGGCAGCAGCGTCCCGGTGGGTGTCAGGCTTGGCACGAAACCATCCAGGCACAACGGCTTGATGGTGTACCGTTCGCGTTCGGCACAGGTGAGCTGCCGCACAAAACGGTTATTATTCACCCAGTCCAGAAGCGCCTGGCGTGTCCCACTCTTGAAGAAGACAATCGCATCATCATACGTGGCAGCGAATGTTTCCCCATTGGGGGCGAACAGAACGCCATGCGGGATATGGTCGCCGTAGGTGTAGGTATAAAGCAGTCGTCCTGTTGCGGTGTCCCACAGCCGTACACTGCCATCTTCTGAACTGGAAAGCACCGCGTTACCGTCCGGGCTGAAGGCCAGGCTGGTAATCGCCCCGGTGTGTGTTTCACCATCGCCGCCAAAGGGGGTTGGTGCGCCGTTTTGCTGCCGGAAATCCCACAATATCACGCTGCTGTCGGTGGCTGTGAGCAGGTAACGCTCGTCCGGGCTGAAGATGGCCTGTGACAGTTCCCACGCTGACGGAAGCGACCGGATAACATCGGCGGTCAGTGTGTCCCGGATCACCAATCTATCTGGATGAACCGTCAGCAGGCGGCTGCCACCACCGAAGTACATCAGGCCGGTGACAGGCCCGTGGTCTGGCGCATGACGGTTTATCACCGCGCCATTCTGAGTATCAAACAGCCTCAACCAGCCCTCGTTATTCCCGGTCACAAATGTCAACCCGTCCGGGCTGTAAGCGACTACCGCCCGCCCGCCGGATGCGGAGAAATTACTATCCGGGAAAACCCGTTCGTAGGTGCGGGTATTCCACAGGCTGACCGTCCCACTCTCGTCAGCGGAAAGCACGTATTGACCATCCGGGCTGTAGGCAAAACCGGTGATAAGATCGTTATGGTAGAAGCGACGTATGCTTTCGCTCCCGCTGGTGACATCCCAGAAGCCCAGGCTTTTATCGCCATAGGCGGCGAGAATTGTGGCGTGGTCGGGGCTGTATTGCAGCCCATAGAGTGTGCTGTTTTTGTCAGCGGGGGGAAAATTCCCGATAAAGCCCCCCGGCTCGGTTTCCCACAGGCGAATCTGGAAATTGCTATCGGCAGAGACGAAGAACTTCCCGTCCGGGCTGACGGCGATAGCGGTGATCGGCGCGTTGTGGCCGTAATAGCGGTGGGTGATGCTCTCATTGGGGATGTCCCACAGAATGATGGTGCCGTCCTCACTGGCCGAAAGCGCCCGTGTCGGTTCGCCTGGCAGGTACACCACATCCGTTACCGGCTGACCGTGCCCTTCATAACGTCCCCGCTCAATCGCGCTGGGGATTTCGCGCAGGATCAGATCATGCCCATCTGGGTTGAAGTTATCCGGCGACGCGGCACTGATGAGGATATACTCGCCGTCGGGACTGTAAGCTCCCGCGCCGCCGCGCCCCAGGTAAATCTGACGGCGGGCTGCTGCCTGTGTATCCCACACCTCAACACTGGTGCTGGATGTCACCAGGAAAAACTGACCGGGACGGTCAGGGCTGAGGTCGAGACTGGTTACGGGTGAATTAACTACACCTACCAGCGGCAAACGGATGCCGCCGTTCCGCTGGAAAATAATCACATCTCCATCCGACCAACCAGAGACAATCGTGTTGCCATCCTGGCGGAAAACAGCATCAGTAGCCTCTCGGTTCAGGTCTTGATTCAGACTGTTAATCCGTCTGATACGACGGACCTGCCCACCATCCAGATTCCATACGATGAGCGATTTATCGTCGGAAGCGGAAACCAACAGCGTCCCGTCATTATTGAACGCGACGCTGTTCACCCCAGCGTCATGTCCGTCAAAGCGGCGGATAAGCTGGCCGGTCTGGGCATCCCAGAGGATAATCGTGCCATCCAGTGACGACGAAGCGATATACTGCCCATCCGGGCTGTAGGCCAGGTCGGTGATCGGGCCGGTGTGTCCTGCGTCAAAGATGAAGCGAGTCCCCGGCGCAAATGCGACATTTAACAGGCGGTTCTGTGCGACCCAGGAATTCGGGTCTACCTTGCTGGCTTCAAGCGCCAGCGCCAGCGCCAGGTCGGGATTACCCAGATTAATTAACTGTTCAATCGCCACTGTGAGCGCCAGGCTTTGTGTCTCGTTCGCCCGTTGTTCGGCGGTAGCCTGGGCCGCCAGCGCCCGTACAGCGGCGTCTTCCGCTTCGCCCTGAGCAATCGTGGCAGTTGCGGCGTTATCCACCGCGCGTTGTTCATTGACCACACTGGTCGCGCGCGCATTCGACTCAGCGGTCGCCGCAATCTGGGCCACCGCTGCCTGGGTCGCGGCGTTATCGGCTTCAATCTGCGCCTGTCCCTGGGCGATTGTCGCAGTCACGGCGTTATCGCGGGCGATCTGGGCGTTGGCTTCAGCGGTTGCCGCATTGTTCGCCGCAAGGTTGGCATTCGCGTCAGAAGTCGCCACTGCCGCCACTGCCGTCTCAGCCTGGATAAGCGCTTCACCCTGCGCCAGAGTCGCAGTGATGGCATTATTAACCGCATTCTGCTCATTGACTACGCTGGTCGCCCGTGCATTTGACTCGGCAGTAGCTGCGATCTGGGCCGCTGCCGCCTGGGTCGCGGCGTTATCAGCTTCAATCTGTGCCCGCCCCTGGGCAATCGTCGCCGTGATGGCGTTATTGACGGCGTTTTGCTCGTTGACCACGCTGGTCGCCCGCGCATTGGACTCGGCAGTAGCTGCGATCTGGGCCGCTGCCGCCTGGGTCGCGGCGTTATCGGCTTCAATCTGTGCCAGCCCTTGCGCGATGGTGGCCGTGATGGCGTTATTGACCGCATTCTGCTCATTGACCACGCTGGTTGCCCGCGCATTCGACTCGGCAGTCGCCGCGATCTGGGCCACCGCCGCCTGGGTTGCGGCATTATCGGCTTCAATCTGCGCCAGCCCTTGCGCGATCGTAGCAGTGAGCGCGTTGTTATCGGCAATCTGGGCGTTGGCGACGGCGGTTTCGGCGTTATTGGCTGCGATTACAACCTGGTTGGCGACTTCCGTCCCGCGTGCCTCAGCGGTAGTCAGGGCGGTCTGTGCCAGTTGTGACTGCACAAGGCCGAAGACGGCCAACGCCAGCGCAATTGCCAGTGCCGCCAGTACCGCTGTGAACAGGGTGCGTTGGCGACGGTTTTCGCGGCGGCGGCTGGCGAAGATATATTCCGTATGCAGTTCTGCTGGCGTGGGTTCTTTACCGCCGCTGCCGGAAAGCCAGTTTTCAGCATCACGCAGCGCTGTGCCAGTCAGCAAGAAACTCTGATTTTTGTTATTGTTTTTCCATTCCAGGGCGCGAATCAGCCAGCGGGTATGCGCGTTTACATGGTCGAAATCGGTGTCAATGCCTGCAATAAGTTTCGGGAAGTTCTTCTCGAATTCGGTGTCATCGCGGAAGAACAGCCAATTGTGGCGGGAGATCGGCCCCCAGTTCTTCTGCACGAGTTCCATCAGGTCACGCCCCGCCAGGGCAGCCCGCGTCGTAGCGTCCAACTGGCTTTCGTCAACCAGGCTGGGGATATCCTCAGGCTTAACATCCTGGTAGACAATTGGCACCAGCCGCTTGTTCAGCTCAACGGCATGAGCAACTTCCAGGTTACAGATGGGGGATGCAACCGAATTGGGGCTGATTACAAAAACAAACGTGGCCGTTTTTTCGATATTCTCGTAGATTTCTCGCAGCCAGTCGGCTGTCGGTGGAATATCCTCCCAGTCCACCCAAACGTCCCGCTTAATTTCGCTCAGGGCGACATGGAGTTGACGGGTGAGTTCGGCGTCTTTGCGCGAATACGAAATGAATACATCGCTCATCTGTTGGCTGCCCCCGAATGACTGTGGCGTTTAGGATACCGTGTGAAAAGTTGAGCCATTATGCAATTTGATGGAAACTATCAAACCCCACTGCATAACATCTGAGATTATAACAATCCAGGGAGCGTCTGCCCAACTATTCCAACGTTTAGATTTGCTATACATGAGAAAAACAATGCGAGTCGAACCTGTATTGCGGCAGCGGGGTAAAAGGCATAGGGTTTGCGTGGTTGGCCCGGTACCGCGAAGGGCAAAGGCCCCTTTCTCAAACATGGATCACCGGTCAACTGCGCAATTCCCCCGATATAGACAATAAGTGACCCGAGGCAATCCCATGCGAACCCTATCTCCGCGACTGGCACGACTTATGGCAGTACTGCTGATTATCCTCCCGGTAGGCATGGCGATGGCGCAAACCCGCGCCGGATACACCCGGACGCATGACGGCTTGGAACGTACCTACAGTCTGTATGTGCCGGACAGTGTGAGCGCGAGTGAACCTGCGCCACTGGTTATCGCACTGCACACTATCGCCGGGTCTGGCGGGGGGATGGCCGCCATCACCGGGTTTAATGCACTGGCAGATGAAGCCGGATTCATAGCCGCCTATCCCGACTCCGCCGGGTACGTCTGGGATGACGGGCGTAACGCTGCCGGGCTGCCACCCGCTGGAGACTTGATAGACGATACAGGCTTCATCAATGCCATGATCGCGGATATTGCTACCAAGTACACGCTCGCTGATGACCAGATATATCTGACCGGGATGGGTAACGGCGGGGTGATGGCCTACCGAATGGCCTGCGAATCGCCGGGGACATTCGCCGGTATTGCAGTGGTTGGCGCATTGATGTGGGATTACCAGGCGCAGCCCTGCCAGGATAGCCCGGCGGCCCCGCTTGACCTGTTGATTCTGCGCGGCTCGAACGATGGGTATTACCCGGCAGAAGGTCGCACACTGGATTCGGATGGACTATCAACCCGCGTGTGGGGGTTGGCGGAAACACTTGATTTCTGGAAGGCGCGGAACGGTTGCGTGGAGACCGCCTCGGAAACTGGAAGCGCCCAGGAATATGCCTGTGAGTCTGACAGGCGATTGGCGGTATTCACGATTGAGGGAGGCGGCAATAACTGGCCGCGTCCGGGCCACAGTCTCAACCAATATGGCGTGGATACGACCCGCACGATCTGGCGGTTTTTCACTGGCGATACAGATTGGGCGCAGCAGCCGGAGGCACTGGTGAACCAGCCTGACGAGGCCCCACGCAGCTTCGTTCTGTATGTGCCGCACAGCTACGACCCATCTGCCCCGACGCCGCTGGTCATTGCCTTGCACGGCAGACCGGGCAACGGCGCGGGCTTTGCTCTGATTACCGATCTAAATGCGGTTGCTGAGGCACACGGATTCATTGTGGCTTACCCGGACGGTGTGGGACAGCAGTGGGACTACTACTACGACATCCTGCCCGATTATTCCGAGGCGATAGACGATGTCGCCTTTTTGCGTACCCTGGTGAATGACCTGAGCCTCGACCTCCATATCGACTCGATGCGGCGCTATGTCACCGGCTTCAGCAATGGCGGCATGATGACGCACCGCATGGCCTGCCAGACCTCCGATGTATTCGCGGCCTTCGCGCCAGTGGGCGGTACGCTGCCGAGCGACTACGGCGGTATCTGCCTGGATGCGCCGGGGACGCCGATCATTATGATTCACGGTACGGCGGATGTCAGTATCCCCTGGAACGGGCTGGTGCAGCAGTTCAATGGCCGGGTGTATCCGGTGCTGCTTTCGGTGCCGGATACGATTAACTTCTGGGCAACCCATAACGGCTGCGACATTGACGGGTATTCGTTTGAGGATTTGCCGCAGAACAATCCGGCCACCGCTGTTCGCCAGCACAACTTCATCAACTGCACCGGCGGCGCGAATGTGATGGTCTATTCTATAGCCGGGGGCGGTCACAACTGGCCGGGCGTGGATAACGATATGATCGGTGCCGAGATCGCCGGGATTGTGAACACCGACATCAACGCCGGGGAGGTCATCTGGACATTCTTCGCTGCGCACCCGAAAACCAGCCAATCGGAGTGACTAGCCCGGCCTGGACAGGGCAGCCAGGATTGCTTGACATTTCAACTGAACCGCTCTAATATGTCGCCAGGCGCCATGTCGTCAGGCGACATATTGGAGGTGGATATGGATGTGACTGGTCCCAACTATCTTCCCCTGACAGAGACGACTTTTTTCATTCTTCTCAGTCTGGCACCAGGTAGTAAGCACGGCTATGGCATCATCAAAGAAGTGGAATCTTTGAGTGATGGGCGGGTGACCTTCAGCACGGGTACCCTGTATGGTGCGCTCAAACGCCTGCTTGAATGCGGGTGGATTGTCGGCGTGGGTAATCCCGAACCAGATGAGTCTGTCAGGCCGAGAAAAGACTATCGCCTGACGGAAACCGGATGGCATGTACTCTCTGCCGAAACTGACCGGTTGCACAAGCTGGCGAAACTTGCCCAGCTCTGGCTGGAAGAAGGTGAGGCATGAAGAAACCTTATCCTTCCTCACTGGGAAACTGGTTGTATACGGCACTCTTACGTCTGTATCCCCCGGCATTCCGCCATGATTTTGGTGATGAGATGCTGATCGTGTTTCAACTCCGATTAGCCGAATTGCAGCGCCAGTCGCGGATGCGATTGACACTATTCTTATTTCGGGAAACCACAGGTCTGGTGATGAACGGCCTTAGTGAAAGATTGAGGGAACGCCATCTGCAGCAGATTGTGTTATTCAGTCAGGGAGAACTGCGGCAACCGGCTCGTTTTGCCCGTTTTCATACCCTGACTCTGATCGTGGTGGTGGCAGCTTTTGTTTGGCTGATTTTCGTTCCGTATTATGCCTATGGACTGCACCTCAAACCTGCCTCGATGGTAGCCGGAGGTAATTTCGATCCGAAAGGTTTTCCCGTTTATAATTCCACTCTCGGCTGTTACGTTCGCTTGCTATCAATGATAGTGGCCTTGCTGACACCACTCTGGATCGCGGGTTTTGGCTCATTACTGGGTATCACCCTCGTCCGCTACTGGGTTGTGATTGCGGAACGGCAGCGCACAACCAGTCTGGTTGCGTTGAGCCTGGCGTCTGGCCTGCTGGTGTTCCTATTCTCGCCCGCTGGTCGTGTTATCATGAGCTGGTTTATGGATTGAAAGCCAGTCTCCTCCAATTACAATCCGTTGTTCAGCTTCCTCCAGTAAGGGAATGTGCTTCTTGTTGATCTATAACGCCTCACCCTCAATGTAACCGCTGCGCTTTTGAAAGTAATTATGCTATAGTAGTCCCTTAGTCGAGTGGCAGCGTTAAAAGGTGGGGAACAGGTGATAGAGCGGGAAATACTGGACGCACAGGTACGTACTGGTGAAGAAGTATCTGCTGAGGCGCTCAAAACCATCTTAACCGGAGATACGCCTCCCCAGGGGGAATTGTTACAGGATTACATCCGGGGGCTGATGCGCTACGCGATGGAGTCGCGGGATGCCGAGGCTGTGGCGATTGTGGCGCTGGCGATGGATACCGACCCCGTAATTGACGCTGCCCTGGAAACAACGATGAACCAGGCACTGGTGGATAAACCGGACGCCGTATATGCCTTTGTCCGCGCCCATTTAAATGAACCCGCAGATCCTCGCTGGTTACAGCGGCTGCAAAACGCGGCCATCTGTTCACTCCAGGTGGCTATCTGTAATGGGGACACCGAGACGGTAATTAGCTGGCTCACACTGACGGCACGGGAGCCGGCCTATTATGAACTCGGCAGCGTCCTGCATAATGGCATCCTGGCGGCACGCGAACGTGCATATCAATCGGAAGACCTGGCACGCCAGTTAGTCTCCTTCGCTTCCCGGCGCGATGGCGCAGCCCTGGCGCTTCTACTGGAAGATGAAATGCTCCTGGCAAATCTGACCAACAACATCGGACGAGTGCTGCGGGAGTATACCGGCGACCCGATGATGTTCCTGCAAAATTGGGGGAACGGCCTGTTCCTGGCGGCACTGGGGCGGGCTGCCCAGGCCGGCGTTGGCGATCTGTTCACCGTCGAAAGCACCGCAAAATTGTGGGAACTGCTGGCCGAGCGCCAACCAACAGGAACACCACCGGAATTTCAGCCGGAAAACATTATTTACACACTCACCGCGCGTGGCGGAGAAATACTCTCCCCGGAAGTCTACCGGCTGTTTATCGGCAGCCTGTTAGCCCTGGATACGCACGCGTTCTTCCTGCGACTGGTGGAAAGTCTCTCAGTGCAGAAAAAGACTTTCTCCACAGTGGTAAGTTTGCTGGAAACCAACCCACGCAGTATTCAGGATGTGCTGGATCGTACCGGCCAGGCCGTCGGCGCGGGCGAACTCACTTTCCAACAGGCGGCTGACCTGTATGTGCTGCTGCTGGCCGCCAGGGAATGGCATAAGAGTATGCTGCCAGTGGCCGAGCAGTTAGCGAGGCTGCTGCACCAACCCGGCGTGGAGATCGAGCCGGAATTCCTGGAACCACTGCTCGATCTGGGTTCGGAAGCCCGTAACGAGTTGGTGACACGTGCCGTCGTGCGGCGGCAGGTGACGACGCTGGAAGCGCTGGAAGATGACATACAACTCATAGAAGATCTGCGCGAGATGGTCTCCCGGGTGCAGTGGAGTGGCCTCATTACCCAGTTCATCCTGGGGTGGTGGCGCGGCTTTGTCCGCGACCAGCCCTTAGCGCGGTTGCAGCGGTTTGACCAGGGCTGCGAAGGAAAACGCGCTCTGGATGAGATGCGGTCGATTGTGCAGAGTCTTGTTGCGATTCGCAAGATGCTGGGGCAGCGCACCTTGCAGGAACTGGCCGATGAGGTCAAGGCGGCTTATGCGGTGCTGGAGGCGCTCTCGGAGGCCTTCGATCCCCATGCCCGGCGGCTGATTAGCTTTGACCAGCACGTGATTCGGGCGGAACTGGATGAGCGCGAACAGGAGGTTTCCCCTCATGAACGCAAAGTGCTGGCGAATAACCTCAAGAAATTGGGGCAGCTTATCGTCACGATGAGCGATAATCGTACCAAGAAGAACCTCATGCGGCGCAGCGGCGAAGACCTGGATCGTGATTTGATGACCGGCGAACAATTGCCCAATAGTGGTATTGATACAATGAAGTGGCTCGCTGGTTACTGGGGCGGTGCGCAAAACCCGGACGAAACCGCCGAGCAATAGCATACCTGGGTGCAGCGAGCAGGGGTAAGTCGCAAATCAGTTACTTACCGGATACGTGAAAAAATTACCTGACCAGGAAACGATCAGTAAGAGTGGTGAGCTGAAATAATCATGAATGCACTCGTTGGCGATATTGGTGGAACCAAGACAATCCTGGCCGTTTTTTCGAACGATACAGGTCCGAACAAACCGCTGGTTGAGAAAACTTTTTCCAGCGTCCATTATCAAGACCTTGAGACTATTATCCGTGAATTTCTGGCTGATGTGAGCCTGCCAATCTCGCGGGCCTGTTTTGGCATCGCCGGGCCGATTCTGGATGGGCGCGCCCGTGTGACGAACCTGCCCTGGGAAGTGGATGCCGCCAGCCTGAAGTCCACTTTTAAGTGGGTGGCGGTTGAACTCCTCAATGACCTTGAGGCGGTGGCGTATGCAGTGCCGATTCTCGAACCACAGGATGTCATTGCCCTGAATACCGGCAAACCGATACAGGGCGGTCATATCGCTGTACTTGCGCCCGGCACCGGGTTGGGTGAGGCCTTCCTGACGTATGGCGACGGACGTTACCATGCCCACCCTTCAGAAGGCGGCCATGTCTCGTTTGGGCCGGTGGGGGAACTTCAGGTCGGGCTGCTCAAGTACCTCAACCAGAAGGGGTATTCTCATGTGAGCTATGAACGGGTTTGTTCCGGGCTGGGTATCCCGAATCTGTACGCTTACCTCAAAGATACCGGCTATGCGGACGAACCAGCCTGGCTGACAGAAAAACTGGCGGCCAGTCAGGATCATACGCCGATTATCTTCAGCGCGGCGCAGGACCCGGCACGCCCCTGCCAGCTGGCAACGGCAACCCTCGAACTCTTCACCGCTATCCTAGGGGCGGAGTCCGGAAACCTGGCTCTCAAAGTGCTGTCCACTGGGGGTATTTACCTGGGCGGCGGCATCCCCCCGCGCATCTTGCCCGAATTACATAAACCGCCCTTCCTGGAGGCGCTGCGGAGCAAAGGGCGCTTCCGTGCCATGCTCACCGATATGCCGGTGCATGTCATCAAGAACGCCAAAGCCGGGCTGTTAGGTGCGGCGGCATTTGCCTTAAAACTGCCCGCATCCTGATATGGCAGTTACAAACAGGAGAAACAACCATGCGTGTTTTATTCATTGGTGGGACGGGCGACATCAGCACTTCGGTGAGCAGGTTGGCCGTTCAAAAAGGTTTTGACCTCTTTCTGCTGAATCGCGGGCAAACCAAGGTGGACATCCCCGGCGTGACGCTGATTAAGGGGGATATTCACCAACCGGATAAGGTGAGCCAGGCACTGGAAGGGCTGCAATTTGATGCGGTGGTCAACTGGGTGGCTTTTGTGCCAGCCGACATCGAACGGGATATTGCGCTTTTCCGGGACAAGACCCGGCAGTACACCTTTATCAGTTCAGCGACGGTCTACCAGAAACCACCAGTCCATTCGATCATTACTGAGTCCACGCCGCTGCATAACCCGTACTGGCAATACGCCAGCAACAAAATCGCCTGCGAAGAGCGCCTGCTGGCGGCCTATCGCCAGGAGGGATTCCCGGTAACAGTGGTGCGCCCCTCGCATACCTATGCCGCCCGCATCCCCAGCGCGATTCATGGCTCGCCATACACGCTGGCGGATCGCCTGCTGAAAGGGTTGCCGGTGATTGTGCACGGGGATGGTTCATCCTTGTGGACGCTCACGCATTCCGAGGATTTTGCGAAGGCGTTTGTCGGCCTGTTGGGGAATCCGGCGAGTATCGGCCAGTCATTTCATATTACGTCGGATGAACACCTGAACTGGAATCAGATTCACCAAACGGTGGCCGAAGCCCTGGGAGTGGAAGCCAATATCATCCATATCCCATCCGATTTTATCGCCCGGCTAGACCCCGGTATCGGTGCCGGTCTGATTGGGGATAAAACATGGAGCGCGATTTTTGATAACAGCAAAATCAAGATGTTTGTGCCGGGTTTCCAGGCGACGATTCCCTTTTATGCAGGCATCCGCAGGACGCTGGCCTGGTTCGATGAAGACCCGGGGCGCAAAACTGTTGACCCGGCGACACACGAGAAGATGGATGAGATTATCCGCGCCTATCAATCCGGGGGACGCTGACTAAACAATTAGCTCAACCGGAGCCGCTGCGACTGCACTTCATCCATTGCGGAGATGGTATCCTGCAAGCTGGAAACCTCATCCTGAATTTCCAGGCGGAGGCGCTGCGCCCGCGAACTGTCTACCTCTTTAGTCCCCAACAGGGACATTTGCGCGTAGATTGTCCCCAGTGAAGAGAGCGTGCTTTCCAGTTGGATTTCGGCGCGTTTGACACTGTTGGCCGTCGCATTCAGGTTGGTAAGCTGCTGCTCAAGCTGTCTGATCTGATTTTCCAGGTCACGGTGCACTGCCGGGTCTTTTTCGCGGCTAACGCGAATGCGGGCCTTTTCGAGTTGCTGCGGCACCATTTTACGGTCACGCTCGACCAGTTCATTGTCTTCAAAGGCATCAATGTGTAGTGCCAGGTCGTACATGTGGTCAATCCAGTCATTGATGTCATTGACAGTCTGCTGGAGGTGTGTCCGCATCGCCCCTTTGTGCCGCTTAACCAGGGTGAGCATGTTGCGCCGGTATTCCAGGGCACTCTGAAGGCGCTGGCGAGAGACGTGACTGCGAATATCGCGCAGGTCATATTTGCTCTCGAACTCGCGGGAAATTGCCTGCTGCGCCGCTTCCGGGTCTGTTAGAGACGAGAGAATGAGCGCACCTTCGGCAATCGCCCCGGCCACCAACCAGAACCAGGGCTGCCAACCGGCAATCCCCACATCACCGACGAACAAAAACAGAATCGCCGTCATGGCAATCGTGACGATACTTTCCCAGCGTAGCACCGCCGTTGCCAGCAGTGCGCCAAAGGCGCGATTCCGCACATTGGATGAATTTTCAGACATAAACATTTACTCCGCGTGTGGTACCCGGTAAAGGGTTTCGCCGAGGGCGGGACTGAAACCCGCCCTAACCTACACCCCAGCTAGATTTTGCCGCTCTGCTGCAACCGTTCACGGCGCTCCTGCAACTGGCGGTCAATTTCGCCGCCGCGCACCGCGTCTTCGATTTCCTCGGAGATATTGCGGGTTGCCATGTCCAGGCGGGCGTCTTCGGTATCCAGCCGCTGCCGAATCTTTTCGGACAGACTGGAGATCTGCTCGTCGCCCACATTCGACAGGTCATCCAGGCTCTTGATCGTCTTGGTAGTGACTTTCTTGGCCTCGGCCAGCTCGATCAGCGAGCGCAGGTGTTCGCGTTCCTGCTTAATCATTGTCAGACGGGATTCCAGTTTCAGCCGCATGTCGAGCATCTTCTGGTACTGGCCTTCCTGTTCCTGCCACTGTTCATAGTATTCCTGCGAAAGTTCCTGCTTGGTATTCAGTTCGGCCTGGGCAGCAGCGGCCAGGTCATTCTTGCCTTTAATTACCAGGGTATCAATATCCCGGTCAAGTTTCTCCGCCTGGGCAGCAAATTCTTCATATTTGCGCTTAAGCGTTTTGACCGTGCCGCCAACCGTCGCCGTTGAGTCTTCCAGCGCCTCAAGGTTACGTTCAACCTGGCGGATGTACTCATCCATCACCTGTACCGAGTTGGTTTCCAGGGCGCGGTCTACAATTGCGTGCAGGTTGGCGTTAATCAGGGTGTTAATTTTTTCAAAGATACTGGGCATGGGACGGATTCTCCTCACATACAAAATACGACTGATGGTACCGCCAGGCAGCATACCTGGATGGAAAACTATCCTTTATTGTACTGCACAAGTGGCCGCATGACACACAAAAAACCTGCAAAATCGGGTGATATGTCCGCTACCTGCCACGCCACGCCAGCAGCGCCGCCCCCAACCCTATCAGGCTGAGGACTGCCAATACCAGCAGCAGCACCGGCCCGCCAAAGGGCAGTATCAGCAGGACATGCCACAGCGCGAAAAGCAGCAGACTGCCGAACAAGGCCGCCAACAACGGGGGCTGCGCCTGCCGGAACATGCGCCGCAGCAGGGAATCCCCTAACCCGGCGGCCAGCGCCATCCACCCGGCTGCCATCAACACGACCAGTGTCAGCATTGCCACTAGCAGCACCGGGATGAGTACCAGCCCGATTGGCGGGAAAAATCCCAGTAGCAGGACAGCACCAGCGGCCAGGCCAATCCACAACAGCATCGTCATGCCGCCCGTGACACCGGTATAGATCGGGCGGGCGAAAACGGTCGCTTGCATAGCCCGCATCGAGCGAGGGAACAGCATCACCCCTAAAAGCGTAATTCCGGTCAGGGTGAGCGCGGCCAGCACAGTGCCGATACCAGGCTGTAACGCTGGCAAGAGCAGGTCGCCACCCGCGCTAATAATACCGGCGAGTGCGCTCATCTGGCCGCACGAGCGGATACCAACAGGTTCAGGTCGGTTATCAGTGAGTGTCCCGGCGCAGTTGACGATCTCCCCGGCTATACGGGCGTCAGCAGTTATCGTGATGTCACTGCCCAACGCGATTACATCCCCGTCCACTTGCCCGCCCAATACCAGGCGTGTGCCGAACAGGGTGAGGTCGCCAGTCACCGTCCCCCGCATGATGACATCACTGCCGATCTGCGTCAAATCGCCGTTGACTATCCCGGAGGCAGCAGATTCAACCCGGCTGACAAGTGCCACATCCCCTTGCACAATGCTGCCCTCAGCCAACTGTGATTGGTCGGCAATCACCGCCAGCGGCGCATCGGCGGTGTCCGTCAGGATGTAATGCTCCTGGAAGATCACCCCCCGGCTTTCTGGTAGGCTCAGGTTGAGCAACTGGCGGGCGAGGACAGCAAGCACCAGCACGCCGAGGAACCCGACGACAAAGAACACAAATCTGCGGTAATTGGTGGATTGAGGGGAGGTTCTAATCTGCATCGCCGGTATCCGAATCGTTGCCCATCACATACCGCGCCAGCCACAGAATACTGACCGGGATGAGCGCGAGCAGCGCTGCCGGTGCTTCCGGGCTGGTGGCAACCAGCGTTTGCGCTTTTTCGGCGAATACTGTCAGCACGCCAACAACTACCGTTAGCAGCGTGGTTAATTGTTGGATCGCACTGCTGAGCGCCGCCGCGTTGCCTACTACGCTCAGGATCAACCAACCGGCGGCCACTAGCAGCGGCAGCAGCACGACAAAAACCAGCGTCAACCCCAGTGCCAGCGCCAGACTGGAAACCCTCGTCTTGAGTTCCGGCACGCTTTCTGCCAGCCGCGCCATGATATTCAAGGCCAACCGCTGGGGGGCGCGTTCAAAGGGTGCCGCCCGCAGTACGCGGTCAACCTGTTTCAGGCGTTCGTAAGTGCTGGAAAACTCGGTATCTTCGCCAAGTTTTTCAACCAGTTCCTGCTGGGCTTCGGGGGTGAGCAGATCATCCAGGGATTCCTGGATAAGCCGCTTTTGTCGTTCATTCGCCATCAGCTATTCTCCAACAATGGGCTGGTCAGTCGGGCGGCTGCCTGTGAATCGAGTTTACTTGCCAACGCCTGTCGGGCGCGGAACAGGCGGCTTTTGACGGCGCTTTCGGTGGTATCCATAATATCGGCAATTTCAGTATATGAATAATCGTACCAGTAGCGCAGCACAACGGCTGCCCGGTAGTCGGGGCTGAGTTCGTTCAAGAGCGCCTGGATCGCCGCACTGCGTTCTTTGAGCAGGGTGACTTCCTCCGGTTCCGGGTCATCGCTGCTCAGGCTGATCGATTCGCCCGGCTCCGGCTCATCTTCCAATGCCAGCCACGTCAAACGGCGGCGGCGCAGCCGGTCAATACAGTAATTGGAAGCGATACTCAACAACCAGGTTTTAAACGAACGCGCCGGGTCATAACGCTGCAAATTCAGATAGGCACGTAAAAACGCTTCCTGTGCTGCATCCTCCGCTTCGGTACGCTCACCAAGCATCCGGTAACACAGGTTATAGACCGCATCCTGGAAAGTGTAGACGATCTCCGCAAAGGCGTCCTGGTCGCCATCCAGGGTTGCATTCACCCATTCTTGTATTTCCGGTTCAGACACGCTGACCGTTCTCCTACTGTGTTTTGGCCCGGTAGTGCTTCACGGTGTGCCGTTGTTGTGACTCTATACGCAGGCACACGGGAAAAGTTGTGCCGTCAATTCAGCCCGGCACAATGCTACCCTATTGTAGCGTGTTTTTATGGCCTATCACCAGTGAGTTTGGGAAGTCGTGTGAGAAGCAGTCTGGATATTCAGGAACCATCGCTCAGGGGAGGGTGATTCTCAGTTTACATGGGTTTTCCACCGCTTTAAACCAAAACAGCCTGAGAATCGCTGTCTCAGGCCGTTCTTCTCAATACACTGTTCAGATGGCGAAAGGCTACCGCCGTGACCCAAGTGTCACCGGGACGGTCACGAACTGGTTATCCCGCCATACAGTCAGATTGACGGTTTGCCCCGGCACAGTGCTGCTGGCAAGATAGGATACGAGCGAACTCATGCCGGTTAGCGGTATGCCATCTATCGCCGTGATAATATCGGCGCTGCTGTAGACAACCTCACCGTTCACCTGGCGGGCATTGGTCGGGTTCCGCAGGCCGGCCAGCTGCGCCGGGCCGCTGGGTGTCACGTTATCCACGACGACACCACGCAGGTTGTTAGGCAGGCTCATGGCTTCGATCAGCGAGAGGGTAATCTCGCGTTCCCGATTGGAGCTGATGCCCAACAGGCTGTAGTTCACTGCGCCGCTGCTCATCAATTCGGTGGCGACCCGCTTGACAAGGTTGCTGGGAATGGCGAAGCCTATGCCGGAATTGCTGCGCTGCTGGCTGAGAATCTGCGAGTTGACGCCAATCATCTGGCCTTGCAGGTTAAATAACGGGCCACCACTGTTGCCGGGGTTGATAGCCGCATCGGTCTGGATGACCGAGCCGACTGAATACTGCGTCAGGCCTTGTAATGTGCGATCCAGGGCGCTGATTATGCCCTGGGTGAGTGTCCAGCGCTGCCCGAACGGGCTGCCGATAGCCAGTGCTGTCTGCCCGATTACCAGACCGTCAGAATCGCCAAAGGTCACCGGCTGAAGCTGCTGCGCCGGTAAATTCACCCGCACCACGGCCAGGTCGGAATCCGGGTCAACACCAATCAGGTCAGCGCGGACAATCGTCCCATCAAAGAAATTGACTTCAATATCGGTGGCACCGTCCACAACATGGTTATTGGTGACAATATAACCCTGCTGGTTAATCACAAAACCGGAGCCGGAACTCAGCACAATTCCTTGCGCATCCGAGAAGCCGCTCCCGGCGCGGCGCGAAATCACGTTGATCGAAACTACCGAAGGGCTGACATGGGTATAGAGGTCAGCCATTGCCTGTTCCTGGGGCGTAAGCGAACCTTCTACAGCGGCTTCAACGACGATATTGGCGGATACGTTTCCGCTGGTGGCAGCGCTGGGGATGACCACAGCTCCCAGGATGACGCCGAGCATCACCAACAACCCGGCGGCGATGACGACTGCCAACCGGGGATTCCAGTTTCGCACCATAGCTTTCACATCCTCTCCTCACTGATATAAGTTCTATTTAGAATTATAGATAGAATCCTGAGAAGTAGCTGAAAGGCATGTTAACTGCATATCAAAATCGGGGCGATTTATGCGGAATCGTCTTCAAAGGTCACTTTGTCGTATACGTCGGCCATCGCCAGGGTACAGCCAACCGACGGGAGTTCCAGTACGGCTTCTGCCAGCGTGGTATCGGAAAACAACCACAGCCCGTCGTCCTGGCGCAGATAGCGCTCGATGCGTCCCCGATCCTGTGAAATCAGGAGGTATTCTCGCAGTGAGGGCAGTGTCCGGTAGGCGTGGAATTTCCTGCCCCGGTCATAAACTTCGGTTGTGGCGGAAAGCACTTCAACAACCACAGTTGGGTTCAGCAGAGTGTCTACCTGGTCGTCTTCAAATCGGGCCAGACCGCACACAATGGCGACATCCGGGTAGGTGTAGCTGTCCAGTGCCGGAATCCACACGCGCATATTGCTGGCGTAGACTTCGCAATCACGGCCTTTTAGCTGGACATTTAGGGTTGTCATCACGTTGCCCGTAATCAGATTATGCCGGCGACTCGCCCCGGTCATCAGAAATATCTCGCCGGCAAGGTATTCATGTTTTTCCTCGCTGGCACGTTCAAAAGCCAGATACGCTTCCGGCGTCCAGTTTTGCTGGGGTAATGCGACCATTTTAAGGTATCCTGATTGTGTAACCTGATGCCCACAGTATAGCAGATTCTTGTGAGTCGGGCGGCAGTATGAGTCCTATTCCCAGATCGTTATCTTACCCAACGCCCGTGCGATCTGCTCAATGTGATCCAGATCGTGGATCGCGTTGTTGATGGCCTGTGTCAGAATCGTGGTTTCTCCAAAGTAGGGATGTTGGCCGCGCCGTTCCCATTGGACGTCGCTCAGTGACCGCACCAGGGCGATAAACTCGCGTCGCAGCGCCTCGAATTCCGCCAGTGCCGTGCGCAAGTCTGCCTCCGCGTAGTTCCCTTCAATCGCCATTGCCTGCTGGTCATTCGCCGGGAATGTGGGATTGTCCATTTCAAGCATCATATGAACACGCTGAAGATAAGCGGCCTCTAAATCACGCAGGTGACACACAACAAAGACCACATTCCAATTGCCATCCCAACTGTTCATCGCCTGCTCCTGGGTGACATCCTGTAGGATGAACCGCAGGAGGGCGAGCGTTTTGGGCAGTGAACGGAGCGCCTTACCTTTATCCAGAAGTGCCATTGGAATTCTCACTTTCGCTCGTCTCGATTTTAAACAACCTCCCGTATTCCTGATTCAAACACGGGAGGTCGGGTCAAAGCGATGCTTGCCGGAGGGCACCCTAACTCGCCACCGCCGCCTGTTCAATGTACTCGAGGCTCTGATGGCGGAAATAGGTGTTGTACAGTTCGGCGTAGTGGCCGCCCTGTGCCAACAGTGACTCGTGGTTGCCCTCTTCGATGATGCGCCCTTCACGCAGTACGATGATGCGATCCGCGTGTTTGATGGTCGAAAGGCGATGGGCGATCACAATCGAAGTCCGGTTCTCCAATACCACATCCAGCCCCTCCTGAATTAGCGTCTCGGTGAGCGGATCTACGCTGGCGGTGGCCTCATCCAGGATGAAGATAGAGGGGTTTTGCAGCAGCACGCGCGCCAATGTGACCAACTGCCGCTGCCCCATCGAGAGATTCGTGCCGCGTTCGCCCACTTCGGTGTGCAGGCCACTGGGGAGTGCCGCCAGCCAGTCACCCTGACCGACCATCTGTGCCATATGTTCCACCTCGGCATCCGTAGCATCCGGGGTTCCGTAGCGGATGTTCTCCAGTACCGTGCCATCGAACAGGAATGGCGACTGCGTCACAATCCCCAGGTGATTGCGGTAGCTATTAAGGTCAAAGGTGCGGATATCCTGCCCATCAATGAGCAAATCGCCGCCCTGGAACTCGTAGAAGCGGGCGATGAGCTTGCCCAAACTCGATTTGCCCGCCCCGGTGTGCCCGACCAGCGCCAATGTCTCGCCGGCATGAACCGTCAGCGAGAAATCACGCAGCACCGGCTCCTCTTCATTGTAGCTGAAGTCCACGTGACGGAACTCAATTTCACCACGCACTGCAGCCAGAGGGAGGTTGTCAGTCTGCACGACTTTCGGCTCGGCGTCTATCAGTGCGAAGACCCGTTCCCCAGCGGCCAGCCCAAGTTGGAATTGACTCCAGAATGACGCGATACTGGTGAGTGGGAACCAGAACATCGCCAGCCCCTGGATGAACAGATACCACTCACCCGCCGAGAGGGCGCCGTTCTGGGCGCTGCCACCGCCAAAGAACACCAGGAGCGCTGTTCCAATCCCGGCAATGATGTTCAGAACCGGGAAGATACTGCTGAAAGTGTACCCGGTACGCAGATTGATGCGGTATGACTGCTTGTTCACATCAATGAACTCGTCGTATATCGCCTGTTCCTGGCGGAATGTCTTGGCGATGCGAATTCCGCTGATCGTCTCCTGAATGTGGGAACTCACCACCGCGTTGACACGCCGTGACTGTGTGACGGTATCGCGGGCGATGCGGCGAAACAGGAGCGCCGTGAATACTACGAAGGGGGCAATCCCCAGCGTTATCAGGGTAAGCTGCACATTCACGGTGAACAGGTAGCCAATGAGCAGGGCGACCAGCAGCAATTGGCTCAGGAGTTCAGTGCTCAACTGTACGACGGATGAGAACGCCTGGGTATCGGATGTCACCCGGCTGACGATCTTGCCGGATGGAAAGTGGTCATAGAATGACAGGTCGCGCTTCACCACCGAGTCGAAGGCATCTTCGCGCAGTTTGAGCGTCACGTTGCCCACTGCCGCCGCCGTCACCCACTGGCGAATGGCGTTGAACACCCATCCCAGCACACCTAACAACGTGATGATCGCCAGGATGGTCAACAGGGTATTGGGTGTCGTGTCGGTTTGCAGCCGGTCAAGACCGTCCGAGATGAAGATCGGCAGACCGGTACTCACCGCCGACGACAGGATAATCGCCGTTGCTACCGCGAACATCCGGGGAAGCTGCGGGCGGAAGTAGCCCAGGATACGCCGGACAAGCATCCGGTCACTATACTGGCGGTCGTATTCTTCGGCATCCAGGCCGTCCATAATGAAGCCCATGATGGGGTCTCCTTATCAGTCTATGCTTACGCCGTTTGCAATTCGGATTCGAGCGGTGGCAGGGCGACATCGTAACGGGCAAAGATGCGCCGGTACTGCGCCGATGTCCGCAGCAGATCGTCGTGTGTGCCGCTGGCGGTGATACGCCCGTCCTCCAGCACAAGGATATGATCCGCCCAGCGAATCTGGGACAGCCGGTGCGTGATGAGCAGGGTAGTACGCCCTTCCTGCGCTTTGTGGATCGCCTTCTGAATCTCGTCTTCGGTGGCGCTGTCAATCGCGCTGGTGGCGTCATCCAGGATGAGGATGCGTGGATTGCTCAGGAAAGCGCGGGCCAGGGCGATACGCTGCCGCTGCCCACCGGAGAGCGTGACTCCCCGTTCCCCCACTTTGGTCTCATAACCATCCTGGAAACTCAGAATGAAGTCGTGTGCCTGGGCATCCCGCGCCGCTTGCTCAATCACGTCCTGCGGCGTGCCGGGCGCACCGAAGGCAATGTTTTCGGCTACAGTCCGTGAGAACAGGAAGACGTCCTGCTCAATCTTGGAGATTTGTGATCGCAGCGCCGTCAGATTCCACTCACGCACATCCACCCCATCTATCAGGATGCGCCCGCTGGTCACATCATAAGTGCGATTGATGAGTTCTGTCAGTGTGCTTTTGCCGGAGCCGGTCTGCCCGACAATGGCGACAGTTTGCCCCGGCCTGATATGAAATGAGATGTCTTCTAACACCATACCATCCTCGAAGCCGTAACTGACATTCTCGAAGATGATTTCCCCCGCCACAGGTTGGCTGTGGCCCTCGGCGTTCTCATCCATGTCGGCTTCGGCGTTGATGATCGTCAGGATACGCCGGGCGCTGGTGATGCCGAGCTGTACCAGTGAAAACGCGAATACCGAGATGAAAATGGGGAAGCGCAGAATGGTCATCAACCCCATCACGGCGATGATCTGCGGAATCGTGACTACGCCCTGCCCGAACAGAATCATGGCGTGAAAGAATGTCAGACCCAGCGCGAAGGCATAGTACAGCACCGGCAGGTAACGCGCTTCGACCCGCCCCTGCTGGGCGTAGTAATCGCGGTACTTGCGGGCGTTGCGGGTGAACTTGGTTTGCTCAAAGTGCTCCTGGGCGCTGGCCTTGACAATCTCAATCCCTGAGATCGTCTCTTCCAGACCGGCATTCAATTTGCCGAAGGCCTCACGCTGGTTCTCGATAACCGGATTCAGACGGCGGGCATAGCGGCGCACCGTCAGCAGGTAGGACAGTATGAACAGGAACGGCACCAGTGCCAGATCGAGCTTGACGGTTGCAATCGAAATCAGCGGTACGGTCAGCCCCAGGACTGAATCCAGGATGAAGAGCACGCCAGGACTAATCATGACGTTCAACTGCTGCACATCGTCAGTGGCGCGCGCCATTATGTCGCCGACCCGCTGCCTGTCGTGGAAGGTCTGACTCTTACCAAGCAGGCTGGTATACAGTTCCTGCCGGGCATCTCGCGAGAGGCGCTGCGCCAGCGTTTCCAGTGATAGACTCGCCCCCAGGCTGGATAGACCGTCCATGACCAGCACCAGCATCACGGCCAGCGCGATCTTCACCAGGCCATCATCGGTGGTCGGATTCATGATCTCCTCAGCGGCGGAACCGATTAGCACGCGGGAGATGCTGAAGGATGACCAGGCCACCGTGAACAGGCCGCAACCGGCGAATAACAGCCACTTGTAGCGCAGGATATGTGACATAATCCAGCGGAAAGGGCTGGCAGTGCGGTAGGCGTAATCCCCGGAGACAGTAAACTCACTCATTGATGCCATAAACTCTACCCCCTCATCTCTCAACGAACATGAGCCGGACTCATTGATTGTACCGAACAATCGTTCTAAATACAAGCCCTGGAACAGCACGCGAACTGCCCATTATATACATTTTTGCCCTTTTGTGAACCCTTGTGATTGTATTAGAGTCCACTGCGGCATCTGTTTATGCATCCGTGAGAAAGTTCAAGGAAAAGTTCGTTTTGATGAAAGGGATTCTTCCGGGTAGGTATTGAAAAGTTGCCCACTGTGATGCCGCGAACCCTTATCAGGTCATCTCTCATAATGTTGCTGTAGGAATCTATGAGGGGAATAGATGCAAAGGGGAATTACACCTGTTTCCAGTCGGGGGGATGGTGTTGCAGCCGCCAGCGCCAGCCAACCGGGTAGCCGACCATTTTGGCGACATCCCCCACGACGCGGATCACCGGCACAAGCAGCGCGGCGTACAGCCAGTCACCGAGGGATGTCCGGCCAGCCCGTCGCAGTACCGCCGGCAGTCGGCGGTATGGTTGGTACAGGTAGACCGCCGCACCCGGCAGCAGCAGACCCCATAAGATGGGATGCAGCAGCGCCCCCAGCAGCAGGATGGCAGGAAGCACGGCAAGATAGGTGGCATAACGGATAGCGTGCCGCTTACGCCACAGATCAGCCTTGCCGTCACCGCGTGCATAGCGGTAATACTGCCGGTAGAAACTGCGCAGCGTTGTGCGCGGACGGAAGTGCGTCACTGCCCCCGGCACAAAGGCAAAAGGCCCACCTGACGCTTTGAGCCGCAAATCGAAGACCAGGTCCTCGCAGTAGTCGAGCCATTCGGGATAGCCACCGACGCGCTCCCAGGCAGCTTTGCGGAAGGTCACACTGCGACTGCTGGGCAGAAATGTCGCCGCGTCAATTTCATCTGGTAGGGGCAGCACCGTCGCACCCATCGCCACCTCAAAAACGGAATTTGCCTCGGCCAGGAAGAAGCCGCCTGCCGCTTGCAGCGTAGTGTCGGCCAGCAACGGCTGTATCAGGCGCTCCAGCCAGGTATCTTCCAGCACGACCCCGGCGTCAGTGGTTACGATAATGTCACCTTGTGCGGCGGCAATTGCCCGGTTGCGGCCGGCGCTGATGTTACAGCCCGGTTCGACCAGCAGGCGCAGCGGCAGGCGCCCCGCATAGTCCTGAATTGTGGCTTGAGTCTGGTCGGTGCTGCCGCCATCCACGATGACGATCTCGTCCGGTTGACGTGTCTGCCGGGCCAGCGAGTCCAGCAGGCGGTGAATATTGTCCCCTTCGTTGAGGACAGTAGCAATCAAGGTAATCATAGGGGGTACCATTTTAGCCTGTTTAGCAATCCGAGCAACTATTCCTGTTACTGCCTATCCGCAAGGATAGATCGAGCGAAAAGCGTGTTCGATTGTGAAGCGGTTTATTCTACCGGGGCTTTCGCCAACGGGTCGGGGAGGCTCACTACAAAGGTCGTTCCTTTTCCTTCCTCACTCGTAAACCAGATATCCCCGCCATGCAGATGAGCGGCTTCTTTGGCAATTTGCAGCCCCATTCCCGAACCGCGTATCGTCCCCGCGTTGCTGGCGCGCTCATAGGCCAGGAACAGCATGTCCTGGTCTGCGGTGGGAATACCGATTCCGGAATCGATCACCCTGAAGAAGATTTTGCCGGTTGTCGGGCGTGCCAGTTCGAGCAGAACATCGGTTGAGTCCGGGGAATATTTGATGGCATTGGTGAGCAGATTACGTAAAATGTAGCGCAGCAGTACCGGGTCCATGGGCATATCCGGGAAATTGCCTATTGTCTGGATATGTATCTGGTGCGCGGTACGTGTATCGTGGCGCACTTCGTCTGCCAGTGCCTGGCAGAAATCCACCACATTCAGCAGCACCGGCTCAAAGAACAAGCGTCCGGACTCGGTCTTGATGACAACGGAGATGTCTTCCAGCATGTCGGTCAGGTAGCGAATCTGGTCTTTGATAGTCATAAAACCAGCGGCGCGTCGTTCCGGGGCCATGCGTTCGTAATAGTTTTCAAGTAGTTCCGTTGAGGTCTGGATGGTCGCCAGCGGGGTGCGGAACTCGTGCGAGACGATAGACATGAAGCGGTACTTCATCTCGTAGACTTCCCGCTCTTTTTCATAGGCTCGTTGGATGACTTCCCGTTCGCGCCGCTCAGTCTCGGCTGACATTCGGGCGCTGATGTCGTGCAAGATGGCGATCACAACCGCTCCCTGCTCATTCCAGAATGTGTGGGACAGGGTGATAACCAGCGGCATAATTGTCCCGTCTGCCTGTTGGTACAGTCGCGATTCTGACAAGGCCTGTTGGGTTTGCACCAGATTGCGAAAGGACGATTCGGGATTTGCTGGGGGAAACAACACGTCAAAGTGTTTTCCCAGCAGACGCTCCCTGTTCTCGCCCAAAATTTCCCCTGCCGCCGGGTTACCGCGCATCACCAGGCCGCTGATCGGATTGATGAGCAGGATACCATTGGGCGACTGGCGGAACACCGCTATAAACTGCTGCTCGAATGTCTGGAGACGCTGATTCAGGATAGCGTAAGATGAAATATCCTGCCCGTTCACATAGGTTAACTTTTGCCCGTCTATCGTGATGAGGCGCAGGTGAAAACCGCACCAGCGGATGTCGCGGCGTGCGGCATGCCGCACACGGGACTCGACATACACAGGCATGTCTACCGTTTGTGTCTCTACTTGCAGAAGGGTGTTGAGAAAGGCCCGCTGATCGTCGGGAAATATGTAGTCCAGTATTGAGTGGCCGATGAGGGTTGAGCCATCCGTTACCCCCAGCAGATGCATACCTGATGTATTGATATACCGGATACTGATGTCATCCAGTAAGGCGAACAGAGATGGCGAGGCCTCAACAAGCTGTTGAAAATCGTCACTTGAAACAGACATGACCATCCTCTCCTTAAAGTAAATACACGGTGCGCAGCTTTGCAGGAGATGGGCGAAATGTATTGCCATCTCCGCCCTTGTCATTCAATGCAGGGAAGAATAATTCAGAGGCTGACGTTATCCAACCTGCTCGTTTTTTCGCCCACTCAGTATGTTTACAGTCCAGTGCCAGTACGCGAGAAGAGCATAAGATGATTCTGGGACATAAAATCTAATGTTACCAGTATAGCAAAAGTGAGGAAAGGAGAGAATGTGTCTCTGTATCAATTCACAAGCCCAGCAGGACGCATGCCTTTCGGCAAACCGGCAAAAAGGGGCCAGTAAGCCCCTTCCTGTGAACGCTGGTGTTGTGCTGGATGCGATTACGATCTCGTCGCCAGCGCCTGAAGCATGTCGGCAATCCGGCTGAACTTGAGGCGGGGACGCCCGAGTGCCGCGCCGCGCTGGACTTCGAGTTCGTCCAGGTATTTCCATTCATCAAAGGTCACATAACGTATCTTGCGTTCTTTGAGCAGGCTTTCCATTGCGTCACGGGATGCCGCCGCTGGGGTAAGAAGTTTGCCTGCGCCCAGGTCTTCCAGCAGCATGTTCATAGTTTCAACCGAGTCAGGTTTGTTCGTGCCAATAATCCCGCTGGGGCCGCGCTTGATCCAGCCCACGACGTAGTCGCCAATTACCTGTTCGCCGCCTTTCTGCTCGGTCATCACACGGCCTTTGTCATTGGGGATCGTCCCCCAGCGATCATAGAATGGTACATCCGGCAGCGCCTGGCCCCGGTAGCCAACCGAGCGGAAGATTAACCCGATAGGCAGCGTTTCGTACTGGTCGGTGGCGCGGGGGCGCAGTGAACCATCATCGCTCTTATACAGTTCGTTCTTAACGACCTTCACACCAATAAGACCATTTTCATCGCCGACGAGTTCCACCGGAGAGACGAGAAAGCGCATGACGATTTTGATCTTCTTGCCGGTGTCGCCGCGTTCGGCCAGTTCCCGCAGAATCTGCACATTCTTGACGGCCACTTTATCTATGCCGGAGTCAATGTATTCCTGGCTGTGGGGGTCAAGGGCAATATCGTCGGGTGGGACGATCACATCAGCGTCTTCCATTTCACCCAGTTCTTTGATTTCCGGGTTGGTGAAGGCCGACTGCGCCGGGCCGCGTCTCCCCAGCACATAAATCGTCTTGACGTTGCTGTTTTTGAGTGCTTCCAGGGCGTAATCGGCGATATCAGTCTTGCCCAGTTCGCCCGGCGTCCGCGCCAGGATGCGGATCACATCCATCGCCACGTTGCCTAAGCCAACCACCGCCACGCTCTCCTGTGTCAGGTCGAAGTGGTAATCGCGGTAATCCGGGTGGGCGTTATACCAGGCGACAAACTCAGTAGCCGGGTAACTGCCGGGTAAATCCTCACCGGGGATGTCCATTTTGCGGTCGGTTTGTGCGCCAACTGCATAGACAATCGCGTGATAGTGCTGCGCCAGATCAGCGTGGGTGACATCCTTGCCGAACTCGACATTACCAAAAAAACGAAACTGCGGGTTGCTGGCGGTTTTGTCGTAGACTTTCGTCACTGACTTGATTTTTTGGTGGTCGGGGGCGACGCCGCCGCGCACCAATCCATAAGGAGTTGGCAGGCGGTCATACATATCCACCTCGATGACCTTATCCTGCTTGAGCAGATGCTCGGCAGCATAGAAGCCGGATGGCCCGGAACCGATGATCGCAACACGCAAAGGTTGATTTTGTGTACCCAGTGGCATGGCTTACTCTCTTAGTGAACTTTTCGTGCGATGAATTGTATCGAAGTATAACACGCCACAAGCGGCACGTCTCTGAAAACGGACAGAATGACGGAAATCGTGATAAATATCAGGGCGATGGTATAACCTTTATCAGGCGCGTTGGGCGCTGCGCCCCAGCACGGACCACAGATAGCCCTTGCCCGGTGCAAGGAAGAATGCCAGCAGAAAAACCACCGTCATGGTCAGCACAATTGTTGCGCTGGCGGCCATCTGCCAGTGCCATGACAGATAAATCCCGACGACTCCGCTGCCTGCGCCGATGAGCGCCCCGACCAGCATCATGTGGTGCATCCGGTTGGTGAATAACCGCGCTGCTGCCGCTGGTGTTACCAGGAGCGCGGCTACCATCGCAATCCCCACGATCTGTACGCCGATCACGATGGTCACCGCCAGCAGTGTGAGTAAGAGCAACCGCAGCCCTTCATTGGGCAGTTGCAGGGTTTGTGCCAGAGTGGAGTCAAACGAAATGACCAGGAACTCTTTATAGAAGATCAGCACGACGAGCAGTACCGACCCGCCGATGAGTGCCATCAACAGCAGGTCATCCTGGCTGACGGACAGGATGTTGCCGATCAGAATGTGAGTCAGATCGAGCGCGTAGTTCTGCGCCCTGGAAATGAGGCCTATACCTAAGGCCAGCGTCCCGGCGAAGACGATGCCGATAGCGGTGTCTTCCGCCAGCCGCCGCCCCCGTGTCAGGAAGCCGATTCCCAGTGCCGAAAGCACCCCGGCTGCCAGCCCGCCAAAGAGGAGCGCCTGCCCGCTGCCGCCGCTCAAAAAGACTGCCGCGACGCCCGGCAATACACTGTGAGCCAGGGCATCCCCTAGAAAGGCCATGCCCCGTGTGACGACATAAGCACCCATTACACCGCTGACCGCGCCGATCACTACCGCCGCCAGCAGTGCCCGCTGCATGAATGAAAATTGGAGAGGGTCAAGAAAGACCTGCTGTAGAAAGTCCATAGGAGCACCTTAATTGAAACATTGTCTCAATAGTAGCGATAGAGTGCGCTGCTGGCAAGGGCGATTCAGCCGGTGTCTTTGTGGCAGGTGCCTAATGTGCGAAGAAGCCGAAGTCCACATAAAAGCAGCGGCCTTCCTGCTCAATTTCACCGTGTTCCTTGAAGATGAAGATGTTCGGTTCGTGGCGCTTGAGCCGCTTTTTGAGCGTGTTCCACTGGGATTTCGAGGGCTGGGTCTGGTCGGGTGAGAGCGCGAAGTAGGCCGGATCGAATACGGCGCGGTAGTGGCCGTCCGGGTAGCTGTTGAGGGCTTTCAGGTGGGTCTGGTTCGAGATACGCTCGTTGGTAAGCATGGCGCTGATGAACGCCAGCACAGTTTCCCGGCTGCGGTGTTTGAATTCGGGCAGGTCTTTCATCGGTTGTTTCCTTTTCTTATGTGTACCTTATTGTAGCCGAATGCTGCGCCGGACAATATGTGGAAAACGCAATCCGGCCATGGCCGAAATCCGGTTTGAGTTTAGCCGGGGGAGTGCGGTATAGTTGTGGTCTATACACTGACCGATGATAATGGGGGACAAAACAATGTCAGTTTTGCAGGATCGAATCGCTGTCGTCACTGGGGCCAGCCGGGGGATTGGGCGCGGTATCGCCCTGGAACTGGCGAAACGCGGCGCGACAGTCGTCATTAACTATAACAGCAGCCCGGATGCGGCCAATGAAGTGGTTGAGACGATTACGTCGGAAGGTGGGACGGCACAGGCATTTCAGGCCGACGTCAGCACCGAAGAAGGGGCGAACGCGCTCATCAAGGCGGCGACGGACGCCTATGGCAAGCTGGATATCCTGGTGAACAATGCCGGGACGACCCGCGACAATGTGATTATGATGATGAAAGCGGAGGACTTTGATTCCGTGCTGAACACCAACCTGCGCAGCGCGTGGTTATGTTCTAAAGCGGCGGTGCGCGGCATGATGCGGAAGCGCTACGGGCGCATCATCAACATTACCAGCATCAGCGGTGTCAGTGGGCAGGCCGGGCAGACCAACTACAGCGCCAGCAAGGCCGGGATTATCGGGCTGACGAAATCACTGGCCCGCGAGGTCGGGTCACGCAGCATCACGGTGAATGCGGTTGCGCCGGGGTTTGTGCTGACCGACCTGACAAAGGATTTACCGGAAGACCTGGTGAAGCAGTTGATTCCCATGATCCCGCTGGGTCGCTGGGCGACCATCGAGGAGGTGGGCTACGCTGTGGCATTCCTGGCCTCCGACGAAGCGGCCTGTATCACCGGGCAGGTCCTCAATGTAGACGGCGGTATGGTGATGTAGAGGGAAAAATGGCTTACGAAACCCTGCTTTATGATGTTCATGAAGGTGTCGCCACAATTACGCTCAACCGCCCCGATTCGTATAATGCTCTCAGCATGAAGATGCTGGACGAACTCAAGCACGTCTTGCGCCAGATCGAACGTGATGCAGCGGTGCGGGCGGTGGTGCTGACCGGCGCGGGCAAGGGCTTCAGCACTGGGGCTGATCTGGGCGAAAACGGCCTGGATGCGCTCGTGCCGGTGGGCGACCTACTGCGCAACGGGCTGAACGTGCTGGTCATGCAAATTCGCTCACTGGAAAAGCCAGTGCTGTGCGCGGTGAATGGCGTGGCTGCCGGGGCGAGTGTCAGCCTGGCGCTGGCGTGTGATTTGCGAATCGCTTCGGATAAAGCCAGTTTCGTGTTCGCCGCCTTTGTGAATATTGGCATCATCCCTGATGCGGGGTCGAACTGGCTGCTGCCTCAGTTTGTTGGCCTGGGCAAGGCGATGGAACTCACGCTGTTCGCCGATGGCAAGAACCGGATGAGCGCCGAGTCCGCGCTGGCGCTGGGGATTGTCAACCGGGTTGTGCCGCACGAGGCGCTGGCGGAAGAAACGCGGGCGTGGGCCGCACGCCTGGCGCAGATGCCAACCAAGGCTATCGGCCTGACCAAACGTGCCATGTACCGCGCTGCTGAACGTTCATTAGCGGAGACGCTGGAATACGAGGCGCAGTTGCAGACGGTCGCCTTCCAGACAAAAGATTTTATTGAAGGGGTGACGGCTTTCCTGGAAAAACGACCCCCGGTGTTTAAGGGTGAATAGAAGGTGTAGAGTATTATGACCACGATTTTTGGAAAGATTATCGCCAAAGAGATTCCGGCGGATATTGTTTACCAGGATGACCTGGTGACGGCGTTCAAGGACATCAGCCCCATCGCGCCGGTGCATATCCTGATTGTCCCCAACAAAGAGATTCCGACGGTTAACGACGTGTTGCCAGACGATGAGCATATGCTCGGCCACATGTTCCTGGTCGCCAAGATTGTCGCGGAAGAGCAGGGCATCGCCACAAGTGGCTACCGGCTGCTGGTGAACTGCGGCGACGACGCCGGGCAGGAAGTCTACCACCTGCACATGCACCTCGTCGGTGGGCGCAAGCTGGGGCCAATGCTCCGGCGGGAGTAGTAACATAAAAAACAGCGCCGGATGATGTACGGGTTATGTAAAACTTATCCGCAGCCTATCCAGGCACAGAGTCGACTACATTCGAATCGCCTGTAGGCATCGTATAGGGCAAATGCAGGTACATAACGATCTGAGCCGTATCCCGTGCCGCATTACCCATTGTGTCGAGTAGCGCAATTAAATCCTCGGCATCAATGAACCGCCGAATATTAGTTTGCGTCAGCACCGCGCTCAATTCAGCTTTCAGTTTCTTGAGTACAGGATCGTCAGGTGTGGCTTGTGCCCGCAGTACCCGCCACTCTTCACGCAAGGCGTGGGCATCCAGCAGTTCCGCCGCAAAAGTCGGGTGTTCGGTCAGAATCCCGATTATATCCGGCCAGCGTGTGCCAATTGTGATCCAGTTCCCCAGGCGGCTCAAATCAATCTCGCCCAGTGTCAACAGATTGCGTTGGTCAGCGATAGCTGCTCGCAACCTGAATTCGTTCAGGAACCGCTTAATCTTGCGCGGATTATAATCCAACACACTCGCTGCGTGAAATGTCGCCTGCTGAACCGCCTCCAGGTCTTCAAAAGGCATATCTTGAAACTCCCGCGCTCGCTGTCGCCGCTGTTCAAGTTCAGCGTCCGACGCTCTGTCGGATAGTGCAACGGTTTTCACAGCTTGCCCCGGTTCTGTTTGCTCCGGCACGCCAGATTCACTACCTGGAACCGCGTCAGACGATGAGAATAGTCTCCGGGGACGATTTAGTAGTTCGGTCATCAGCCGCTTGACGCGGCGGGGGTTATAGTCCAGCCCGGCAACCGAACGCTCCAGATTGCGTTGCAGATTGTCCTGTTCCTGAGCCAACCACGGTGGATTGACACTTCGCAGATTCTGGTCAATGAACCCGGCAATCGTTTCTTCTGTGACCGGGGGAATACGAAAGTTGATCTGGATAATCTTCTCTAAGAATTGCTGTCCCAGTGTTAGCCCACCAGGGTCGCTTTCCGACTCGTAAAAATCCTTCAGCTCGGCATACTTGTTCTCGATGCTGGCCGCTACGCCCCGCGAGTCCATACCGATGATATACACGCAGTACTGTGAATCGATCAGCACATTGATCGCCTCGATGATTTCGACGGATCTGGGCGGCTCGCAGCGGTCTAAGTCGTCAATGAAGATCACCAGCGGGTTCTTCCCTTTCTGGGTGACGGCTCTCACAATGCGGCGAAAATCATCGTCAAACTCCCCCAGGAAACCGACTCGCTCACCATAATTGGGCTGCTTGATATACTGCGCGATGTTCAGATCGAACTTGAAAAAGCGCTGGTACACCTGCACCCCGACAGCGATCATGGCGAAAATTCCCAGAATCGAAACCGCCGACCCGCCATAAATCGGCACAAATACCTGCGCCAGTATCTCTAATAGTCCCAATACCGGGAGGATGTCCTTATCGCCAGGTTGCAGGCTGCTGAACGCCCACGATGACGCAAACCACAATGCCACGAATCCCAGCACACCGACCATCACCGCATAAACGACCCAGCGTATAATCGTTCGGGTCGCCTTGGACACATCCACGCTGCTCCACCACAGCCGAACACGACTCCAAAAGCCGCCGTGTTGGGGTACATCGCTCAGTATTTTTAGCGCTAGTGCTGCCCACAACGACTCCTCCTGATCATACTTCCAGGCGTTGAACCACACCGGGATGAACCCACCTTCACCGCTTTTTAGCTCCTCTTGCAGCATGTACATCAGGCTGGTTTTGCCGGTTCCCCAGGGGGCGTCAATGGCGATGACCAGCGGCTTGGGGAGGATACCGTCGGCGGGCTTTGTGATTCCATTCTCTTTGGGCTGTTCGTGGTCGTCTTTCTTGTGCTGCTGGCTGCGGATAAACTCGGCCAGCACGATGGCATAATCACGGAAGCCCAGCACATCGGCGGTGGTTGGCGCGTCCGTCAGCACATGGATGAGCGTTCGAGGGTCAAGGCGTTGTAAAGGAGGGGTGACGTTGGCTTGCGCTTTTACACCTATGTTGAGATTGCCGCTTCCCGTTCCTGTAATGGGATCGGGAGGAGTCTGTGTGGCTGTGCTACCAGCCCCTGTTGTTTCGCTAGTTCCCGATTCGCCTTGTACGGTCTGGCTGGTTGGCGTTTCTGAGGTGGAAACGGTAGGCTCGTAGACTTCCGATGCCGATTCGATGAATGGGGCGTCAATGGATTGATCTTCTGGTGCGCCCGCACTGTTCCCCTCTGTAATGTCAATATTGGGAGGCGGGGCATCTCCCTGGATCGTCTGGGGGCGGCGTTGTGCGCTTGTGGAGTAAAACTCAGGGTCTAAATTGCGTAGCACAGCGACAAGTTGGGAGAACGGCTTATCAAACTCCTGCCGGAAATCCAGCCATTGGCGTTTTCGGATTATCGGAGGGACATCTGAGTCAACGACATCCCCACCTAGAATTGGGAAGACCTGCTTGTTGTAGCGCTCAAATGCTTCCAAGTACACTTTAAGAATAAACTCTGATTTGAGACTACCGGGGGTAATAATGAACACAACAGCCAGAGAATCTCTGATAGCATCCTGGATGGTTTGCTGCCATTCGACACCGGGGTCAAGTCGTTCGCGATCCAACCAGGGCTGAAACCCTTCTGACTCAAGCCCGGAATTTACCCGCTGTGCCAGTTCAGCGCCATCTCGACGGGCGTAGGCAATATATACAGAGAGGTTTTGAGCCATAAGCTTTATCCAGTGCAGCATACACAACGCGACTATTTCATTGTAGATGAGAATATATAGGCCAGCAAACAAAAACAGCGCCAGGGTGTCTCCTGGCGCTGCTGTTTTTTTGAGATTGTGTCTATTCGCGGACAGGGCAAGCCCAGTCCCTACCGGTTTTTCTCAGGACTTGCTGCCCTAATCAATCACCGTCATGGGCGCCCAGGTGTTTTTCGCGGCGGCGTTGGCGACGTCATCCAGCGTTTCCAGTGCGTCGCTGGCGTCCGGCCCGTCGAAGACCTGAAGCGTCTCATACTTGGTGTTGCGCTGTGCCGGGACGAAGCCCGCCATGCGAATCTGCCGCTGGATTTCGTGGACTTCCATCATCGGGCTGACTTTGGTGATCGCCCCGGCGGAAGATACGACGTTTTCCTCGATCATCGTGCTGCCGAAGTCGTCACAGCCAAAGTGCAGCGCCATCTGCCCGACCTTCGCGCCCTGCGTCGGCCAACTGGCGGAAATGTGCGGGATGTTATCCAGGAAGATGCGGGCAATCGCGGTGTGCCGCAGGTATTCGGCGCTGGTGCCGCCGTACTCATCGGCGAAACGGCTGCGGGCCAGCGGCGTGTTCTCGATCTGTACCGTCCAGCTAATGAAAGCATTGAAGCCGTTGTTGAAGCGTTTCAGGCTGTCGTCCTGCTCGTCGCGCAGCCGGCGCAGGTGGTTCATGCGGTGGCGCAGTTCCTCGCGGAAGCCAATCACCATCGTATTGGTCGTTGTCAGTCCCAGTTCATGGGCGACTTTCATCACGCCGAACCAGTCATCCGTCATGATCTTCTTCGGGCTGACGCGCTTGCGGATTTCATCATCCAGGATTTCGCCGCCGCCACCCGGCAGCCCCATCAGCCCGGCGGCCTTGAGGTCGCTCAGGATTTCGTGCCAGCTCTTGCCGCTGATGATGCCCATATACTGGATTTCGCTGGGCGAAAAGGCGTTGATCTCAATCGCCGGGAAGGTCATGTGAATCCAGTTCACCAGTTCGACATAGTATTCATACGGCAGGTCAGGGTTATGGCCGCCCTGCATCAGAATGCGGGTCGCCCCGAGTTCGAGCGCCTCTTTGATCTTTCCGCCCAGGATGAGCTTGGTGTTCACATAGCCCTTTTCATTGTCGCCGGGCAGGGCGTAGAAGTTGCAGAACTGGCAGTCGGTGACGCAGACATTGGTGTAGTTGATGTTGCGGTCAATCAGGTACGTCACAGTGTCGCCGGGGACAAGCTGCTGCCGCCGGGCGTTGGCGGCGTCGGCCAGGTCGAGCAGTTCGGCGTGCTGGTAGAGCAGCAGCCCTTCCTCATAGCTGATGCGTTTCTCATCATGCACGCTGGCGAGAATCTGGTCAATCTGCGCCTGAATCTGTGGTTCGGTCATGGGTTATTTGCTCCCGTTACTCCATCTCAATTCAATCGGTTACTTCCCGAAAAACTCCAGCAGTTCGAGCATCACCCCCAACTGCGGCGCGGTGTCCACATAGGTATACATCCCGCCCTCAAAGTAGCCGTGCTGGACATCGGCCATACCCTGCTCTTTGAGCGCGGCGATAGCGGCGGCAGTATCCGGCACTGCGAAAGCGATATGATGCACCCCTTCGCCCTTCGTGTCCAGATGTTCTTGCCAGATACTCGGCCCGCCGATGGGTTCGATTAACTCCAGGTCAACCTGCCCCAGGTGGAAAAACGCCAGTTTCGCCTGCGCCGGGGAACTCGCGCCCCGGTAGTTGGTGCGGGCTTTGTCCACCGTGTCGGTGATAATTACCTCCGGCTTTGCCATGCCAAAGGCGCGGCTAATGTGGTCTATGGACTGTTCGATATCATGTACCACGATGGCAATCTGCGTCACCACCTGTGTGCCGATCCCGTTTCCGCTCATGCTAAAGTTTCTCCGTTATTCCGTCAATGCCGGTGATGAATGCAGTTGTCGTGATCTGCTGTCCTTATCACGCTAGTTCTTCAAAGTCGCGGTCAATGTCTGCTCTAAATCAGTGTATTGAAACGCGAATCCCTGCTCTAAAAATCGTGATGGCAAACAACGTCGCCCGATCAATACCAGTTCACTTTCTGTCCCCATAAGGAACGCCCCTACACGCACAAATGGCGCTAGAACGGGTGGACTCCAGGGACGCCCTACGACATGGCGCAGTGTCTTCATGAACTCGGCATTCGTCACTGGCTTTGGCCCGACCGCATTGTACAGGCCTTTTATCGCTGGACTCTCTATAGCTTCGATAAACATTCCATTCAGATCATCAACATAGCCAACTGATGTACTGCTGACCATTTCCGGCTGCTCCACCCAGAAAGAATCGTGCCAGTTGAAGCAGCGGCTGTAAAGCGCCGCCACTCTTATCCAGCGCAAAGCCGATTCTGAACAACACCTTCCGTGTATCCGGCAGAGCGGTATTGTTAAAAGCGTGCTCCCACTGAAGGCAGGTCTCTACCGAAAAGCTCTTTCCCGGTGGCGCAGTCTCGTCACAAATCCGGCTCCCGGCATCTCCATAAATCGCTGCCGATGCCGCCTGGACGAGTACAGATGGTGGCGTCTTCGCCTGCAAAATGGCTTGATGGAGGATATTGACCGAGTCAACCCGCGATCTCACAATCTCTTGACGATTGGCTGGTGTATAGCGACAATTCACGCTCTTACCGGTGAAATTAATAACTGCCGCTGCGCCTTCCAGGTACTGTGTCCAATCTCCGGGTGTTTTGCCATCCCATTCAACCTGATTGGGCTTTCGTGGTGAACGGGTCAATACGACAGGTTCATAGTTTCTGGCAAGCAGTGCCTGTTCCAGATGACTACCCAGAAAACCACTGCCACCCGCTAGAATAACACGCTCTTTCATGGCAACAGAACCCTTCACGCATCGCTACAATGCAAGTGTTTCATGTTCACCCCAGAAAGTCAGTGAATCCCACGAAAAATCATCCAGCGCGAGTTCCAGGAACAGCCGCAGTCCGGCCAGGTCGTCATCCATCAGATGGTAGCGCAGGTCACGCAGGTAACGGCGGCACGCCCCGGCGGGCAGCCCCAACCGCGCTGCATACGCTTTTGCCAGATTTTCCCGCGCCGTATCGGTCAGGCCGGTTTCGGTGGAGGCGTAGAGCGCATCGAACACGCCCGCCTGTGCCAGCGCCTCGGCCTTGTCGCGCCGCGCTGCCCACACCGCGAAGGTGAAGGGCAGGCCGGTCATTTTCAGCCACTCGTCGCCCAGATCATAGATATACGGCAAATCCCACCCGGTAGGACTGCTCAGTGCCCGGTGGCGCACGCTCTCGACCAGGGCATCATCCCCGATGACCAGCGCGCCCTGGTGGTCGGCCAGCATACTCGGTAAATGCTGCTTGGTGACAGTAAATTCCGGCTGGATGTGGTAGCGATCCCGGCACAGCACTTTCAGCAGCGCGACACTGGTGGCAGAATGATCGGTCAGCGCGATAGACTGGCCGTCAAGGTCGCTGATGTCCGCTGCCCACGAGAACAACAGGACGGTTTTCACCGCACCCAGGCTGGCGATGCTCAATCCCGGCAGCACCACCACGTCGGCGGCGTTGCGGGCGGCTTCAATGGCGGAAATCGGTGCCAGGTCAATGTTCCCGGCGGCCAGCCCCCGGTTGAGGTACGAGGGCACGCCGCGCTCGAAATGCACGTCGGCGTTTTGCAGCCGTTCGGCCAGATCGTAGTGGAACGGCATGGTATTGAGATAGTCAATCAATCCGATATTGAGAGTCATTTTTACCTATACTTCACTTTCCTGTACTTGGTTCTGCGGCGTTTGAAGCTTTCGCCGGGAATACATACTCATACGGACGAAACGGTTAAACAGGAGGAACATACTGACAATGCCGCCGAAAAACAGCCAGCTTCCGGTCAGTGCGAAGAACAAAGCATACAGCACGCCCCACAGCGCAAAATTCCAGGAGGTCATGCGGAGCGATACCCAGCGTGAGTAGGCAATATGACCTTCCACTGCGCCGGGAGTCCTGAGTGCCGTGAACAACGCCAGATTACGGACATGCGAAGTGAGCACCGGCACTTCCATCAGCAGCAGCACCCCAGCTCCCGCGGCAAAAGCCTGGGGGATGTGAAGGTATTGCGTGACCCCCCACATCAGAACCAGCCACACCCCCGCGCCAATTAGGATCAGGATAAAACGCGGGCTGACGCGGCGCAGCCGGTCAATGTCATTCTGAAACAGCGGATTCAGCTCGTAGCTGCCACCCATATCGAAATAGGTTTTGCCATAGTGTGCCATCAGGCTCGCGCCCCGCAGCGTGAGGTAATAGTCACCACAGTAGAGCAGCGCCCACAGCGCCAACGCGACCCACAGATTGTCAAATTGAAACGGTTGTAGTGCCATGTTCAGTCATGACCTCGACTTAACGCTTCCATCTCACTGGAGATACTGCCGGAACCAACTAAGCGTCCGTTTCCAGGCATCGGCGGCGGCTTCCGGGCGGTAGGACTGGCGCGTATCATTGAAAAAAGCGTGCGGTGCGTCAGGGTAAATCACAAATTCACATGGCTTGCTGTGTGCTTTGAGCATTTGTTCATTGCCGCGTATCACATCTAATGGAATGCTTCCATCTTTTTCACCGTAGATACCCAGGAAAGCAGCCGATACCCCCTGCGCCTCGTCGTCGGTCATGGCTGCACGTCCGCCATAAAAGACGGCCACCGCGCCGACCTGCTTGCCAACAGATGACATCCACGCCGCCAGCCCGCCACCCATGCAGAAGCCGATAATCCCGGTCTGTTTGGGCGCGACATTGGGCAGTTCAACCAGGTAATCCACCGCACCTTGAATATCCTTGATGGCACGATCCCGGTCAAGTTCCATTGCCAGCTTACGGGCTTCATCCGGTTCTGCGGCCACCTGTCCCCGGTAGAGGTCGGGCGCGAGGGTGATAAAGCCTTCAGCCGAAAGCCGCCTGGCGACATCCTTGATGTGGTCGTTCAGCCCCCACCATTCCTGAATCACAACCGCTGCCGGAAATGTCCCGCCGTCCATCGGCTGGGCCAGATAGCCGGGCACCCTATCACCGTTGCCGCGAAACTCCACCATTTGTGTCTGGGTATCCATGTTTCTCCCTCAATAACTCAGCCTGCCTGCGTGTTAGCTGCCGAGAAGTGGGACAATCAGCTTATCCACTCCGAAGGTCAGGGCAAAGGCCATCCCCAGCGCGATGATACCACCAATGATATGCAGCACATGAATCAACAAATGCTGACCCGTGCTTTTCGCGCCCACAATGTGCCAGAATCCGCTGCCGTTGCGCCCCTCGCGAGTATATACAGTGACGCCGAACTGCTTTTCTACCAATCGCCTCGCCAGTCGTTCATAGCCCCAGATGAGCACGAACAACAGCACAAAGAAAGCAACGATGGTAACGGGATGGGATGACATGGTGATATCTGCGCTCCTGGAGTCGCTTTATTGCCGCCGTCCGAGTTCGCTGGCATAGCGCTTGCCAAGCGTGTCTGCGTGTTTTTGTGCCCAATCAGTGAGTTTCGTCGCCCCGGCAGGAGGCGAGTCCACATACAGGAGGTCAGCCATCAGCCCCAGCACTTCTTCCCACGTAATCATCACGTCGCCATTCAGCCGCCCGATGATGCCTCCGGCGAAATAGGCCAGACGCGGTGGCATTGGGAGTACCGGCCTGCGCTGTCCGATAATCGCTCCGATGGTTTGTGCCAGTTCCTTATAGGTGAATGTTTCCGGCCCAATCGCATCAATAACCGTGTTTTCGGTCTTCGCGCCCTGTTCCACTGCCAGCGCCGCCAGGTCATCCACATAAATCGGCTGCAAGCGGTAGCTCCCGTCGCCAAACACACCAAAAACCGGTAGGCGTCTCAGTGCCCAGGCGATATTGTTGATGAGAATATCCTCTTTGCCAAACAGCACCGTAGGCCGCAGGATGGCATAGGATAATCCCGACTCTGTCAGGGCGCGTTCGAGGCGGGCTTTGCCGGAAAAATATTCGAGTGGCGAGTGTTCGGACGGGTTAGTGATGCTGACATGCACGACTCGCCGCACGCCGGCCTCCTTTGCCACCTGGAAAAGCTTCAGCGTATTTTCGACAGCCACACTATGGGTGAAGTTATCATGGTTGAAACGTACCCAGTAGGTATTGATGAGTACGTCTGTGCCGCGCAGCGACTCAGCCAGCACCGCCGGATTGTCCCAATTGAAAGGGTAAGCCTTAACCCGGTCGCCAAAGGGATTCGCCTTGCGCAGCGAGTTGGTCAGCGTGATAACTTCGTGCCCGGCATCCAGCAGACGGCGGGCGATGTATTGGCCGGAGTATCCGAACGCTCCGGTGACGGCGTAACGATCAGGCATGGTATGTGTCTCTTAATCTGTGTTTCGTGCTGCGTCATTTCGTAAACAGGAACGTCACCAATCGGGGCGTACCCGGCGGGTCGTCGTCGTGCCACCATTCGCCCAGTTTCTTCAGTGCAAACCCGGCCTTCTGTGCTGAGGTGACAAAATCCGAGATGTGATGCACGAATGCAGGGATCTCTGTTTGCGCCTCGCCACGCTGGAAAATGGCTTTTTTGCCCTGGTACTGCTTGAAAGGGTGCAGTTCCGAGATATAAAACTGCCCACCCTCGGCCAGCACGCGCCGCGCTTCCGCGAAAATGAAGTCGAGATCGCGGATATGTTCCAGTACCAGATTGCAGACGACCAATTCCACATGCTCCGCCGCGCACGGCCAGGTCTGGGTGAGGTCGGCCAGGGTGAACTGCACATGCTCGGCGCTGATCTTCGCCCTGGCCTGGGTGATCATGCCCTCGGAGAAATCCAGGGCATAGACCCGCCCCGCAATGCCTGCCAGCAGGGCGGTATTCTTGCCTGTCCCGCAGCCGAGTTCCAGTGCCACCGCACAGTGATGTGCCCCTAATGTCTGCCGGGTCATGGTTGCATCCAGGTCGCGGGTCAGGTTGCGGTCGGTGTCGTAGGTCGCTGCCCACTCGGTGTAAGCATCACGGATATGCATGGGGGTTACTCACTAAACTGAAACGATAGTATCGTACAAGGTTTGCTGTGTCCGGTCATTGTGGTAATCCCTCCAACCCGCTGGTCTCCTCTCCAAATAGGAGCAGAGGGCGGGTATAAGTCCCCTCTCCGCTAGGAGAGGGGATTTAGGGGTGAGGTAAGCCCTTTGCCCGGCTGACCAACGTTTCCCCAATCACAGTTACAACAGCGTCCAACGACTGCAAGACATCCCCATTATTGAAGCGCAGCACACAAAAACCCTGTGACTCTAAAAAGGACTGGCGTGCGGCATCATACTCTGTTTGTAAGGCGTGAATATCGCCGTCTACTTCAATAATCAGGCGAAGCTCCAGGCAGACAAAATCCACAATGAAGCGTTCAATAGCGTATTGTCGTCGGAATTTAGCCCTGGCTATCCGCCGGTTACGAAGCCGCTCCCAGAGCGCACTTTCCGCCGGAGTGGGTTCATGACGCATCTGGCGGGCCAGCGGTTTGAGTTTTTTCCAAAGTTCGGGCGGCGTATGGAACGGACCATTCGAATTTTCCGACATCTGGTATGCCTCGAAACCTCACCCCTACTCGCTGCGTTCGTTTTCCCCTCTCCAACTTGGAGAGGGGACGGAGAACCACAGTTTCGGAGGGGCTAACGTAACCCTCTTACGCGAACACCTCAATCTCGTTGTAGACCGTGTCGCGCTCAACCGGGGTGTAGCCCGCCGAACGGATGAAGTTCTTCAATTGTTCAACCGTCATCGCCTGTTTACGCGCCCCTGCATCCTGGTAGATGTGTTCTTCGATGATCGTGCCGTCCATGTCGTTCGCGCCGAAGCTCAACGCGACCTGCGCCAGTTCCGGGGTGAGCATCACCCAGTAGGCCTTGATGTTAGAGAAGTTATCCAGCATCAAACGGCTGATCGCCAGCGTCTTGATGTCATCCACGCCGGTTGTCCACTGGCGGTTGAGGCGGCGACCCAGGTTATTCTCTTCGGGGTGGAAGGCCAGCCCGATAAACGTCTGGAATCCGCCGGATTTATCCTGCTGTTCACGCAGGGCGACCATGTGATGGACGCGGTGTTCGTATTTCTCGATATGTCCGTAGAGCATCGTCGCGTTGGTCTTGAGTCCCAGGCGGTGAGCGGCATCATGCACCGCCAGCCAGGTTTCCATATTGGCCTTCTCCGGGCAGATTTTACGGCGCACGTCCCAATGGAAGATTTCCGCGCCGCCGCCCGGCATACTATCCAGACCGGCTTCAATCAGCTGCTGCAAGACCTGTTCGTGTGTCTGGTTCGTCAGGTCTTTGAAGAAGTCAATCTCCACTGCCGTGAACGCCTTCAGATGAATGTGGGGGAACTCGCGCTTGAGCGTCCGCAGGATGTCCAGGTAATAGTCAAAACCGAGTTCCGGGTGCAGCCCGCCAACGATGTGGAACTCGCGCACCCCGGCCTCCACCGCGCCGCGCACCTTATCCGGAATCTGCTCCGGCATAAACGTGTACGCCCCCTCCATCTTCTCGGCGGTACGGGCGAAGGAGCAGAAATTACAGTGGAAAGCGCACACATTGGTGGGGTTGATGTGGCGATTTTTGTTGAAATAGACTTTGTCCCCATGCAGGCGGCGGCGCACCACCTGCGCCAGCTTGCCGATTTTGATGACATCGCGCTGCTCAAAGAGCCAGACGCCGTCCTCATAGGCCAGCCGTTCCCCGGCGTTTACTTTTTCGGTGATCGTGTTCCAATTGCTCATCACTCAAGCATCCCTTAACTCATCTGGGGCGTTATGTTCAATTGATTCTGAATGTTCTGAATTTCACTAACGCCATTATAGTGCGATTTTTCAACTCTGTAAAGTATACACAAGCTTAACGGTGAATCCAGTGGTGGCAGATACCACCAACGCCGCCTATCAGATGGCGAGTGGTAGGATGGGCACGCCGAATTTCATGACCCCGGCGGCATTTGAGGTGGCAACGCTGGCGCAATCGCGCTATCCTACCTTCATCTCCCGCTGGTATGGTCAAGAGAAACCACCGCTGTACACTGATGTTCCTTAGAGTATTTTGGAGGTGCAATTTGCTCATATATAGCAAGCATGAATTCACTGTAGTGTTATGGCTCATTGCCCTCCTGTGCACTTGGGGAATTACCTCAAGCGCACAAAGCAACGAACAAGTTGTTTGGTTATTGGGTATACAGTTATACACATTCGATATAGATACACAGCAGGTAGAACACATTCCAACATCGTTTGATGGAAACATACCAGACAATCGTAGTATTTCCCCTGATGCAAGGTTCTTGATAGAGTGGTCTGAAGACCAACTTAACCTAGTTCTACATGACCTCATGAATCCAAGCCATGTTGTTTCATTTACTCTTGGTGATATGGACAATAATGATGAAGAAATGCGTATAAGTTGGCTCTTTGGTGATAACTACGCGCTCATTGAAAAAGGTGTGATGAAAGCGTCAAATGATGGCTTGCTTGAATTTGCAGTTAATTCGGCCTGGCTTCTAAACACTACGACCGCTGAAATAATGGAATGGTATTGGGACTGTGATTCTCTGATACATCTGCTTGATACACATGAAATTGCCTACCTTTGTAGTGTTTATGACAACTTCTCGACGAACAAACGTCCGTCTAGTATGTTGCTTACACCCGACAACCAGCGTAGCTTCGACAATCAAAACCACAATGTAATATTTGGAGCGGGGAACAGAGGTGATATCCTGGTTGTGTTTTCCTCTGCTTATACTGAAGTTGCTTATGTAGAGAATATTGAAATTTTCACTGACCGGATTAAGGTATATTCGGTTGACAGTATGAGCACTCAACTTGTAGTGGAGTTAAATACCCCCACTGAAGGAGGAGTAATTCCATCTTTATCACCTGACGGTAAATATATAGCTTTGTATGGAGGATGCTTCAACCGCCCCGTGGGAGCCTGTTTCCAAATTGTAGACCTAAGTAGCAATGAAACAATCTGGTATGAAGGACTTGCTACGCAGGACGAATACCAATCGTTCTCAGATGTTTACTGGTTGCCAACTGGGCGAAGTTTGTATGTGTTGGGTGAGATAGCAGATGTGACCCCAAACAACTTACCCAATAACAATTATCTATGGCTCGTTGAACTTGAAGAAGGAGATGGACAACTTGTTGGCGAGATTCGTCGCAGTGTCAGTCGTATTGTTGCTGTGAAGTAATTGACGAAAGGGCGAGTGTTTGAAAATAGAACATTTCAAACTTCTTGAATCAAAGCTGTAATGTATCACAATCGGGAGATGGGCGAAGTTAATGATTACATCTGCTGATTGCGTTTCAAGCCGACATTGGCAATCTCAGGTTTCTGCACCATCAACGTAATCCCAGTAGCGCAGGAAGCGGCGACGCGGGTAAAATGGTCTCATGCTGCGAAAACGACTGTTCTTCCTCTTTTGCTTTGGCCTTCTCCTGACCACCCCGGTTTTTGCCCAGGATGAAACTACGCCGGATACCATCACCTATGGCGGGCGTATCACCGGGCGGATTACCGATGCTGCGCCCCGCGCCGTGTACTATTTCGACGGGCTGCGCGGGGACGTCATCGCAATTACACTGCGGGTCACGGGTGGCAGGCTTGATCCGACCCTGACCGTTTTAGATACAACCGGGACGATAGTCGCCAGCCTGGATGACACAGGGGGTGGTCTCAGCCCGGCCATCCCGACTCTGACGATTCCCCAGAGTGGGCGCTATTTTGTGATCGTTGGGCGGTTTGGCTACGGCCTGGGGATGACCAGCGGCGACTACGAACTGGCGATTGAGCGCATCGGCGTGAGTTCAGCCAATGGCAGCGCCCTGCGTTATGGCGATACAGTGATTAACAACATCACTAACCTTGTGCCGCAGGTGTACTACAGCTTCCGCGCCAATGAGGGCGACATCATCAACATTCGGATGCTGCGTGATTCCGGCGATCTCGACCCGTATCTCCAGGTGGTGGATAGCAACGCTTTTGTGATTGCCGAAAATGATGACGTGTTGGGCGGCGATCTCGACGCGAATATCACCAATTTACTCGTCGAGCAGACCGGGACATACATTATCGTCGCCACCCGTTACGGCGCGGCCAACGGTACCACCGCCGGGCGATTTGTCCTCACGGTGGAGGAAGCGGATAACAGCGGCCTGGGCAATTCCCCGGAGGCGGCTATCGCCATCACGATGGGGGAAGTCTCCGAAAATGACCTGACGGCACGCTATAACGTGCGTTACTATCGCTTCGAGGCGAAGAAAGATGACCTGGTGACCGTACGGATGAGCCGCACCGGGGGCAACCTGGATGCCTTCCTCGCCCTGGCGAACGCCGGTTTGCAGGAACTCATCAGCGATGACGACGGCGGCGGCGGCCAGAACGCCAAAATCGAAGGGTTTCTTATTCCCGCCGATGGCACGTACTATATTCTGGCGACCCGTTTTGACCGCGAGAACGGCAAGACAACCGGTGGCTACCGGCTGGAACTGCAAACGCTGGGTAATGCCTTCGACACGGTTTCCCCTGACGCGCAGCGCATCAGCTATGGCACGACCATCACCGGGCGGTTGGATGAGTTCACGCCGGAACTGCTGTTCTCGTTCTGGGGAACCGATGGCGATGTGATTACCGTCTCGCTCAACCGGGGCGATGGTGACCTCGACCCGGTTGTGAGCCTCCTCAATGAGGAACTGACGGCGCTTGTCAGCGACGATGATGGCGGTGGCGGCCAGAATGCCCGCATCGCTCGTTACCGCATCGCCCGCACCGGGCTGTACTATATTCGGGCGGCGCGCTTCAGCGGGGAAGTCGGCAACAGCGATACACGGGGCAGCTTCATCCTGGTGTTAGCCCGCCGCTTTGACGAATAGGCGTTACGCCGGGTTCAGCACGCGCCCGATAAACAGTACCGACCCGGTGTTCTGGTCTACTATCGTGTAGATGAAGGGGCGGTCTACCACAAACTCGTGTGGCTCGGCGGGCATAGGCGCGCCGGTCGCCCGCATAATAACCACCGTTGCGGCAGCAGCTTCCGTGCCGTTTTCATCCACACTGATGAACGCTTTGTGCAGTATCGCGCCGATAAACAGAGTCTCGTCGGTTTGTGTGGCATCAAACATGCCGCTGAAATCGGCGTCCGGCGTAAAGGCGCTTGCCATGCCCATCGCCTGGAGCAGATCGCCCATCGGCGCTTCGGTTTCGGTCTTCCACTTCGGCAGCGTCAGAAGCACCGGCCCCATTGTCGCGCTGTTGCGGAACATGAGCAGAGACTCCGGCGTGAACGCCGCTTCGAACGCCTCGAATTCACCGGGGTCGGGCAGGTAAATCTCCATCGCCATCCCGCCACCATAGGGCAGGCTGAGCGCCTCGTAGTTTTCACCCACCAGGTAGAGCATGGTTTCTTGCGTGTGCATCATCGGCACATCCACCGAACTGCCGTCCAGCAGTGTGAAGGCCTGGTCCTGCGTCAGCACCAGGTTGAAGCCGTTGAGCCAGTTGGCCTTGAAGTAGATCGCATTTGCGAGCACCAGCCGCGTCATGGAATTAATCACGCCGGGCGGCACGATGTCCTTAATCAGACCGTTGGTGTGGTCTTCGACCCACCCATTGACCATCTGCCGGGCATCTTCCGCCGCGTTGACGAAATCTACCAGTTCCAGCCCGGCGCCGTAAGCATCTTGCAGCCCGGTTATAAAATCCGGTTTGAAGGGAAAAGTTTGTTCCCCCCACAGGCTGTTGGCGATTGCGAGGCGGCGTTCCTCCTCAAAGTCGCTGGCCTCGGCGTTGCCGTTTTCCAGCAGTTGGGCGGTGAGCGTTGCCAGCACCTGGTTGAGCTTGTCCTTATTGAGCGAGAAATGCATCGTCGCCGCCATATCGTCCGCCGTCGCTTCCACCGCGCCGTTATAGGTCATCGCCAGCGCCAGCGAGACGCTCAACGGGGAAAACACGAAGCTATCCTGATTGACAGCCCGCATCTGCTGATAGAGATCGAAGGCGAACTGGTTGTTATCGTTGACGGCAACGACCATCGGATCATCCTGGGCCAGTGTTCCCCCGTTCAGACTTGCTACAAATAGACAGCAGAGAATCAGAATCTGTTTTGACATCACAGGTGTCCTTTGCTATTTAACTTTAGCCGGGTGGCTCTAATCGCCATACCGAACATGATTTAAGACGCGCTCCAGCGCATTTTTGTTCCGTTATCGTGGGCAGAATCACAGCCGCGCCATGAGTTCACCCCGCTGGAAGCGCCGCGCCCCGTACCACAGAATCACAGCGTCAATCAGCCATAGTATAAGGCCCAGCACCAGCACCATTTCCACGCCGAAATAGACAATACCAGCCATCTGCGAAATCATCAGCACGACAATCGGGATCACGACCAGGCCGGCGGTTTGCTGCGCCTCCATGAAGGTGCTGGCCCGCGACGACACCAGCACAATCGCTCCCAGCCCGAGCCCCGCCGCTGCCGGAGAAACCCACAGCGCCAATAATACCCAGGTCATATTGGGGAAGAAAACACGTTCCATCATCGGCCACAGCGACACATTGACAACGATCGCATACAGCGACGCCCCGATTACTGAAACGGCTACCGCCAGTATCCAGGGGAGCAGCATCTTGGCGACATACAATTCCCGGTCAGAAGTCGGCGTGTAGATCAGGGCTTCCAGGGTTTTACGCTCTTTTTCGCCCACGAAACTATCGGCGGCGACCACGCTGGCGACCATGATCGGCAGGATCAGGTATAGCGGTGCGAAGATATAGACGAGGAACAGCACCGCTGTTTTCTGCGCCTCGGTTGTCAAACCATCCAGCACAGCCGCGATGCTCGGTGGCATGTTGTCGAAGAACATCTGCATGTCGCTCGTCATGTTCGTGAGGTCAGGGTTGTCGGACGGTAAATTGCTCAGCAGCAAACCCATTCCGCCCGGCAGCAGCACGAGGATAATCACCGGCAGGAGGATCATTGGCAGAATTACTGAACGGCTCTGGCGGATTACTTTCCAGTCTTTGGTGACAATTGCCCGTATCGCTCGCCAATTCATGATGCCACCTCCCCGTTCGCACGGTCATGGATCGCAAAGTAAATATCTTCTAATGAGGGTTCAACCGGAGTCAGCCGGTAGATGTGTATCCCCGCCGTAACCAGCGCCGCCAATAAATCCGGGATCGCCTCGCGGTGGATTCCGGCGGCATACAGCGTGTCATGCTCGACACGGACTTCGGTTGCTCCTGCAGACCGCAGCAGGTCGGCGGCCTGCCCGGTATCTCCCGGCGCGACTTCGATTTCCAACCGTGCCCTTCCGCCTAACTGCTGCCCCAATTCCGCCGGCGTGCCAAGCGCCAGCAGTCGTCCGTGTTCCATCACGGCCACCCGGTCACACAGCCGCTGGGCTTCATTCAGGTTGTGTGTACATAGGAACACCGTCCGCCCTTCATCGCGGCTCAGGTGGGTGATGATTTCATGTACCTGGCGGGCGGCTACCGGGTCAAGTGCAGCAGTCGGTTCATCCAGGAAGAGCAGTTCTGGTTGGTGGAGCAGCGCCCGTGCCAGGGCCAACCGCTGCTTCATCCCCTTGCTATAAGCGCCTGTTTTTTCGTCGGCGCGTTCGGCCAGATCAAACATTTCCAGCACTGTGTCCACCCGCTTTTTAATCTGGGATAACGCTATGCCATAGAGATTGGCATAAACCGTCAGGTTCTCGCGGGCGGTCAGCCGTTCTTCCAGCGAAGGCGTCTCGGTCAGCACGCCGGTACGCGCCCGCACTGCCGGGCCGTCAGCCTGGGGAGAGCGTCCTAACACCTGCATCGCGCCGCCATCGGCCAGCAGCACGCCATTAAGCAGACGGACGGTGGTGGTTTTGCCGGCACCGTTGTGACCTAGAAAGCCGAAGACCTCCCCGGCTTCGACGGTCAGCGAAAGCCGGTCTACTGCAAGGGTTTCCCCAAAGCGCCGTGTGAGATTCTCGGTGACGATGACACCGTTCATGATGGCATACCGCTCCTGTTTCCCTATAATGCATGTAACATCCCCTCTATTAAATCACACAAGTCAGGTACAAAAAATACCGGGGACTCGCCTGAGTCCCCGGTATCCTGTTTCACGAGCTGGTCTTCGACTTAGCGCACCCGGAAGGAGCGTACCTCACTCCAGGGGCCGGGCGGGATGCTGCACGACCCGCCAACCCGCACGCGCCAGTAGTAAGTGCCATTGTAGAGGAAGGATGTCACAATCCCCGGATAGCTCACGACGGTCGCATCCCACATCACGTCTTCCTGATCGTCAGAAGTGAAGGGGGCGTTATTGACCTGTACCAGGTAGCAGCTTGAGGCCGTTACCGGGCTCCACTTGAGCCAGGCGAAGTGTGACCACAGGGTCGCGCCATCCAGCGGGAGGTACAGACGCGGTGCTTCCAGCGGTATGATCTCCACCGAGTCGCTGCCCGTGATGGCCGTGCCATCATAAAGCTCACCCACCAGGGTCGCCTGGGTATCTTCCGTTGAGACGTCCAAATCCTGGATGAAGAAATAGACCACCATGTCCTTTTTGCCGTCACGGTTGACATCATGGATCAGCACGATGGGGAAACCGTTCCAGTAGGTGACGATCGGCGCCCCGGCCAGTGTCAGGCTGCGCGGGTCAACGTCACGAGCATTAAAGGACTCGCTGCTCAAAATCGCCACAGCGAATTTATCGGCAGAATTCAAGTTGATGATGTTCCTTCGCGACTCAGGCCGTATGTCAATTCCGACCTCAATCACCTCATCTGTTGGGATTTCGCACGTCAGCGGGTAGGCGCTGTTGGGGTCTGTAAAGAACCCGTTCGTGAAATCCCCGGCGGTGGTCAGGTTGACCGGAGGCCGGTTAGCCGTGGCATAGGTGCAGGCATCATCGTAGGTCAACCACAGCGCGGAGATCATGCTGACATACGGCGCGGCGAACGATGTGCCGATATAAATCTGGTTCGCACCGGTCTTGATCGTCCCGCCTGGCACGGCGATATTGCCGTCCTGCGAGAAGGGCCACAGGCTGCCCCTGTTATCAGGTGACACGGTATCGAGTGGCTCAGTCAGGTTACCCAGCAGTGCCGATACCGCGATGGTTTCCGGCATACTCGCCGGGCTGAAGGGCGGCGCGATGGGCAGCGGCTCGTTGAAGTCGGTGGGGTTGGTGCGCGGGTAGTAGTAGCGTGAGTTGCCCGCCGAAGCCACCGGGATGACCCGGATGCCGCTGCTCGACTGGTTCTGCCCCAGCCAATACTGCAACTCAGCCTGGAGCGCGGCCAATACTGCGTCATCTTCCGCCACCTGGTTCAGAAGGTTGTTGTACAGATCGGAGATTTGATTACCTTGCAAACCCAGCGCCTCCCCGAAGTAGTTGCTGAAACCGTAACCTTCGGAACTGATGCAGGCCGGGCTTTCGCTGCTGGCGGTGACACTGTTAGACAGTAAAGTCCATGTCAGCGGTGATTCGGCGCTGAACGTGACCTGGAACGCACTGTTGGGGAAGAGCGCCGAGCGTCCCGGTTGGTCATCAACCGCATCGGGCGTGCCAAAGTAGATGGGTGTTGCCAGTTCCAGCTCATCTTCCGAAAGACCGCCGCCAGTGAGGCGATTCTTGTAGCCCTCCTGGATTAATATCGGGGATTCTTCCAGATTCTGGAAGCCGAAGTGCGCCGTCAGCGTGCCATCGCCGTTATCCGCCACACATTCAAGGATATTGGTGATTTGCGGCACCCACCACCCGCCGCCATACGCGCCACCCTGCGTTGTAACCAGGCTTTCCGTACCGTATCCGCCGTATCCGCCATGATGGTCATCATCGTCGTCATCGTAATTGGGGTACGGTGTGGGGGCGGGGTCGCAGCGCCTGCTATATTTGTTAGCGGTTTCGGTGCGGCCATACAGGTTCCATACCAGGTTGCTGCCGTTGAAGACGACCTGGAAGGCACTGTTGGGATAAAAATCTGACCGGCCTGGACGCCCTTCAACTATATTGGGCCGTCCGAAGTAAAATGGCGTTTGAATTCGCAGTTCATCACTGGACAGCCCGCCACCTGTGAGGAAGTTATCCGCCCCGGGTGCGACGATGATAGCTGAACCGTTGGGGTTCTCGTAGCCGAAATGAGCGATGTACGTATGTTTGTCAACTTTGGTCACACATTCGAGGATATTGTCTACTTCCTGGAAGGTGTTGGCTTCGTTGACTGCCTGTACCGCGTTATCAAAGTTGAAGTTGACGGTTTGATCCCCTACCGCCGCAACAGTATCACAAGGCAGAATACCGAAGCTCATGTTAATCACGAAGTGTTTGTAACCATCATCCATGAGACCGTTGATGGTTGTACGCAGTTTGGGGACGATCTGATCAATCCGGTAATTCGTGGTGCTGTCGCTGATATCGATTGGGACGACGGTTATCGGCAGTTCGGGGTACGTTGTTTGCAGCACCGTCAGCAGACTGCGGGCGACATCCGATACCTTCTTGCCATGCGAGTCTTCAATCGAGAACGGCCCTTCGGCAAACGGTTGTCCGGCGAAGTCATCCACCACCAGGATAGCTGTTGGTGTCTCACCAAAGCCAGTGCCACCCTCTATATTTGCCAGAATACCGGGGAGCCACTGGTCAACCGGGGTCGCGCCGGTCGCATCGTGGACGATGTTATCCACATCAATCAGTTCAAGGGCCACATCCTGGGTCGTGACGCCCAGCCCGGCCACATTGAAGCCCAGCCCTGCGACATTAAAGCCCAGCCCTGCGACATTGAAACCCAGCCCCTGCACATTGAAACCCAGCCCTTGCACGTTGAAACCCTGGCCTTCCGCCATTTCTTCCGTGAAGGCACAGGCTTCCAGAGATTCTTGGGCAGCGAGTGAACCAACTCCGACCCAGCTCAATGATGAAAGCAGGAGAGTCGCCAATAAGAACCATAATCGTTTTCGCTGTAACTTCCCTCTCATAATTGTTCTTCCTATGGCTATTTGCAAGTTGGACTACTAGGACTTCTATCCTATTTTGTTAGCTACCATAGCTTACGATTGCCTAAAACTCTTCCAATGATGATGAATACACACATAGATTTAAACCGATTCATACCATATCCGAACTTTGGGAAGAGGATGAAATAAACTACTGCGTGATTGTGCCTATAGATACTTGTAGGATTCTTAATCCTTAATACCGATATATAACGGGCGGGAACTCAAATGAGTTCCCGCCATATCGATTCTTAACACTGACCGATTTTCAGGCTACTGTACCCGGAACGAGCGTACCTCGCTCCAGGGTCCAGGCGGGATGTTACATGACCCGCCAACCCGCACACGCCAGTAGTATGTACCTCTAGGCAGAAACGCTGTCGTGTAGATCGTATTATAGACTACAGTGGCCTCTTGCATTGCGGTCTGTGCCTCAGAAAACGGCGCGTTATTAACCTGTACCAGGTAGCAACTCAACGGGTCCACCTCGAACCACTCGAGCAATACGTAATTCGTGTTGACTTTGGCGTTATCGCGAGGTGACTTCAGTCGTGGTGATTGCAGGGTGATGATCTCAATCGAGTCAGTCCCTGTGAAGTACAGCCCGTCCATTGTCTGCCCGATGATGGATGCTTCTATGTCCAAGATATCAAGTTCCATATCCTGGATATTGAAGTGCAGTACCATATCGTCGCGGCCATCGTGGTTCTCATCTCGAATTTGAATCTTGGGATACCCATCCTGAAAAGCCACAGCCGGCGCACCCGCCAGGAAGACCGTATCGGCGTTAATAGTCGTTGCATCAAACGTCTCATCACTCAGGATGGACGTAAGAATCTGCCCCGACGAATTCAGGTTGACCTGGTTGCGCTGGACATCCGGGCGAATGTCAATCGTTACTTCAACAGCCTGCGGGAGCGCACATGTTAGCGGATACGCGCTGCTGGGATCGGTGAACAGTGCGTTGAAATAGTCATCAGCGCTCATCCGGTTCAGCGGTGGTTCCCCGGGTGTCTCATAGGTGCATGCGTTCGGGTAGGTCAACCATAGCGCCGACAAGACGCTGGCATACGGCGAAGCGAACGATGTCCCCATTAGGTAGCTGTTGACGCCAATCTTGATCGAACCACCCGGAACGGCAATATTGCCGTCCTGCGAGAAGCGCCACAGGATATCGCGATTGAAGTCTGAAACCGGGCTGGCATCCGGGTCGGTCACATTCCCCAGCAGCGCGGAGATGGCAATCGTCTCGCGCAGGGAGGCCGGACTCAGCGGCGGGGCAGGTGGGAGCGGCTCAGATGTGTTGTTAGGATCAGTGCGCGGGTAGAAGTAACGGAAGTTCCCCGCCGATGCCAATGGAATCACTGCGAAATCACCACCTGTCGCGCTTTCCGTTAGCCAGGTGCGCAGTTGATCGCCCAGTTCCGCCATCACATTCGGGTTGTCATCCACCGTCTGGAACAACTGTGTATACAACTCATCAATCTGTTCGGGAGTCAGATTGAGCATTTCATAGAAGTACTGGCTAAACCCGTAGCCATCCACCACCACACACGGATCACTGTTCGCGCTGACCGTCACCGTGTTGCCGAAAAGCGTCCAGCTCAATGGATCAGCAGCACTGAAGGTGATCTGGAAAGCACTGTTGGGGAACAAGTCGGAACGCCCTGGTTGGCCGTCCACTAAGTTCGGTGTGCCGAAGTAGCGCGGTGTCACCACATGGCGAATCGCATCCGAAAGACCACCACCGCTCAGGTAATTATCCGGCCCGACAGGGATCGTCAGTGCTTCTCCAGACTGGTTATCGTAACCCAGGTGGGCAGTCAGTGTGCCGTTGTCATTGTCAATCACACATTCAAAAAGGTTGCTGATCTGTGGTGTTGGCTCACAGTTCTGATCGGGGTTGAACGGGTCGGCAGTTACCGTGTGGCCGTAGAGTGTCCAGGTCAGGGTATCGCCAGGGGCGGTGGCTTTGAAAATAACCTGGAACGGACTATTAGGATAGGTATCTGACTGTCCAGGGTCACCCTCTACTACATTCGGACGTGCAAAATAACTTGGAGTCTGTGCTTGTAGTTCTTCTGCCGCCAGACCGCCGCCGGAAAGGTAGTTATCCGTTCCCGCTGGTATTGTGACGGGCGTGCCGTTCGGATTGTTATAGCCAAAGTGGGCGATATACGTCCCGTCATGATTGCTACTTACACACTGCAGGCTGTTGACAACCGGCTGCGGCTCATTGGCCTGAAGCACATAGGCAAGCGCGTCATCAAAGTTGAAGGTTACTTGTTGGTTGTTACTGAGCGTCACCGTATCCAGGCAGGGTACTACGCCCAGACTGAAATTGAATACGATATGCTTGAAGCCCCGGCTCGCCAGATCGTTCACCGTCGTCCGCAGCCGATCATCAATCAGGTCAACCCGGTAGTTGGTCGTGCTGTCGCTGATGTCAACTGGCTCAACCACGATATTGACGTCAGGAAGCTGGGTTTGGATAGAGTCAATCAGGGCATTAATTACATCTGTAACCTTTTTCCCGTGTGGGTCATCTACGCTCGGTGCGCTTATCGCATCTGGCATCCCACCGAAATCATCCACTATTACAATTGCCACCGCTTTGTCGCCAAAGCCGAAGCCGTCAATGACCTCTGGTAAACGCCCGGACATCCAGTTTTCGGTAATGGTGTCGCCATCAATTTCCATCACCACATTATTGCGGATTTCCTCAACGATCTGTTCAACCGTCGTACCCAGCCCGGCCACATTGAATCCCAGTCCGGCCACGTTAAAGCCGAGCCCAGCCACGTTAAAGCCCAAGCCCTGCACATTGAAGCCCAAGCCCTGCACATTAAAACCCTGACCATCAGCCATTTCCGGCGTGAAGGCGCAGGCTTCCAGTGATTCCTGAGCGGCAAGAGAACCAACTCCAACCCAGCTCAATAATAGAATAAGAAGAGTTATGGATAAAACGCACTTTCGTTTTCGCAATTTCGCTACCATGCTGAAATCTCCCTCAGTACCCCAACACAATTGAGACTATAGTCGGAAACAGGGAATTCGGGCTCCCTGTTGGCCTGATCTCCTCAGAGTTTTGCGTTCATGAGCATAAACTCGGGCGAAGCATCAATAATGCTTTCTATTGTTCTATTGCTTTTTATATTCTATTCTAGCTTACAGCACCCTAACTTCCGTTTTGCCAAAATTGCCAAAATGTATGAAGATTGAAACTGATTCCAATAGATTATCAACTTTGTGCAATTGGCGCAGTGCGGGAAAAGGGGTACAGTCATATTTGGACAGGTGTATTGGTCGCCGCAAGGTCAGGGCAGCAGACAAGAGAGTACGCCCCGCCTGTCCCGTGAAGTGAATGTCGTCAACAGGAATGGTTGTGGCAGGAATACTATGGACGTACAGAATCAGGCCGAATTTGCTGGTAAGCGGTATCAGTTAATTGAACAACTCGGCAGCGGGGGTATGGGCGCTGTCTATAAAACGGTTGACCGGCTGACCGGCCAGACCGTCGCGCTCAAGCGGGTGACAACAGCCGTCTCCCCCGGACATGGGGCGGATTCCACGCTGCACCTCATTACCGAGCAGATCCGGGTGGCGCTCGCCCATGAATTTGAGATTTTGGCGTCCATGCACCATCCCTATGTGATTCAGGTGCTGGATTACGGCTTTGACGAAGCCCGGCAGCCCTATTTCACCATGAATCTCATAGAGAACCCGCGCACGATTATCCAGGCGGGCAAGGGGCAGTCCGTGCAGATGCGCTGCCAACTGCTCATCCAGATGTTGGAAGCGTTGGCGTACCTGCACCGCCGGGGGGTGATTCACCGTGATATCAAGCCGGATAACGCGCTTGTCACGGCTGCCGGGGATCTCAAAGTGCTGGACTTTGGCCTGGCGGCGCTGCATGATCGGCAAGACCCCAGCCAGGGGGTATCCGGCACACTGCTGTATATCGCCCCGGAGGTGCTGACCGGGGAAGCGGCGACACCGGCCAGCGACTTCTACGCGGTGGGCATGATCGCGTATGAGCTTTTTGCCGGATTCCACCCATTTCGCAATATCGGCAGCAGCAGCTTGATTATGACCGTGCTGACACAGGATATTGATCTGGAGCCGGTCAACCGCGAAGTCGAACTCGATCATATCATGCGGCGCCTGGTGACCCGTAATCCCAACGATCGCTACCAGGATGCTTATGCAATCATCAACGACCTGAGCGCGGCGCTCAACCAACCGGTGCCACAGGAAACCGTCGCCATCCGTGACAGCTACTTACAGGCCGCCCGGTTCGTAGGCCGGGAGACAGAACTCCAACAGTTGGTGGGGTCATTGGAAGACCTGTTTGAGGAGGGTCGAGGCAGTGCCTGGCTGGTAGGCGGTGAAAGTGGTGTGGGCAAGACCCGCCTGGTGGACGAACTGCGTGTCCATGCCCTGGTGAAAGGGGCACTGGTACTGCATGGACAGGGCGTGCAGGGCGGTGGCCTTTCGTATCAACTGTGGCGCGACCCGGTGCGTCGCCTGCTGCTGGCGGAGGAAACCGACGACCTGGATGCTGGGATTCTGCGGGAAGTCGTGCCGGATATTGAACGGCTGATAGGGCGCAGCATTCCCGAAGTGACGGCTGTGGATGGTGAAGCCAACCAGGAGCGCCTGATTGGCGCGGTTGCCAGCCTGTTCCGTCGCCAGTCACGGCCTATTCTCTTGGTACTGGAAGACCTGCAATGGACGAAAGAAAGTCTCGAAATCCTCAAAGTCCTCAACCGGATGGTGCTGGATTTCCCGCTGTTGATTGTGGGCAGTTACATTGCAGAAGAACATCCCAACCTGCCGGATGAACTGCCGGATATGAAGCTCATGACACTCAAACGGCTCACTACACAGGAGATGACCGCACTGAGTGAATCGATTCTAGGCGAAACCGGGCGGCAGAAAAGCATCATCAACCTGCTCCAGCGCGAAACCGAGGGCAATGTCTTTTTCCTGGTGGAGGTCGTCCGCGCCCTGGCCGAAGAAGCCGGACGGTTGAACCGCATCGGACAGATGATTTTGCCGGAACAGGTGGTCGCCGGGGGTGTACAGCAGATCATCCAGCGCCGCCTGGACCATATCCCGGCTGATGTGCGCGGCTTTTTGCGTACTGCCGCCATCGCCGGGCGAGAACTCGATCTCACCATGCTCGCCTCTACCACGCAAAACGGGCTGCAGACCTGGCTGCAAACCTGCGCCAACCATGCCATTCTCGAAGTAGACGACGGTCAGTGGCGTTTCACTCATGATAAGCTGCGCCAGGTCATGATTGCCAATCTCTCTGAGTCTGAGCGTGCCAGACTGCACCGCCATGTTGCCGAGTCTATCGAGCAGGTATACCCGGATACGCCTGAACAGGCCGGTATTCTGGCGCGGCATTGGCATGAGGCTGGAGATATGAACCAGGAACTGGTTTATGCCAGGCGTGCCGGGGAGTACGCGCTGCATATCAGCACATTTGCCGATGCGATTACCTATTTTGAGCGGGCGCTGACGCTGCTCCCGCTGACCGCACAGGTTGAAGCTGACAGTGAGGCTCAGGAAGCCGACATCTCTGAAAAATTGGGTGAGGCGCTCATCCATCATGGACATAACGATGTAGCGGTGATGTTCCTCGAAAAGAGTCTGGCGTACTTCCGCCGCACGAAAAACCAGGGACGGATCGCCTCAGCGCTCAATCTGCTGGGTGAAGCGGCCTGGCGGCAAAATCGGTACGAACAGGCGAATCAGATGGTCAATGAGAGTCTGGGGATTGCCCGCAAGATCAAGGCTTACAGCAGCATCGCCCGTTCGCTCAACCGGCTGGGCATGGTGGCCTATGACCAGGGCGACTACGCTGATGCCAATCGCCACTTTGAGGAAAGCCTGGGGCTGGCACGGAAGCACGGCATCCAGGAAGAACTGGCGACATCTACCAATAACCTGGGCATTCTGGCCTTTTCGCAAGGGGAAATGGAACGTGCTGCCCGTTATCTGGAAGAGACGGTTGACATTGGGCGGGCAACCGGGGAACGGCGCAAGGTGGCGACGGCGCTGCTCAACCTGGGGAGTGTGGCGGGTGTGCAGAACGACCTGTCACGCGCAATCCAGTATTTTGAGGATGCGCTTGAAATGTGCCGCTCGATTGGGGAGCGGCGTGGCGTGGCGCTGGCGCTGGATAATCTGGGGTATGCCGTCAGCCTGCGTAAAGAATATGACCGTGCTTTCAGCTATTTCATGGAAAGCCTGGAGATGGCGCGGGCGATTGGTGATCGCAAACGACTGGCAACCATCTGGCAGAACATGGGGCATGTCGCGAAGGATCGTGGCGAGATGGGCGAGGCGCTCGACTACTACCGGCAGGCGCTTCAGCAGGCCTGGGAGATCAAGGCCAGCCCGACAATCATGGAGATTCTGATCGGTATCGCGGAAATCACGCCCGATCCGCTTCAGGCGCTGCGCTACCTGGGGATGGTGCGCCATCATGCTGCCACTGCCGAGGCGACGCGCAGCCAGATTGACCCGATTGTCGAAAAACTCCAGGCGGCCTTATCATCCGATGCCATCGCTGACGGATTGGAACAGGGCGAGAAGCTGGAACTCGAAGCGGTTGTCGCTGGTTTGCTGCCTGAGTCAGCTTCATAAAAGGAAGGCCTGTGCTTAAGCGCGTTTTCGCCATCCTATTGGCGTTGCTGCTCCGGGACATGCTGCGCTTTGCCGGGCGGCCAACCCGTACACCGGTATCTTCCGCCACGACCTCGAAACCGGCACAGAAGCCCCGATCTTAGAAGGAGTTTGGGAATACATTTCGCTGCTTAATTTGCGATAGTCAGCAAATGCTCGTTTTGCTTGACACTGTTTTTCAATGGCGGTATGATTGTTAGCGATTACGTTAGCGATAACATGATGCAGCGCACGCTTGTTCAGACGGTTTCGCATTAGTAAAGAATACGCAAAAATATGCGCTTTACGCCTCTTAATGGTGTCACACATCAGCTTAGTGAACAGGGCGGGTTACTATTCCGGGGGCAGGCCGGCGAACAGGTGCGGATTGACGTCCTGGCAGGTGATCTCGTGCGTGTGCGCCATCACCCGGACGGTGCGCCGCGCTTAGACCGTACCTGGATGGTAGTGGATGCCAGGGGAAATATGCCGCGTGAGGGCCGCTCCCGCGACGATCTCTCGCCGTTTCCGTGCCCCGCTTATACAGTTGCGCATACAGACCCTGGCACGCTGGCAATACAAACGACTCAACTCCGCCTGACTGTGCAGCTCGGTGAGTTTGCTCTGGCATGGGCAGACACCGCCGAGCAGGAGTTTGCCGCCGACCTTGAACGCATCGGCTATGCCTACAATCGCGCTAGGCGTGAGGTCTTTCACTATCTCAAGCGCCGCCCTGGCGAGCACTATTACGGCTTCGGGGAGCGGGCCGGCCCGCTGGATAAGGCCGGGCAGCGGATGCGCATGGTCAACATGGACACGCTCGGCTATAACGCTGAAACCAGCGACCCTCTTTATAAGCATTTCCCGTTTTATATCACCTTTCTCCCCACGTTAAATATTGCCTACGGTCTGTTTTACGACAATCTCGCCACCACGATTTTTGACATGGGTAAGGAAATTGACGGGTTTCGCGGCGATTACCGCAGTTACCAGGTGGCGGATGGCGACCTTGACTACTACCTGATCTACGGCCCGACCATCCCGGAAGTGGTCGAAAAGTTCACGGCGCTCACCGGACGGCCCGCCCTGCCACCGCGCTGGTCGCTGGGTTACCTGGGTTCGACCATGAAGTACACCGAGGCATCTGACGCGCAAGAGCAGTTGAAGCACTTCGCCCAACTCTGCCGGCAGCACAACATCCCGTGCGATCTCTTCCACCTCTCATCAGGCTACAGCGTCAACGAACACGGCCAGCGCTGTGTCTTTACCTGGAATCGGGGACGTATCCCCGACCCACAGGCGATGGTGGACGATTTTCACGCGGCCGGCATACGGCTTGCGCCCAACATCAAGCCATACCTGCTCAAATCGCACCCCAGTTATGCCGAAGTCGCCAGGCGCGGCGGCTTTATCCTGGATGCTGAATCCGACACACCGCAGATCAGCACCTTCTGGAGTGGTGGCTCTGGCGAGAGCGGTGACGGCTCGTATATTGACTTCAGCAGCGAAGCCGGCTACGGCTGGTGGCAGGAACAGATTGTCGCGCAGCTACTCGATTACGGTATTGACGCGCTGTGGAACGACAACAATGAGTTTGAAATCTGGGATGATGACGCCCGCTGTGCCGGGTTTGGTGCTGGCAACATCCCGATTGGACTGGCACGCCCGCTGCAAACGCTACTTATGGCCCACGCTTCCTACCACGCGCTGGCGCAGTACCGCCCGGACGAGCGCCCGTTCCTGCTGTCCCGTTCCGGCAGTCCCGGCATCCAACGGTACGCCCAGACCTGGTCGGGGGATAACACGACATCCTGGAATGACCTTCGTTATAACATCCCGATGGGATTGGGCATGGGGCTTTCCGGTGCGCCCAACTGCGGGCACGATGTCGGCGGCTTTCATGGGCCGAAACCGGAGCCGGAACTGCTGGTGCGCTGGGTGCAGAATGGCATCTTCCAGCCGCGCTTCTGCATCCATTCGTGGAACACCGACGGCAGCGTGACTGAACCCTGGATGTACCCGGAGGTTCTGCCCCTGATCCGGGAGGCGATTCATTTCCGCTACCGGCTCATCCCGTATCTCTACAGCTTGTTCTTCGAGGCGGCACAAACCGGGCATCCTATCACCCGCCCAATGGTGTATCACTTCCCGCACGATCCGCACTGTCACACCGAGTCGTTTGATTTCATGCTGGGGCCATTTTTGCTGGTCGCGGGTGTGCTGCACGAAAACGCCCGCAGCCGGTCAATTTATCTGCCAAAGTATACGAACTGGTGTGATTTCTACTCTGGGGAGTGGTATACTGGCGGGCAGATGCTAACCGTAGATGCGCCGTTGGATGCCATCCCGTTGCTTGTCCGCGAGGGGGGTATCATCCCGATGGGAAAAACCATGCGTTACACTGGTGAACAAGCTGACGACCTGCGCCAGGTTTACCTGTTCCCGCATCCGGGACATGGCAGCAGTGCCTTCGACTTAATTGAAGATGATGGTGTCTCGCTGGAATACCGGCGCGGTGGTTATGCTGCCGTTCACATCGAACTGGCAGCCCAGCCAGATCACATTACGATTGCTATCGCTGTGTCCCCCGGCCACTATAGGCTGCCTTATGAAGAAATTGAGTTGATTCTGCCGGAACGGGAAACCCGCCCCATTCATGTCACCGGGACTGCCGGAAGCCGGGAAACCCACATCGCAAAACGGCGGCATATTTTTGTGCCGACAACCTCCATCATATCGCCTGAACGTTAGGAGGAACCTATACGAAAGATTGCACTATGTTCCCGATAACCAAATATATGCACAAATAGCACTATAGGAGCATACACAATGAAAAAAGCACTATTTTTTGTCGTGGTCATGGGACTGTTGACCTCGATTATGCCGGCCCTGGCACAGGACGCCGTTGAGCTGCGTATTACCTGGTACAGCGATGGCAATGAAGGCGAAGTGCTGCGCGGACTGCTTGATGAGTTTGAAGCTGCCAACCCCGATATTAAGGTGGTGGTGGACGAAGTAGACTACGCAAACGGGATTCAGCAATTGCTCCCGGTTCAGGTCGAGGCCGGTGAAGGCCCGGATATGGCGCGTGTCACCAACTTCGATGCCTTCAAGGGCAAATACCTCGACCTGCGTCCGCTGGTGGCCGACGCCGCTTACTGGGATGCCAGCTTCCCCGCTGCCGCGCTGGCCGCGCTGTATAATGCCGATGATACTGACCAGATTTACGGCTTCCCGAATCAGTTCACCGTCACCGGGCCGTTCATTAACCGCACCCTGTTTGAACAGGCCGGTATTGAAGTCCCCAGTGACATGAACGACGCTGTGACCTGGGAAGAATGGACCGCTGTTGCCCAACAAGTGGCCGAAGCCACTGGTACACCGTATGCAATTTCGATGGATCGCAGCGGCCACCGTTTCGCTGGTCCGGCTTTCAGTGAAGGCGCGACCTTCTTTAATGAAGATGGCACGATCACAATGGACACCCCTGGGTTCCGCCTGATGGCCGAAATCTTCATGGGCTGGCATACAGCTGGCATCACCCCGGCCGACGTATGGATTGGCGCCGGTGGTACCTATAACGCTGCCGCCCCGTACTTCATCAACGGCCAGTTGGTCATGTACATGAGCGGTAGCTGGCAGATTGCCGCGTTTGCCCGCGACATAGGCGACGCTTTTGACTGGGAAGCTGTCCCGAATCCCACCGGCCCTGGCGGCAGCACCGGTATGCCCGGCGGCACCTACATGGTGGCGTTTGGCGACACCGAATACCCTGCCGAAGTTGCCCGCGTGATGGATTTCCTCGCGTCGGTGGATGCGCTCAAAGCCTTTACCGAAAAGACTCTCTTCCTGCCGGCGCACCTCGGCCTGGGTGAACTCACCTATGAGACCGACAACGCCGCTGCCGCTGCCGCCCTGAACGTCTTCGTTTCGGAAGTGCCGAAACTGAGCGACCAGGCGTATGAACTCCAGTTCGGCGGCCAGGCTTTCGCTATCAACAATCCGGTTCGTGACCGCCTGACGCAGGTACTCACCGGAGAACTCACGTTGGATGAAGCGATGGTACAACTCCAGCAGGACGTGGACGACGCGCTGGCTGCCCAGTAAATCACCATACAGTTATGCAAACGTAGGGCAGGTTAGGGTTAGCCTGCCCTATGTTTTATGCAGATGAGTATATTTATTGGAATAAGGCATGATAAAACAGAAGAAAATTATCTCCGCCGATATATTAGCCACACCCTTGCGAATGCTGTATGATGCGCTAGTGAGCGTGATGGATTTCATCATGCACCCCATCCAGAATCGCGTGGGTGTGCGCGGCATGGCCTATATTTTCGTACTGCCCAATCTGCTGATCTTCGGCATTTTTATTTTATTCCCCATGATTCTGAATTTTTATTACGCTTTTACCGGCGGGCCGCGCCTCTTTCCACAGGATCGTCCATTTGTGGGGATGGATAACCTGAACCGGCTGTTTACCTGCCAGGATTTCCTTGTGCCGAATTCATGCCGGGAAGACCTCTTCTGGCGGGCGGCGACCAATACGATCACGTTTGTGATCTTGCAGGTGGCGCTGCTGGTGCTTGTTTCACTGATGACGGCTTTAATCCTCAACCGGAACATCCGGGCGCGGGGGTTCTTCCGCAGCGTGTTTTTCTACCCGGTGCTGCTCTCCCCGGTAGTCGTCGCCCTCATCTGGAAGTGGATTTTGCAGCAGGATGGCGTGTTGAACGCGCTTATTGTCAGCCTGGGCGGGGATAAGCTGCCGTTCCTGATTAGCGCAGACTGGGCGCGGTTCTGGGTGATTATCATCAGTGTGTGGGCGCAGATGGGATTCTACACCTTGATTCTGCTGGCCGGATTGCAGTCCATCCCTGGTGAACTCTACGAGGCGGCTTCAATGGATGGCGCTGGAGCGGTGCAGGCCTTCCGGGCGATTACGATCCCCTTATTGATGCCAACTATGCTGGTTGTCCTGGTGCTGTCGTTGATTCGAGCGGTACAGGCCTTTGACCAGGTGTTTGCCTTTACCGGTGGCGGCCCCGGCACCGCAACAACCTACATGGTGCAGTATATCTATACCACCGGCTTTGCCAACCAGACCAGAGAATTCGGGCTGGCAGCGGCGGCCTCATTGGTGATGGCAAGTGTCCTGCTGCTGCTGACGGTCGGTCAGCTTCGGCTGGGTCGCACGAGCAACCTGGCCTAAGGGGGCATCATGCTGAATTTTCTGACGAATACACGTGGCAAGAACCAGCTCAGCCTCTCCGACGTGGCGACCTACCTTTACCTGCTGCTCGGCACGCTGCTCATGTTCGGGCCGATTATCTGGTTGGTCATGTCTTCCTTCAAGGATCGTACTGAACTGCTGCGCTTCCCCCCGCGTTTCCTGCCTTACCAGCAGGAGTCTGTCACGGTGCCGGGCTATGATGACCCGCTGCAAATGTTTACTGTGACCTTTGAGGATGGCACGACCCGCGAACTCGCTCAGGTACGCCGGGTGGGGATTGAAGCACAAATGATTGACCCCGCCCAGCCGGACGAGATCATCAAAGTGAATATCAACCAGCGCCAGCCTGTAGAAAGTGTCGCCTTCAGCCTGGAAAACTATACCAATGGGGTGACACGCTTCAACTTCTGGCTGTATTTAGGCAACAGTGTGGTTGTCACCGTCGCCGCCACCGCGTTGACCCTGCTGGTCAACAGTATGGCGGCCTTCGCCCTGAGCAAATACCAGTTCCGGGGGCGCGAGACGATTTTTGGTGTGACGATTGGCACGCTGATGGTGCCGATTTCAGTAATTCTAATTCCTGTCTACCTGGTGATTACCGAAATTGGCTGGAATAATAACCTGATTGGTGTAATCGTCCCTGGCGCGGCCACCCCTACTGGCGTGTTTCTGCTGCGCCAGTACATGCTGACCATCCCCGACGAACTGCTCGATTCGGCGCGGATTGACGGGGCGAGCGAGTGGCGCATCTACTTGCAGATCATCCTGCCGCTGGCACGCCCGGCGCTGGCGGTCCTCACCATCTTTTCGGTGATGTGGCGTTGGAATGACTTCCTGTGGCCGCTCATCGTCCTCAGCCGCACCGAGTTGTTTACGCTGCAAGTCGGGCTGAACTCATTCCAGGGCGACCTGCAAACCCAGTGGGAACTCATCTTAGCCATGACCGTGCTGACGCTGCTGCCGATTACGATAGTCTTCGCCTTTTTGCAGCGGTTCATTACCAGCGGCATCGCCACCACCGGGATGAAATAGGAGCGGCTGACCGGTACGCAATGGTACTAACTGAAAAAGGTATCATTTCAGCATAAATAAACAGCGGGACGACCACACCCCCTCAACGGGACTGATGTGGTCGTCTGCTATGAGGCGGAACAACATATGAATGCGCCGGACACGCTCGAAAGTTGGCAGCAAAGCAGGCAGCAGATTCGGGAAACGCTGTGGGCGCTGATGGGCGATGTGCCGCCGCCGTTCACTCCCCATGTTAAAACCCTCAAAACCACCCAGGAAGACGGCTATACGCTGCGCCGGATTGTCTTTGAGAACGGGCTGGGAGCAGAAGTTCCTGGTATCCTCCTCATCCCCGACGGCCTGAAGGATCCCGCTCCGGCGGTGCTTTACCAGCACTTTCACGGTGGCAAGTATCCTATCGGCAAAGACGGACTGTTCCTGGCAGAGGATGCGATCCCGGATGGAAATGCCCTGGTCGCACAGGGGTATGTCGTCCTGGCGATTGACGCCTACGCCTTTGGTGAACGCCAGTCGCAGGGGCCGGCACGCACGCTCGAAACAGGCCGCGAGACGGAACATTCGCTGTTTAAACAGTTCCTGTGGGAAGGCAAGACACTGTGGGGCATGATCGTGCATGATGACCTGCTGGCGCTGGCCTACCTGCGCAGTCTGCCCCAGGTTGACCCGGCGCGGATCGGCACAACCGGCATGAGCATGGGCGCGTCACGGGCGACATGGGTCGCGGCGCTGGATGACGCGGTGAAGGTCGTCATCCCTATCGCGCAGATGACGCGCTACGCCGATTTCGCAGCGTCCGGCAACTTTTTCTACCACAGTTTTTACTACTATCTGCCGGGCGTGCTGCGTTCCGGCCTGGACATGGAACACCTGGTAAGCCTGGCCGCGCCGCGCCCGCAGATCATTCTGATTGGTGACGCCGACCCGCTTTCCCCGGCGGTGGGTGTGGAGAAAATCCTGGATTACGCTTGCCAGGTCTACACCCTGTACGGCCAGTCCGACCATTTGCTGGTGGATAATTACCCCGGAGTCGGGCATCAGTACACCCCAACAATGCGTCAGGCGATGCTGGATGGGTTCAAGGTGTTTCTGTAGAGTGCCGACTGCCGCGCTCTTGCCTGGTGGTAGAGTGCCGTAGCGGCGGAGTCCGGTGTGAAAACATGCTCGATGGGTGGGGGTTGCGGCTCGAAGCCGTCCAGCGCACCCACGAGCAGCAGCGCCACGCCGCGCCCGGTGACTTCCTCTGTCGCGAGGAGGTGCAGTGGCCTGCCGAGAGCGTTCGCCATAATCTGCGCCCAGGCCGGGGAACTCGCCAGCGCCCCACCGCCTGCCAGCACCGGGACATCCGGCAGTTCCAGGCGCTCCGCGATGATGCTCAACCGCAGTGCCACGCCCTCTAGCGCCGCCTGGAGGATGTCGAGTGCCGTAGTAGAGAGCCGCAGTCCATGGACCACGCCTACCGCATCCACCGCCCAACCCGGACTGCGCTCCCCGGCGAGTAATGGCAGGAATGCCAGGCCGTGACCATCGGGCGGGCGTCCCTGTAATTCGCTCTCAAGTGTGGCGGTGTCCGGCAGGCGCAGCGTCTCCCGTGCCCAGGCGAAGATATTGCCGCCTTCGCTGGTCGCCCCGCCAAGCAGATGGCGTCCGGCATCCACGCGGTATGCCCACAGACCGGGTGGCACAGCAGGCACTGTCTCTGTTGCCACCATACGGAGGGCGGCAGTCGTCCCCACCGTCAGTACCGGGTGCCCCCGGTCAACCCCGCCGGAGCCAATATTGGCCGCCGCGCCATCCCCTACCGCCAGGAAGAACGGGACATCCCGCAGTGCCGGCCAGCGTCGCGCATAATCCCCGGTCAGCCCGGTCTGCGCCGCCGTGAAATCCGCCAGTGGGGAAAACGCCGCCTCAGAGAGTCCCAATGCTGCCAGCAAATCAGCATCCCAGGTGAGCGTCTCCCGGTTGAGCAGCCCTGACCACGACGCAACCGAGTAACTGCACGGCACGTCGCGCCCGAACCAGTCCCGGTAACAGGCGGCAGCGAAATCCGTCCAGCAGTCCACCGCTGCGAAGGTTTCCGGTTGGGTACGCCGCAGCCAGTGCAATCGCGCCGGGTGGTAGGCCGTGTGGGACGGGCAGCCAGTGCGCTCATGCGCCGCGTCCGTATCCAGCAGGGAGCGCAAGGCAGCCACATCTTGGCCGGGCTGGGTATCGGCATACGTGTAGAGCGGGGTGATCGGGACTCCTGCCCGCAGCCCGACCAGGTTGCCGACAAACGCAGCCATACCTACTGCCCGAAGCGCCCCAGCCTGAGGGTATCCCAGAATCTCGTCTATGCAAGCTTCGACCAGCACACGCAGCGCCACCGCGTCCGCCGTGACTGCCCCGGAACCATCTGTGTGGAACTGGTGAGAACGACGCGCTACCGCGCCCGGCAGCGGCTGTCCGGCATCGTCATAGAGCAGCGCCCGCACCGACGAACTCCCGGCGTCAATCACCAGCAGCGTCATGGACGCACCCGGTAGAGCATTTCGCCCGCCTTCGGCACGTATAGCACGCCCTCGGCCTCGCGTCCGCGCCACGCTTCAGGGTGGATCGCCGCCGGATCAATATAGCCTAGCGCCAACCGTACACAGTCCTCACGGCTGATCTGTGTCGCCAAAGTCACCTTGATACGCGCCCGCTCTATGCCGTTTTCATAGACGCCGCTGCCGCGCAGGTGTGTACCATGCGCCAGCACGCCCAATGGCAGATGACCGAATTTGTCCCATTGTTTGAGGTAGTAGTCACGCACATGATACCCGGCCTCGTAGATGTAGCGTCCGTGTACATGGCTGACGGTCTCCAGGTGTGGCGCGTAGACGATGACCTCACCGCCATCGGCGATAGCTGGCTCCATCTTGTACAGGGCTTTTGCCGCCGTCCATAGTTCGTCATACATGGCCGGTGCATGGGAAAGCACCCGCTGGTAGGGCTTCTCCACCCACTGGATATGGCGCTCCGAGGACAACGCAGCGGTGGCTTCCCAGGCACTCAGGTGGTCGCCCACGAACACGCCCGCCAACCCCTCGTTGACAACGACCATACTCACCAGTGTAACCGGCGTTGCCAGGTATTCGGCGGCGGCGTGAATCATCGCCCGTACCGGCGTGTGCGCGATGCCAATCGTGCCCAGAATCGTGATGAGCGCCCCCAGCCAGTGCGTCGTGTTAATCATTTCCATGCCGGAAATGCCGGGGAACAGGTACTTCGCCCCGCCGCTGAAGCCGACGACCTCATGCGGGAAAGTCGGGCCGAGGATGATAATGTGGTCGTACTCCAACGCGAGTCTGTTAATCCGCACTGGCGTATCATCCCCCAGAGACGGGTGCCAGGCATCCCCGGTGATCTGTTGGATGCGCGCTTTTTCCAGCAGGCCGATCTGCGTTAATTGGCCGGGATCATCCCAGGCATGGTTGAGCAGGCCAATGTGCCGGTATGTCGTCTGTCGTTCGTCCAACGTGATGCCAACCCGGCGGCACAGCGACTCCTCGCTCAAAGGTGGATGTGTGCCGAGCGCGACCATGAAATCAAGCTGGCGCGTATCGGCCAGGATGTCTACGACCTGCTGAAACAGGAGCGGCAGGGGAATCGTGCGGGTGTGATCGGGGATGAGTACCAGCACCTTCGCGTTTGTAAACTGGTGATACAGTCCGTTTTCCAGAGTCTGGCGGATGCTTTCTACCGGGAGCAGATGTGGGGCGGGTGCGGTGGCTTGTGCTGTGACAGACATAGGATTATCTCGATTCGTTGTGCCAGTGAATCATACACAGAATGTAACTTGATTGGAGAAGCGCCGCAAGCCTACGGTTTCGGGATTTGAGGGGCGGTAAACTCAGACCGGAATCATATCTAAAAAGGGGTGAGTTGAGGAATGAAGAAACAACAATAAGGGGCCTAAGCCCCTTGTTCTGAACAGATTCAAGTGATTTTACGGATACGGTTTAGGTAAAGCGCAGCCGGGGCAGAATGCGAGGCTTTGCTGCCGGGGTGATACGCTCATTCAAGTGGTGTACCAGCTTGTTGCCCTGGCTCCAATCCACATAGAGGTAGAAGTGCTGGCGGTTCTTGAGGCGCAGCAGCACACCATCGCGCTTGCCCAGGCATAGGTTCCAGACGTTGTTGACATCCTGATAGCGAATAGATTCGACTTTCCCGCGCAGGCTGTTCTCGGATGGGATGAGCAGCAGCCGGCGGTTGGTCACAACAGCCTGTAACCAATCGCCCCGGCCAATCCAGGTATCATTCAGCCAATTTACGTATTGAACCTTATAGGTTGCGATTGGGTGTTCGTCCGCTTCAAGATAACTATAATCCATAATAACACGTCTCAATCTCAATTTGCCTGCTCCTACTTTGTATGCACAGTATAGGCGCGAATGTCGCATCACATCCCCCCCATATTTAGGGGGATTTACGTTTTTCGTAAAAGTGCGGCGCCGCTGAAACGTATCCCGATCTGTGCCGTACCGCTCGATCTGCCCGCCTTCTCAGAAGGTATTTTGGGCAATTCGCTTGCTAACACGACAGGTTTTATGTTATATCCAGGCCACACGCGGTAGAATAGGACAATACGTCTAAGGTTCAGAGATGCGCAATGGGACATGTATTTTTAAGTTACAGCCGTAAAGATAACGAGATCATGCAGAAAGTGCGTGATAAACTGCGGGACGATGGGCTGCCGGTCTGGACAGATGAAAAGCTGGAGCCGGGGACGCGATCCTGGAAAGAGTCGATTGAGAACGCCCTGGAAAGTGCCGACTGTCTGGTGGTGATTCTTTCGCCAGAGTCTAAGAAATCGCCCTGGGTGCGCGAGGAAATGAACTATGCTGAAGCCCAGGACGTGCGTATTTTCCCGATCATGGCGGCAGGTGATGAAAAAAGTTCCGTCCCATTCGGCTATATCACCGCCCAGTGGATAGACATCCGCAGCGAGAGTGAGATACAGCGTGGGCTGCGCTTGCTGGCATCCACTATTAAAAATTACCTGGGCATTGAGCAGCGGGAAAGCACGAAGCCAGCGCCGCCCCCGCCCCCGGTGGAAAACGTCCCGGCGATTGATGTTTCGGAACTGCCGCCCGATGCCGCCAAAGCGGTGCAGCTGCTCCAGAACCCGCAGAGTAAATGGTGGCGGCGGACAGATGCGGCAACCCGTTTGGGGCAAATTGGCGACCAGCGGGTAATCCCTATCCTGGAAGCCTTTCTGGATAGCTCCGACCTCGATCTGCGTTATGCCTGTCAGAAGGCGCTGCGGCAGCTCCGGGGTGGTAAACCGCCGCAGGACGAGCATTCATCCCAGCCGGTGTCGAACAGCGGAAATTCCCAACCAGCGACCAAACCCGCAGCGGCGCAATCCGGAGCAGCGCCAAACAAACGGGTACAAACCGTCAAGATCGTCATCACCGGGCCGTTCAGCGCCGGCAAAACCGAATTCATCAAGGCAATCAGCGAAATTGACGTGGTTTCTACCGAACGCTCGATCAGCACGCCTGCCGAAAAAGAAGAGAAAGAAGCGACCACTGTAGCGATGGACTTTGGCCGCATCACCGTAGACGAAGAACTGGTCTTATATCTTTTTGGGACTCCCGGCCAGCGGCGTTTTGATTTCATGTGGGAAATTCTGGCGGAGGGGATGCTGGGCTTCATCGTGCTGGTGGACAGTGCCAAACCGGAAACCTTCCGCGAGGCGAAAAGTATCCTGGAAACGTTTCGCGCGTATGCGCCTACACCCTATGTGGTGGCGGCCAACAAACAGGATCACCCCGACGCCTGGGCCACCGAAGACCTGCGGATCGCGCTGCGGATTGCCCCAGAGATCAAGCTGCTGCCGTGTGTCGCCCGTGACCCCCGCAGCGTGCGGAATGTGCTGCTTGAGCTGCTCTACACCGTGCTGGAAGAAATAGAAGGGTAGAGCGCAAATCGGGGGACATTTCTCCCGCAAGAGATGAGGGGCGGCTTGCAGGGGTAAGCGGCATTAATCGAAGGATGTTCATAACAGTCTATAAGGGTCTGGCAATGAAAATTGGCAACCTGTTAGTCTTTCCGCACACAGAGTGCTAAAATAGCAGCATATAGGCTTTCCAAACGCAGAAGGAGCAAAACGAATGCCCCGATGGAACTCTTTTGATGCCTTTCTGGACGACGCTAAACGCGCATCTTCCAGCGGCGCCCGGCAAACATTGGTGGATGAACTGCTGCTGGAACGCCCCGAGTGGCCCTGGGTGGAAGGTGATACGGCCACCTTTATCTTTAGCAGTCTGGGGGCGCAGCGCAGTGTGGCCTTGAACCTGGATACCATCAAGGCGGATCCGCCCTTCGCCCGCATGACCAACCTGAATGGTACGACTTTCTGGTACGTGGTGCGTCCGTTCGCCCCGGATGACCTGCTGGACTATCTGCTGGCGGTTGATGACCCGCTCACACCGCTGGCGAACGAACCCGATATTGTGAACCGGGTGCAGAATTACTGGCGGCCAGACCCGCGTAATCCGCTGCGGATGCAGACTGCCCAGCAAACCGTCTCGGTGCTGCGGATGGGGGATGCGCGTCCGTTCCCGGATTGGTCGGCGCTGCGGGCTGTGCCACGTGGCACGGTCTATGAGCATGACTTCGATAGCACCCAACTGGGATTCAAAGGGCGCAAATTATGGGTATACACGCCGCCCGGTTATGAGGACAGCGGCATTCTCTACCCGCTGTTGATTGTGCAGGATGGACAGTGGGCGGTGGGACCGCTTCAGATGCAGTACGTCGCCAATGCGCTGATTAAGTACAAGCGCATGCAGCCGGTCGTGATTGCGATGGTGCAGAGTGGTTCGCAACCGGAGCGTATCCGCGAGTATATCAGCAACGACAAACACTACCTCTCGACGTTGACGGAAGTCCTGCCGCTGGTGCAGACGACCTACCGGATCGACTCGAACACCCTGGGGGTAGGTGGTGTTGCGGTGGGCGCGGTGGCTGCGGCTCATGCGGCATTGCGGAATCCGGCGGTGTTTTCCCGCCTCATCATGATTTCACCGCCGCTGGGCAAAGGTGCGTCAGAAGACAAGCTGCGCGAATATGTCCCCCGTTTTGAAGCGGCGGAACTACTGCCAAAGCGTATTTTCCAGTCGGTGGGGCGCTACGAAGCGAAGGCGCGCTTCCTCAGACCGGCGGACAGTCTGCGTGATATTCTGGAACACCGTTCGGATACTTTCTATCAGTTTCAGGAAGTTGGCAGCGGTCATGGATTGGTCGGCTTCCGCAGTGTGCTGCCGGAAGCACTGGCCTGGGCGTTCCCCGGCGAGGCCTGGCGATAGCGCGTTGTTACGATGTTGATTGAACGATACCGGACAGCGCGGGTGTTGTCCGGTATTTTAATATCTGGCAAATAACCTGCCCCTGATGGTCGAGAATGTGAACGGGCAAAGGGTTACAGAATGTCGTCCCGGCGGTCAGCAAACACTGGGATACGCCGCCGCACTTCGTCTACCACGTCCATCTCGATGTCAGCGGTCAGCATCATGGGGGTTTCGCCCCCTTCCACGATGATCTTACCCCAGGGGTCAACGATCATGGAATGGCCGCCGAACACCTCTTCCCCTGTTTCCCCGGCGGCATTGGTTGCCACGATGTAACACTGGTTTTCAATCGCCCGTGCCACCAGCAGCGCTCGCCAGTGTTCCACCCGCACCAACGGCCACTCCGCCGAGATAACCATCATCTTCGCACCTTCCACCGCGTAGCGCCGGAACAATTCCGGGAAGCGCAGGTCGTAGCAGATCGCCATTCCGGTGTTGCCCCAGGGTAAATCCAGCGCCAACGGTGATGAGCCGGGCTGCAACCACTGGTCTTCATTCATCAGGCGGAAGAGGTGCAGCTTGCGATACACGCCGAGCATCCGGCCATTGGGGGCGAAAAACGCTGAACTGTTACTCACAGTGACGCCGCGTTTTTCCAGCACCGAACCGACCACGCTGATCTTGTTCTGCTGTGCTGCTGTCCCCATATCAGCAAAAGTGCCGCCGTTGAGTTCGGACGCCAGTTCTTTCGCGCTCTCCAGCGCATAGCCGGTAGACCACAATTCCGGCAAAACGACCATGTGCGATCCGCGCCGGGCAGCCTCGGCGGCCATACTCATCATCTGGGCGGTATTGCGCTTGACATCGCCCAGAGCAATTTGCATTTGTGCCAGACTGATTGAAAGTTTTGCCACGTTTGCCGTCCTTTAACATGCTAATTTGCTGGTTTGCCTGGTGACTATCCGATAGATTGACCTACCCTCATCTGAAAATGGCGTTCAGCTACTCTGGCAGCGTAATCTCAGAGGCGATGAATGCCAGGTCGCGGGACCAAAGGGCGTTCACAAATAGCTTGAAGGTCAACCCGGAAGGCAGATAAGCCGGTCTTCCCTCCTGGCGTTCGTTGCTTGGCACGGGCGCGCTGATTGGCACGACGGCCACCGCGTAACCCGACTCGCTTTCATACACATACGACTCCCCGATGGTGCTGCCCCGGTCATTCAGCATATCCACTAACGCCCGCTTAGCAGCCTGTATCATCGGGACGTAAGTCGCCAAACGCTGCGGGAGTTCGGCGGCGGCGGTTTCAGCCTGCGTCGCGTCCGGGTAGGCCAGCATCAACAGGGTGATCTCCTGGTCGCCACCATCCCACACATCTGCCAGGGCAAATGCCGTGTAAGGCGGTAGTGTCCCATAATTGGCAATCGCGGCGCGGAGTTCATCCGAGATTTCAGGCACAAACTCGCCGCCAAAAACCCCAACACCGCTGAAGTCCATGATGAGTATTTGCGCCACGCTCCCGGCAGCGCCAGCGGCTCCTGCCAGCGATGTATACGCCGGACTATCCGCCAGCGAAGGGATTTCCTCATGGTACGCGCTGACGATATTCTCGACTACACTGATATCCGGCGAGTCGGCCAGATACCCGGGCAACAGGGCCAGCGGCTCGTTGCGTCCAAGACTGCCCCCAAAGGGGTTGGCCTGGTTGCGGAGGTCAATATTGAATGCCATGCCTTCCTCGCAGCCATCGGGGCCGCACCACACAGGCACATCGCCAATAGCCGTTTCGGTAAAGTCTCGCGCTGAGTAGGCGGTAGCAATCGCTTTGGAGTCGAACGTACCTCCAAGCAGTGTACCCATAGATGGGGGATTGCCGAACTCCAGGGTGTGATCAATATCGGCAAAGGCGAAGCCAACCACATCGGCCATGCCTTCCAGATAGCCGGCGAGATTATTCAGTGGCATCCCGGCACCCAGTCCCATCGTCGCCGCTATCCACAGACCACCGGCTTCGGTCCTCAGATCATCCACGCTGTTCAGGGGCGGGTTAGTGATACCGCGCATAGCTTCCAGCACACGATAATCAGCATAGGTTACCACCGGGGGAACAGTCACATTATCCGGCACTAGCGCCAGCATCTCGAGCAGCGGCGTACTCGTCTCTTCCTGGGCGGCGGTGGGGGCCAGCGCCAGGGTGAACAGGGCCAGAACAGTAATCCATCGTGTGATATGAGGTATCTTCATGTTTATGAATTCTCCCTGGATAGCCGCACGCCGTTGAGCCACAGCACATCGCTCCCTACCGGGCGGCTTCACGCCAGTGGGCGACTACGGCGCTGATCATCTCTGCTTCATTTATATAGGTTACATCCAATTCATAAATGCCCGCAAGCTGGCGCACAGCCCACTCGCGTTTGAGATGGGCAATCGCCAGGGCGCGTTCATTGGGGTTGTGGTAACGTGCCCCCAACTGCAAGTGCAGCCGGCGCAGCACGGCGCCCAGCGTCACCACGAGGCAGATGATCGGCCCGGTGGCCTGCAAGCGCGGCGCATAGTCGGCGTGGAGGAGGGTCTGCCCACTCACCCGCAGCACTACGCCACGATACAACAGGACATCGCGCATGACCTCGGCTTCGAGGGTCTTGAGGCGGGCTTCGCCGTAGTGGTTGCGAAGATCATCCAATGACATTTCTGCCCGCTCTTCCAGCAGCATATCCACGCTGACAAAGCGCATCCCGAACTGGCTGGCGACCTGCTGGGCGATGGCCGGTTGGTTCGGGCCGGTATAGCCTGTCAGAATCAGGTTGCGGTCTGCCGGAGAGAGAAAGGTCATGAGCGCCAGTTTGGGAAAAGCGTATCCAGCGCTGCCGGTAAATCGGCCAGGGTCGTCACGGTTGCATCGGGCGTCACCAGGCCGTCCAACAGAGACTCACCCGGACGCGGTTTGTGCCACACAGCCGCCAGCCCCACGCCCTGTGCTCCTACCACATCGGCGGAAAGGCTGTCCCCTACGAATACCGCTTCATCCGCCGTTACACCCAGGCAGCGCAGCGCCGTCTCGAAGATCGCCGGGTGCGGCTTGAGATAACCTACGTCCGCCGCTGAAAGACGGCAGTCAGGGAAGTAGGGCATCAGCCCGTGATATTCCATTTCGTAGTCGCGCAGCCACATCGGTTGGGATGCGTTGGTGACAATCGCGGTCTTGACCCCGGCGGCGCGAATCTCCCCCAGCACCCGCGCCGCATCTGGAAAGGCGACTGTGCCTTCGATAATGCCCCGGTCAGCTGCCCGCAGGCAGGCCGTCGTGTCTATTGTGCCTGGGGGGATGCCCGCTGCCTCCGCCGCTTCGACCAGCAGACGCCCCATGTGAGGGGCAACAAAACTGCTCCTGCCGGTTTCCCAGGCAAGCTGGTTACAGGTGCGGAAGGCGTCGGCAAAAGACTCGAATGGTAAACTATATCCCTGGGATTCGATAAATGTCCGTACCCGTCCCAGGAACCCATTTTCAAAAGTGAGCCAGTCCTGGGTGACATTGCCCCAATCCAGCAGGGTATCATCCAGGTCAAACAGGATGGCTTTAAGTGATTTCTGCTCAGGCACGCACTTGCTCCCCGGCACGCCAGGCCAGCAGGGCGTGGTCCAGTCCATTGTGGAAATCATACTTTGGCGACCATCCCAGGACGGTCTTTGCCCTATCACTGTTGATGTGCAGCGTCATATTCAGCAGGTCGCGCTGGGTGGCACTGGTGCGCGGTGCCGCCAGCAGCCCGGCGAAACTGCCTGGATGTGGCATCCCCAACTGGTCGGCCAGCAGTCCGGCAAATTCCGCGCCGGAAGCCGTACCGTTGGCAATATTGAAAATCTCATCTACCGGTTGCTGTTCGACGGCCAGTACCGCCGCCGCCGCCGCGTCCGCCGCATAGACCCAACTCAGCAGGCCATTTCCCTGATAGACGCTGCGACCAAAGCGGATATGTTCCGCCAATGCCTGCGTACCGGCCCCATCCGCGCCATAGACCATGCCCAGGCGCAACACGCTGCCCGGAATGGCGGAATCGAGGACGGCCCGTTCAGCGGCCAGCGCCGCGTCCGCCAGTGGCCCATGAAACGTATCGGTGGCTTCAGTGACCACCGCGCCATGCTGGTCGCCATAGATGAAAGCGGGGGAGAGCAGCAGAACGTATTTGACATTTAAGTGTGCAGCGGCTTCCAGCAGCGCCGGGACGCCCTCGGTCAAGGCGCGTTCGGCATAATTCCAGGGGGTATCCTTGTGCGGGAAATCGTTCGCAATCTGTGGCAGAGCATGGATAATAACATCGGCCTGGGCGACCTGAATCATGCTCTTGAGTTCACCAGGGCGCAACGGGTCGGAAAAAGCGGGCAGGCCGCCATCGGCACGGACATCCAGTGCGCCGTTCACGCCGCTGGTTTGCCCGGTGACGCGATGGCCGCGTGCGCTCAGTTGACGGGTGAGTTCACGCCCCACGTCAGTGGTCGCGCCGGTGATGAAGATATTGAAAGTTGTTTGTTCGGTTGTTTCCATAATATGCAGTTTCTCTCGTGTGCAGGTTTCAGCAGTCTTCACATTATGCCATTGAACCGCCATTTCCTCAATGAAGAAGGGGAAGTTTGTTGGGCGCGGGACCGGAGCAGAAATGCCGAGGGATGGGTAAAAGACCGCGAGTTGAGGCGGCGTGAGGCGCGGCGAGTAACGGCATGAACTATTGAACCCACCCCAGGGGAATGTTACAATGCTCCCCATGCTTACCAGCACAAATGATTGATAATATCCCACCAGGCAAATTATGAGCGAAAATTCTAAAAAACGGGTGCTTTCCGGCATCCAACCTTCCGGCAACCTGACCATTGGCAACTACCTGGGTGCGCTGCGGCAGTGGGTAGCCGAACAAGAGACGTTCAACTGCTATTTCTGCGTGGTAGACCTGCACGCGATCACATTGCCTCAGGACCCGGCGGCACTGCGTGAGAAAACGCGGGAAGTCGCGGCGCTTTACCTGGCGGTGGGACTTGACCCGGAAAAAGTCACAATCTTCGTGCAGTCGCATGTCCCGGCGCACGCCGAACTCAACTGGATTCTCTCGTGTCTGTCGCCGCTCGGCTGGCTGTACCGTATGACTCAGTTCAAGGATAAATCCGCCAAACAGCAACAGGATTCGATTGGCGCGGGACTGCTCAACTACCCGACCCTGATGGCCGCTGACATCCTGCTCTACCAGGCCCATGCCGTGCCGGTCGGTGATGATCAGCGCCAGCACCTCGAATACACCCGTGACCTGGCGCAGCGGTTCAACAGTATGTATGGCGATACCTTCGTCATCCCCGAGGCGATGATCCCCAAAGAGGGGGCGCGCATCATGGGACTCGACTCGCCGACTGCCAAGATGAGTAAAAGCGAGGAATCGGATTATCACGCCGTCTACCTGCTTGACCCGCCCAACCGCATGAAGAAGAAGATTATGCGGGCGGTGACGGATTCCGGCAGTGAAATCACCTTCAACGATGACCCGGTACGGGCAGGCGTCAACAACCTGCTCACGATCTACCAGGCGACCACCGGGGAGACGAAAGAGGCGATTGAGGCGCATTTCTCCGGGAAGGGATACGGCGACCTGAAAAAAGCGGTGGCAGAGGTCGTGATGGCGAAACTCGAACCCGTCCAGGCCGAATACAACCGTATTGTGGGCGAATCCGGCTACCTTGACAGCATACTGGCCCAGGGCGCAGAACGCGCCAGCGAAATGGCGGAAAAGACACTGGCCCAGGTGAAGGATCGCGTCGGCTTCCTGGCGCGGCGCTGATACCGTTTTAGCCGATCAAGACACAGAGCGGGGTAATCCCGCTCTTTTTGTATCCACATCGTACCCAGTGTAATTGGGTACAATACACACACATACCGCGCAATCTGTATCGGAGGCGATCATGACACCCCCTCGTATTGGCATCACGACGAGCTTTGTGAACGGCAAGCAGATGCTTGACCAGCACTATATTCAAGCGGTGGCGGCAGCGGGTGGCCTGCCGTTAATCGTCCCGATGCTGGAATCGGAAAACATAATGGCGGCTTTCCTTGAACTGCTGGACGGTTTGATTATCACCGGCGGCCCGGCCATTACCCAGAACATGATCGGGGCGCTGCCTGATGACCTGGCGCCCACTGACCCGCTGCGCACGCGGACTGACGAGGCGGTTTTCGCGGCGCTGCGTAACCGGCCCGTGTTCGGTATCTGTTACGGGATGCAGTTTATCAACGCCCAGGCCGGGGGGATTATTTACTCCGACATCCAGGCGCACAAACCGCACGCGATTGCCCACAGCGCAGATCGTGGCGGGAAGGACCACGATGTGCAGATTGACCCCGACTCGCGGATTGCCAGCATTATGCTGCGCGAGAATCTCGTTGTGAACAGCTATCATATCCAGGCAGTGGCGGAAGTCGGTAAAGGTCTGCGGGCGGTTGGCTTCGGGCCGGATGGCGTGATCGAAGCGCTGGAATCGGAAGATGGCCGCACAATGGGCGTACAGTTCCACCCTGAACGCATGGGAGAAGCCGGCCTCCCGTTGTTTGCGGCTTTTGTGGAGCAATGTCGCGCCTGGCATGACCGACGACAACCAGGATAAAACCACCTCTACCGTTCCATGTTGGCCTGCATTTTGCTACACTTTGGCCTGCGGTTTATGATGATACCTATACAAGGAATGAAGTGATGTCAGGAAAAGTACGGGTTGCCATTATCGGTGTGGGCAACTGCGCCTCGTCATTGGTACAGGGCGTGCATTATTACCAAAACGCGGCGGAAGACGCTCGCGTGCCAGGGTTGATGCATGTCAACCTGGGCGGCTACCATATTCGGGATATTGAATTTTCAGCCGCTTTCGATATTGATGTGGAGAAAGTCGGCAAAGATTTAGGCGAGGCCATCTGGTCAGGGCAGAACAACACGATTAAATTCGCGGATGTCCCCGCGAAACTGGGTGTGCCGGTGCATCGTGGCATGACACACGACGGGCTTGGCACGTATCTTGCGCGTAAGATCACCAAAGCACCGGGCAAGACTGACAACGTGACCCAGATTTTGAAGGATACCAAGACCGATGTTGTGGTGAATTATCTGCCGGTGGGCAGCGAACAGGCAACTAAATGGTATGTTGAGCAGGTTCTCAATGCCGGGTGCGCTTTCGTGAACGCTATCCCGGTGTTCATCGCCCGTGAGGAATACTGGCAAAATCGCTTTAAGGAACGTGGCCTGCCGATGATCGGGGATGACATCAAGAGCCAGGTCGGGGCGACCATCGTCCACCGCGTGCTGACGAATCTGATGAATGACCGTGGTGTGCGTCTCGTGCGTACCAGCCAGTTGAACGTGGGCGGCAACATGGATTTCTACAACATGCTGGATCGTGATCGCCTGGAAAGCAAGAAGATCAGCAAAACCAATGCGGTCACTAGCCAGCTTCCCTACAAGCTGCCAGAAACCGATGTATACATCGGCCCCAGCGACTACGTCCCCTGGTTGACGGATCGTAAATGGGCGCATATCCGGCTGGAAGGGGAGGCCTTCGGTGATGTGCCGCTCAATATCGAACTCAAGCTCGAGGTATGGGACAGCCCGAACAGTGCCGGGGTAATCATTGACGCGGTGCGACTCGTCAAGCTGGGGATGGATCGTGGTCTGAGCGGCGCGCTGGAAGCGCCGAGTTCTTACCTGATGAAATCCCCGCCGGTACAGTATCCCGACGACATCGCCCGCAACATGACGGAAGCCTTCATTCGCGGAGAAATCTAGCACCTGTGTTGAAACGACTAGCCCCCCGTTGGCCGTCTGTCGCTATTATCCTGCTGGCGCTGGTCTTTTTCCATCGCCCGGTGTTCAGCGGGATGATTATGGCGCGGGGGGATGTCTTCGCTTACTTCACCCCCTACTGGCATGTTCGGAACACGGCACTCATGACCGGGCAAATCCCGCTGTGGACGCCCGACATTTTCATGGGCGCTCCGCTGCTGGCGAACAGCCAGATCGGGATATTTTACCCGCCGAACTGGTTGGTTGCGCCCTTCTCCGTCCCGGATGCCATGCTGGTGAGTCTCGTCGCCCATGTGATGTGGGGGATGCTGGGGGCGTACTGGCTGGCGCGGCGCTCGCTGCGGCTGGATGCGTTCCCCGCGCTGGTGGCGGCGGCGGTATTCGGGCTGGGCGGCTGCCTGGGGGCGCAGGCCGAGCATATCAACCAGCTTCAGGCGCTGGCGTGGATGCCCTGGTTATTCGGCCTGCTATGGGAAACCCTATCCCTGTTTAGCGGCATACCAGTCACCGATACCGATGGTTCTGCAAAAGCCTCCCGGACACGGCAGGCCGTGTCCCTACTATTGCTGGCGATGGCGTTGGCGCTGCAATTGCTGGCCGGGCATCCGCAGACCGTATTTATCACGGTTGTGGGGTTGGGGCTGTACGCGGTGTTAGCGGGGATTGTTGTCCCCAACGGAACGCGGATAAGCGGCATCGGACGACCCCAACAGGCCGCCCCTACGGGACAAAACGCGAGGCACGTCTCGCCCGAACAAGACATATCATCGGACAAAAAGGCAGGGGAGAGTCTCAGACCCTCCTCTGACGAAATCCAAGACGCCGGTATTCAGAAATACGGATGGGGAGCGATTTTACGCCGGATCATCATTTCCCTGTTCATCCTGGTAGTGGCGGGCGTGGTCGCGCTTCTGCTGGCCGCGCCGCAGTTGATACCCACTCTTGAACTCGCGCAGACCTCCAACCGAAGCGGCGGCTTGCTCCCCCAGCAGGCGATGGCTTTCTCGCTCAACCCGTTTTTGATCGGGCGTGGGCTGCTGCCCAGCTATGACGCGCTGCTCTTCGGGGAATACGTGGCCTATCCAGGCATCATCGCGTTGGGGCTGATGGTCGTCGGCATCGTCTATGGTCGCCGGCGGGAACGCTGGGTCTGGGTGGGGCTGGTGCTGGCCGGTTTCGCGCTGGCGCTGGGGCTGTATAACCCCGTTTATTGGCTGCTGGCACAACTCCCCGGTTTCAGCTTCTTCCGTGTCCCGGCACGCTGGCTGGCGCTCTTCGCATTAGGTGGGGCGCTGCTGGCAGGTATGGGGCTGCAAGCCCTGGCGGAACAGACGCGCCGCCCGGTCTGGTGGGTCTTTGCGCTCATCCTCGCGCTCACAGGTGGGCTGGGTGCGGCGGCATTCCTCGCGGAGCGTATGCCGGAAGACGTAATCGGTTCGGCTGTCCCAACGGCAGCGACTCTGGCTGGATGGGGATTGGCGCTGGCGGCGCTGCTGGCAGGTCTCTGGTCAAGGCGGGGGCGTGTCCCGCTGCTCGGCGGGCTGGCGCTGCTCGAACTGTTCTTCGCGTCGGGCGTGCTGGCCTATAACGAGGTTGTCCCCCGTGACTCTCTGGAGTCGCATCGTTTCACGGTCAGCCAACTGCTGGCTTATAACGAGGATGCAACGCCACCGGGGCGCGTCCTGAGTATCAGCCAATTGCTGTTTGACCCCGGCGACCTGGGGGCACTCACCGCCCGCTACCAGACCGGGGGGATTTCCTCGCTGGCGACCCGCATCGCCCTGGTGGATACAAAAATGCGCGAGACTCTGGCCGCCAATCTGCCGCTGCTGTGGGGCATTCCCAGCGTGGATGGCTTCGACGGCGGACTGCTGCCAACCGGGGCGTATTCGGCCTTCACATCGCTGCTGCTGCCCCCGGATGTTGAACCCACGACTGACGGGCGACTGCGCGAAATCCTGGCGCTGCCCGAATGCCGGGGCGCGTGCATCCCCCAATCGCGCTGGCTGAACCTGACGAATACGCGCTACCTCATCACCGATAAGGTATATGACCTGTGGCATGACAATGTGGCCTATGATACGCAGTTCCTCGTCCCGCTGGAGGCTGGCGGGGAGACTTCCATCCGCACTGTGCCGGATTTTGTGGCGACGGCGCTGGACGTGCTGTACAGCGGCGACACACCGCCGATTGTCACGCTGACCTACAGCGATAACACAAGCGAAACGCTGGCGCTCGAAAGTAGCGGAATCCCGGTAGACACGTTCGGGCGGGCGCGATATGTCCTCGCTGCGCCGCGTTCACCGGTGGGCATCACCCTGATGGGGGAATCCCCGGTCACGCTGGCGGCGGCGACGCTGGTGGATACGCGGGTCGAGGCGTTTCAGCAGCTCACATTAGGGCAGTGGCGGCGGTTGCTTTCCAGCGACATCAAGCTCTATGAGAATCTGGATGTCCTGCCACGCGCTTTCGTCGTCACCGATAAGATATATGCCCCCGATGCTGCAACGGTGCTGGACGTGATGCGCGATCCGGCCTTCAACCCGGCCTATGAAGCTGTGCTGCTGCGCCCGGACATCGGCAGTCTGACCGGGCACGCCGGACGCGAGTCGCGCCAACGGACTGTCACGATCACGCGCTACACTGCCGAACAGGTGGAAATTAACGTCTCCGCAGGATCCGAACAGGGTAGTTTCCTGGTGCTGGCCGATGCGTTTTATCCCGGTTGGCGGGCGACGGTTAATGGGGCTCCGGCCTCGGTTGACCAGGTAGATGGCATGTTCCGGGCTGTCATGCTCCCACCGGTGGCAAGCACAGTGGTCTTCACGTATGCGCCTGGATGGTGGCCGGGCATTCTCCTCTGGGGCGCGGTAGCGTGGCTGGCGGCACTGGCGGCGCTGGCTGTTGTGCGCCTGAAAAACGGGTGAAAACAGGCCGCATAACGATTATATGAACAACGGAAATTGCGCCCACATCTTTGCACGTCCGCATCAGTCTCATCATTAATTGAAGGCCAGATAATTGTGAGCATGGACAGATATTTGCAACGCTGCTGCTCATTGTCATTTTGAAGATCTCAAACGAGTAGATGTTGAACCTATGATTGAGGGTATTAACAAGTTTCTGGCGGAATATTTGTGATAAAATTATCCAGGCTGACAAATGTGTGATTTAGTAGGGATGATCACGGACAAGTTAGAAGATGAGGCGCAGAAATGATCTTCGCACATACCCTGGAAAAAGTCATTCGTGGTGATAAGTGGCAGACACGACGGCTTGTAAAAACCGATGAATACTTCGATATAGCTACTCAGTCAATTGTAAAAACGGGCAAACGTACCCTGTATCAAATCGGTAAATCATATGCTGTTCAACCCAATCGCGGGAAAAAATCTGTCGCCCGTATCCAATTAAACGGGCTTCGGAAAGAGTGCGTTGGCGCGATTACAGAAAAGGATGCCCGGGCAGAAGGTTTTGCATCTCGCGCCGATTTTCTGAAAACCTGGTGTGAAATACACGGTCAAGATGCCAACCTCTGTTTGGAAGTGTGGGTATTCGAGTTTAAATTGTGTCTTGTGTTAGAAGGAGAAATCGAGACATGGCATGAAAACAGAGACTCAGAAAACAAAAGTGCTCATCACAGTGAAGACTTATCCGTCGCCCTCGAAGAAATATCAGGAAGTGGTATGCACAGCAGGTGTAACGGAAGCGGGCGAATGGGTACGTCTGTATCCGATAGATTATCGTTACCTTCCTCAAGGGGCACAGTTCAAGAAATATCAGTGGATTGAGATTGATTTGCAGCCAAAAGGGGCAAGCGGGGATCGGCGTAAAGAAAGCCGTAAACCGATTTTAGAAAATCTCAGATTATTAGGTGAACCGCTCCCCACTGACAAAAATTGGCTAGCACGTCGGCAAATCATTGATAGACTGCCTCATCTCACATTGAAACAATATCAGGAACTCTATGATATTGATGGCACGTCACTGGGTGTGGTGCGCCCTTCTCATGTCATAGATATGAAGATCGAACCAGTTGTCGGGGAATGGGATAGCAGACAAGAAGCAATATTGAGCCAGCAACGATTATTTGGAGAGAAACCCAAGGAACTGGCTAAAATCCCCTACAAATTCAGTTATGTATTTGAATGTGAAGATAGTGAAAAATCGCATCAGGCGATGTGTGAAGATTGGGAATTGGGCGTTCTGTTTTTGAAAGAAAGACGGCGATTAGGGAGCGATGAGAAAGCTGCCCAAAGCGTCAAAAATAAATTTTTCAACGAATTATGCTCGTCTGACAAAGACACCTGTTTTTTCATGGGCACGATTTTTCCTTATAACACTTGGGTTGTACTTGGTGTATTTTACCCGCCGAAAATTGATAATCAGCCGACTCAATTGGATTTATTTGACGTATGAACAAATTCACAGAAAACGCCTTTTATCGCGACTCAACGCAACAGGTAAACCACCATGTTTGACAAAGTTATCGCTGCCCGTAAGCGGCTGGCGGGCCACGCCAATGTGACGCCTGTCATGACCTCGCGCACGCTCAATGACCGGGTTGGCGCGGAAGTCTTTTTAAAGTGTGAGAACTTTCAGAGGATGGGGGCGTTCAAGTTTCGGGGCGCGTTCAATGCCATCAGCCAGCTCCCCGACGAGCAGAAGGCGCGGGGGATCATCACCTATTCATCCGGCAACCATGCCCAGGCAGTGGCGCTGGTGTGCCAGCTGTTCGGCATCCCCGCCACGATTGTCATGCCGGATAACGCCCCGGCCACCAAACGCGCTGCCACCGAGGGGTATGGCGCGACAGTGGTGGAGTACAAGCCATCCGAGCAGGACCGGGCCGAGCTTGCCGGGAAGCTGGCGGCTGAACACGGCTACACCATTATCCCGCCCTATGACCATGTAGACGTGGTGGCCGGGCAAGGTACGGCGGCGGCGGAACTCTACGACGAGGTGAAAACGCTGGATATGCTGCTTGCGCCTTGTGGCGGCGGCGGCTTACTCAGCGGCACGGCCATCGCCAGCAAAGGGATCATGCCGTCCTGCAAGGTGATCGGTATCGAGCCGGAAGTGGCTGACGACGCGGTGCGTTCGTTCCATACCAGACAACTGGTGACAATCCACAACCCGCCGACGATTGCCGATGGCACGCGCACGCCCTCGCTGGGCAAAATCACGTTTCCGCTGGTGCTGGAATACGTAGATGACATGCAGACCGTCACTGAGGGGGCGATCATTGAGGCGGTGCAGTTCCTGTTCTACCGCATGAAACTGGTGGTCGAGCCATCCGGCGTACTCGGTCTTGCGGCGCTCCTGAGTGGGGCAGTCCCGGCCAGCGGGCGGGTGGGTATCATCCTGAGCGGCGGCAATATTGACGCGGCCACGATGACTCACATTTTGAGTATGTAAAAGGACACACGCCATGCCCGAACCGATTCGTGTCTTACACTTTGCCGATACGCACATCGGCATGGAAAACTACGGCAAGACCGACCCGCAGACCGGCCTGAGCAGCCGCGTGGTAGACTTCCTGCGCCGCATGGACGAGATGATTGATTATGCACGCGCCCACGAGGTTGACCTGGTGATCTTCGCCGGGGACGCCTTCAAGACGCGCTCGCCCAACCCAACCTACCAGCGCGAGTTTGCCCACCGTGTCCGCGACCTTTCCGAGTTAGCGCCAACGGTGCTGCTGGTGGGCAACCACGACCTGCCGCCCACCGTGCTGAAGGCGTCCAGCATCGAAATATACGAGACGCTGGCTGTGCCCAATGTGCTGGTGGCCGCCGATTATGAGGTACACATCATTGAGACGCGGCGTGGGCCGGTGGCGGTGGGGACTGCCCCGTACCCGATCCGCTCCCGTGTGCTGGAAGAACGCACTGCCGCCGGGATGACGATTGCTGAAACCGACGCCCTGTTACAGGACCGCCTGACCGAGATTGTCGAAACCCTGGCACAGACCGCCGACTCCCACGACATGCCACGCCTGTTGACGGGGCATTTCACCGTGAGTGGGGCGGTGACAGGCAGCGAGCGCAGCATTATGCTGGGGCGGGATGTCGCGCTGGGGCTGTCCTCGCTGGCTGACTCGCGCTGGGATTACGTCGCGCTTGGTCACATCCACAAGCACCAGAATCTGACTCGCAGCCAGAAGAATGTCCCGCCAGTGGTCTACAGTGGCAGCATGGAACGGATTGACTTCGGCGAGGAGGGCGACCCCAAGGGCTTCTGCTGGGTCGAACTGGGGCGTGGCACGACCCGCTGGGAGTTCATCCCCCTGGAGGCGCGGTCATTCGTTACGCTCAAGGCCGACCTGCGCAAGAGCAAGAACCCGACCAACACGGTTCTCAAACTGATCCACAAGCATGTGCTGGTGGATGCAGTGGTGCGGTTGGTGCTGGAGGTATCGCCGGAAAGCGAGGCGCTGTTCAATGAGAACACCGTGCGCGACGAACTTAAGCAGGCCGGGGTTTTTCAGTTGGCGTCAATTCGCAAGCAGATCGAGCAGCCCATCCGTGCCCGGCTTGGCGCGAGTCCTGAGGGGCTGACTCACGCCGAACTGCTGGAACACTATTTCATCAGCAAAGACGTTCCGCCAGAACGCCGTAAGGAACTGATGGATGCCGCTGCCGCAATCTTTGAGCCTCGCGTCCCATAATTGACGATCCCCATGAAGGAAGGCCGATGCACCGAACCGAACCCTGTACACTGGTCACGGAAGGCATTTACCAGGTACGCCAGCCGCTGCCTTTCGCGCTCAATATCGTCAATTGCTACCTGCTGCGCGACAGCGATGGCTGGACGGTGGTGGATACCGGCCTGAACACACCGCCGGCGCGTGACGCCTGGAAAGCCGCTTTCGATCACCTGCACATCCGCCCTGATGACATCCGCCGCATCATCCTGACGCATGTGCATCCCGACCATTATGGCATGGCCGGGTGGCTTCAGTCGTTGGTGGAGGACGCCCCGCCGCCGCCGGTTTACGCCTCCGCCCGTGAGGCTGAACTGGCGGGCATTCTGTGGAATCCCCGGCGATTGCAGGAGGATGTCGTCTTTGAGCAGTTCCTGGTTTCCAGCGGTATGACGCCCGATATGGCGCGGACTGTCGCGCACGGCGTCCAGAGTACCGGTGTCCTGACGCTGCCACACCCAGCGACCATTCACACGCTGGTGGCGGGTGATACGCTGGAAATCGGTGAGCGCCGCTTCACAATTCTGCACGCGCCCGGTCATAGTGACGGCCAGTTGATCTTTTATGACGCGGCGGACAAACTGATGCTTTCCGGCGACCATATCCTGATGAAGATCACGCCCAATATCGGACTGTGGCCGGATACCGAACCCGACCCGTTAGGGCGTTTTATGCGCTCATTACATGACCTGCACGCTTATGAGGTACGGCTGGCGCTTCCGGGGCATAAGGCGCTCATCACCGACTGGCGGGGACGGATTGAGGAGCTGCTGGCGCACCACGAGGCGCGTCTGCTCCACACTCTGGAAGCGACGGCGGAGGGCGCGACAGTCTACGAAACCAGCTTAGAGATTTTTGAGATCGGCCATTTTTCACCGCATGAGTGGCGCTTTGCCATCGTCGAAACCCTGGCACACCTGGACTACCTGCGGCGCGAGGGCAAAGTCACCCAGGACGAAGGCGATGTCCTGAGCTTCAGAGCAGTGTGAGGGGATTTTGACCGCTGAAAGCTGCCCCTGACCAGGAATTGATACTTGATCCTCCGCGGGCTGTTAGCGAGCCGTTTGCACGCATGACATTTGTCACTATATGCAGCGTGCAAAAGGACATACGATAGAAAAAGTCCCAGGTTTGTTGGGTTGTAGTCTGAATATTTCAAGCAGCCCAACCAGCCCCTATATCCCGCTTTCCTGACTACTCACAATACTGATTGTCATGTGGGAGGGATACCTCTGTGGCAGAAAATCGGTTATATTATCTTGATTGGCTCCGTGTGACCGCCATCCTGGGCGTTTTTCTTTATCACGCTATTCACCCCTTTGACCTGACGGATTGGCATGTCAAGAATGCCGAACTAAGTCTGCCGCTAACTGCATTTCTGCTCTCTTTCGCACCCTGGGGGATGCCTTTTTTCTTTCTGATAGCCGGAACAGGGACGCGGTTTGCCCTGGGGCATCGTACAGCGTCCCAGTATGCGGAGGAACGCTTTAAGCGGTTGCTGGTTCCGTTCATCTTTGGATGCCTGCTGCTGACACCTATCATGCTCTATATTGAGTGGACGCACAAAGTTCAAGTGGGTCTGTCGGCGAATTCCTTCCAGGGGTTTATAAGCAGTCGTGGAATTCCTATCGGCCCGCAGATTTTCGGGTGGGCTGGGTACCACCTGTGGTTTCTCGGTTTCCTGTTCTCATTTTCCCTGCTCGGTCTGCCCATCTTCTTATGGTTTCGGCGCGAGCCAGGACAAAGATTGCTGGTTTGGATGGCCCGGTTATGTGAACATCGTGGCGGGATTCTGTTAGCCATTATCCCCCTTCTCCTAGTGCAGTTGACTTTTCGTGTATTCTTCTACGAGGGAGAACACAACTGGGCGGACTTCTTCTTTACGATGTGCTTTTTTGTTTTGGGATACATTCTGTACACCGATGAACGGTTTACACGTGCCATCCGGCAAGGCTGGCGGCTTATTCTGGGCGTAGCGATTGCGACAACGGCAATGCTGCTGGGATTCGTGGCTTTCTTGGGTGCATACGACTGGGTTTCTATGCCCTGGATACCAGGGTTCTATCTGGCGTGGACGCTCATTACCATCAATGGCTGGTGCTGGACACTCTCTGTATTATTTGTTGGGATGCGCTTTCTGGATTTCAGCAACAAATGGTTACAATACGGTCAGGAAGCCGTACTGCCATTTTTCCTTTTTCACCAGCCAGTCATTATGGTCATTGCATTCTTTGTGGTCCAGTGGGACGTTGCTATCCCACTTAAACTGCTGGCCGTCGTCATCGGTTCATTTGTGGTCACGATTGGACTCTACGAACTGATTGTTCGGCGCAGTGGCCCGCTGCGAATGATCTTTGGTATGAAGGGCAAGCGACTTCACCCTGGTCAGCCTGCTTAAAGAAAACGGACACTCAATGACCGAGAGGTATCGCTTACAATATTGGGCCAGCTCTTGTCGGTAATTGCGTGTCAAAGATGATTACTGCCGCTCCAATTATCTGGAACGATAGAACAACAGAAGAGAGCTTAACGTCATCCAGGCGGCGCGACATGAGGATGATAGAGGAGACTTCAGCATCATGACCACTGAAACCTGCCCCGAATGCGGCGCTGTGGTGGCCGAGGGGCGCGAAGGTTGCCAGGCGCTGTATGATGCTTTCGCATTTCAGGCGATGGCGGATTTTCGTGTCGCGGCGGTACATGCGCTGGCATTTGACACCTACTGTATGCAGCACGTTGAAACCTACTGCGTTTCCGCGAAATCCTACGCGGCACACCTCACGCGGTTGTGTGTAGGTGTGGAGCATGGCGGCGACCCGGCGCTATACGCGGTGCTGCAAAGGTGGTATCACGCCGGGTTGGTTAAGCCAGCTATCCTCTACGAGCGCGGGGAAATGACGATTGCCGACATCCAGGCAATTGCCGATGTTCCCGCTAAAGTCGCCAGAATCCGTGAGTGGGCAGGGCACGTGTGGGATGTTTACAGCAGCCAGCACGCCCTCGCCCGCAAGTGGGTGGATGAGGCGCTCAGCACGAAGGGTCGGCGTTAAATCCGCACGTGGCAGGCGACAGCGTAAGTCATGAACAGATTACGTCGCCGTTTCGCCCGCCGTCCGTAGCAGTTCAGCATACAAAACTAGCGCCTGCTCGCTGAAGACTACAAAACGCACCAGCGAAATATCCTCTTGCTGGCCGACAAAGTCGCTTACGGTCTTGACGGCAATCCAACTGGCTTCACGCAGTGGGTAGCCATAAGCACCGGTGCTGATGCAGGGGAAGGCAATACTGTGGATATGATGCTCGGCGGCGACCTCCAGACTGCGACGATAGGCGCTCGTCAACAAGACGGACACCTGGGGGTCGTCGGGTCGGTAGACTGGGCCGACAGTATGAATGACGTGGCGGGCCTTAAGGTTATAACCGCTGGTGATCTTCGCGTCGCCAGTCTGGCAGCCACCCAGAGTACGTGTTTCCTGCAATAGTCGCGGCCCGGCGGCCCGATGGATCGCGCCATCCACCCCCCCGCCGCCCAGGAGCGACGAATTTGCAGCGTTAACGATGGCATCTACATCCTGGTGGGTGATGTCGCCATGTATGATTTCGACTTGTGTCAGGTTGATTTTGGTGGTGAGTTGTAAATTATTCATAGTGGCATTTTAACATGATTCCCTACCAACAAACACGGATTTCAAAATAGCTTAACATTGAATGATGCTCCCCCGCGTAAGGCAGCACTGTGGACAGCCTAATCCTATAATGCTTTATGTGAAATGCGCTGTCTCAGACGGGAAAACCCGTATCGCCCCGGCCTGTGCCTGGAGCGCCAGTTCGGAAACCAGGAAGGTATGCGCCTGGCTGACGGCGGTTTCCGTCCGGTTGAGAATGTCGTCAATGACTTGCCAACCGAATGTTAGCGGGACGGCATTGCAGTCCAGGTAACGCAGTTCGCGCCCGTTCACCAGGAAAAGGTGATTACCGCCGGGGCGTCCGGCCACATCCACGATTTTACGCAGTTCGATGGTGCCTTCCGTACCCAACAGGAAGAGCCGAACATCACCCCAGGCGCCGAGTCCGTCCGCCGTCAACCAATCCACACGCACGTAACCAGTCCCCCTGTCACCGCGGAGAACGATGTCACCAAAATCGTCGAGTTCGGGGTATTGGGGGTAGTGGTAGTTGGCACGCTGCGCCGTGACAACCGCTGCCGCCGTGCTGCCGGTAAAATACAGGAACTGGTCAATCTGGTGGCTGGCGAGGTCATTGAGCAGGCCGCCGCCGTGCCGGACGGTGAAGAACCACGCTGGGCGAGAAGCCGGATTCAAACGGTGTGGCCCCAGGCCAACCGTCTGGATCACGCGTCCGATCACACCTGCCTGCACCAGTTCCACTGCCTTAACGGTGGCCGGGTTCGCAAAGCGTTCGCTAAAGAATACGAGATATTTGCGTCCAGTGGCTTGCTGAACACGGCGGGCTTCTTCGAGCTGTTCCAGCGTCGTAAAGCCAGGTTTATCCGCCAGGTAGTCTTTGCCATGCTGCATGACGCGGATGCCAAGCGGCGCACGCTCATCCGGGCGCGGCACGCCCAGGATCAACTGGATCGTCCTGTCTTCCATAAGCGCATCTATACTGGCAACCGGCCTTGCCTGGGGGAACTCATTAGTGAACGTGGCAAGTGCCACCACGTCATCGGCATATACACCAGCCAGTTCCGCACCAGCCTCCAGCAGCAGGCGAGTCGCGCTGGTGGCATGGCCGTGCGTCAGGCCGATAACAGCAAATCGGAGCGGGGTCATGAATGAGTATCCTCAGACACAATTCCTACGGCGCACTCTCGCGGATGACCAATGTCTGTTCAATGAGGATGTGTGCTGTGGGTAAGTGGCCGTGAATGCGGTCAATCAGGAGTTGAATCGCCTCCGCGCCAAGCTGCTCTTTGTCCACCGCCAGTGTGGTGAGGGATGGGGAGATCAGCCCGGCGAGGGGAATGTCGTCACAGCCCACCAGTGCGATGTCCTGCGGCACACGTCTGCCCAGCGCTTTGCAGGCTTGCAGCGCCCCCACCGCCACCAGGTCATTATAGCAAAACAGCCCGTTAATCTCAGGATGCGCCTGTAATAACGCGAGCGTCGCCTGGTAGCCGCTTGGTGTGTTAGGGGAGCAATTCACCTGTAGCGGGGTATTTTCCGGGTGGCCCCCGGCTTCGTTAGCCAGGGCAAAGCCGCGCCGCCGTTCCCTGGCGCTGGTTGAATTAGGTGGCCCGACAATCAAGCCAACACGCTCATGCCCGGTGTGCAGCAGGTGTTGTACCGCTGTGACCGCCCCGGCGACATCATTCACCCCGATGATTCCAGCGCGTTCGCTTATGAGCTGGCGGTTCAATAGCACAACGGCATCCTGTTTCGCCAACAGGGGGATAAGCTGCTCATCGGGCAGGCGGGCGCTGCACACCAGAACGCCATCTACCTGGGTATCTTCCAGCAGGTTGAGAACCGTCTCTTCGCGCTCGTAATCTTCTCCGGTGTGGCACAGCAGCATATGATAGCCATGCTGCCAGGCAACCGTCTGGGCACCACTCACCAGTTGGGCAAAAAAGGGGTTCACAATATCGGGGACGACAACACCCAGGGTATAGGTGCGGTTGGTCGCCAGACTGCGGGCAACGCGGCTCGGACGATAGCCGAGTTCGTCAATAATCCTGAGGATGCGCTCGCGGGTTGCTTCTCGGATTTCCCCTTTGTTGTTCAGGACGCGGGAAACGGTCATGGTGGAGACGCCCGCAGCCCGTGCAACATCCTCAATGGTAATCCGATTTGTTCGCTTTGTCACAAGCAGCCTTCAAACGATGCTAGTAGGATGTAGAACCGTTAACGATCACGTGACCGCTAACAGAATCATAGATATTTTTGGCGAGGTTGTCAAACGGATGACGTGGAGAACAGGTAATTGCATAGCCAGGATGTAAGATATAGTTGGTCAATAAGAGTACAATGACCCGCAGTGCGATGCTACAATCGCCAGGTTATGGTCATTGGTATGCCAGTACCGTCTTACCATTCATTGTTGGAGGGAAAATGGTTATTCGGCAGGGTGATTTGTACTGGGTTCAGCTATCAGGCGAGGTGGATATGGAGCCGCGTATTCCCCATCCTCATGTCGTCATTCAGCAAGACACTCTCAACCAAAACCCGACTGTCGGCACGGTAGTCATTTGTGCATTGACGACCAATGCCAGAAAGATCAGCATTCCTGGTAATGTCCTGCTTGAGCTGGGTGAGGCTAATTTGCCCCGGCAAAGTGCTGTCGAAGTATCGAAGGTATCCACGATAGAAAAAACGCAACTGGGCCAATATATAGGGACACTATCTGAGCAGAGGGTTAGTCAGATACTGGCTGGCATACGATTTGTACAACGTTCGTTTTTTGACTGCTGATTGGCGGATTCCTTTCAGTTTCCTTCTCTCCCCCATAACCACCTGCCGCACGTCATGCGGCGCTTCACCACTACATGGTCTGACTTTCTTAGTATCCTGCAACCAAAACACAACGACCCCACCCCTTGAAAACGAGCGTATGCCCGCAGGGGTGAGGTCTTAAGAGAACGCTATTTTCGGGAGCAGTGATTTCCCTTGTTAGGGCTGCCCCTTGAACTGCGGCAGGTACTCCGCGAAATCCGTCAGCATGTCATCCAGGATCGCCCGTGCCGTGTCTATATCCGTCACCATCGGGTCGAGCAACAGGGCTTGCAGTGCCTTCTGCTTATCTCCCTGCACTGCCGCGTCCACATACAGTGAGGCTAATCCCAGTTCCCGGCGGCACATCTCCGCAATCGGCTCAGGCAGCGGCGGGAAGCTGACACCCTGGAAGCCGAAGCGGGAAATCGCGCCCGGCACTTCGACAATTGCATCCGCCGGCAGGTTCGGGATATAGCACTGGTTGGGGATGTTCAACTGCTGGTGCATATAGGTCTGGTTGTAGTGCGCCGCACAGATCATCTCCGGGATGCCTTCGTCCAGCATATCATGCCGCCACACGTCGCGCAGGTCGTTGACATCGGTTACGCCGTTCACGATGTCCTGCGCCAGTTTCTGCCGCGTTGCCCGGCGGTTGCGGTTGCCCTCCCAGCTTTGCAGCTTGAGGTCATATTTCTCCCAGGGTTTCGTCACCGGGTCGCTCACGACGCTGAGGAACTCGCACATATGGCTGTCCCCGGCGGTGGGCATCATGCCGTAAATCTCAAAGATTTCACGGGTCAGCGGCTCAAAGTCCTTACGCATGTGGTTCAGCCAGCGGTCACGCAGTTCGGGGTAGAGGTCTTCGCCCGTCTCTTTGTCGCGGATGTCATATACCCATGAAAAATGGTTAATACCGGCGGCCTTGATTTCGAGGTGTTCCACCGCCGCCCGCGCCACGGGGATAAAGTAGGGCATGTTGGTGGCGTCCGTATGAACGTGGAAATGTTCCGGCACTTTGATGCCCCAGCGATCCGCCAGCACTGTCCCGGCCATCGCATAGCCCCATAGCAGTTGGTGACACAGCCCAACGACCTTGATCTTGCTGTAGCGGTGTACCGCCGTCGTTAGCCGGATGAGGGGATTCACCAGGTTGAGGTAATAGGCATCCGGGCAGAGTTCTTCCATGTCTTTGGCGATGTTCAGGATGATCGGCAGATTGCGTGCCGTGTGCGAGAACGACCCCGGCCCGCCATTTTCGGCGTAGGGTTGGTGAATCCCGTGTCTGAGTGGGATGCGCCAGTCTTTCTCCCAGACGGCCTCACGCTGACCAACCTGGATGGAGACGAGGACGAAATCCGCGCCCGGCAGGAGTTCACGCCAGTCGGTGGCGCTGGTTATAGACATCTGGCTGTCCCAGGCCTCGTTCATAATATGCGCCAGGCGAGTGATGACATCCAGGCCTTCTTTGTTGATGTCACAAAGCGCCAACTGCGAGCCGCGCAGGCCTTCGCTCTGCATCATCGTGGAGAGTGCGCCCAGGCCAAAGATGGCACTTCCTGCGCCGATGACAACGATTTTAGGGGGTTTGAAACTCATGCTCATGCAAAGTCGCTTTCTAAGGGCTATGTTGGATGATAACCAGTGCAAATCCTGCGTTGTTATTCGTAATCCGTCTTATCCCAGAATTCCTGGAATTTCTTCAGGCCGACATCTGTATACGGGTGAGCGAAGGCTTCCTGATAGACGGCGAAACCGGCAGTGGTAATGTCCGCGCCCATGACCGCCGCATCCACGAGCTGACGCCCATTCCGTACCGCAGCGACCAGCACCTGGGTGTCGAAGGCGTAGTTATCCCGGATGGCGACGATTTCTTCGATAAAGCTGCCGACTTCTTCGCCGTTGCTTTCCTTCCAGCCGATGAAAGGCGAGACATAGTATGCGCCCACGCGCATCGCCTGTAGTGCCTGTGCCGCCGAGAAACACAACGTCAGGTTCACACGGATGCCTTCGCCGGTCAGGATTTTGCAGGCCTTGTAGCCGTTTTCGGTGCAGGGCATCTTGATGACGAAGTTAGGCGACAGCTTGGCTAGCCCCCGCGCCTCGTCCACAATTGCCCGGTAGTCGTTATGCTTGTATGGATTGGTCTGGACTGAGACGGTCTTATCTGTCCCGGCGAAAATCGCGCCGATCTCCTGGACAACCGCCAGGAAAGGCTTGCCGGAAACCTGTACGTGGCGTGGGTTGGTCGTCACGCCGTCAATATCCCACATCTCCAGCGCATACTGGATTTCTTCCGTCATCGCACTATCGAGAAAAAACTGCATGTCATACTCCTATGGTTACATCACAAGATTAACCCCACCCTATCACAACATTCGGGCATTGAGAGTGGGGGTTCATATTCAAATGAATTACAACTCCAGCACGGGTAAATCGAGCATCTTCGCCAGCGCCAGCAGGGTCTCGCGGTGGTCGCCGTAGGTCAGCGAGAGATGATGTTCCAATCCTTCGCGCAGAATGGCGTCCATCACTACAGCCGCGCCGCTGTCAAAGCGCAGCGTCCCCGTTGTTCCGGTGAAACTCGGTGGCGCCTGGATCATCTCACCACAGGCAATCACCAGGCGAAATTCCCCGGTAGCTTCGCTCAAGCGTGCCAGCGTGACGCGCCCTGGTTTCAACGGAAATTCCATCAGCAGCGGCATCCTGCGGTTGGAGTGAATCGTCGCCCTCGGCTGTACCGACGGGTCAGCCATCGAAAGCGGAGCCAGCCCGCAGTGCCACAGGATCGCCACATCTTCCGCCGCGTCAAAGGAGACGAGGTCGCTGCCAAAGGCCGGTTCGCCGCTGATCCACTGGAGAATCAACTGCGTTATCGTTCCATTGACATCCGACTCGCAGCTACAGGGGAGCAGTTTATTGCTGAGCATGGACATTGCGCCACAGGCCGAACAGCCCAGGTCCGTGAAGAATTCCGGCCAGCAGCGCACCGCCAACCCGTCCAGCTGCTCTTTTTCCGCGATGCTTTCCAGCGTCAGGAATGCGCCGAGCGTGCCGTTGGTGGCAATAGTATCCATATCATCCACGCCCGCCACCTGCCGTTTGACTGTTTCGGCCAGCGCCGCGACTTTTTCCTGCGGTTGGGCGCGGACTCCGGCGAATACCTGTTTTAAGTCAATCCCCACGACTTCCAGGCCAAGCTGTGCTTTGAGCGCCGGTTGATTGGGGATGCAGGTCTCGAACCCTGCCGGGTTTTCGCCCACGCGCCCAATGCGTGTCCCACGCAAGCGGCTGCGAACAGCGGCGGCCGTTGCCAGAACCCCGACTTTCGCCAGAGCAACCGGGTCATCCGGGGTGGCATAGATGGTCTCATACGCCAGCCCCGCCCGGCGCAGCGCGTGACCAGCCAGGTTAATGCCGCAGAATGAGTTGAGCCGCAGTCGTCCACCGACCCGCGCTTCCGGCAGCGCCCATAGCAGCAGCGGCGCGTCCACCTGTTCCGCCAGCGTCTTCGCCATGCTGCTGTCGGCAAATGATGCCTGTAATACCAGGAGCAGGTCGGGCGGATTCTCATCAAACAAGTGAATCCTTGTTTCAACTGCTGCGGCATCCATCACCAGGTCAGGTGTGCCAACCAGTGGAAATCCTGCTTTGGTAAGCTGGTGGACAACCTGTTGAGTCATTTCCTGCGCGAGAGGGACATCGAACGTTGGGCGGGCGATTGGCACAAAGCCAATAACAGGGGGGGTATCAGGCACAGGAATCTCCTTGCTGGGCGTGCTGGCGGGCGACACATTTTTAACAATTCATTATGGGAAATTATAGGTGCGTCCCACTAAAATCGCTATATCCTTGTGCTGATACTCACCGAAAGTCGGTGATGTTGGGCAAAATATCCGTGCCATGTGTTTAACGAGCGGCCTCGCCACTGGCGATGCTGAGGTTCTCCCTCGAAGCGGATGGATGCACGGCGCGATACTTTCTAACTTGTTTCTAACTGAAACATCTGGACAAGCAGCCAAATATCTCTATAATAGAATATATGTTCTAAATTTGGTTGTTTGGATGCGACGATGACAGGCACGGCCATATACCATACAGGCAATATTCATAGTGCGACACACCTGGAATCACATATCCAGGCGATACTCGAGCGGTGTTTTCATACGCTGCGCCAACGGGTGACTGCCTACCTGGAAACCCAGGGGCGGCTGCCAGTGGTCTTCTGGATGCAGTCCCATGATTTCCTGGTAAGGTCGCTTGTACCGGTGTTTGTGGAGGGGGTTACGCTGGGAATCGAGCAGATTCACCCGTACCGGGCACTGCGGGGCGAACAGATTAACCATACCACCTGTTTGCAGGCCGTGGTTTACCAGATTGCCGGTGAACTGGCGGGAGAAGTGACGGTGACTGCCGGGAATATGATTGCCGATTTGCTGGCTGGCGATGCCGGTCTGCCAGAGGTATCGGTTGCGCTGCTGCAACAGGGGCCGTTGAGCGCCGATTGTGCCTTGCAACTCGCGGTGAGTGAGGCGCAACGGCTGCTGGCGGCGGGGCATATCCTGGCACGCCAGGCTCAACCGGCAGAACTGGGCGTCTACGCCCGACTGTTAAGTTAAGTTATTCGAACTTTATGGGGTTGCAGTGTTGCGATAATTAGGACTATGCTAGAATGATATTGAGGGGGAGAACTCCTTAAAGCAAGTTTAATCAAAACGCTCAATTAAAGGAGAAGCAAACCGTGGCTATCGAATTTTATGATGTCAAACTCCGTAAGAAGGTTTCCCTGGAAGAAAAAGAAGTAACAAAGACCACCTTCACGACCAAAAACGGGCAGACTCGGTATGGCCTGCGTGGCAAGACCAAAGACGGGCGCAACCTGACGAAGTTCGTCAGCAAGGCCCAGTGGGACAGCCTGAAGGTCAAAGAAGGCTAGATCGCAGGTTATGCTTAAGAACTAACCCACTCTCTCTCAAAGGGTGGGTTTTTGTTTGTAGCGACACAAAAACAGTGGGCCGCAGCCCACCGTTTCAGCACTCAGTCTGCATCGCCTGCCGTTAATTAAGGACGTTCGAGGCGCACCTCGACAATGACTGGCTCGTAACTGTAGTCGCTCACCAGAACCGACACAACGCCGTTTTCCGGCACGGTGACGGTCATGCGCACCTCGCTATCGCCAGAGAGCGTCTCATACGCCAGGTAAGTACCCGCCTGCTGGACATCAACACTCGGCTCGGCATTCGGGCTGCCGCTCACCATGCGGGCGACAATCGTCACGGTTTCCCCGGCCACGCCCTTAAAGACCACCGTATCCTGCGAGCGTTTGCTGCTCAGGTAGATCTGCTGCGCCCCGTCCTCCAGGGCAGCCGGCAGCAAACCGTTGATCGCCAGCGTAAATGTCCCCGTTGTGCCGCTGTCGAAAGGCCGCACAATCACGACATACGTGCCGCTTTCGTTCAATACCAGACGGTTGATTTCCGGGTCAAAGTCGCGCCCGCTGTCATCGTCATAGCCTACCTGGTAGTTCCCCGGCCCATTAACCAGGAGGGTCGTATCCAGGCCGTTATCCCCGGCTACCGCCAGCGAAATCATGTCGCCGCTGCTGCCTTCAAAGCTGTAGTAGATGGCGCTCGTGGTCGCGTCGAATGTCCCGGTAATCGTCCCACCATACATGACTGGTATCATCACCACCCGTTCCAGGCGCAGCGTGAACGGCCCGGCAGCATTTGCATCGTAGCCACGCGCCCCGATAATGTAATCGCCGGTTTCGGGCAGTGTAAACGGCCCTATCAAAGCATTCAGATCGCCGCCGCCGTCATCGTTGCTCACCAGCATCACACCTTCTGCCGATGTCAGCGTCAGGTAGGAGTCGAAGGTGTCGGAATTCATGCTGATAGCGATCACATCGCCAGCCTGACCCCGAAAACGGAAACCCAACACCGAGTTCGCCGTGTCTAATGCCGCCTGGACTTCCTGGGTGTATTCTACCGGGCGGGTGGTCACAGTGGCGACGCTCAAGGTATACGCTCCGACAGCCGCCTCGCCGCTGTAGGCCTCGACCTGGATGGTATATTCGCCGCTGGCTGGGATGGTGAAGAAACTGATCTGCGCATCGAGATTGCCGCCGCTATCATCGTCGCTTGCCAGTACGCTGCCCTGACTGTCATACAGGCGCACGAACGAGTCGAAATCCTCCGAACGCAGCGTAATGACTACCATCTCCCCGACGTCCGCCGAAAACGTATACGAAGGATAGCCGCCGTCGGCATAACCTGTCAGGGATTCGCCTATCGTGATCGGGCCACCGCTGGAGAAGGTTACACTATCCACTTGAAGTGTGTATGCTCCGATGGCTGTGCCGCCCAGGCTGGAGGCAACAATTGAATAAGTCTGGCCTGCTTCCAGGCGGAACACCGCGATGCGGGAATTCAGGTTGCCGCCGCCGTCATCATCACTCGCCACCTCGTTTCCGGCAGCGTCCTGCACGGTGAGAAAGGCGTCGAAGGCCTCCGAGTTCAGCATGATCGAGACGGCGCTGCCCGCTTCGCCCACCAGCCGGTACGTGACGCTCAACTGCGAATCGGTCAGTTCGCCGGAAACAATCTGCCCGGCTGCGATTTCATTTCCGGTTGTCACCAGCGGGGGAACGGGAGTTGGCACAACCACGCCACTGCCCGCCGTTTCCAGCGTGAGCGTGAAGTCGCCCAGTGCCGTACCGCCGAAACTCGTGACAAGCACGGTATACAAGCCATCCCCTGGGAGCGCGAAGTCGCTGATGCGGGCGTTGAGATTGCCAGCGCTGTCGTCGTCGCCAATTAATTCTGTTCCGCTGGGATCATGCAGGATCAGGAAGGCATCAAAAGCCGTTGATTCGAGGGTGATCGTCACGCGCTGTCCCGCCGCGCCTGTGAAGGTATAGCTCATGGTAGGTTGTTCGGCGGTCAGTGTCCCCGCCAATGGCATGTTTGGCAGGAGCGTGTCACCCGCCGCCGGGACAACCGTCACCACCGGGGGAACGGGAGTCGGGACAACCGCGCTGCCGCCCGCCGTTTCCAGCGTGAGGGTGAAGTCACCCGCCGCCGAACCCGCGAAACTGCTCACGACGGCGGTATAAGTGCCATCTGCGGGGAGCGCGAAGTCGGTGATGCGGGCATTGAGGCTACCGGCGCTGTCGTCATCGGTTGCCAGGACGTTTCCTCTGGCGTCTTGCAGCGTCAGGTAGGCGTCGAAGGCGTCCGATTCGAGGGTGATCGTCACATTTTGTCCTGCTGCCCCGGTGAAGGTGTAGCTCATGGTGGGTTGTTCGGCGCTGAGTGTCCCCGCTAGCGGCACGTTTGGTAAAAGCGTGTCGCCCGTTGCCGGGACGACTGTCACCACCGGGGGAAGAGGGGTCGGCACAACCGCGCTGCCGCCCGCCATTTCCAGCGTGAGGGTGAAGTCACCCGCCGCCGCACCGATGAAACTGTTCACCACAACGGTGTATACGCCGTCTGCCGGGAGCGCGAAGTCACTGATACGGGCGTTGAGGCTGCCGGCGCTGTCGTCGTCAGTTGCGAGATCATTCCCAGCGGCATCTTGCAGCGTCAGGTAGGAGTCGAAGGCGTCCGATTCGAGGGTGATCGTCACACTTTGCCCCGCCGTCCCGGTGAAGGTATAGCTCACGGTGGGCTGTTCGGCGCTGAGTGTTCCCGCCAGCGGCACGTTCGGTTGGAGCGTGTCGCCGGTAGCCGGGACAACTGTCACCACTGGCGGAACAGGGGTGGGCGTCGTTTCGATAACCGCGCCGCTGCCCGTTGATTCAAGGGTGATCGTGAAGGGGCCGGAAGCCGCCCCGCTGAAACTGCTGGCAATGATGGTATAGGTGCCATCTGCCGGGAGCGCAAAGTCGCGGATACGGGCATTGAGGTTGCCTGCGCTGTCGTCATCGGTTGCCAGGATATTTCCAGTGGCATCTTGCAACGTCAGGTAAGCGTCAAACGCACCTGATTCGAGCAGGATTGTTACCTGTTCCCCGGCACGCCCGTCAAAGATGAATGTCGCGCCCGTGCTGTTGGCGGCCAGCAGGCCGGTCACCGCCTGGCCGGGCGTAATAGGGGTCTCGCCGCCACTGACCACCGGGGTCACGATGACACCGATGGCCGGAGTCGGGGTGAAAGTGGGCGTCGCCTGAATCGGGGTGATCGCCGCCCCCGCGACTTCCAGTGTCAATGTGAAGTTTCCCGGGGTCGCATTGTTATAACTGGTGGCAATAATCGTATAGGTGCCATCCGCCGGGAGCGCGAAATTGCCGATGCGGGCATTGAGGTTGCCGGCGCTGTCGTCATCGCTCACGAGGTCTGTGCCAGCGGCATCCTTCAGCACCAGGTAGCTGTCGAAGTCCTCCGAAAGCAGGGTGATCGTTACGCTTTGCCCCGCCGTCCCGGTAAAGGTGTAGGCGGCGGCCAGTATATCCCCGGCGAGTTCACCGGCTAAGGTTTGCCCTGGCTGGATCGCACCGGCTGTCACCGGCTCCGGCGGGATATTCTGTGTGCCTTGCAGCGTCAGGGAAAAAGCTCCGCTGGAAGCCCGGTTAAAACTATCCACAATAATCAGATACACGCCATCCCTGGGCAGGGTGATGTCCGCTAGGGCCGCGTTCGAGCCGCCGCCGCTGTCGTCATCGCTGGCGATATTAAATCCGTCCGCATCCTGGAGCGTGAGATAGGCGTCAAACGCATCCGAGGTCAGGGAGATGCTCAGGACATCCCCGGCATGACCCTGGTAACGGTACGTCAATGAGGGTTGGCTCACCGTCAATTCGCCATTGATCGTCTCGCCAATGGCGATTTCCCCGCCGCTTTGCGCCCCGGCTGCCAGGGGAAGAACCAACAGGATGCACAGGACAAATAGAAGCGTGCGTATTGAAAACAAGCGCATGGTCACTCCCTTTTTATTGTTCAGTCAGACCATTCTGGTAGATGAATCACTCGCCTTGAATTGAAATCATATCTATCCAGATTCAAGTGTAGCGCAACTTGCTGTTTTCCACACGGCGCTTTCGCTACGATTAGATTACGAAATGATAAAAATCTGGGAAGCAAATAAACCGAGTCGCAGTACGCCATACCGGATGGCCTGGGCAGCGTGCATGGCGTGGCGGATGACGCTGTGACCACACTGGAAAGCCGGAGCTAAGCACCCTATGGTGATCCGCTCGGTGTGACCGGCACGAATCAGACGCCGTATGGCTTTACCGGCGAGCCGCTGGACAACAACGGCCTGCTCTACCTGCGGGCGCGGTACTATGCGCCAGGACTGGGTGTGTTCACAGCGCTCGACCCGTTTGAGGGAACGGCTGGCCGCCCGATGAGCCTGAATGGGTACAGTTGGGTTGAAGGAAGTGTGCCTAATGCTGTTGATTCGAGCGGTAAGTCTGCATGTTTAGATATTCCTGCACTACAGCCCGGGACACCAACTCCGGGCAGGGTAATTGCCCTCCTTCAACAGGTGGTACTAGCTGCCAGAATTTTATTTCTGAAGTTCGCTGCATCATTGAAATGACAAAACAGCAACTCAGAGAATATTGCAATACATACTGGTTTGAATGCATACTGAGACCACCTGACGAAAGAGCCGTTGTAGTTGATATATTGGCAGGATATTATGCTGGGCTTGATGTAAATAACTATCTTAACTGGCTACCTCAGTTACCTACGTTTCGTGGTATCGAGAGATATAGTAGTGTTAATGGGGTTGCAGTAGATGTGTGGGATAGCCAAATACTCGAAAATACGCAAGCAGGAAGTGATTTGCGTGCGGCTTATGGATTTAGGAGTCCATACTATGCCAATACACACCACTACTTTGCGTATCTAAAGTTTGCTTATTATTATGGCAATGCAAGTTGGCTACCACACAAAGCTATTGAAATGGCGACCCTACAGGGAGCTATAGACGATATAAACGATAGAATCCAAAAAGGTTTACCCATAGACGATCAACTTAAACGGTACAAATGGCTTTATCAAGAATCAGTAAACGACCTCTATATTGTTTCTAAGCCACTAGCCGGAATTTATCCAACAGACGAAGGCGGTTGGGATGGCCCAG
>CALJKV010000068.1 GCA_937974245.1 uncultured Chloroflexota bacterium | reverse complement strand
ATCGAGAAGTACGTACCTGCTGTTTTGTTAGCAACCTAATTGATTTGTCCATAAGTTGCTTCTTTATTCTTTCGAAACCCTGTTGTGCGACTTTCGATGCAATTGCGAATGCTCGCACATCACACAGAACTCGCACCGTTAGGATGGTGAATTCCAAATAGATGTCTATCTCCATCCGTACAGCGAAACTGTTATGCATCATTGGGGAGGCGGCGGACCTCGCTGGGGTATCGCTAGTCAGTAATTTAAGGTCTTTATCCATGCTCTCCCAGTTAGAATATAAATCTGCTACTTCAAGGCGCAGTCTTTCTTTTAGGGGAGTGGGGTTCTCCAATTGCTGATCTTTGTCGTTTTGTTCTAATAAAGTTACGACACGTGAGCGATGTTTTTGCAGCAAGTCTTTATACTTCCGAATCCAGGGTGTGTGATTCGGGACATTCGTGTCAAGAGATATAGTGTTAAAATGGTGTGGTTGCTTGGTCTGACTAATGCCCTCCCAATTCACATCAAAGGTCGCACCTCGCCAGATCAACCAACGCAGTTGGTTAAATGGAGTTTGTGGATCATCATAGGACTGTAAACCAGAAAAGTATTTTATGATATCTTCAAATTCAATATATGAATCCCATCGAAGCCAATGCCTGAAGGTCTTCAATGACCTCACCCTCACTATGGGCTTAAGTCGTCGAAAAACATTTGATAACCATGATCTAAAACCTCCGGCATAACTCTGAAACTCATTCCAAATCGTCTCTTCCTGCAAAATATATGCCGCTTTAACAAAATACGGCAACCAGTTCGTTTGCTGCCACCTTAGAACCCGACGGGGGCGTACAAGAAGAGCATAATCCATCACTTCAACTGCCATCTCAAATGCTCGTTTTGATCGCTCATACGACGCCACGCCGGGATCATCTTTGGCCCCCAACAACCACCTTCTTACAAATCTCCGTTGTGGCTCCCGCGTGGTTATTCCGCCCGTAATCGCCCAACCTAAACAGAGATTGGGAACAGCATCCCAGCGTGCAACTGGGTGAGACATCAACCGCTCCCAGTTATAGTGAATAGCTCTGTCCCAATTCTGGGCCTGGCAGTACGTTTTTGCTCGATCTGTTAGCGTCCGCAGGTCGGTCGGATAGGCTTCAATAACATCATCATAGTGGCTGTCTGCTTCCGAGTAGAGTTGTAGTGAACGCAGCGTATCGGCCAGGCGATGCGTGGCTGCCATACGATCGCGCATCAAGCGGGCTTGTTCACGGCGGGCAGATTCACGCGAGGCCTGCTGTTTGCTCAGTCTAGGGATCAGACGATCATATTGTTGGATGGCAATTTTCAGGTGTTTCCGGGCATTGTGATAGATGGACATATAATCGTCAATAGTTGCACGATTATCTTCGTCTTTATCTGCATTGGAATTTGGATTATTCCCACCTCGGCCGTGAATGATAACTTCGCCAATACGTGTTGATCGTTTTTCATTGATCTGGGCCTGTTTATAGTAGGTCAGTCCCAATAGAAAATGAACCTCAGGAAAAAAAGGTCTGAGTTCGAGAGCGGTTTCGCATTCGTTGACGATGCGATGGGCGACTTTGCCATCCAACAGCTTATCTGCTGATAGGTACAATTGAGTAAAAGCCCACATATAGTGTGTTTCGGCTAGTGGAGGGCCACTATGAATTGCTTTTTCCAGATGTTCCAATCCATCACGTAATTCGCCCTGCGAAACCAGCGCTGCCCCGAGATGGTAATCCCCCAAACCAAATGCGCCACGCGCGGTCTTCTCGATGTTGATACAACGTCGGTAATGGGTAATTGCCAGCCACCAGTTTTCATCACTGCTTGCTTCAAGTCCCTTGACAAAAACTTGAAAACTTTCAAAGTTTGACGATAAATGCCCGACGATACCAGTTTTGTAGATCAACTTCATTGCCAGTTCGGACATCTCGTTTTGCATGGACTGCTCTGCGATCTGCCCACTTTCCAGGGGAATAACCCTGTCAACTGAGACCGCGAGACTCCCGCGTATAGCGATTTCAATGTGGATTTCAACCTTATTGTCGTGGGTTTGCTGCACTCTGCCGCGCACCCGTGTACGAGCAAGCGTCAGGCCGATCAGGGTAAACAGATTACCTGCAGATAACTTTACATCAGGCGAAAATTCCAGGTTCGCTAACGCTCCAATCTGCTCATCCTCCTGTCCACTGGTTACAAACATGGCGAGACCCACCCGGTCAGCCGCATCGACATTTTCAACCTGCCGATTGTGCAATAGTTGACCAATTCGCTGAAGCTCTGCGGTAAATGCGTTTGTGGCGGATATTGCCAGTGTCCCCAGGCCATCGGGTTGGGCAGCGAATGGCGTAACGATATGCTTCTGCCGATGGGTGATAAACCACCAGATAAGATAAAGACCGGTAAAGGTGGCGCCTGCGTAAAATCCGAGCTGCAAGGCAGGCAACGCTGATGGTTGTTTATTTTCATTGGTAAGCCAGAGAATGTCCAGGATATTGGCAATGATAAAGGCACCGACAAAAATCACCAACAAGACGACCAGAGGGCTTGCTGTGCGAAGGCGCCTCGTAATCGTATGCCATGAGCGATCCATTAGGTTATTTGGGTACAGGGTTGGGGACATTCGCCTTCTGATACGATCATGACGGATGGCTGCAGTTAATTGTCGCCATTGGCTACGCAGCCTGCTGAGGTAGATTTCCACATCATAGGCAAGAATCATGAGAATCAGACCTACGGGGCCGATGAGATTCAAGATGGGACTTGGAATAGTTGAGACGCTGAGATGCAAGGCCCAATGGAGGAGGACAAACATAATAAATCCCGTTAGGCTTAAGAATCCCCAATAATTCCACGACGATGATTTCCGCAAACCCTGTACAACTTTTATGAGAAAAATGACGCCGACTATCTCTTGCATCCTATGTACTAAATCTTCGCCGGAAATGCCTAGTAGGGGGAGTAATCCAAAGAAAACAAGACTGACAAGACTGAAGATATTGAGTATGATGCGATTCTTCAACCCCATATCCCAATATGGTTCCTGACCCTGTTTATAGTGAAATAAATAAGCCAATATTCCGATAATGATAAATGCGAACAGAATTAGGTGTCCGGGTGTTGAGAACAATTGCAGGAATGAAGGTACAGTTGCGACGGTTTTAGATAGTCCCCAGAATGATCCAATGAGAAATATAAGGACACAGACTACACTGAACGCAACGCGCGGTATCCAGTAAAAATAGTTCATTATCCTGAGAAATACAGGTGTTAGAAATGGAATGCCTACGACTACTTGTACGACCCATCCCTGGACAATCCAATTAGGTCGGTCGGGTAATTGGCGCAGCATGATCGCTATATACATGATATAAGTGCTAACGATGAGTAGATGTGATGCCCGATATAAGATGTTATTTATCCGCGTGGTCATGAACTTAGGACGTAATTGTGTTGACATAAACCAGACCTTTAATCTTAAAATAGATATTACAATAGAATGCTGAACAGATTGCGCGACAGGAATGGGCAGGAGAACAAGGTGACTTCAGCAAAGCTGAGAAGTTATTATATGTTGTGGAATTACTATAGATCATACTAATACCCGTTAGATAGTGTCAAATATCACCTTTCTGAGAATCCAAGACAATTATCTGAGTCCATCTGGCAAGTTAGAGGAGTCTGCCAGAATGCGTGACGGTCCAGTTATCTGGTTTGAGAGTCCCCACATCATTCACCGCTGTTGTGGGCAAAAAGCGGCGATAATCAGATATATGCCATGATGCGTGGAGCAAAAAGTTGGTCTGCCGATGGTTACTCTAGTCCCATGAACTCACTGACCGATTGCGCCAGGACATTCGTCACTGCACCTTCTCGCTCGACTAGGCCGGACACCAGCAGCATCGGCGCATGGCGGATGGTACGACGGAAGGCGGCATAGACACGCGGGCGGACGATCACGTTGATAAACCCGAACTCATCTTCCAGGGTGATGAAGTGAAAACCTTTGGCTGTTGGTGGTGACTGGTGGACGACATTCAACCCGGCGACCGTCACCTGCTTCCCTTTGGTTGCACGGGCGACCTTCCGGCTATCCAGGATGCCGCGCTGGTTGAGTAAACGGCGGAAGCGTTCCAGAGGATGTTCATGCAGCCCAATTCCAGTCAACTGAAACTCAGTTTTGAGGACTTCAGTGCGTGACATCGGCGGCAGGTTGACCGGCTCTCGGCTTGTCAGGAGCGGCAGCATGTTGGGGTCGGCTGACAACCCACCAAGTTCCCACAGCAGGTCACGGCGAGGACTCCCCAGCCAGTCGAAACCGCCCGCCAGAATCAGGTTTTCAACCAGACGTTTCGACAGCCCGGTTCGCAAAAGAAAATCCTGAAGACCTCGGAACGGGGAACTGCCCCGCACCGCTACCACTTTCATGCAGGTTTCCGGGCCGAACCCCTTGACATAGTTCAGCCCGATGCGAATGCCATCTCCTTCCAGTGTGCAGGCCGCAGCGCTGCGATTGGCATCAATCGGGTAGAGCGGGATGGCGTGGCGTTTGGCATCGTTGATGAGAATAGCCGGTGACCAGAACCCCATCGGCTGGTTGTTCAGCACCGCCGCCAGAAATGCCGCCGGATAGTAGCATTTCAGCCAGGCGGACTGGTAGACAATGACAGCGAAAGAAGCCGCATGGGATTTGGGGAATGAATATCCACCAAACGCCTGCAGCTTGCTGAAGACCAGTTCAGCCGTCTCAGCATCAACCCCGTTTTGCATCGCCCCGGTGATGAAGGCATCGTTGAAAGAGGCGATGGCTTCTTCCGCGTCTTTCGCGCCTAACGCCCGCCGCAGTTGTTCGCCCTGACCAGGTGTGAATCCCGCCAGATCACGAGCGACTTTGAGCACATCCTCCTGAAAGAGGATCACCCCCAGCGTCTCTTTCAGCGTGCGCTCCAGGCGCGGGTGATAGTAGGTCACCGCCTCCTGTCCCAATCGCCGCCGCAGGTAAGGATGCACCATATCGCCCTGAATCGGACCCGGCCGGATGAGCGAAATCGCCACGACCACATCCGCCAGATGACGCGGTTTCATGCGCGGCAGCATTTGTGCCTGTGCCCGGCTTTCCACCTGGAAGATGCCAACGGTATCCCCCGACGCGATCAGATCGTAGATGGCCGGGTCGTCATACGTCAGGTGATCCAGATCAATCCATGTTCCAGTATGCTGATACACCACGTTCACCGCATCCGACAGGGCAGAGAGCATCCGTAAACCCAGAATATCAATTTTGATGATACCGGCAGTTTCTAGCCCAGCCTTGTCCCACTGAACAACCGTGCGCCCCGGCATCGTCGCGGGTTCTACGGGAAGGCGCTGCGCCAGCGGCTTGCCACTCAAGACAAAACCGCCGTTGTGGATACCCAGATGACGCGGGCTGCGACTGAGTTCCTGCGCGATTTCGAGCAGCTGTTCCAGTGTATGTGGCGAGACTCCCTGGATGGCGAAGTTGCCACTGTCGAACAGTTCGCTGGCACTGACCACCGTATCCAGCACATCTCTGGGGAGACCCAGCATCCGTCCCACATCGCGCAGGCTGCTTTTGCGGCGGTAGGTGACGAAAGTGGCAGCCATCGCCGCATGATCACGGCCATAGCGATCATAAATATACTGGATGACCTCTTCGCGCCGGGCGGCATCAAAATCAATGTCAATATCCGGAGTCGCGGCGCGTTCCGGGGACAAGAACCGTTCAAATACCAGATCACACTGGATGGGGTCAACCGGGGAGATATACAGCAGGTAGGCCACCAGCGAGTTGGCGGCTGATCCGCGTCCCTGGGAGCGGATACCGTTCTGGCGGGCATACTGCACGATATCCCATACAATCAGGAAGTAATTGGCGAGCTGGCAGGTAGCGATCACAGCGAGTTCATGCGCCAGCTGGCGATCAATCCGATCAGTCCGTTCCCTATATCGTTCGGCCACCGCGCCGTAACATAGAGATGCCAGGTAGTCGTCAACGGACTGCGCTTCAGGCGTTGGATAGGGAGGCAAGTCCTGGACACCGAAAGCCGGGGTATAACGGCAGCGCTCGGCAATCCTGAGCGTGTTGACCAACCCCTGCGGGCAGGTCGGGAATAAGGGCGCGAGTTCGGCCGCGGATTTGAGATAGGTCTCGGTGTTCGGACGATGCAGTGACAGGGCATCATCCAGAGGGCGGTTGTGCCGAATGCTCACCAACACATCCTGTAGTCGCTGCTTGTCCGGCAGTGTGTAGTGGACATTGTTGGTCACAACTGTCTCAACACCGGTATGCGCCGCCAGATCAATCAGAGCGCGGGTGAGCCGGTTGTCCTCAGGCAGCAAGTGATGTTGCAGTTCGATGTAGAACTGATCCTGCCCGAAAAGCTGGTGGTACTCACGGGCCAGGTAATCAGCGGTCAGGCGATCCTTGCGTTTGAGCGCCTGGGGGATTTCTCCCTTTCGACATCCTGACAAAGCGATCAGGCCGCGGGTATGGTGTTCGAAAGCCGCCTTGGGCAGGCATGACTGGCCTTTGGGCGCGTTCATCCGCCCCAGGGTGATGAGGGTGCACAGGTTCTCCCAGCCAGTTTCATCTTCAACCAACAGCGTCAGGTGATGTCCGCTTTCCAGCGTCAGTTCCGCCCCCAGGATGGGCTGGATGTCATAAGCCTGTGCCGCCGTGATGAAGGGGATAGCCCCATAGACGGCATCATGGTCGGTGAGCGCCAGGGCGGGCATAGCGAGTGCCGACGCGCTCGCCAGCAGATCATCCGGCGATGATGCGCCATCCAGCAGGCTGTAGGTCGAGTGGCAGTGGAGTTCAATGTAGTCAGTCATACAGGCGCTGGAGATACCATTCATTGTTGAGGAGATCACGAAACAGCACGGCCAGAAGGCCGCTGGTGGTATGCACCAGGAAGTAGTCACGGGCGATCCGCAGCCGCCACCACTCGCGGTCAATCCGCCAATGATTGACGATCTCAAATACCTGGTAGGTTCTGTTATTCCACCAGAAGGATTGGGGCAGGTCATCGCTGACCATGACCAGGATGGGGGCGAGCGGGATCAGGCGGCTCATGCGGCAATGACCGGGGTGAGAATGCTGTTGCGTTCGATCACCAGCGAGTGTTCCGGCAAGACAGTAACCCGCAGCAGTTGGGTGTGCTGGTGGCGAGCACACAGACGTTGTGCGGCGGCATCCACAAAGGTCCTGCTGTCCCCAAACAACTGATCGAAGAAATCAAGCTGCTGCGGGACAGGGGGCGTGAGCTGGTCAAGCAGCACGGATACACTCCCGATACCATTGTCCACCTCGATGAGTGAAACCAGCCGCTCAAGTTCCTCGCGCAGGGCTTTCCCTCCCTGGATGGGTGTTCGCAACGTGCGTGATTCAGTGTGGACAACCTCGTTGTCCGTCGTCATGGTCAGGCTGATGTCGCTGCAAGCCAGACCGCTTCTGATCAGGCGGGTATGCAGGCGCTGGGCGAGGCGTCCCAGGACATTGTGGATGATCGTTTTCTCTTCAATCGGGATATCGAATTGATGCGTGATTTCCTCACGTAGTGGGATGGCAAAACGCTGCAAGGTGTGGCGGTCTACCCCCTGATACAACCGGTGCAGTTGAGCACCTTCATCGCCCAGGCGGGTCTTGACGGCGTTGTAGGGCAGCCCCCCCAGGTCAGCCAGGGTGCGGATACCCAATTGACCGCACTGTTCCTGAAACCGTTTGCCGGTCTGAAACTGCTGCACGGGCATAGTCGCCAGCAGCGCCGTTTCGTGCCCTGGGGCTACTGTGCGCACGGTATTGGACGCGGTAGTCATCGCGGCGATACGGGCGGTGAGACGACCAACAGCGAGTCCGATCTGCACAGGACCTGGTGTGAGTTGATGGCAGTGGGTGAGCAGTGTCTGGGCAACACGGGAATAATCTGCCGGGGGCTGCTTCCCCAGGTCAAGCCAGATGGTCAAGCCGGCGGTGACTTCATGTTCGATCCGGTCGGAAAATGGCAGCAGGTTGGCGCACAGGTCATCGGCACGGCGCTGATAATATCTGGGGCGGGCCTCCACTTCCAACGCTTCGGGACACAGTGCCCGGGCACGTGTTCTTGTCATGCCCGTCATAACCCCACCCTGTCGGGCAACCGGACACGCGGCCAGCACGGTCTGCCTGCGCCCTTTGACTTCATACACCAGCAGGGGGGATGGCTGCGACTTGGGCAGGGCGCTGCGCTCCAATCCAATTACAAAGTCAGGGATGAACGCAGCAACAATCATGCCAGATCATCCGGGAATACAATTGAGATCACCGTCGTTTGGGTATCCGGCTGGCGCTGGTTTTTTCTGACATGAACCGTTGACCATAAACCCGAGATCAGGGAATTCTGGTACTGCCAATCGCTTCGCTGGAGCCCCAGATGGAGCGCTGCTGGCAGTGTCACCCACTGGGCAGCCTGGGGCAGGAGGGCCAGTAGTGTCCAGCGGGATTGCCTGAGTGGCAGCTTAAGACGGGAGAAACCCGATTGCAGAGCCGGAAACAGGGGGACAGGTTCAGCCAGCGCTGCATCCAGGACAATCAGTCCCCTATAGGGCAGGAGCAGCACATCTCTGGCGAGTGCCAGGGCATCAGCCAGGTCATCCGCGTAGACCAGTAACAATTGATCTTCCTGAATAGAATAGCAGCGGATGGCATAATCGGCGTCGAAAGTCTGTGAGAGATCGAGATACACGCATACTAACCCATTGGCGTGGGCGGACGCGATCAGGTGATAAGCCAGGCTGGTCATGCCGGAGGTGGCGTTACCTTCGAGCAGGGTGATGCTCTGGTGCGGGATACCGCCGCCGAGGGCTGCATCTAAATCGGGAAAGCCAGTGAGGATGGTTCGCTGCTGGGTTCCAGCTTGATAAGCGCGAACGCTTTGCAGGGCCTGCTGCCCCCATTTGTGGTGGATGGCCTGGCGAACGGCTTCAAATCGTGCTGCTTTGAGTGAGTCCATGAGTGGGTTTCTTTTTTGTGATTTTGCAAACGAAAGCCAATCTATTGTATCGAATATTTGTTCTGGTATGGTGAACATAACCCTGGAAGTGGGTACGAAGTTGGATAGGATTTGGTTAGAACAAATGTTTTATACTCTATGCGTGGGTTTTCGTCGCCCAATCTTTCTTTTACGACGCATTGTTGAGGCTGGCAGGTTCTTCAGAAAGCTATAACAAGCTGTTTAGCCTCAGTGGCAAAGTGCGATATATCCTGTAGTTTCAGCAAATGGGATATGGTTTTACGGGGATCAATCTTCGGAATGGCGTAGCATAAAAGGTGAAAGGAAGCAGCGCAACCGAGTCGGAATCATGTGATCAAATGGAACACACAATCGGCTCGTTTCGAGATATTGCTTCCTTGAGAAAGGCTTTCAGCCTCTCATACTTCTCGCGAAAATAGGCTTCCAAAGCCTCATATGTCCAACCCTCCCACACGGTCAAGTGTTTCATCGCAACTTCAAAGGTCGTCTCGCGTTCACTCAGCATGGCTAGAAACGTTTGAGCCTGCGCGGGCTGCATCTGGCCGGCCTCGTCGAGTAAGCCTTCACCGACAGTGCCCCACCAGTCGAGGTCGAACTTCCACAGTAGATTGGTCGCGTTGTAGCTGTCGCGGAAGTAGCCCGCGTCAAACAACTTGTCGAAGTAGGCTTCGACCTGAGATTGCGCTGCAGTTGCCTCGCTGTCGCGCCCTGCTCGTAAGAACTCGTCTCGACGCCGGACCCATTCGTCAAACTGCGGTTTGTAGTGATAGTAGTTCGGCTCAAACACGCTGTTCAAATACAAATCGGCGCCCATTGGTTGGCACCTCCTTTCCTGCACAGAACGTTCTCGGTTTTCGTTTATTGGCTGAGATAGATTGACCGGATGTGGTCACAAACGGGGCCGAAGTATCTCGATTGCGCTGCTGTCAAAGAGCACATTCACATTAGCATGTTGGCATGATCTGGTTCAAGTCAAAGCACGTTGGGGTTGGCGTCCATGAGCGAATGTGGAGAGGAAAGCTGGGTTCTGCTCTTCCAATACACCAGAAATTCCTTGATTCGGTGGAAGTGCGTGGGATTGACCCGGGTTCGAGCAAAGAAGCGCCGGCTAGCTTCCGAGCCATACCAGGGTTCGAGGCGATACCGACTACCGGAGGACAGATTGACCAACATATTTTCCATTGAAGCTACGTTTGCATGAGAAAGACGACAGCTCCAATAACGACGATCCCAACTAACCCGCCTAACAGCAAGATAAGCAAAGCATCCATTACCTTCGCCCACCTCCCCTCATAATCAACACAGCCAGTACATAAGCGCCGATGAAGAGAATGGCCCCGGCCAAAGCGACCAATACCGAGAAGGGCTTGGAAAACACCTGGGCAACAACCATGCCAGCAAAGACCATGTTTGCCCAGGTCATGAGCTTATCCGCTATCTTGTCACGTTGCCTGGAAGTTAACTTCCCACTTCGTACCATAGCGTATGTTAACACGCCCACGCCAGAGAAGGAATCAGCAAAACGGCCGACAATGGCAATAGATAATCGCTTTTAGGCTAATCTGCGCGAAAGGTGTGGGAAAGAATCCGCAGGATGTCGACGGCGGCTTGTTTTGCCTCTGGGGACGGTAACTGGTGGAAATAATTGAGCAGCGCGGCTTCGGAATCATCAACACCGACATCCGGCTCAAAGAAATAGAGCACCGGGACCTCCAGCACAGTGGCGAACGCTGGTAAATCAGTCGTAGCCAATTTGCGCTTTCCATTCTCATACTCCGAAATCGCCCGTTGGTCTCGTGCAAGAGCTGCCGCTAGATCGTCCTGTGACATACCACGCCGCTCGCGCGCCTGGCGAATGCGTAACCCTAACCATTTGGGGTCCACCGACATTATCCTGAAATCGCATCAATTTTGATTGCAATTCTAGGAAAATGATCGTATAATCACCATAACGTATATACTATGGGATTGATAGTATTCAGGTAATCCGTTCCGTGTGATATCTCCCCGTTCTGTCCGTCGCTGGATGAAAGGAGACCGACATGAGCGGTGGCACTGGCACCTAGTGGTGCCGTATGGGATGGGCGGTCAAGTCGCCGCCCACTCCCCTTTACCATTCCCAACGCAGGATGTAAGCTTCAAACACGCGCGGCCTATCGGTTTTCCAGGTGACCTGTTCGCGGCCATCGGGTAGCGTTGTGTAGTGCTGGTGATCGAGAACCACACTATGGGTCGTGTTCTGTTCGATCAGGGTCACCTGCCTGGGAGGGCGGGTTTTGGGGAAGATCACACTCATGGTCAAAGACCGTGTCTGGTGGTCGATCTCCGTCTGGAAGTCTTCCATGTCTTTCGTAAACCCATTGGTAATCGTGCGCTCAATCTGAAACGCGGTCTCCTCTCCCCGCTTCTTAGTCTCTCGCAGCGAAATCAGGATACGGTAGCGGTGTCCTTCACGGTAACGATCGACCGCGACGCCGGGTGAGCATTTGTAGTCAGCGAAGATATTCCCATCGCCCCAGGCTTTGTCCTGGTACGCGATGATATTGTCCTGCAAAAATCTTACCTGTTGAAGCTTGCCCAGGATAGCCTTCTTGCCTCTGGTGTCCAACAGTTCCAACTCCGCCTCGTAATCTAATACCTCATACATCCCCTCCGGCTTTCGTGCTGGCAGCAGATGCTTTCCGAAACGTCCGAGTAACCCCAAAAATGCGGAAAGGTCTGTGCCCAGTAAGGGAATGAACAATGAGATGATCTGCTTCAGGCGATTGGATGATGGGGTATGGTCGGTCGACATACATCAGGTTAGCATATTCGCCGCCACTACGACAAAACGGGCAATCAGGTCAGGATCAATCCTCCCCAAACAGATTGCTTATATCACCCAGGTCTTCAAGCTCGATGTACGCGCCATCTTCGTCGCTCATCTCGGCCAGAAACTCAAATAACGCGCCCCGCTGCGACTGGTGACCTTCTCCCAAGTAGGGCGTAATCTCCTGTAATCGAGAATCCAGTATTTCTTGTGCTTCATCCCGCGAAACGTGTTTTTCAAGGGTATTCGGGTAAATGGCAGACCGATACCAGAACCATTCTTCTGTGAACCAGCGCTCTCGATAATCATGATAGCCATATCCCCAGAAGGTAATGCCTTCGTGCTGCTCCCCCTGTGGTCGGCTGACTGTGACAAACAAGAACTCTCCATAGTTGTTGGTGGAGAGCTTCAGATCGCAGATGGTGTTGTGGTCATCGTCGAGAATTGCCAGAAACCGCTCATGGCTCACACGATCAAATAACTGTTCCCTTTCAGTTAGTCCAAAATGTGGCACTTCTTTCGACACTGACTCATCATAGCATATCGAAGAGCTGCCTTCTGCTGGATAATCCGTTACCCCAGCGACTCCCTCCGGCGCAGGTTACTTCTCGCCTGACGTGCCTGAAGCCGATACCCAATCACAGTTGGCGGTTGCCAGGTCAAGGGTTTTGCCTCATAGACAATATGCTCCGCTGGTTGCTCACTGGATGAGAACATGGGGGTCGTCAGCGCCTCGGCCTCGCATTGTAGATCGCGCTCAATCTCCTCCGGTGTGCGCGGGTCTTCAGCGACCAACACCAGTTTAGTATGTGGGGATAAGGACATTTGCGGATGAGCGCGGACCCCGAACAGTGCCACTTCCCGCTGGGGAAACATCTCGGTCTGCTGGGGGCACTCGCGCTGCCGGTCAGCACGCTTCTGGGTAATGGTGCGGTTGTCCACCAGATCACGGGTGAACAGGTCATACTGGAGCGGCGCGCCTTCTTTGCTCATCCCCCTAGATGAAAGGTCTGGAGTTCGCCCAGTGTCCTGGGAGTGTAGTACAGGTCGCGTTCAATCGGTAATCCTAAGGGATCGTGGATGCTTTCCAGTTCCGTCAGGCTGAAATACCCCAACTCCACCTCGAAACCCGATACCAGACCGAAGAAGGCATCCTTGCCATCGTACTCACTGGCGTACCAGGTCCAGCTCCCGGCAGGTGTGAAGAACTTCACCGGCGCGATGGCGTTCAGTCCTTGATCCTCGCCACTGTACAACCCTGGCAAGGCGGTGCGAGCCTCGCCTGGCAGCAGTTCCATTGCATGTTCGGGAAAGCGCTCGATATTGGTGATACGGTTGGCTTGGTCGTCGTACCGCACACGGTAGCCATTCCCGGAACGTGGGTTAGCAATCACTAGAGCATCTTCGCGTTCCCTGGCGACCATGTAGTCGTATTCCTCGGCAAACTGAGCAGCGGTCACAAAGGCTTCATCACGACTCTGTTTGCGTGGGAGGTGCAGGGCACTGAAAATATGAACTGTGCCATCATCCTGAGGAGTGGCAGCGAGTTCACGAACCAGGCCAGAGGGAAATGTAATAACCGGGTACTTCTTGTCTCGGAGGTGAGCCTGACGGTACCGCTGCGCCAGGGTATCCCCGTTCAAAAACATCAACCCTTCGATGGTTGCGGCATCAAAGGGTGTCGGTTGTTCTTTGTTGTATCCGGCCATAGAGGGATATGGTCAGGATAGCATAGTGATGTTTGTCCATCAAATTGTCAACCAGAACCCGGGTCAAAAGTCTGTTTAACCTGGCCGAGCCGAGTTCTGCTTGTTTTCCGGACGCATGGAAAAACGCCCGGATAGCGTCTGCCCAACTTTCTTTTAAATCGTCATCCCAGTTATCAGTCTTCACTATTTGTAATCTGTCAGCATAGGAGCTGAGTTACCTTTGGTCTTGCCCCAGTTCGATGGAGGATAAATAAGAGAGACATCTGTACTGAACCCGACAAGTTGGACACCAGGAAGAGAGAGAAATACTGGTAGCCAATGGGGGGTTCAAGAATTTCGAAGTGTGGTGAGAAAGGAGTGGCCCAGATCAGCCGTTACTACCAAATCAAGGACAGTCTGTTGTATCGCTGGAAAGTCGAGGATCTCTGGAACGGGTGGCCCAGGTCTTCGCCAGTGATCACGACAGTGAGCAGACGCAGTTGCGGGAGCAGATGGCCGAGTTGGAGCGGATGGTGAGGTGGTTAACGATGCAACTGGAGATTGCAGAAAAGCCTCGAACTGGTTGTAGTCGGGATCAGGCGGAAACAGGAAGTGGCGCAGATGTTACGCACCGAGGAATATCCAGTCAATCAGGTTTGTAAGATGCTAGCACTGGCCTGCACATATTGAGCGACTGGCCGGACAGTCTCCAGCCGTCGGATCATGGCTCAACTGCGCAACTTCTAATCCTTATAATACCATTCCGGTATCCAACCGTACCTGCCACAGGCAACTTGAATATTGGCCTGTTGATGTTCGGTCAGATCATGATCATTTTTGGTAACAGGGTGAGCTTTTGTTTACCCTCAGACCTCACAAAAACCCGATTCCCCTTGCTGCTCCCACACAAAATACAGCAAAGATGAATGCAACACGAGCGTTACATTAGAATTTGCTTGCATAATTCTATATTTTTATGTAGATTCACATGGAGATTTATAAAGATTTAGGCTATATTCAACGCGCGAGAAAAAATATTTCAGGGGGCTATAGATTATCATTATGCACCGCGTTCTGCTTAGAATCAATCGAGGATAAGTAGAAGGTCAATGCGATTCACTGTGGCGATATATGACAAATGACGCACTTTTTGTGACAGATCACACTGCCATTACCGGCATAGATCAGTTACTTTATTCGGAGATTTACACCTATTTCTGCAGATTTTCATATATTTCTAACAAGATTTGAGAGGATATTCAACGTGCGGGGACTGGAAACAGATACCAAAAACCTTCCACAACTGGGCGCAGCAGACCGTTATTTATGGGAGGGCCCCGAATTCACTAGTTCATCCCCTTATCTAGCGGTGGCCGTAACGGTGCTGGCGAGCCACTGGTCACAATCTGGCTGAGGGTCATTCCGTGCTAACCAACCAGAGATAAGACAGGTTATATTGTAGAACCACCCTATTCAGGAGTATTTGTGTGAACATCGTCGCCATTGGCCTTAATTATCGAACTGCACCGGTTGAAATACGGGAAAAATTAACACTTTCCGGCTGCGCACTACGTATCGCGCTGGAAGAACTGGGCAAGCATACCGGGACACAGACGGAAAACGGCCTGTCATCTCCAGCTATTCAGGAGGTGGTGATTCTTTCCACTTGTAACCGGCTGGAGATTTATATCGCAGCCCTCAGCCCCGATAAGGGAATCGCATTCATCAAACAGTTTTTATCCAAATTACAGAATATCCCCCTTAACGAACTGCAAGGCCATTTGTACACCCGTGTCGGTAACGCCGCTATCTGGCACCTGATGCGGGTCGCGTGTGGTCTGGACTCCATGATTTTAGGGGAAGCGCAGATTCTGGGGCAGGTGGCTCGGGCGTATGAAGATGCCCATCATACCGACCTGACCGGCCCGATTCTTTCGCACTTGTTCGCGCAGGCCATTCATACCGGTAAACGGGCACGCACAGAAAGCCCGATCAGCCGGTATACTACCTCCGTCAGTCATGCCGGGGCACAGCTTATCCTGGAAAAGCTCAACCAGCAGACTTCCGGCCGCTTTCTGCTCGTCGGCGCAGGGGAAATGATTGTTCTGGCGGCGCAGGCACTCAAACGGTTTGGCGTAAACGACCTGACGTTCATCAACCGCACCTATAACCGGGCTGAGGAACTGGCACAGGAATTCGAGGGTAAACCCGTGGCGTGGCAGCAACTGGAAGAGGCGCTCGGCGGTGCGGATGCGGTGATTTGTGCAACCAGCGCGCCCCATGTCGTCATTCATCGCCACGCTTTGGAGGCGGTTCTGCCTAAGCGGGAGGCGCGCCCGTTTATCATCATGGATATTGCCGTCCCGCGTGATGTAGAAGAAACTGTCCGGGAACTGCCGGGCGTTGAATATTATGATATTGATGATCTGCAATCGGTTGTGGATGGCAATATCGAACTGCGTAAGGCTTCTATTCCCCAGGTAAAAACGATTATCCAGGAGGAAACGGCGCGGTTTTCAGAATGGTATCACAGCCGCCAGGTCACACCGGTTATCAAGGGGCTGCGCGAATGGGCGCAAAGTGTGGCGGATGACGAACTCGTCCACGCACTGAACCGGCTTGCGGACGCTGATGACCGCACGCGGCAGGTGGTCAGCCACATGGCGCACCGGCTGGTCAACCGGCTGATGCACGAGCCAACGTCGCGCCTGCGAATTCAGGCGACAGAGGGGAACGGGTGCGGCTACGCCCATGCGGTCAAAGAGCTGTTCGCGCTGGATATGCCCGATAGTCAGTCCGACGCAACGTGTTCTTCCGAAGGCGACCAGGCCAACCACACCACTGACCCGTGCAACCTTCAATGTATCGTGCCATCCACCACAGGGCAACAGGTATGAGTATAGCAATCCAAACACTTCGCTTCGGCACACGCGGTTCGGCGTTAGCACTCTGGCAGACCAAGCATGTCATGGCGCTGCTCAAGACCGCGCAGCCGTCTTTGCAGGTTGAATATGAGATTTTCACAACACGCGGCGACCAGGTATTAGATTCGCCGCTGCCGCTGGTGGGCGGCAAAGGGGTTTTTACCGCCGAACTGGAAGCGGCACTGCATGAAAAACGGGTTGACTGCGCCGTCCACAGCCTGAAGGATTTACCCACCGAACAACCCGACGGCCTGACCATCGGCGCGATACCGGTTCGAGCAAACCCATCGGACGCGCTCATCAGCCGGGCGGGATATACCCTCACCACTCTGCCCCAGGGGGCGCGGATCGGCACGAGCAGCACCCGCCGCACCGCGCAACTGCTGTACAAACGTCCTGACTTAAAAATGCTGGATATTCGCGGGAACGTGGATACGCGCATCCGTAAGGCGCTTGACGCGAATGGCGACTATGACGCGATTGTGCTGGCGTATGCCGGGCTGGAACGGCTCGGTTATACCGATGTCGTGAGCCAGATACTGGATTCCGAGGACATGCTACCCGCACCCGGCCAGGGGACAATTGCCGTACAGACCCGCGATGAGGCGGGGCTGCTGGTGACTCTCAATCCGATTCATCACCCAGCGACGGCCTTCGCCGTCACCGCGGAACGGGCGTTCCTGGCGGGACTCGGCGGCGGGTGTTCTGTCCCGGTGGCCGCCCATGCCCGGTGGGAAGATGGCACGCTGAACCTGCGCGGGCGGGTTTCCGCGCCAAATGGGTCGCGGCAGATTGATGTCACCGTGACGACCTCGATTACCACAGCGGAACAGGCTTTTGCGGCAGGTATGGGGCTGGCGCAGGATGCACTCAGCCAGGGAGCACAAGACCTGATGGAGCAACGCCCATGACCGGGGCACTAGACGGCAAACGCATCGTGAATACCCGCGCAGCACATCAGGCGGAAACGCTCAACAGTCTGCTGCGGGAACGGGGCGCTGTGCCGCTGAATTACCCCTGTATCGCTATTATTCCCCCGGATGATTCGTCCGCGCTGGATGCGGCGCTGAGCGATCTGATTGCCGGGCATTTCGAGTGGTTGGTGCTGACGAGCGCCAACACGGTTCATGCCCTGGCGCAGCAGTTCACGGCTTCCGGTATTACCCTGAAAGGAAATTTCCGTACTGCAGCAGTCGGCCCGGCCACCGCCCAGGCCGCGCAGGAGGAAATTGGCCTGACCGTCGTTGATCTACCCGAAGCGTATATCGCAGAATCGCTGGCAAGAAGCCTGCCGGTTGACCCAGGAACACGGGTGCTGTTGCCCGAATCGGCCATTGCCCGCCCGACACTGGCGATCATGCTGGCGGAGCGGGGTGCGGAAGTCACAGTGGTAACAGCCTACCAGACGATGCATGGACAAGGTGGTGTGGATGTTCCGCGTTTCCTAGCACAGGGGCATATTGACGCGCTGACCTTCACCAGTTCATCTACCGTGACAAACTTTCTGGAACGCCTGCAAAACGAGGGTGGGCAGGTCGCCGATGCGCTGGCGCTGCCCGCCGTCTGTATTGGCCCCAAGACTGCTAAAACTGCCCGTAACAGCGGCTTTGCCACGCTGCACACGGCATCAGAACATACCTTAGAAGGGTTGCTAGAAGCGTTAGAAACCCTTTTTATTCAACAACCATTACCAGGGAAACCATTATGATTGGAAGAGTTACCGAGCTACATAAAGACGCCGTCACCGGGGATGCGTCTCCGCTGCGCCCCCGCCGGTTGCGCCGCACGTCGGCGCTGCGCCGCATGGTACGGGAAACGCAGTTAGCGCCCGACGACTTTATTTACCCGCTGTTCGTCCGGCACGGGAAGGACATCCAGCAGCCGATTAAGTCTATGCCAGGGCAGTCGCAGTGGTCAGTTGACCGGGCGGTAGAAGAAGCCCGCAGCGCCTACGCCCTAGGCATCCCGGCAGTGATTTTATTCGGGATACCGGACGAGAAGGATGCTTGCGGCAGTGAAAACTACAATCCTGATGGCATTGTTCCGCAGGCGATCCGGGCGATTAAGGACGCCCTACCGGAAATGATGGTGATCTCCGATATGTGTTTCTGTGAGTACACCGATCACGGCCACTGCGGGATTATCAATCAACCCGGCGAGGAACACTACAACGCGCATCTGCCGGAAGGCTACCTGCTGAATGACCCGACACTCGAAATCCTGGCGCGGGCGTCTATCGTCCACGCTGAAGCGGGCGCGGACATCATCGCCCCATCCGGCATGATTGATGGTATGGTTGGCGCAATCCGCTCCGGGCTGGATCAATCCGGGTTCGGGCATGTGGTGGTGATGAGCTATGCCGCCAAGTACGCCAGCGGGTTTTATGGCCCGTTCCGTGACGCGGCGGAAAGCCCGCCACAGTTTGGTGACCGCAGCGAGTACCAGATGGACCCCGCCAACAAGCGCGAGGCTTTGAAAGAAGTCGCGCTGGATGTGGCCGAGGGCGCGGATATGCTGATGGTCAAACCCGCCCTCCCCTACTTGGATGTTATCAGCGCGGTGCGGCAGTCGTATGATCTGCCGCTGGCCGCCTATCAGGTGAGCGGGGAATTCGCCATGATTCACGCCGCCGCCGCCAACGGGTGGATCAACCTGCAACGCTGTGCCCTGGAGAGCCTGACCAGCATCAAACGCGCCGGGGCGGATCTGATTCTGACTTATTTTGCTAAAGAGGCAGCCCAGTGGATAACCCAATAGACATGACCGCCGCCGCGCACGCGGCCACGACCCGTTCCCTCGAAGCCAGCCGCTTTTTACGCGCCTGCCGCCGCCAACCGGTGGATGCCACGCCGATCTGGTTGATGCGCCAGGCCGGGCGCTATATGGCGGAATACCGGAAGCTACGCGAGCAATATACCATCCTGGAAATGATTAAAACCCCGGAACTGGCGTGCGAAGTCACACTCCAGCCGATCAACGTCTTTGACCTGGATTCCGCGATCATCTTCGCGGACATCCTGCCACCGCTGGAAGGGATGGGACTGGAACTGGACTTCATCAAGGGTGAAGGCCCGACGATCTATAACCCGGTGCGAACCGAGGCCGATATTGATAACCTGCGCGTCCTGCCCGCCGAAGAAACACTCAGTTTCACTCTGGACGCGATCAAACTCGCCCGCCGCGAATTGGATTCACGGGGGATTCCGCTCATTGGCTTCAGCGGTGCGCCGTTCACACTGGCGAGCTACGCCGTCGAGGGTGGCGGCAGCCGCAACCGGATTGAAGTCAAGAATATGATGATGAGCCAGCCCGACCTGTGGCACAAGCTGATGACCAAACTCGCTGAAGTCGCCGGGCAGTACCTGCTGGCACAGGCGAAGGCCGGGGCACACGCCCTACAGCTTTTCGATAGCTGGGTGGGCGACCTCAGCCCCTACGATTACACGCATTATGTCCTGCCGTACAGCCAACGAGCAATTGAAATCGCCAGCCAGAGCGGTATTCCGATGATTCACTTTGGGACGAACACCAGTGGGATGCTGCCGCTCATCCAGCAGGCGGGCGGGGATGTGATCGGCGTGGACTGGCGGATTGATATCGGGCAGGCGCGGCAAATCCTGGGCGAGGGCGTGGCAATCCAGGGCAACCTCGACCCGGTGACGCTGTTCGCGGACTGGGACGCGCTCAAGGCGCGGGCAAAAGACATCCTGGACACAATGAAAGGCGTCCAGGGGCACATCTTCAACCTCGGTCACGGGATTATCGTGGAAACCCCAGTGGATAACGTGCGCCGCCTGGTGGATTTCGTGCATGAGTACAGCCAGGAGTTGAACCGGAAAGCGGAGACAGAGGCATGACAGTCGCAGATATTGTCCAGCAGAACGGTCACCTTGCCCACACAAAAGCCGGGAGCCATGTCGTCATCATCGGCGGCGGCATCTCCGGCCTGAGCGCCGCGTGGCATCTGCAACAGGCCACACAGCGCGAGGGGCTGGACGTTCACTATACGCTGGTAGAAGCGGCAGACCGCTGGGGCGGCAAAATCCTCACCGAGCAGATAGACGGATTTGGCGAAACACCGTTTGTGGTCGAGGGCGGGCCGGATTCCTTCCTGACACAAAAACCCTGGGCGCTGCAACTGGCGCGGGAACTGGGGTTATCTGACCGACTGCTTGGTACAAACGACAAAATGCGGACAACCTACGTCCTGCACAAAGGCAAACCGGTTGAACTGCCGGATGGTGTGCTGCTGATCGTCCCGACCAAGTTCACCCCGTTCGCGCTCTCCCCACTGATCTCGCCGCTGGGCAAGCTGCGGATGGGGCTGGATTTACTGATTCCGGCCAAGCAGGACGACAGCGACGAAACACTGGCCGATTTTGTGCGCCGCCGCCTGGGGAATGAGGCATTGGATAAGATCGCAGAGCCACTGATGTCCGGCATCTACAACGCCGAAGCCGACAAACAGAGCATTATGGCGACGTTCCCGCGTTTCCGGGAATTGGAGCGCAAGCACCGCAGCCTGATCCTGGGGATGCTGGCCTCGCGCCGCCAACGCAGCGCCGCGCCCGCCCCGCAGGGTGCAAAAACATCCATGTTTATGTCGTTCCAGGGAGGAACGCAGGAAATTGTAGAAGCCCTGATTAATCGCGTGACGGGTGATCTGCGCCTGAGTACGCCGGTTTCCGCGCTTGAGCTGATGAGTAACGGACGGTATCAGATGGCGTTGGGTAACGGCGAAACGCTGGATGCTGATGCGGTGGTGCTGACGACTCCGGCGTATGTCGCCGCTGACCTGCTGCGCCCGATGACGCCGGAAGCGGCGGATCAACTGAAGGCAATTCGCTACGTCAGCACCGGGACGCTTTCGCTGGCGTTCCGTGCCGAGGACATCAAACGCCCCCTGCATGGTTTCGGGCTGGTCGTGCCGAAAAGCGAAAAGCGCCCGATCAACGCGATCACGGTTTCATCCACTAAGTTTGACCACCGCGCACCGGAAGGACATGTGTTACTGCGCGTGTTCTTTGGCGGGTCACGCAGCCCGGAGACGATGACCTACGATGACGACAAGCTGCTGACCGTTGTCCGGCAGGAATTACAGGATATGCTCGGCATTGAGGCCGCGCCGTTATTCCACCGTATTTTCCGCTGGAATAAGGCGAATCCGCAATATGATATCAACCACCTGGAACGCATCACGGCGCTGGAAAACGCCCTGCCGGAAGGCATCTACGTGACTGGCGGCGCGTTCCGGGGCGTGGGGATGCCGGATTGTGTCCACCAATCGCAGCAGACGGTGAATACGCTGCTGGAGAAACTTAAACAACTTACATCCAATTCAACCGAGGTTATGCAATGAAAACCCTCCAATCAGAGACGTTATTCCAGGCCGCGCAGCAGTTAATCCCTGGTGGAGTCAACAGCCCGGTGCGGGCGTTCCGCAGCGTGGGCGGCACGCCGCGTTTCATTGATCGCGGGAATGGCGCGTATATCTGGGACGCTGACGACAACCGGTATATTGATTATGTGCTGTCCTGGGGGCCGCTGATCGCCGGTCATGCCCACGAAACGGTAGTCAAAGCGATTGCTGAAACCGCAGGGCGTGGCACGAGCTACGGTGCCCCGACCCGACTCGAAAATGAACTGGCGGAACTCGTCATTCAGACTGTCCCATCCATTGAGATGATCCGGTTTGTGAACAGCGGCACGGAAGCCTGTATGAGTGCGCTACGATTGGCATGCGCCTACACCAAGCGCGATAAGATCATCAAGTTCGCAGGGTGCTATCACGGCCATGCGGATATGCTGCTGGTGCAGGCGGGCAGCGGCGTTGCTACGCTCGGTCTGCCGGATTCGCCGGGTGTCCCCGGTTCTACCGCCGCCAATACGCTGACCGCACCCTATAACGACTTGGACGCGGTGCGGGCGATCTTCGAGCAGAACCCCGGCGAAGTTGCCGCCGTGATTGTCGAGCCAATTGCCGCCAATATGGGTTTCGTGCTGCCGCAACCGGGTTATCTGCAAGGGCTGCATGACCTGTGCAAGGAATACGGCGCGGTGTTCATTATGGACGAGGTGATGACTGGATTCCGGGTCGCACCGGGCGGGGCACAGGCCTATTGGGGACTTGACCCGGACATTACATGCCTGGGTAAGGTGATCGGCGGCGGGCTGCCCGTTGGCGCGTATGCCGGTAAACGTGAGATCATGCAGCATGTCGCTCCGGCGGGCACAATGTACCAGGCCGGGACGCTCTCCGGCAATCCATTGGCGATGGCAGCAGGGCTGGCGACGCTGAACGTGATGCTGGCCGACGGCGTATTTGACGGTATCGCCCAAAAGACAATAGAATTGGTGGGAGGGCTGGCGAACGCGGCGGCGGCTGCCGGGATTCCACTGCAAATCGGCCACGCCGGAACAATGTTCGGATCCTATTTCCTCAATACACCGGATGCGGTGATTACGGATTATGCCAGCGCGAAACTGTATGCCGATACCGCCCGCTATGCACGGTTCTTCCACGCTATGCTCGAACAGGGAGTCTACCTCGCACCCAGTCAGTTTGAGGCCGGTTTCGTGAGTAGCGCCCATACCGCAGCTGATATTCAGAACACGCTGTTAGCGGTAGATAAGGCCTTAGCTCATGAACATTAGCCTAACCTTTACTGGATGTATCTTCAATATCTTCGCCAATCATGCAGCGGAGTCATGAATAGATCGAGTTCGGGTGCCATTGAGACGTGATATTATGGCTGGCTTGACCAGACTATAGTCGCCTTCCCGTCTCTGGATGAAAAGACCACACCCAACAAATACATCAAAATCGGCCAGTGTTGCATTATCCCACCAGTTCTGTATGTTTTTCATCATCATGTGCAAAAACACTGTGAAATAAAGTCTTCCCCAAATATCCTGTGAGACATTCCATTCAGTTGGAATGGTGCCGTTCGCTAACCCAATGATAATAGCGAAGTTAATTACCTGCTATTTTAGATTTCATCAACTGTTCGGCACAAATTCATACTCAGGGACATTCATATAAGTGGCCGTTCTCTGTTGTGTTTCCTGCCCAAGATTACACTTGGCTTCCGTGTACGGGATACCGGCCTGGCTCAGGCTGTCCCGGCGAATGTGTTCAACCTGTTCATCTGTGGCGGTGTAGCGCGGGATAGGTAGGGTGATAATGGTGGCAGCTTCCCGATCCTGGCTCATCACCGTCGCCTGGCGTGGCGGCTGAAACCGCAGCCGATCCACCCACTGCTCCCACTGCTCCGGCAGCGATGAGAACACTTCATGTTGGATGTTGGTTTTCGGCTCACGCTTCACCGCCTCAGTATCCACCCGACCAATCACTTTGGCGAAGTACTCCGCATCATAACGGTCAATCCCGAAGATCACTTTGGTGTCGGTGTTACCCAGCGCTCCGAGCATCCGCGGCGTGAGTTGCGAGAGTGTCTGGTGCGCCACCGTCATGCTCATCCGGAACTTCCGCCCTTCAGAGAAAACATGCGCCAGTGTCTGGGTGGATCCTTCGTTGGCGACATACGCGGCGAACTCATCAATTGTCAGGTTCCACAGCGTCCGGGTGCGCCGCCGCCGCATCGCAAGCTCCAACCCGGTCACCACCAGACTGCCGATCAGCCGGTTGGTCTCCGTGTCACAATGCCCCAGGTCGAGCAACAGGATCCGTCCCTCATCCATGATCGACTGGAAATCCAGGCGGTTCTCCTTTTGTCCCAGCATCAGCTTGAGATGAGGGTTAATCGTCAGCGTGGTCACCTTGTTCAGACTGCTCTCGCGCATTACCGGCGCTTCCCGTCCCCACTGGTCATAACGATCATGGAAGAACGCGGTCAGATCAGGGTCATCCACCAGTTCCAGTAATGCTTCACGGAACGCCTTGTCCACCAGCAAGCGGGGAAGATCCACCAGCGTGTAGCCGGTCTGGATCAGAAGTAGCAGGGCGTGGGTCATCACGTTGGAGAAGTGCGGCGCTTCCCGCAGACTCTCCGACCAGGTGCGACGGAAGGCCTCCAGCACCGCCGCTGCCACCTTGTAAGGCTCGTCAGGGGTCGCCAGGACGTTGAAGGGGATGATGTAGTCCTTTCGCGCCGGATCGACGTACAGGATGCGTCTGAGCACGTCAGGGCGCATCAGCACCTGGCGGGTGAGAAGATGCCGGAGCAGATCATCAATCAACTGGGAATGGGGGTCAATCAACCCACAGCCCAGACCGTTGGCGATGTCCTGGAAGATGAAGTGTTCTAACGCCTTGGATTTACCTTTCCCGGAACGACCAATGACGTGCATATGGGCGGCACGGGCGGCATGAGCGACACGGTACAGTGGCGCGAAGCGGGTTCTCCCCCTGCGCCCGATCACCAGGTCACCCGGCTGGTGTCGCCACAAAAAGCTTGGCATCTTTCAAGCTAACAAAAATCGAGCATCTCTTTCAACCCAGGTTATGGACCGGGATAAGCGCCTTCGGCTCGGCCTCCCCCACCTGAGACCACACCGGCTGTGCCAGGATCGTCTCGGCATTCAGATCAGGCAGCACCGCAAACCAGAACCAATGGGCACCGCCTGCTGCCGCAGATGTTTCCTTCAGGTTGTCCCGCCGCTGCTCTCCCCCGCTGGGAGCCTCCGTCGACACGACCGTCAACACCCGCAGGCTGCTGGTGCCGAACCGCCGTTCATAGCTGCCGGACTGGTGGTATGCCATGTATGCCCGGACCTTGGTCTTGAAGCGCTTCAGTTCCATCGTCCCTCGATCCAACTCCAGGGCGAAAGGATAACGGCGCTGGTTAGCGATGATCGTGAAATAGCTGTCGGGGATGACCGGGGCGGTCTCCTGTCCCCGCCCGCTGCGGATGCGCACCCGGTCGTAGTCCGCCTTGAGTTCGCTCTCGGTCTGCCATTCCTCCAGGATGAACCCATGTGCTCGACAGGCCAGTGTGACCGCGATCATCACCTCGTTGATGGCAGTCGTATGCTGCAGAAAGTCAGTTGCCAGGTTCTTGCTGCTGCTGTGCCAGGTGATGGCATCATAACCGCGCTGCACGCGGAGTGTCTCTGCGCCGCGCCGGTCCAGGATGTACAACGTCGGGCTGCGTCCCTGTCCTTCATAAACCGGCAGGAACTTGCGATCGAGGTAAGCGTGATCGTAGAGCTTTTCCAGCCGGGTTTGCGCTGTCGCCCGGGAACCAAAGAACAGCGCCTGGATCTGCTCCTGTCTCAGCACCCGGTACTTGTGGACGGCTTCGATGATGTCCACGTCGCGTTCCCTGAGCTGCATCGGTGACGGATTTTCCCGGCGCTGGTCACGGCGGCGGCGTTTCGGTGTGTCTTTCATGGTCATATCTCAGTCTACACCGGATCGGAATACGGGTCGTCATCATCATCTCGTGGTTCCGGCCCCCGGTAGAGCGGATACCGGTTCGCCAGCCAGTCAAGGATTTCTTCCCCGCTCATGGGGGTGTAGCGTTTCACCGATACCGTTCGTATCCGCTGTTCCGTCGTGATCCCCTCCTTCAACCGGGCTTCGTCGCCCCCATCTGGGGTTACCAGGTGGGTGGCGATATTGAAGGCTGGCAGCGTGCGACCATCCGCTGACAGCCTCAGCACGGCCTGATAGCGATCCATATCAATGAAGTCCTGAGCCTCAAAGTGTGGTTTGGTGAAACGCGCAGCGACCGGTGCGTCATCATCCCCGAGCTGGAAAAACGCGAAGGTATTCAGATTGCCGCGCACCGCGTCCAGGGTATCGCCTACCAACTGCTTCAGGTATTGGTTCGCCAGTGTCAGCGACAGGTTGAACTGCCGCGCCTGGGACAACATCCTGGGCAGAGCCGTCGTGATGAAGTCCTGCGTTTCATCCACGAACAGGTAGAACCCATGCCGTTCGGCAGCGCCGCTCATGGCCGCCATCTGGATCTGTGCGATGACTAACGCTCCCAGGAGTTCCCGTTCCTCCTCAGTTAATCTACCGCCCTGGACCGGCAGCGAGACCAGGATGATTTTGCGTTCCTGCATCAGGTTGGTGAAGTTGAGCGGTTTGGGGTGGCAGGTGATTGGATACAGGTAGTTATTTCGATAGAAATGGCGCAGCCGGTGTTTGATCGGATCAATTCGGGTATCCTGATCGCTGGGGCTTTTCCGGTCAAAGTCCGACCAGAAATCCAGAAGAGCCGGATTGTCTGTTTTTCGGAGCAGCCTTATCCGGTAGTCCGGGTCAGAGAGTACGCGATCCACATCACGGATGGTGGGTTTCTTCTCCTGCCACAGCGTCAGGATGGCGTTGAACAGAGCATCGTACCAGCGGGAGTCGACCATATCCGGCCACAATTTCTCCAGGATACTCATCACTTGTGCCGCGTTATCAAAGTTCGTATCCGCTGGCGGTGTGACGATATTGAAAGGTGGCGGGTAAGGTTCATTGGTGATGTCCAGCACCACCACATCCTGTTCTCGGTTGGCGGGGATGCTGTAGCGCAGGATATCCCGCACCAGGTTCCCCAGCGGGTCAATCACACAGACACCCTTGCCGTTGGCGATGTCCTGGGCGATGATGGTGTGCAGCAGGTTGGTCTTCCCCGACCCGGTTCTCCCGAAGATCGCCATGTGTGTCCGGCGGTCTTGATAGTTGAGGTAGACGGGTTCAGATTGCCCGCCATACTGGTTGTTGCCCAGGTAGACACCTCCCGTCTGCCCACGCACCTCACTAGGTGCGGAAACCCGTTTCCCGCGTGTCCAGCGGATGCCACTGGCATTGAAGTCCTGGTTCGGCAGATGCCACAAGGCCGCCATCTCGTGGGGATTGAGGATCAAGCTACAGGCACGCCAACCCTGACTCTGGTTTGCCAACCACGCGGCAATTCTCCCCAGGGTGCTGGTCACAAAATTGGACTGGTCATCTGCAACCATGAACGTACTGGGTGGGGTATACATCTCGAGCCAGTTGTAGTCGGGGTTGCGAAACTGCCAAACAAGGGCCTTATAGGCATTCGTTAACTCAACGATGCGTTCTTGTCTGGGACTATCAATTTGAACCATCAGGAAAGCATGATACAACGGGCTGTTGAGTTTGCGGACAAACACGTTCTCATCGTGTCGCTCATACACGGACTGGCGTGGTTCGCCTGCCATGGCTGCATACCCCACATCGAAAGCGCCTCCCGATTGGAAGAATCGCAGCGGGTTAGCAGGCATTTTGTAGGTCAACATATGTTCCGCCTGCTTATAAGCAAACAGGGCAATATCCGCCACATGCAGCGTATAGGTGATCCGTTCGTTATCTCTAATCTGACTGAGCTGTTGGGCGAAGGTTTTCAAGGGGTCATGGGTATTCAAATCCAGACTACCCTGGATGGGCTTATAGAATTCATCACCCTGTTTGAAATACAGCACTGAACGGTAAAATGGCGCATCAACTGATGAAAAACGGAGGTCACCATCCTGAACTTCGGCCTCAGGGTAGTAGGCATGAATTGCATCGTGGATGACGGATGGGTTCAATTGGGTTCGTAAATCCAGGATACGCCATAAAATGACGCCAGGCTTTGCCACAATCTGATAGGTCAACCGGCCTCCGACCGTCACGAGCATGTGTTCAATAAACCGATAGACGTGTTCGGCATCCCATGCCGTGCCGTGTGGCAGGACGACCAGGTAGGAACGGGCGTCTTCAATGTTGAGGGACACTGTTGGTACCGGCTCTTGCTCTTTCACGGTGATTGCCAGGACATAAACAACCGCGCCAATGGTACAGGCGCCGCAAATGACACCGCCAATGGCAAATGGTGTACCCAAGTGAGCATAACCGGGAGTCATATTCCATTCTTGGAGCTTCTGGATGAGGAACACCGTAATAATGCCAAACACAATAGCTGCCAGACAACCGCCTCCGCCGGTCTTCTGTTTGGGTATCTCGACTTCCTGGAACTCGAGGTGGGGTGGTAGTTGCAACTGGCGTTTCCGGGCTTCTTTATCTGCCTGGTCACGCTGAATAGAGCCCACCAATACCCCGAACAGTAGTCCGAGTAGTGCGGCAATTACCGCGCCACCCGCGGCGTCTATCCCTTTTTCTACAGGGTCACGGTTATCCGACATTACCTCTCCCCCTTAGAATGTGCTCACTACTTTACTACTAGGATACATCACTTTTCTACATTTCAGCGGATTGAGCCATCTGAACTATGGGATTGCCGTGTGAGCCAAACGTCGCTTCAAGATGTGGCTAGACCTTTGTTCAGGAAGTTGCCATCTGGAGTTGGAAGGTCTTGTGGTAGACCTGATCGAAACTGAAAATAACGGGGATCTGGAACTGTCGCATCACCACCACATTGGAGCAATCCACCACACTGCTCCCCTTTTTCTCCTGCTGACTGAACAGGTTCAGGGTGGCCTGATGCAAGGTTTCGTTGATATGAATGACGGGGAACTTCGCGGCCATCTCCAAAAATTGGCGAGCGAGTGCTTGTCCTTGCCGGTGGCTCAAAACGGTGGCGGTTTCGGTCACCACATAACTGGTTGTGACCAGCGGGCGGCGTTGATGGATAATGTCTGTGAAGATGGCATCTGCCTGAGGATGATGGCTATCGCGTTGGTACAGCCAACCGACAAAGGCATCACTGTCGACCAGAATGGGTTGCGTGGTGTCCATGCTGCTCATGGTAGTTGTGTATCATCTGGGACCTGCCACAACCCATGATCTCCCGGTTCGCCTTGCCAGGCACCCGTTTCTCCGTACAACACGTCGTCAATCCTGCTGGATGCCGTTGGGATATCCTCTTTCACCACACCCTTGATCTTCAACAAGGCCTGGTAAGTTTCATCCAGTTTCTGGGCTTCCTCTTGCCTGAGCGCTTCATCCAACAACTCCACCGCCAATTGGGATACCGATTTGCGTTGTTGCTTCGAAACGGTATGCAATCGCCTGTGAAGGCTTTCAGGTAGATAGAAACTAGTTCGAGTCATCATATGAGTAATATTCATATTGATTATGGCATCTGTATGACGAGTTTGTCTTGTTCGTCTTTGTCCATTCGATTATTCACCCCCTTTCTATATTACTTAATATTATACTGTAATATGTAATACAATGCAACTGCCAGTTTCGGGGTGACGCAATGCTCGTAGTTTTCTTGACCAATCCCCGTGCTGATTGAAGAATTACGGGGTTCAGATAATAGGGCGCTGAGCTGAGTAACCTCATGGTCGAGGGTTTTGAACACGGCGCTGAGCGCCGTCCATCCCGCGCCCCAGCGCGGTGCCCCCCGTCGGTCGGAGACCGACTACCGCCCTCAAGCGTGGCGCTGGGGCGAGCCTGCGAGCCTCAGCCGCCCGCGTCCGCCGACCGGCGCGCGCCCGCGCGCGGGCGGACCAGCCGCGCGCGGCGGCGACAGCATAACAGTAGATCAACAGGGGGTTGATAAGGGTTGTCTGTTTGCTGACCGGCTGGGTCGGTGAGGGGGGTAGTCGGGCTTGGCCGCCGCATGGAATGCCAGGACAAGGCCGACGGGGGGCGTGGTTCGCCGAGTGGGAGGTGCTGGGGATAATGGACTGAATATGCCCGGTTCCTGGGCAAAATGAGGTCGTCTCCCCGAATCTCCCCGAGAAGAAACACTGTTTAAGTTTTTTCATGACCGGCGCGCGCTTTGCGCCGGGTACAGTTATTCATAACTGTAGGCTCAACTGGAGTTGAACGTGGGTATTTCCTGTACTCACTGATATCCCTATTCGGGAAATGTCGATAATGTGCGACCCTTATTATGGGGTCTTGACCCATAGTCTCCCCAGAATGAATACATTATTTGCCTTCGGCAAATCGTTGTTCTATACTCTAATCACAAGTTGTTTTCAGACTATATAAACAATCCTAAACGGCGCTTCGGATTTTTCGAGGCGCTGTTTCTTTTCCTCGAATATCCCAGATAGCCTTTTTCGCTATCAGCCCCGACCAGTGACCTCCTTCGTTCGGGCTTCCCCTAGGTCGTGGTGGCGGCTCTGCCACTGCTCCCCTACCCTGGTTGCCCAGGTCGGTTCGGATTTTTCCGACGACATCTCTACTTCAGTCCCTGGATTTTGATAACGTACTATACACAGCTAATCAGATTGATACGGTTTGTGTCAAAAATGTCCGTTCGTTGCAACGTTCGTTCGTTCGAACGGTCGTTTTTAGCCTCACGCTTTTTTCTTCTCCAAATATAAATCAATAGCAGCCTGAACCATGTCTCCTAATTTCGGTTTTCGCCTTCCTTTTCTTACGGCGGCTAGCTGCAATGACTGAAGTTCGACCAACTGATCCCTATAAACGTCAAATGAATGGCGAACCTTGACCCGTTCCTGCTTCTTCATCGTCCGAACGAACGTTCGTTCGGTGGTTCGTTCGTTCGAACGGTCGTTTTTAGCCTCAGGATGCATTTGTGTTTGGGGCGGTTTGGGTTGGAAGTACAATGAAGCTCCTCCCGCCAATTCATTTTGGATTGAGTTGATCTCCAACTGCTTTTTGCTCATAGGTTGAATAGCTCTTTGATGAGTTTCTGGTAGGCGAGGGCTGATTTTGCTTTCGGGTTGTGCGTAAAGATATCCTTCTTATTGAAATGGGCGTCTTTGATGTCGACATTGCGGGGGATGACCGTGCCGATGACACTTCCTGTATACGCCTGGCGCAGCAATTGGAGCGAGGTGCGGGTGTTTACGGTTGGATCACTCATGGTGAATAGAAAACCTAGGATTTGCAGACTCGGATTGAAATATTCTTGAACTTCCTTCACCGTCTTCGTAATTTGTACGATACTGTCCAGTTCAAAGTAACCAGGGGATACCACAACCAACACACGATCCGCTGCTGTAAACGCATTGATCGTCAACCACGATAGCGCCGGGGGACAGTCGACAAAGACGTAATCATACTGATCGGCGACTGGCTTAAGTTTACCTTTGAGCCTGGCCTCACGATGGTCAATGGCAGTCGTCAACTCGATATCGGTGTTGGAAAGTAGGATGTGAGAGGGGACAATATCCAGATTGGGAACCGGTGTTTGCCGAATAGGGAGTGACTTCTTTTCAAGAATGGTGGTGTAGACAGTCGCTTCAGCCTTGATTTGAGCATAGTCTGGCAAGAGGACTTTTGATGAATTGGCCTGGCTGTCAATGTCGATGAGCAAAACCCGCTTGCCTTTACGAGCAAGACCCGCACTGAGTGAGATTGCGGTTGTCGTTTTTCCTGTTCCACCTTTTTGTGAGGCAACGGCGATGATCATGGTCGTTCGTAAATTCACTCAAAAGCCAGAAACTGGGTTTTCGAGCAAATTGGTAAATTCACCATAGAGGATGGGGGATGGGGTTGTCAAGTAGATAGCTCTGAGGCTGCCGATGGATATGATGTCTGCTTTTAGACCAGGAGGCCTTTAGAATATGTTTGGCGGCGTTAGAGACGTTGTGTGGATAGGGAAGTGAAGGCGCGTTTTCTATCATTCCATCATCCAGATGGGTTTGAGCAGAGAGGAGTGATGTCAAGGGCGTGTTTTGGTCGTGCCTGAGCGCAGCGGCACCAGCCCGGCTCGACCAAAATGAGGTAGCACCCTTGACAGAACGGGGCAGAGAGCCACGCTGTTGACGCATCAAACGAAAACTCGCTTTTCGTTTGATCTGCCTCGCGGCGAGCGGAACGCGATTTCACTATCAAGTAGTGCCTCGCAAAACCAGCACAAATCCCGACAACCCGCTATAATATGAATACACACTGGTTTATTAGGATACCGCACAGGCACTCATGTCTCCGTAATTGTTTTCTACGCCCATAAAAGCTATTTTTCGCTGACTTGTTGCCCAAGATCTGAAATACGTCGGTATTGTTACTGGAATGATAGGGAAGGGTGGCCCTCTGGCTGATTCCGGCGATTGAAGATGGGACAATGGTACAGATTTAATCGGTAAACCTTAACTCTGCGGTTGTCATCACTGGAATGCGGATATGTTTCGAAAAAAAGCAGAAAATAACGACAAAAAACAGGATACCCAACCTGATACACCTCCTCTTAAACATCCTAAACCGCATATTCTCTTAATGGATGTCGAAAAGGAAACGGCTGATTATCTCAGAAATCAAGGATTTGACATTGCTGAAGGTAGTTTCGGAAAACCATATAAGGCCCCTCGTAAGAGTCAGCCTGTTTTTGTAAATGGTTATATTTCTGAGCATCACACTGAAAAAGAAATTATAATTATTGAACTAGCTCCAGATACAGTGCTTGAAGAACCTAAAGGTGACCCAGTCGTACTTAATGATGGAAATGTTTTAAGAGCCGAGGCGCACACAGGAATTATTGACCCACGCCCGATAATAATGAGGCGTCTTCAGTCTGATTTCAATAAAATATATCAACATGGCGGAATATTTATTGTTTTTGCTTACGAGAAAAATACTGTAACGGGTTCACGGGAAGAACTATGGCGCCCGGGCATTGTTAGTACATGGTCTTTTTTGCCAGAATTGGAAGCCCCTGCATTTCGGGCTGACGCAGAGCACGGTAAGGAGATCACCGTAGAGGCATCGAACGGGGCATTAACTCAATTTCTGCAACGATACATTCCAGAAGCGGAGTATATCTGCACACTTGATACCGGTGACCCTTGGCTGACAAAACGCTGGATACCATTAGCAAGAAATAAATACGATCAGACTGTTGCGGGAGTAATAATTCCAGCGGAAGAAAAGGCAGGACTTATATTTATCTTTCCGAAACTAAACAATCAATCGATTTTTCTTGGAGAATTTCTAGCGGATTATCTTCCAGCAATAGTTCCCCAGTTGTTTCCTCATATCGAAGGGGGAAAATGGGTAACTAGGCACGAGTATGAGTTAAAAAGCATTTTGTCACTCCAGAATCAAATCACCCAAATCCGACAAGATTCCGAGGCTAGAATCAAGGATTTGGAAGATACTATACAATCAGCTCGCACATCCCATCAGTACTTGTACGATCTGATTACTGAGTCAGGAAATGCCTTGGTGAAAGCTGTAAAATCGGCTTTGGCGGCGTTGGGTTTTTCAAATGTTGTTGATATGGATGAGGAACTTCAAAAGAGTGGAGAAAGCGAACCAAAACGAGAAGACCTGCAAATACAAGACAAATCACCACTTATTCTTGTGGAAATTAAGGGAATATCCAATACTCCTAAAGATAGCTCCGCAATACAGGTGTCAAAGTATCTTGCACCTCGCATGAAATCGCTCAACCGAGTAGACATTCGTGGTTTAGCAATTGTCAATCATCAGCGTCACATCCCGGCACTTGACCGTCTCCAAAATCCGTTTAACGATGATGTTCTTGAAAGCGCACTACATGGCGATTATGGGTTAATGACAACATGGGATCTTCATAGACTGCTCCGAAATTATCAAAATCTCGGATGGTCTCACTCTCAAATTAGGGATATATTCTATCAAAATGGGTTTATTGAGGCGATCCCAAAACATTACAAATACGTTGGATATATAGAGCATCATTGGCCTAAAGCAAATGCAATCGGCGTAAGGATCGAAACAGGAGAATTGCGTTTAGGTGATACTGTCGCCTATGACTTTCCAGTTGAGTTTGAAGAACAGATCGTAAAATCACTACAGATTGATAGAGAACCTGTCGAAATTGCTGTTGATGGTCAGTTGGCCGGGATATTGATTGCGGTAGGTGATCAGACTATAAAGAAGGGTATCAAGATATATCGTGTAGAGCGTGATTAGTTCGTCTTGAACACTAGCAATGCACTGTAGGCCAACTGGAAAAACCTGCGAATTTGGAGACCGGATTCGCGCTTTTGTATGATTTTCTACAGGAATCTACTTCCTTCTAAGATGGACAATCTGATACACCCGTTGCGGGGAAATACCATACTCGCGGGCAAGATCGGATAAACCCTCACCGAGGGCATATCGCTGACGAATAAGTTCGTTTCGCATTTGGGTATTTAAACGAAAATCGCTGTACAGCATGGCGAGTATGCCTTGTACAGCGTCGTTTAAAGCAGAGGGTACAAACTTAGCCCCAACGGGACTCGAACCCGTGTCTTTGCCTTGAAAGGGCAACATCCTAGACCGCTAGACGATGGGGCCTCAACTACGTGTCAGTGTACCAGCAGGGCCGGAGCGCGTCAAGAGAAAATATCGTCTCCCCAGCAGCAACGCAAAATGTGTTCTTTATGAGAAAAGCGCCCGGCTCAATACGCAGATACCCGTTTTTGTGGTACATCTGTAACCAATCATCCTTGATGCGGAGAATACTGCATGACAATCCGGCTTCTGCTGGCGATTACACTGCTTCTGTTGAGCGTAGGCGTCCTGCTCCCTTCGACTGCCAACGCGCAGGAACCGGGTGCAGCTCAGGTTGCCCAGGGAAAGGCGCTCTTTGACTTCCACTGTGCCACCTGTCATGGCCTGCAAGGCGGCGGCATTGCCGAGGCGTTGCGGCGCTTCCCCCTGCCGGAACAAAACTGCTGGCAGTCCAAGTGCCACACCTTCAACCACCCCCCGGAAGGCTTTATTTTCCCGAAGTATGTCCCGCCACTGTTCAATCGAGGCGCACTCAGCCGCTTCACCAATGCCCAGGATGTCTTCGACTTCGTGACGACTAACATGCCGTTTCAAGACCCAGGCCGCTTATCCACCGATGAATACTGGGCTGTCGTCTCATACATCCTGAACCGGCGCGATCTTCCCCTTAACCAGACGCTGGACAACCAAACCGCAGCCGGCATCCTGCTGCACATTGACCGCACCCCCAAACCACCCGCCTCTACAACCTGGGGATGGGTGCTGGTGATCGGAATCAGTCTGCCCTTAGCCGGGGCGGGCGCGATGGCCGCCTATCGGATGCTCGTGCCACAGCGCACATGAGGCACAAAGCGCCCTACGACTCTTCCGCCGGAAGCGAACCCGATTATCCCGCCTGGCGCTTAAAAATCACGATGTCGTATTCCCGTGCCTGCACCTGTGCGCCGAAAATCCCCGCCAGACACCCGGGTTTAAGGAACACGCGCACCGTATCAATCCGCTGGAAGACCCAGCCCTGCCGCTCGTAGTCGTTGAGAATCGTCTGAAGCTGCTCGGCCAGTACCCGGCCTGGGGCGGGCGTGCCGCTCCTGGTCACGCCGCTGAAGGGGACACACAGGTAGTCACCGGCAGGGTTCGAGGAGGGGACAGATGAGCCGGACGCAGACGGTGTGCGCGACTCGCTCTTGCGCTTGGGCGGGGTATAGCCCGGCGGCACCACACCGGCTTCCGTCAGGTCGAGTTCCGGCGGCGTCAGGCTGCTGACCGTCGCCAGCGAAAAACACACCGGACATTCAACAGTCATACTCAGATGTGGGTCTTCCAGTTCGAGCAGCGTATCGCAGTTGGGGCACAAAAATTCGGTTATCATGAATCTTCCTTGTGGGTTGCGTGGTGACAAAAACGGGGACTTCACAGCGAGAACCCCCGGTGTCCTCATTGTAAGCGCCACCGCCCCCCTGGGACGTAAAGGATTCTGCCGGGTGGAGATTATTGGGGGAGGCGCGTCACCGGAGCGACATTTACCGGGGGATGCTGGGGAAAACTTCTGCAGCAAAGTGGGAACTTGCAGCGATTGCAGCGATTGCAGCAACCTTCCCGTAAGTGATGGTGTGGCTTTGCCGCAAAATGTGTGAAGTGGCTGCAAAAGTGGCGGGAAACCGGTTCCGGGGAGTACGTGTCGTGGTGTGTTGGTCGTATCAACATAGCACCAGCATAGCACATACCGGGTCATAAATGGTGACCATTTGTTCAGTAATTGGTAGCAACCGACTGCTGGCAACCCGGACGCCGTGCGTCCCGTTCTCGGATGCTCATCACGATTGTCCGGGGATACTGGAAGGGCACTAACCCCCACGAACACACCATCCATTTTAACCCAGTGAACCACTGATCCAAGTGGCAATGACCGGTTGCTCCGTGCCCGTTTGACGCGCAGGACGAACCAGTTCCCACACCGCCATCAGGGCGTAAACAGTCTCCAATTGCCTTCGGAGACAACTTCGACTGCTCCGTTGACCACTTTGAGGGCGGTCTGATCGTCAATCGCGTAGGATGGATTCGAGAGACGCGCAGCCCATTTCTCTGCGTGTGCCATGGTGTTTTCCGGGAAAGTGGGGTAATCCAGGTGCGGAAAGATCGAAAAGTCGACGATGCCCAGCGTTTCATCGCCACCCGTGGGCGGCTTCCACCCGACAAACTCCTGCCCAATCCTGGGAGTCATCACCATGCTCCCCGCACTCAACCCCACCCAGACCTTCTCAGGCAGCGACGGCAAGAGATCCGCCATCCCGGACTGCCGCATCCAGTGACACAGATAGAGGGCATCGCCGCCATCCACCAGTAGCACGTCAGTCTCCCGAACCCAGCGAACCCAACGTTCTTTGTCGATGCTTGGCAGCGCAGTCAGTTCCAGCACCCCCAGGGATTTCCAGCCCAGATTACTCATCGGTGCCGGGGACTGACCGGCGATGAAACGCCATACGTTGCCAGGACTAACCCAGGGGTGTCCGTATGCTGCGGTGGGGATGCACAGGGCACTGGACTCGGCAATCGGTTTGCCCAGCATTTCGACCAGCGCGTTGTGGATACTGGGGTTTTTGACACCACCAGAAGTGAGCAACAGTTTCATAATTCCCCTCCTTAGTGCTTCATCCGATAAATAACTATACAAAGACCTTGCGCCAAACGTATGGTTTT
>CALJKV010000067.1 GCA_937974245.1 uncultured Chloroflexota bacterium | reverse complement strand
CTGTCCATTCCCTCAGTTTATTCTGGCTGCCGCTACTTTTCAAATGGCTTCTTAGGGCAGAATCGGGTTTGCCGGAACGCAAAAACATACGTGCGTAATGTTGTTTCACATATGGGTTTCGAGGATCTTGTCGTGATGCCATATCAAAAAAGCGAATTCGACCATCTAGGCTTGTGATATCACTAATCATCCTATCAGAGCGAACAAAGTCTTCGAAAGCCGACTTATCGACGCTATATCTTAGATTTAGTGAGTTAATAGCTGACTGAAGTATTTTTTCCCGGTCTCCCAACGTACCACACCGCTCCCAAACGATTCTCGCGATTGTGCGGTGTCTTGCTCTGGCTAAATATATACCTCTGCTTTCATTTAGAGTCTCGTATACAATGACTCCCTCGACTGATTTATTGGTATTCTCATATAGCTGTGCTTCTGGTACTTCTAAAATATCCGAAATCAATCCTGTGCGAATATATGTACCATACTGATAAAAGCAGCATATAACCAGATAAAGCCTTTGAGCGATAGAATCAGCAATCCCTCTAAACTCATCCTCTATGATTGCATCAAAACTGCGTCCCTCTGTTGATTCTTTCATAGCCACTAGAAGCTCTTTCTGGTGCTTATTTTTTACTACTGAAAAACGCATTTCAGGGTCGAGGTCAGCAAGTAAATTAAGTTTTGAATGTTCTTCTAGATAATTGAGTAGTCGCTGAATTTCTGGATCACTCAAAGCTTCTATCTGAAATTCTGCTCCCAGAGGTGTTCTATTCGCCTGTCGCCATTCATTTAATCTTGCTCCCAACAAAAACAAGATAGGTTTCTTGTTTTGCTCATATCTTGATATAATAATATTGATAATGTTGGCGTTATCTATTGCATTATCAATAATTAAAAATGGTCGATTTTCAGATAAAGAAGTTATAAAGTCAACATCTCCTTCATAAATCTTTTGTGCGTCTTTTAACATGAAAACTGAGCCGGCCTGTTCTTTTACTAATCTAACAGCAAGTATCATTAGTAGAGTCGTTACACCATAACCAGCAGGTGCAAGGATAATTTTAACCGACGGTTTTTCAATTGGGTTGGTCGCATAATCTAACAATTCGTTAATGACTTCATCTTCCACATCTCTAGCAAATGTCAATCCAGAAGCAATAAGCCCCCAATTAGGCTTGTTCCCGTCAAGATAATCTTGAAGGTTGGGATCAATCTGAAAGGGAGCCTGGTTGACGTAAGTCCAGGAAGTAAGCAATCTAGCTACAGGTGCTGGATTCTTTTCAAAAACTGACAACAGGTCAGTTGGTACCTGATTACGAAGGCTATCTAATTTATCATTTACAACATTAACCAGAATTTCAGAAGCTGCCTCGTAAAATTCATCTAATGTTGCATCTATTGTTTCAATATTTTTATATTGAAGTAATTCTTGATCTACAGGTTCGGTGCCTGGTGCGATTCTGTAGGCTCGTGGCATGTTGGATTTGCCAAATTCCTCAGTTATCTCTGATAACACTAAATCCCAATTAGGATCACTATTTGAGTATCCAACATATAAAATAGTTGAAGTTACAAATTCTTTTTTGAGAAGTTCAAATAACATTTGGCGGGGTTTTCTAAACTGTACATAATCATCATCTGTAATGACTATAGGTGAACTAAAGTCTCCATGTAATGCCCCGTGTAGATAAAATACAGGAACATCAAGTCGTAAGTCGTAGTTTATAATATTGCTTGTGGATCTTATAATAATGGGATTCTGCAAAGGTTCTGATATTAATTTATATGAATGCTCAATGCTGTTATCATAATTTGTTGTAAATATTGCTCTCCATCGACATGTGAACAACCACTTATATGCATTATCAGGCTCAAGGTTGCTGAGTCGCTTACGCAAAAAAGTCTCCAAATCTCTCCTTCCAAGACGCATTTCTACGAGTTTTGCTATTTTCTTAAGATCAAGATCTTTTTTTGAGTCCATGCCTATATGATCTGCTAATTCACGAGCGAGCTGAATAGCAGTAGGAGCGTTGTTGCCATCTTCATTAGTAAGGTTAAAGCCAACTCCAGCACCTAGAAATAGAACACACTCACCATTTTCAATCGCATGTTTTAGGGGTAGTGGGATATTAACCATGTCATCACCTACATGTATCATTGATATCGAGCTGAAAATAATATGTCTATGCATAAAAAATCATTTATTGCGTCTTTTCTCAATGCCAAAATATTATCATTAAAATGGCACATGCGAAAGTCAGGCAGCTAGATAGGATATATTATGGTTCCATGATCTCCCCCCACCCCTCGAATCCGTGCTAAAATCCCCCGAAAATTCACGAGCAAAGGCGTTGTGATGACCGATTCTCTCTTACGCTGGCGGGGCGAGTTCCCCATCCTTGAAAAATGCATCTACCTCATCAGCAATTCGCTGGGGGCGATGCCGCGCGGCGTCTATGACAGCCTGGCCGCGTATGCCGATACCTGGGGCGCGTTGGGCGTGAGCGCCTGGGGCAAACCCTATGGCGATAACCCGACATGGTGGGATTTGAACGGCGCGGTGGGAGATAAAATCGCCCCGCTGATCGGTGCGCCCCCCGGCAGCGTCCTCATCCACCAGAACGCCAGCATCGCCAACAGCATCCTGTTCTCGGCGCTGGATTTCAGCGATACCCGGCGAAACAAGGTCATTATCAGCGATATGGATTTCCCGTCGGATGTCTACGTGCTGCGCGAATGGCTGCCAGACCACATGACGATTCAGACCGTCCGCACCCTGGATGGCATCTCCATAGACACGGACGAACTGCTGGACGCGATAGACGAACGCACGCGGCTGGTGAGTCTGTCGCATGTGCTGTTCAAGAGCGCCTATATCCTGCCGGCGGCGGCGATTGTCGATAAGGCGCACCGTGTCGGGGCGCAGGTGGTTTTCAACGGCTACCACAGTGCCGGGGTGATTCCGGTGGATGTGGCCGCGCTGGGCGTGGATTTCTATGTGGGCGGGACGCTCAAGTGGCTGTGCGGCGGGCCGGGCGGGGTGTTCATGTACGTGCGCCCGGATTTACTGGCGACGCTGCGCCCCAAAGTCACCGGCTGGTTCGCGGGCCAGCAGCCGTTCGCTTTCGACCTGGAGAACTTCACGCTGCGCGAGGACGCCTACCGCCTGATGAACGGCACGCCAGGAGTCGCGTCGCTCTACGCCATCCAGCCGGGCGTAGACATTATCAATCAGGTAGGCGTGGAAGCTATCCGCGCCAAATCCATGCGGCAGACGGCGCTGCTGATCGAACTGGCTGAGGCGCAGGGCTACGAGATCGTTTCCCCCCGCCAGCCGGAGCAGCGAGCCGGGACAGTGACGATCCGGCCACCGGAGGCTTACGCCGTCTCGCGCGAACTGCTGGCGCGGAACATCGTCATTGACTACCGGGAAGGGGCGGGAATCCGCGTCGCGCCGCACTTTTACAACACCGACGACGAAATCCGCCAGACCATCGAAACGATCAGGGCGATTCTGGCGGACGGCAGCTACCGGCGGCATCTTCTGGGGCGCGACTTCGTGACGTAGAATCCGACTATTCCGCTTCCGCCTTGAGTTCCGTCAGCCGACGAAAGGTGGCCTGGATTACCAGCGCGTCGGCGGTGTGGAACGGCTCCGGCGCTTCGACGGCGCACGTCCCCGCCACGCCGTAATCCACCCAGGCTTGCAGCAGGTCACGGTAGCGGATGTCGGCCTCGTTGAGCGGGACGTGGTTTTTCTCCCCTTTGGGGGTGTATTCGATGCCGCTCATGTGGAAGTGGAGCGTCTTCAGCCCGTCCTCGCCCAGGATCGTCCGCACTTTCCCCAGGGCGGCGGCGAACTCCTCGTAGGTGTTGAAGGTGCCATCCCCGGTACGGGCGTGCAGGTGCGCCCAATCTATACAGGGCGCGACTCCCGGCACATCCCGGCTGAGTTGCAGAACTTCATCCAGGCCGCCAAACATGGCCGACTTACCCATCGTCTCCGGGCGCAGCCGCACCTTGACCCCTTCTTCCTTCAGAATCCCGGTGATTTCCAGCAACTTTTCCTTTGCCCGCTCGTAAACCTTTTCAGGGGGCTGCTGGTGATAACTGCCAGGATGAAAGATAATGTCATACGCTCCGGCTAGGTAACCTTTGCGGGCAGCGGCCAACAGGCGCTCATCACTTTTCGCCATCAGTTCCGTTGTCTGGCTGTTCAGGTTAATATAATAAGGGGCGTGGATACTCAGGCTGACGTTGTGCTGCTCGGAGGCGGCTTTGATGGTCGCGCAGGTTTCATCGCTGACGCGCACGCTCTGTACCCAGGCGATTTCGAGGTGATCCAGCCCAAGCTGGCGGATATGGGCAATCGCGGCGGGCGTGCCGCTGCCCGGCGTTGTCTGTGGTGAGCCGACAGTGCCGAAACGGATGGTGTCTGGTGTCGTCATGGTATCGTCGTCAATCCTTTATGGTTATGCGTGCTGAGTCTTGAGTCACAAGTACGAAGTGCCGGGTGCAACGTGTTTGCCAGGGTACGAGTCCTTGCCAGAGAACCCCGGCGTTTTACCCGCCAGGCTGCCCTGAGTGCGCGTAAGGATACACCGGGTTCGGCGGACACAGTTTTCAACAGAATGTCACCATTGTACCATGTGAGGTGAAAAATGATTCTCGGACACAAACGTACCACGCAGCGGATGTTTCTCCTCAGTATCCTGGCGGTTGTGATCGTCTTTATCCTGTGGAATGTGGGCGAACTGAGCTTCATCCTCTACCCGTTCCGGCTGTTCGTGACCTATATCCATGAAGCCGGACATGGCACCGCCGCGATTCTGACCGGCGGTGAACTGCGCTCCTTTGAGGTCTTTGCCAACGGGTCAGGGGTAGCCTACACAGTTGGGGGCAGCCGGGCGCTGGTCATCCCTGCGGGCTACCTGGGTACGGCCCTTTTTGGCGCGGCGGTGTTCTACCTCACGAACCGGCTGCGTACCCCCCGCAGCATCTCGGTGATCTTAGGCGGGGTGCTGATCCTCTTCTCGATCCTGTTCGGGCGGTCTTCGAGTACGGCCTTCATCGTGGGGATGGTCTTCGGCGCGGCGCTCATCATCAGCGGATGGAAAGCCAATAAGTCGGTCAATGTGGTCATCCTCAACGTCCTCGCCATTATGACCGGGCTGAACGCCGTGCTGGATGTGTACTTCCTGGTAAGCAACAGTCAGGTGGGGATCGGCAATGTGCCGAATGATGCGGCGGCTTTCCAGCGAGAAATCGCTCCGCTGATTCCGGCCAGCATCATCGCGCTGCTCTGGGTGGCGCTGGCGCTGCTCCTGCTGGGGGCGGCGGTGTGGTACGCCATCATCCGTCCGATGCGGCGGGCATGAGCGAGAGGAGGGTTTTTAGTCCCTCCCCTACGCGCAGGAGACAGGATTTAGCGCCCCTCGAAAATCCAGGGGTCGGTGTTACGCGGCCAGCTTATCAGCTCGCTTGCGTTAAAGAAGTTGCTGACTTCCAGTTGACCGTTTTCCACGCTGTCGGAGCCGTGTACCAGGTTGCGCCCGACTTCCAGCGCGAAATCGCCGCGAATCGTGCCGGCAGCTGCTTCCCCAGGGCGAGTCGCACCGATGGTATTGCGGGCGGCGGCAATTGCGCCCGTGCCTTCCAGCGCCATCACCACAACCGGCGACGAGGTAATATACTCAACCAGCCCGTTGAAGAATGGCTTGCCTTCATGAATCGCGTAGTGCTTTTTGGCGAGTTCGGTGGAAACCTGCATGAACTTCATGCCGATAATGCGCAGCCCACGCGCTTCAAAGCGGCGGATGATTTCGCCGGTCAGCCCGCGCTGCACGGCATCCGGCTTGACGATGATAAGTGTGCGTTCCAAGTTAATTTCTCCCTTATTGATGACAGTGTAAAACAGCATAAACGGGCCGTCCTAGCTGACCCGTTTAGAAACCAGTATTGGTCTGTCCGCCTGCAAGATTCCCCGGCGGACGCAGCCCTGGGGACACCCTTCCGGGTGGCCCGCATTATAGCTGATTGAGCGCCTTGCGGTAAGTGTCGAGTGCCGCCTGGAGCTGCCCCTGGCGCATGAGGCCGTCACCCAGCACGCGGTACAGCGCCGCATTATTCTTGTGCTGGGTTATCGCTTTGCTCAGATCAGCGACCACCGCGTCGAGTTCAACGTTGGCGCGGATCAGGTGTTCATACTCGACCAGGCCGCCGCTCACGTCATTCGCGCCGATCTTCTGCCGGGCGCTGGCGAGTACCGCTGCCACGTCAATATCGGACGCCTGGGCGGGTACCGGCGCAGGCGAAACCGCAGGGCGCGGGGCGGGCGCTGCCGGCGGGATGACGGGCGCTGCTGCCGGTTTGGGCGCTGGCGCTGGCGGGGCTTCCGCTACAACAGCGGCGGCCTCATCCAAAGTCTCGGTCAACCAGTTCGGGACTTCGGAGGCTTCAACGTCGGCCTCACGCAGCCAGTCGGGCATCTCGTCATCAAAGGTGACTTCTCCCTGCAAGGCAGTCACCGTCGGTTGTTCGATAATCACTTCCTGACTCAGCCAGTCCGGGATTTCCCCAGGCTCGACAATGGCGTCTTCGTCTTCCAGCACACTGCCCAACCAATCAGGAACCGCGTCCGGCTCTCCGGCGGGAAGTTCGGTTTCTTCGGGCAGGTCGGGGTCTTCCAACTGGCCGGTCTGTGCCAGGCGTTCGACTGCATCCTTGCGCGATTGGTCATTGATGTTACGTTCGTACCAATCAGGGATAGCCTCGTTGTCCATTTCGTGTTCGGCGTCAAAAGCCTCTACCCAGGGGTCACTCACATCCAGTTCCGGCTCATCCACCGGGGTAAAACTGACCAGTGGGATTGCGGCAACCGGCTCGGGCGCTGGCACTGTCTCAGGCGCTGGCGGCGTTTCATCCTCAGTTTCAGCAAAGATGTTTTCCAACTCCAGGTCGTTCTCCAGCGGCGCTTTCTCGCGCAGCCAGTCGGGCATATCGGCCACCGCCGGCGGCTCGGTAATCTCCTCAATGAGCGGGGGCTGGCTGGCCTCCGCAGTGGGCGATGCTTCGGCCTGCTGCCCAACCTGGTCAATCAGCCAATCCGGGATTTCCGCCGGGACAGCCGGCGCCTCCGGGTCGTACTCCGGTTCAGGGTCGGGGCGCTGCGCCCCAGCGATCAACTGGCGCTTCATCCAGGCTTCCATTTGTTCCGGCGGGATATTATCACCGCGCAGCAAAGCCGCCTGGATGGCATCATCCGTCATAGAAGTCGCACTGACCGGGGCGGGGCTTTCAGCTTCATCCTGGAAACCCTGGGATGTGGCGAGCGAATCGAGCCAGGCTGCCGGGTCTTCCAGTTCGGCGTCATCCATATCCTGGTGTGACTCGGATGGCACTGGAGGAATGGTGACTCGCGGCGCTTTTTCGGCACTCGGCGGCGGGGCTTCAAACGAATAGGGTGTATAGCCGGGGCCGCCACTCTCCTGCTCGGCTGGGGCGGCAATATCCAGGTCGGCGCTGGTGATGAATTCTTCGCTGTCACCGCCTTGCTCACGGGCGAGGCTTTCCAGCCAATTCAACTGGTCAGAAGTCGGCGCCTGAGCAGCAGTCTCTAACGGCTCGGTGACTTCGCCATCGCTGCCGGCCAGATTTTCGAGCCATTGCAGTGGATTGGCAGCGCGGGTTGGGGCCTCCGGTTGGGCGGCTTCAGCTTCACCCACCAGCCCGGAAAGATCGAGTTCGGAGAAATCTGCCCCCTGGTCAGCGGCCAGGCTTTCCAGCCAGGACATGGAACTCTGAAGAGCGGGTGTTTCGGGCGTCAGCGGGTGGGTTTCTTCTTCATCTGTATTCAACAGCTCCATAGCCGGCAATTGCGGCTGTGGCGGTGGGGGTGGCGCAGCCGGCGGCGTTGGCGGGGCCGCAGCACGTCGCTCCGCTTCTGCCTGTTTGCGGGCAGCTTCTTCTTCAACCCACTTCGCCGGGTCTTTGCCATAGGGAATATATCCGGGTTCATCAATGACGACTGAATCCGGATCAATGTCAGGGACGGCCATATCCGCCGCAGTCATAAAGCCGGATGCGTCCGCGCCCTGTCGCTTCGCCAGGGACTCCATCCATGCCATGATTTCTTCAGGGGACATATTGTCAAAATCAGGTGTATTATCGGCAGGTGGCATCGCTCGTCCTCTCAAGGCCAATAGGTTGCCCGACATACGGGCCCAGGGGTCAATAATTGAGTGTATTGTAACATAAAAAGTACATTAAGGCGGGGCTATCCACCGCCTCGTTGATAACATCCTCATTGATCTGGTATTCTTACCGCGCCAGGGAAGCCCCTTTGTTTAGAAAGACTCATCCTCAAACGGGTCGAAGTCATCGAAAGGGTCTTCGTCGGCATTTTGCAGCGCCGGGTCTCGTTTTTCAACAGGCGTCCGCAGCCAGGCCGGCTGGCGCGAAAAACTGAATCGCTGCTTGCGCCGGGTCGCCACCTGGCTGGTCTCCGCAGCCACTAATTTGAGCAGCCAGTCAAAGGCCGGACGTGGCGCCAATTCATCAATCTGCTTACGTCGCGTTTCACCGCTGATATAGTCCTGTTCAACGGGATCATCTTCTTTGGCGTCGTAATCCACGTCTAAGCCCGGCACCATCGCGTTCAACCAATCGGGCGCGTTAGAAGCTGGCGCATGGGCGGTTTCAATCACCTCTTGTTCCAGCAGATCATCCTCCAGGTATCCGGCTTCTGCCTCGAATTCGACTGGCGCATGTGCTTCTTCCTGGTCAAACCAGACTTCACGCTCTGGTTCTGAGATATTCGACTCGTCTATGTCCTCTTCCAGTTCGGCATAGGTGGATTGTTCAGGGGCATTCAGAGCATCTATCCAATTGAACTCGCCACCTGTTTCCACCATAACCGGCGGCTGGTCTACCTGTTGAGCCTGCGCCGCCTGAATTTCCTGCAACCAGTCCTGATCCGCACTGGCATCACTGACGGCAGCGGGTTCTTCGTCAGCTTCCATCCACTCGAATTCGTCCTCGCCAGGCGTTTCAGCCTGTGCCTGTGGTTCGCCCGCGCCCACCTCACTCAGCCACTCCGGCATTTCGCCAGCGGCAGCGGGTTCTTCGTCAGCTTCCATCCACTCGAAGTCGTCCTCACCCGGTGTCTCGGCCTCTGCCTGTGGTTCGCCCGCGCCCACTTCACTCATCCAGTCGGGAACATCACCGGAAGCGGGTTCTTCCTCAGCCTCTTCCATCCAGTCGAATTCGTCCTCACCCGGTGTCTCGGCCTGTGCCTGCGGTTCGCCCGCGCCCACCTCACTCAGCCATTCGGGAACATCACCAGCGGCGGCGGGTTCTTCTTCGACCTCTTCCATCCACTCGAAATCATCCTCGCCCGGTGTCTCGGCCTGTGCCTGTGGTTGGGCTGCCCCCAACCATTCAGGAACATCACCGACGGCGGGTTCTTCCTCAGCCTCTTCCATCCAGTCGAATTCGTCCTCGCCCGGCGTCTCAGCCTGTGCCTGCGGTTCGCCCGCGCCCACCTCACTCATCCACTCCGGCATATCACCACCAACGGCAGGTTCTTCCTCGACTTCTTCCATCCACTCGAAATCATCCTCGCCCGGCGTCTCGGCCTGTGCTTGCGGCTGGGCTGCTCCCAACCATTCAGGAACATCACCGGCAGCGGGTTCTTCTTCAGCCTCTTCCATCCAGTCGAATTCGTCCTCGCCCGGTGTCTCAGCCTGTGCTTGCGGTTGGGCTGCTCCCAGCCATTCGGGAACGTCACCGGCGGCGGCAGGTTCTTCTTCAGCCTCTTCCATCCAGTCGAATTCGTCCGCGCCCGGCGTCTCGGCCTGTGCCTGCGGCTGGGCTGCTCCCAGCCACTCCGGCATTTCGCCAGCGGCGGCAGGTTCTTCCTCGGCTTCTGCCATCCAGTCGAATTCGTCCTCGCCCGGCGTCTCGGCCTGTGCCTGTAGTTCGCCCGCGCCCACCTCACTCATCCACTCCGGCATTTCACCACCAACGGCAGGTTCTTCCTCGACCTCTTCCATCCAGTCGAATTCGTCCGCGCCCGGTGTCTCGGCCTGTACTTGCGGCTGGGCTGCTCCCAGCCATTCAGGAACATCACCACCAGCGGCGGGTTCTTCGTCAGCTTCCATCCAGTCGAATTCGTCCTCGCCCGGCGTCTCAGCCTGTGCTTGCGGCTGGGCTGCTCCCATCCATTCAGGAACATCACCGGCGGCGGGTTCTTCGTCAGCTTCCATCCAGTCGAATTCGTCCGCGCCCGGCGTCTCGGCCTGTGCTTGTGGTTGGGCTGCTCCCAGCCACTCCGGCATTTCACCACCAACGGCGGGTTCTTCGTCAGCTTCCATCCAGTCGAATTCGTCCTCGCCCGGCGTCTCGGCCTGTGCCTGTGGCTGGGCTGCTCCCATCCATTCAGGAATGTCGCCAGCGGCAGGTTCTTCGTCAGCCTCTTCCATCCAGTCGAATTCGTCCTCGCCCGGCGTCTCGGCCTGTGCCTGTGGTTCGCCCGCGCCCACCTCACTCAGCCACTCCGGCATTTCGCCAGCGGCAGCGGGTTCTTCGTCAGCTTCCATCCAGTCGAATTCGTCCGCGCCCGGTGTTTCAGCCTGTGCCTGTGGTTGGGCTGCTCCCAACCATTCAGGAACATCACCACCAGCGGCGGGTTCTTCCTCGACTTCTTCCATCCAGTCGAATTCGTCCTCACCCGGCGTCTCGGCCTGTGCCTGCGGCTGGGCTGCTCCCATCCATTCAGGAATGTCGCCAGCGGCGGGTTCTTCGTCAGCCTCTTCCATCCAGTCGAATTCGTCCGCGCCCGGCGTTTCACCCTGTGCCTGTGGTTCGCCCGCGCCCACCTCACTCAGCCACTCCGGCATTTCGCCAGCGGCAGCGGGTTCTTCGTCAGCCTCTTCCATCCAGTCGAATTCGTCCGCGCCCGGCGTTTCACCCTGTGCCTGTGGTTCGCCCGCGCCCACCTCACTCAGCCACTCCGGCATTTCGCC
>CALJKV010000066.1 GCA_937974245.1 uncultured Chloroflexota bacterium | reverse complement strand
TGTCCATTCCCTCAGTTTATTCTGGCTGCCGCTACTTTTCAAATGGCTTCTGAGACTGGGCACGGCGGCGGGCTTGCAGGGGGAAAGCCAGGGAGATGATTACAATGCCGATGAGGATTACCTGGAGATTGACACCGTTTATCCAGAAGCCAAGAGTCGCCAGCACATTGAAAAAGATCAGCATGATGCCGATGAACAGCAGTAGTACCAGCGAACTGCCGGACAGGTTCATCGGGCCATAACGCCGTCGGAGTTGATTAGGTGATTGCAGCGAAACATCTATGTCAATGCGGGTGCGATCCCCTTCCCACCGCTGCATGGTGCCAGATAGCTGGACTCCGGTCTTGTGTGAGTCGCGGGTTGTAAGTGTGAACCGGGCGCGGTCAGAATCCAGCATTGTGGTTTCACAGTATAGAATATCCACCGGAAGGCCAGCGTTGAATGCATCTACCTGGTCATGCAGGGTATCTATGGCACGGGTAATGGGGACCGCCACACTGAAGTGGTATTCAGGGAATCGCGGCCTGAAGCGGCTACGGCTCTTTGACTTCCTGGTGTTGAAGTCCGCCAGACTCTTGCCAGGTTGCGGGGCTTCAACCGGGCCACTGAGTTCGCCATCCGGGTTGGCCGATATAGGTTTGCGCCTGGGCTGCATCACATCGTTTCCTGAACCAACGGGTACGGTTAAAGTATATAGCGAAATACAAAAAGGAAGAATCAATGTCAGACTTTACGATTCGCACTTGTGAACCGGGCGATTTGCTGGAGATCGCCGCGCTCCTGGGTGAGCCAGCGGACGAACTCCAATGGCAGTGGTCAGCACCCCAATTCCAGACGGAAACGGATTGCTGGGTGGCCGTTGCCTCAAATGGTCGTATTGTTGGCGCGACCTATTTCACGTTGAAGCAGCGCGAGAGTCGTGGCTGGGGCGGGGGACAGGTGCATCCTGACTACCGGCGGTTGGGCATTGGCCGATGGCTGTTGGCGAAGGCGGAAGCCGGGTTGTTAGCGCAGCGTCCGGGCGCGGCTGAAGTGCCGATGCTATATCATCTGACAGGTGATGACCTGGAAACGGCCAATTTGCTGTTGAAGCACGGTTACGAACCCATCCGGCAGTCATTTTCCATGCACATTGACCTGGATGAACGACATGATAGCCCGCCTCAACTGCCTGAAGGGATGGTTCTACGACCTTTCGATGGGGAACGTGACTGGCAGGCAGTGTATGCGGCGGATCGGGCCGCATTTGAGGCCAACTGGGGCTTTGATCTGATTACGCAGGAAGAATGGCGGCATGAACACATCTCTCGGCCTGATTTCGATGCCGGGCTTTGGCTGCTGGTCTACGCAGAAGATGCCATTGCCGGATTCTGCCTCAGCTATTCGGGAGACGGGCAGGTAGGGTATCTGGATACGATGGGCGTGGCGGCAGGCTGGCGGCGGCATGGCCTGGGCGCGGCACTGGTCAGGCTGAGTTTGCATACGTTCCGGCGTCGTGGGTATGCGGGGGTGCGGTTAGGCGTGGATGCCGGGAATATGACAGCTGTCCGGTTGTACCGGCGGTTGGGTCTGCGGATTGTGAGCAGCGGGACAGTGTACCGCAAGATGCTGCGACATGGATAGATCACGTGTTTCCCTGAAAAACAGGAGAAAACAGGCCCTATTGCGAATTTCTGGATAGATAATGCTTGAGAGCGAAGTTGAATTATCAGGGTTGGTGGGCGGACATATCACTTGTCTAGTTCCAGCGTTATAATCGTGAGCATTTCTCCTCAATCCGATGTGGAGTTATTTCTATGCTCACTACCTTCGAGAGTGTTTTGCAGCACGCCACGCCCGAAAGCCAGGGAATCGCTTCATTAGCCATTCTTCACTTTGTTGAGGCCATCGAAAGTCAGGTTCACGAATTCCACAGTTTTATGCTGATACGGCATGGTAAAGTCGTTGCGGAAGGGTGGTGGTCGCCTTACCGTCCTGAAGGCCCACACATGTTATTTTCCCTCAG
>CALJKV010000065.1 GCA_937974245.1 uncultured Chloroflexota bacterium | reverse complement strand
AGAAGTCTCTCTTATTTTTCTGCCCCTTGTGTCCGATTTCGTTTGACGACGTACAGCTTGTTAAAACTCAAAACCATCACCGAAAAGGCGCATGGGGATGCCAAGTATTGTTTCACCACCTTCGCCCAGGTAACTGCCGATACCGTTCTGACCGGGCCGATCTGGAAACGGATAGGCAGCGATGAACTTCAGATGCTTGTCCCGCCTTTAAGCGAGAAGTCCTAATAAGCGACGCTGACCACCTTTACCCGAACGGTGTTGCAAAGATGGATGCCGTTTGTTAGGGTGAAGAAGTATGCAAACGTCATCTACGCTCATTGACTTCACACAGCAGCGACCGTCATCCCCGTCGCACAAACCACTCCCCATCTATCATCGGGCTGAGGTGCCACCGCCGCACCAATTCAACCGACGCGATCAACAGATTATCCATATGTTGCATCGATATGAGGGGGTGATGGCCGATTACCAGATTGAAGGGTTGTTCTTCAGTAGTCATGCCCGGATGAAGGCGCGCATGAGCAAGTTGTTTCACAATGGTTATGTGGCCCGGCTGGATCGTGCCCAACGGGCGCAACTACCCTATATGGCATATTGTCTGGACAAGCGGGGTGCAGAATTCGTCGCCAGCCTGGAGGGTGTGCCCTTGAAGACACTGGGCTGGCGTAAACCCTGGGACGGCTGGGACATTGTGCGCCATGATGTTGAACTCAACGACCTTCGCATCGCGGCCATGCGGGCACTGGCGCAACTCCCCAGCACCCGTCTTGTGAACTGGATGAACTCACGCCACTTTAACAAGTATGCCGATCCGGTGCAATACAGGGATCGCAAAGGTCGGGAGCGTACCCGGCGGATCCAACCGGATGGTTATTTTCATGTGATCAATACGGGTACCTTGGGTGAGCGCCACAGCCGGTTTTTCATTGAGCGCGACCGCCGAACCGAGGACAACCCACGCTTCTTTGTGGAGAAGGTTCTGCCCGGGCTGGCGTATCTGCGGAGTGGGGCATATGCCGCCCGTTTTGGGGCATTCTCCGCGCGCTGGCTGGTCGTGACCACCGGCGAACGCCGGTTAGCCAATATGAAAGCGCACACCGAACACCAGGCTGCGAAAATGGATATGAATGCGCGAGCCTTTTACTTCACGACATTTGACAAGGCGGTTCATTCCGACGCATTCTTCACGGCACCCATCTGGGTGCAGGCTGGAAACGAGAAGCCGACCCCTCTGTTTAGATAACCCAGTGACTTCCGAGAGCTTGCCAAAACGCGGAAAAAACCTATAGTGAGAATCAGGTGGCAGGTGTCCCGCCTTTGCGGGGAGAAAGGAGGACACCATGATACCGGGATTACATCAATGGGCACTGTATCTGATGCTAGGGGATTTCGCGTTGGGTTGTGCGCTCTTGATCTTAATCAATAGAAGCCGCACATACCTACCCGTTAGACCTTCTGGCAAGCGGGTTACTGTTCGTCTATCGATAGATGTCGAGTAGCAAGGCCGTCTTTACCCTTCGCCTCACACCAACTGAGGCGCGGGCATCTGCCACTCTTAGTGTGTATTTATTATAACTTACTGCCGCAAGTCTTAATAGCGTTTTGGCTCCCTTCCATTGACCCACAACCGGTATGATATGCTGAAACTAGCCGTATGAGGAGGTGGCTCCGGTTGCCCGGCGAGCAAGCGGGTTTCAACTGTTTGTGAGTGCCTGTCTCACAGAGCGCGTCGCCTGCCCCTGATGTGTGTCAGGCCGCATCATCCCCCTGCTTCGGCAGCGGGTAGGCTGCGGGTGAGCCGCCCTTATACGGGGCATCTGACAAGGGTAGTACCGGTATGGTATGCTGGACGGGTGAGCAAAGAAGCCATCACCGATATTCCCCTGCAACGCGATATGTTCACCGGTGCTCTGGTGGATACCCGCTCCGCTGCCCAGCGGCGTGGCACCGGTCTACAACAACTCCCGATGTTTTCGATCAACGAGACCTTCACCTTCGGCATGAGTGCCCGTCCGTATCTCACGGCAGCGCCTAAACCGAAACTGGAATTGGTGTGTGAGGATGTGCGCACGCCGGAGGAGATTGAAGCTGACCGGGAGCGGGAAGCACAAGTCTTGACTGCACCTATGTTTGGTGAGGGTGTGCCGCCGTCAGCACCGGCAGCCCAGGTGTTCCTTGATGATATACCCCACAATGCGCGACTGGTGATTGGAGAGGCAGATGCGTTGGAGAACTCTGAAAATGATGCAGAAGACACGCCCGAATTGCCGCCGCTTGCGCCACCTCTGACCCCCTATGCAGCCTATTGCCAACTGGTAGCAGCAGCGGAAGAGCAGGCGGGGACGCTGGTTGCGTCGCCTGCGGTCAGGATCGCGCAGCGGATCAGCCTGAGCGCGGCTCAATTTGCTGCGAAACAAGCCGGACTGAATGAGACCGAGATCGCGACGGCCATCACCATCGGCGAATTTCGGGGACGCACACCACAAGCTGCTATACCTGAACCAGCAAAAGGGACCGTGTTACCAGTTGTGGATGAGCCATCCGAGCCTGCGGAAAATGATCAGGAAATCCCGATCCGGTGGTTGTGCCGCTCCGATTTGGTCAGACGACGGCCTGATCTGGTGCAGCAAATCGGGACGCTCCAGGAGCATGAAATTGAGGCTTTGGCGGCATTGGTAGGGGAGGCGCTGGAAGAGTTCTATTGGATACAACTGAATGTAGTCTTATCGCTCTTTCTCGATCATGACCTGGGATTGTGGCAGCGCATCCCACAATCCAATCCGACCGGCAAAACCCCACGATGACATGTGGGAAGACCTGTAGTGTTTTGTCCGGTTCTGTTACTTATACGGCTATGTGGTGATCTATCTGTTGCCTTGGCTACGCAGTTATATGCGATGATCGGGAACACCTGGTAGCTAGTTGGCTTCAGCGTGTTGCCTGACAACCTAGAATGTGCGACATCAAAAGGTGTGTTTGGGTTGTGTGGAAAGGAGGTCAAACAGCTTATAACCAAGCGGTTCTTGAGATGCGGCATAAATTCGATTGATAGCGTTTGTTCCAGTTGACGGCTTGTCGCGCAGATGATAGACTCATAATGTTATGAAGTGATAATATCATTTGTTCGCGGCGTGGGGGATCGGCCAGATTCGTTCCTTGCGCTCAAATGTTTCAATCTACGAACTTGACAGACGAAAGATGAAAGACTTATAGTCTTAAGTAAACCAAGGACGCCCCCGACAGGTGTTGGAAGCACCTGCCGAGAGCTAACCAACCAAGCTGGAACAAGCAGCGTGGCAGGCTAATGCGATTTTAGCATTTTAGTCGTCAATTGCTATTGCCAGCAGTTGACGATTTTTTATTAGGCAGTTGTGCCCAGAAAGGAGAAGATGAATAGGCAAAATTCAAATGAGATATGCCTTATCAGGCCCATTTCAAACCCACGATTTTTTACGGTGCCAACGTTGGGCGCAATCGCTACCGAACTTCATTTCAAAGCCCACTTTAGGAAGTCAAACGAACGCGTGAGACAAGAGGAAAGGCAGCTTATTATGCGTTATGCAGCATATATCCGGGTCAGTTCTCAGGATCAAGTTGACGGTTATTCACTGGATGCCCAGCGCCGGGCATTGAAGGAATATGTGAAGAGTAAAAATGGCACCATCGTAAAATGGTATGCCGATGAAGGGGAGTCGGCACTGACGGCCAACCGCTCCTCCTTCCAGCAGATGCGCTTGGACGCCCGGCACGGCAAGTTCGATGCGCTGGTTGTCCACAAGTTTGACCGCTTCGCCCGTAACCGGACAGATGCCCTGGCGATCAAATCCCTGCTGCGCTACGACTATAAGATCAAGGTGTTTTCGGCCACTGAACCGTCGGAAGACAGCGACGGCCCCATTGGCGCCTTGATTGAGGGCATCATGGAAAGCGTGGCCGATTGGTACAGCCGTAATCTGGCAACCGAGGTTGCCAAAGGCAAGCGAGAACGCGGCAACCAGGGTCTGCATAATAACCGGCCACCATTCGGCCTAAAAAAGGACGCGGACAAAGTGCTGGTTCCCCATCCCCAGGAGCTTCCTGGTCTCATCCTGGCGTATGAGAGCTATGCCACTTACAACTACAGCGACCACGATATTGCCGTACTGCTCGACGAGCACGGCTACAAGACCAAGCGTGGGCGGCGATTCTCAAAAGATACTGTCCGTGACATGCTACAAAATCAAGTCTACCTGGGCAAGGTTCGTTACCAGAAATACCAACGCAATGCCGATCGCAGCCGGGACTATTCGGTGCCGGTCGAGTGGTTTGACGGGCAGCACGAGGCTGTAATTTCCCAGGAGTTGTTTGACCGCTGCCAGGAAGTTCGGGCGAAACGCGCCGCCCATCGCCAGGCAGTTGCCCGATACAATTCGTATTTACTGCGCGGGCTGGTGTACTGCTACCGCTGCTGCAACAGCGCACCGATGGAAGTGCCGTTTCCGGCCTTCGGCAAGATGCGCTGCCAGGCACAGGCCAGGGGACATCTTTACTACCGGTGTCGTGCTAAAGACTTTCAACGGGAATGCGACCAGCTGGCTGTTCCTGTTGAAACGATAGACGAACAGGTTATCAATGCACTGATGCACCTCAAACCCTCCCCGGAATGGCGGCAGCACATCGCGGAAGCGATTGGTAGCGTGTTGGGAGAACAGAACCTGGAAGAGCGGTTGAGCCAAATCCACGAGGCAATCGAGCGGATGGACTTTCGCTGGGATCAGGGGTTCATCACGGACAAGAATGACTATCTGGAGAAACGGGTCAAGCTCCAGCAGGAATTGGAGCAGCTCACGCCCATTCCACAAGATGATCTGGAAAAGGCAGCAGACCTGCTGGGGAACTTCAAGAAATGCTGGGATGCGTGCGGTGGTGACCCGGAGGAGCAGCACAAGCTAATCAAGCTGATTGTAGAGCGGGTGTATATTGAGGACTACAATGTGGTGGCGATGACCCTGTTGGCGGACTATCACATTGTCCTGGGGAATAAAGCAA
>CALJKV010000064.1 GCA_937974245.1 uncultured Chloroflexota bacterium | reverse complement strand
CGTTGCATAGCACGGTGCCGGAAGCATCATAGACAGCCAATACCGGGTCGAAACCATTCAGGCCGATTGCGGTGGCGGTGTACGTAAAACCGGAACGCATATTGATGACAACTTCAACGCCGTTTTCGATAGTCGGTCCACCTGGGCACTGCACTTGTACGCCATTCGTCTGCGCCTGAGCAACAAAAGAAACACTGACAATCAGTAGTAGGAGTCCGGCTATAACTGAGCGATATATAGACCTCACAAAAATATCTCCCTATCTAAAAGAACCTGCGGCTACTTTATGGTATATACAAAATGGGATTATGGGCAAGCGGTCTTTGCAGATTTTTTGCAGGATGTCCGGCAATTTTGTTATTTTAATGACCCATATCACACAATGGTCATAAATAATCTCCCGGTAATTCCCCGCTGATAGGCTATGATTCCGGGGACGCTGGTGGACCTAAAAGCATCCGATTGCTGATTTCAATACCCAGCGAAAAAGCCAATGTGATTGCGATACTCGAAATCGGTATTTGGAACCACAGCAAACGGACATCTTCCACAGTGAGCATCGATTCACCCTGTATACTTGACACAGACACAACCAGACCCGCCAGTCCGACCCCTGCCAACAGCCCTACAATAAAACTGCGGCCTAACTGCTGCCACCATGTACGGTGGCGATGGCGAGGAACCGAGAAGAACAATATCCCACCCAACCCCGTGCCTACCATAGCCCCCATGATAAAAGCTGATAACACATTAGAAAATGCGCCAATACCCAGTAGGCGCAACAGCGCGATAAAAATGCCGGTGCTGAAACCCATCGACAGCAGAACCCCCCTGAATCGTTTCCAGTAGGCATAACCCCTGTGTTCCAGGATTGTCAGGAATATGGTAGCGCTCTCATTTATGATGATGCCCACAACTAAATCAACAATCAAGTTCGCGGCCAAATTTTCCGAGATTCCGCCCGAACCACTGACCTGAAAAACATTCGCCAGAATACCGGAGATTACAATAAGGATACTTGATAGAAATACCGCGAAACCCCGGTAAACCAGGTGGCGCTTCAAGGACTCGCGCTTGCTGGCACGTATGAGTTCGATGAATTCGTCAGTCGGGTGCAACACGCCACTATCTACCTGCGCCCGGACGAATTGATATTCGCGCTCCGTCAGGACATTCTTGTAACGTTTAAACCCCTCAATGCCGGTTTGTAGAATTTGCGTGGCCTCCTTGCGTTTGACATAGCCAGGGTCCAACACGGTTTCATCCGGCAGGTCAAGCGCCTGGCGGGACGTGACAATACACCGCACACCAGGGGCAGAATCCAATATACGTTGGATAATCTTGTCAATCATCTCAATCTGCTGGCAGTGATCTAATACAAGCAGCAGCGTCTTATACTTCAAAAAATCCTGGAGCGCCTGCAAGGAAATCACGTTTTTCTGAGGGAGATTGACCACGGCGGAAATAGCGGCTACGGCATCACTCACCGTTTTGCAGGCCCCTAACTCCACAAACCAGGTCCCGTGCGGGAAACGCGCTTTTTCATGAGAAGCTGCCGCCAGTGCCAGCGCGGTCTTACCGGTTTCTACCGGGCCAACGATGGTAATCAGGCGTTTATCGCGCTGGTTAAACAGATCGTTGATAACCTCTAGTTCGCGGTCACGACCGGTAATGTTCTCGCAGCCTTCCGGCAGGTTATCCTGCTGGTGCGGCAGCAGCAGGGAATCGTTTTCAGCAAAACGCGCCGCCGCCAGATTCTTGTGGCCGTGCAAAGCTCGCAGTAATGTGTCAATCTCCAGCCCAATCTGGCGTATCTGAGCCGGGCGCTGCGTATGGTCTTTATCCAGCAGGCGCATGACAAGATTCACTAGTTCATCGGGCGTTTCCGGGCGCAGCTTATGTAAATCCGGCACAGGCTGGCTGATGATCGCCATCATGGTCGCAGCCATACTGCCATCGCTAATGAAGGGGCGCTGACTGGTGAGCATTTCGTAGATCAGTACACCCAGTGACCACATATCCGCACCCAAATCGGTTGGTTCGCCTTTTAGAATCTCCGGGGGAATATATTCCAGGGTGCCAACGACTGAATCCGTCTTGGTGATGGTTTCTCGATCCACCATGAGCGCGATGCCGAAGTCAGTCAGTCGTGGTGAGCCATCCAGGTCAATCAGCACATTTGCCGGCTTAATATCCCGATGCACAATGCCCATGTAATGGGCGCGGGTGAGCGCGTCACAGATACCCAGACTGATTTCGAGAACACGTTTGATAGAAATCGGTTCCTCGCGCTCGACCAGGTCCTTGAGTGAACCGCCGGGGACATATTCCATTACGAGATAGTGTGTGTCATTTTCCGTAAATGTCCCCTTCACCTGCACAATATTCGGATGTGCCACCAACTTGAGTGCCTCGCCTTCACGGGCAAAACGCTCAAGCAGCGCCGGATCTTGCCTGACGGCTTCCCGGTTCAGTTCTTTCAGCGCGACCTTTTCATTGGTCTGGGTGTCCAGGCAGCGATAGACTGTCCCCATTCCCCCACTGCCAATGGTTGTTTCAACCTGATAGCGATTCTGAATCATGTGATTCATCAAGCACCTTCTTAATGACACAAAAAAACTAAACAGAGCTTGGAGTATGCCGAACAAACCTCAGTTAGCTGTGCCTGTATGTTGGTTGGTGGCTGTTTACGTAGGGTCGCCCCGCGTGCTACGTACACATCCGCATTTATGCCCGCCGACGCTTATCAACCAGGGGTCACTGCTTGAGTATAAGATACACCGACGGCTGAATCAGCTTAACAAACCGTAATTATACCAAGTCTTTTCCAGAATAGCTGCACAAACCTACAGGAATCGACAATCACGTAGGGAAGTGTGTCCTTTCCCCTATCCACTGCGGTCAGAAGAGGTGCAGGTTGGGAAATCACTTTAGAATTAGGGTATATGCGGTTGCCGGTTAGTAGAATCCCCCGGATGAAAGACATTTCACGTGTCTTCTGGCAATCTATCACCTGCGTACCTGGTAATGGCGGGGTATGTTTTGTCCGTAATTAATGTAAACGATTTGCCCTCTGCCCTCACTCAGTCAGGTCTATCAATTCCGTTAGAATCGGCCATTTTGGGTGGTACGCAATTGCGGCAGCAGACAAGTTGTCATACAGTGTAATCCTGGTAGAATCTAAATTATGTAAAGACGTTTCGTATGGTGAGCGCCCTACCTGCACTCTTGATGCAGGTTGCTGCACGACGAAACCCATTCCGCTCAGTAGACTAAGTAGACTAAGGTAAGATGGATTGATGGCAGTGCAACCCACTGAACTGTTATTCGTGAGTGACGATGGCGACAGGCTGACCGCTACGTTGAACAACACCATATATCGCATCCATACTATCCATGAACCCGGCCAGGCGATGGAAGCGCTGCGCGATAACCGCTATGAACTCATCCTCCTGGTGGATACCGTTTTTGCCAATGAAATCCTGAGTGTTGTCAAAGAAATCAAGCGACGCGTCCCATTGGTGCCAGTGCTTGTGTTCTCTCAATCAACCGACCCGGCCTACCAGACCGATTTGATGGAATCGGGCGCTGATGATGTACTCCTACCGGAGATCCCTGGTGACGAATTGGAACGGCGGTTGCGTCTGATTCTACGACAGCGCCGCCATAACCAGACGCTTGCCCAGCGCAACCAGAACTTGCAGGCGATTACTGTTGTGGCGCGGCGGCTGCACAGCGCCACCGAACCGCTTGAACTGATTCATGATTCGATTGATCTCGCCAGTACCACCTTCAAATTATATGGTCTGGCGATCATTCTGGGAGAAGGCGACAGTTATCAGTTGTATGCCGGGCGTGAGGGCGCGGCGGTGAACAGCGGCCTGTATGAAAGCCAGATCACCCTCAAAGACTATGACCCCTTTCGCCGCGTGATTCAAAGCGGTATCGTGCAGGTTTTCCGCAATATTGTGGCTGACCCGCACTACACCCCAATTCCGGTACTGCCAACACCCGAATCGGCGATTATTGTCCCGCTAAATTACCAGGAGCATAAATTTGGCGCGATGGCGGTATTTGGCACATCCCAGCACCCGCTCAGCCATGACGACCTCCTGATCTATGAGTTGTTCGCGTCACAGTTCACACTCGCCCTGCACAATGCCCGTCACTATCATAGCCAGCGGATCAGCGCCCAATCGAGCCAGCATCTCATCCGTGCTTGGCAGCGTTTTATCAACCTGCATTCCTTCGTGGATATTGCCCAGAACCTGCGCGAGCTGGTTGAAGACATCCCCAATGTTGGGAATGCGCTGGTGTGGATGTACGACAATAACATTGAAGCGCCGGGGACGCTTACCCAGGGCAGCAGTGAACAGGCTATCCAGGTTTTTCGAGAACTGGAAGCGGCGGGCAAGATTGACGAATTCATTAAGCTGCTGGATGACAATCACTTCCAGCCGATCAGCGTCTACCTGGGGATGGGCAAGAACGACCCACTGCGCGGATTGTTCTCCGCGCTCAACGGGCAGCAGTTGACGGTTGTGCCAATTGTGGATGCCGCCCGATTCAGCGGCGGGATTATCGCCAGCGTGACTAACAGTCGCCAGTATAGCGCCGAAGACGCCAAACTGCTTATCGTGAGCCTGGCCCACGCTGCCGGTCAGGCACTGGAACGCAGCACACTCATCGCCCGAACGGTTGAAAAGAGCAATCAGCTTGAAACCATGCTGCGCAGTATTTCCGAAGGCTTCTTCTTCGTGGATGATGGCGGGCATGTTGTTTTCTGCAACCCCCAGTTCACCGAACTTACTGGCATCAACCCTTCGGAAGTGCTGGATAAAGACTCCGATACGCTGCTGAAAGCAATCGCGGTACAGGCGGAAGATGCAGATTGGGTACAGTCCCAACTCAAGGACGCGATTGACCGGGTGCTAGCCGGACATCCCCAGGGTAGTGATGATTACCCGATTGTCGAAATCACGCTCACCAACCCCGACCGTGACTTACACATTGAGTTCACGCACATCCCCGGCATAGCGGGCGCAGCATCGGCCTGGGCCGGCATTATTCGGAGCAATACCCGCTTCAAGAGCATGTTCAGTATGCAGGCGCTCCTCTTGGATAAAATGTCGGAGCGGATTCGCGTGCCGTATGCCCAGGTGCGCGGCCTGATTACAACTCTCAATGAGCAGCACAGCCGCTTCACGCACCGCGAACGTTCGCGCTTTTTACGCCAGATCGAAGAAAGTGTGGAAGACTTGGGCCGGCTGTGGGATAACTTCCTCGAAATGTATCACCTGGAAATCGCCGGGTTATCCCTCAGCCGCGAAGAGGCCGACCTGTACGACCTGGTACAGCACGTACTGGAGTCGCGCCTGTTTGGAGACCAGCGCCGCCAGGTACATGTAGAAGCCCCGGCACGGCTGCCGCTCGTCGAGTTCGATGACCTGCGGCTGGAACAGGCTCTGGCGAACATCCTGCATAATGCCTTCAAGTTTTCGTCCAGTGGCGCCCCGATACATTTGAACATTGAAAGACAGGGCAGCGACGAAGTACGCATCATTATTCGTGACCAGGGCATGGGGATTCCCACCGAAGAACTGGAAAGGATTTTTGAGCCGTTTTATCAGGCCAGTAACAATGCCACGGAGGAGGGCGCGGGGCTGGGTCTCTATCTGACACGCCAGATTATCCGGCGGCATGGGGGCAATATCTGGGTGGAAAGTGAACTCGGCAAAGGCACGACATTTACCCTGTCATTGCCAGTGGTGGCCGGGGAGCCTGTCTTTGTTCATTCACCGCGTCCAGTCCCTGCTCAAATGACTCCGCCAGTGCCGGTAGCTGCTCCGGCGGTGCCTGATGCACAGCCGCGCACGCCGGAACGCGTCACAGGCGGACGGCGCGTGACAGACCGCCAACCACAAACGATCATGGTAGTGGGCAAACAATCAAGCTTGCTCAACCGCCTGGTGGATCAGTTGGACGACCAGGGGTATGAACTGATTCCCTTTGAATCCGGTGAAGAAGCCCTGCGTGACGTGAACACCGTGCGCCTTGACCTGATTCTGCTGGATGTCAACTTACCGGATGCGAATGGCCTGGATATTTGCGAACGGCTGTGCAAGCGTACTGAAGTACCGATCATTCTGCTGGCCGATGATCCATCAGACCCGGAAAAGGTACGGGCGCTGCTGCTCGGCGCCGATGACTATATAGATGATTCGGTGGGTGACGACGAACTTATGGCACGAGTTAATGTCATCTTCAAGCGGCGGCGTATCCCCGACCGCACCCGCGAACCACTTGACCTGGGCAACTTATTTGTGGATTTCGCCCGGCGCGAGGTCTACCTGAATAATGCTCCGTTGGAACTCACGCGCATCGAGTACGACCTGCTGCATACCCTGGCTGTCAACCAGGGGCAGGTCTTGACGCATAAGCAGCTCCTTGAAAAGGTCTGGGGGCCGGAATACCAGGGCGAAACACAGTACCTGTGGGTAAATGTCAGCCGTTTACGCAAGAAGCTCGAACCCACGCCCGATAGCCCGCGTTACATTCACACGCAGCCGGGCGTAGGGTACGTTTTCCGTTCAGGGTAAGCTTACCCGCCAATCCAGCCTAGCAGTGTGATTGTGCCGCGTAATCCGCCGGTCATGTTGACCGCGCCGAAGCCATTCGCCCCAGCGACATACACGTCTACTCGTCCATCTATGCTGGGGTTCACGCCGGTAAAGACCAGGAAACGGCCATCCGGTGAATATGATGGGTCGCACATGCTGGGCGGTGGTGTCCCCCTGGCGACAAAATTCAGATTGATGTCCAGCACAGTGATGCCGTAAGGGCACTGGCCGTTCACTCCGCCAATCGCCACCCGTGAACCGTCCGGCGACCAGGCCGCTGCCATACCGAAACGTGGGAACAGCAGGTCAGTATTCACCGCCAGTGCCGCGCCGTTAGCGTTCGCCAGGATCAACTCACTGGTCGTCCCCGCACTTTGGTACAGCACCGCGCTCCCATCCGGCAGCCAGGCTTCCGAGAGACGAATCGGCCCGTCCGAACCATCCGTTAGGCGTACCTGCCGCGCCTGTCCCGTCGTGGCATCGGCAAACCAGATGGTGCGTTCCGGGTCACCCAGGGTTGGGTCTCCGCTGGCGAACGTGACCACCGCGTTATTCAACCAGCGCGGCGGCTCTGTCACCCACTGGTCAGAAAGCAGCGTCGTCTGCCCGGTAGCGACTTCCACAACGTACACGTTCCCTCCATTGGGCGGTGGCTGGGTGTTGCCGTCGCAGGCATCTGCATCCCCCGGAATCCAGCTTGGGCAGCGCAGCCGGTCAGAGACAAAGGCGATGAAGCGCCCATCCGGCGACCATGACGGCCAGAACTCATAGGCGCCACTCTGGGTGAGGTTGCTCAACCCAGTGCCATCCTTCCCTGCCAGGAAGATATCCATGTCGTAGCCGGTTGCCAGCGCCATCGCCATCCGTGCCCCGTCAGGCGACCAGGCCGGTTCGCTCACCCGCCCGCGCTGTATCAGCGAGTTCACTGGCAGAATCCGGCCACTGATCCCGGTTATCAGGTCAAGCACATACAACCCGGTCTTCTGACCGCCCGAATCACGCAAAAAGTAGGCGATAGATGTGCCAGAATCGGAGATATACACCTCATTTTCGGTAGAGGACGGCAACTGCAAAATAGCGACACGCCCGGCAGAATTGGTCGGTGGCATGTAGTACAGTGTTTCGACGTTGGTGGCGGGCTGCGGCGTGCGTACGTCGCCAACCCCGTCGCGGTCATTCTGGTTGATGAAGGCGATATACGACGCCCCTGCTAACCGCTGCGCCATATCAGATGGCACGTCAGAAAGCTGCCAGTTGTCGAACACGAAGCCGACAGTTGGCTCCGGCGTATTGAACGGCGTCGGCGTAATCGTCGGTGGTGGCGTGTTCGTCGGCGTGTCAGTAGCGGTGGGCGTCACCGTCGGCGTGTCCGTCGGTGGCAATGGAGTCGGGGAAAGTGTCGGACTCGGAGTCAGTGTCACCGTTGGCGTATGCGTCGGTGTGTCTGTCGGCGTCGGTGAGGGGGCGCTCAATGCCCCGCAAGACGCGCTGAATAGCAGTAACAGGTAAAGGAAACGGCGCAGCATAGCTCAACCCCACTCCAGCAAACTATCGAAGTACGAGCATACCACAAACCGCCCGCGCTATACTATGCGCAACCCCAACGGCTGGCAGGCGGTGAAGAGGAGTATAGCCAGCACTCAACTTGCTTTAAGCAATTTAGGGGTACGTGCGTGTATAAACGGTTATGGGCAAACTGAAACACATGGCCAAGTATCTTCTGTCCACACTGTCATCCAAAACGGCAAAAACGCTTGCTGTTCTCATTTGGCTGAATATTCTATGTCCTATCTTGGTTCTTATAGGCGTATACGCTATCCGATTGCCAGCCATCATAAATGCCCCTATACCCGATATAAGCGATTCATATTTGTTGGACTTTTCGAGCTTGCTCGGAGAGGAATGGCAGGGTAGCCCTCACGAACCTGATCGGAGGACTATCTCTGATTTGCGGAGAGAATCGGATGGGGTCAGAGGTTCCATAGGTAGGATAATCCGAAATATTGGCAACCGTGATGAATTTGTCCAACAGGATGTTATAAGATTTGCATCCGAGCAAATAGCCTCCGAAAGGTACCCCGGTCATGAAATATGGGCATTTTGGGATAACGCTTCATCCAATTGGCAGACCATAGATACTCTCCCATCAGCACCAAATGCTGATAATGCTCATATAGCGTGCCAAACGCTAGACTGGGGAGAAAATTGCAAGATTCTTTTACGATATGATGACACCATCATATTTATCAACATGATGGATGAATCGGATTCAGAGGCCTATGTCTCTATCGAAAATATCAGGACAATCCTAACGACAATAGATGAAAAAGTGCTTCAAGCGGGACGCATATGAGGATAGTGCGGCGCATAATCAAGTCTTTATTGGTAGTCGTTGCTATCACACTTGGTTGCTATCTCGGATGGATTGCCCTCAGGTCGCAGGATCGTTTCTGTACAACCGATGACACGGTTTACCAAAGTATAGAGAGCCAGCATGAGACCTGGTTGAGGCAATTCTCAGATCAATCTCCTGTAGTCGGTTTTACGACAACTGATGGTGAACCGCATATCGCTTACAGAGCATGGGGCAATATGCCGGATATGTTCATTGTCCAAATAGAACCAGCCCGGCAAGAACCTTACGGAGCAAGAGGCTACATTTATACCCCAAACATTCCAACCAACGGCGAACCGCTTGACCATCGATATCACACTCAGCATCTTGAAGGGAACATATTTTGTTATCGATTTAAGACCGAGCAAGAATTGCATGAATCCGACAGCTGGTAGACGGTAGCAGGGATACACAGCTAATATGTAGAGGACAGAATGAAAACAAAACCCCGTCCATCATCATGGCTAATCTTGTTTGTATTCATTTTAATCTTATGTGTAGCTCCACCCCTGATAAGCATCTGGATCAGCCGAGAAGTTATCAAGCCCCCAGTATGGCCGACGTATACACCACAGGAAGTGAGTAACGTCTGCGAAACGGTCCCCATCCTGTCCGCCCATGACTTCTGTACTCAGGCTTCAGGGCAAAACGCTATAGCTCTGAACAAAATCATCGGAGAGTTGTTTCCAGAAGACCAAACGACATACACGGACGTTATAGCGCAGCTAGGCGGCTTGGAGTCAAACTGGAGTGCCGGGGATTGCGGCAGAGATTTAGAGGAAGCACTCAACAATTGCCCCGCCCCGCGATTCTGTGAAGAAGCAACTTTTTATGAGTGTCACTTTATCCTACCTATAGAGGGAAATTACACTATTATCTATGTCCTTTTTGATATGGTGACCGGGGCTGTGCAGACTATTGGAGTCCCCACGCCGGGGGATTCGTAGCGACCTGCCGTTTTTATAGCTACGATACGTACCCCCGACAACACAGACAGTCAGTAGCTGACAACCACCCTTCCCGCTGGTATAGTAGTGCCTGTTCCGGCACATATAGAATAAGACATCAGCCCCAAGGAAACCGACATCCATGAAACCCGCACACCTGGCGCTATTCCTGTTCCTGGTCGCATCTCTGGCGGCCTGTACCTTTGGCTTTGACCCATCCGCCACCCCCCTGCCCGGCGTCACAACCGGAGGCGACGTACCCAGCGGCGGCGAGACAGCCACCGTCACACAGATCATTGACGGCGACACGATTGATATCAGCATGAACGGCCAGACCTACCGCGTGCGCTACATCGGCATGAACACGCCAGAACGCGACGAGGCCTGTTACAGCGAGGCACGGCAGGCCAACACCCTGTTCGTGCAGGGGCAAACGGTGCGGCTGGTCAAGGATGTCAGCGAAACCGACCAGTACGGGCGGCTGTTGCGCTATGTATATGTGGGGGATTTGTTCGTGAACAGGGCACTGGTCGAACAGGGATACGCCGAAGTCGTCTCGTATCCACCCGATACCGCCCAGTTTGACAACTTCAAACGGCTGGAAGATGAAGCCCGCGCCGCCAACCGGGGCTGCCACCCCACCGGCATCTTCAATGACGGGTCATATACGCGCTAACTGTACTGGGGCGTGTATCACCCATCGCCAACCATGTTTCTTATATAGATATAATACTCTCTAAATCTGCACCCAGCATTGTCTGTTATAATAGCGATGTTGGGGAGCAGATGGCTTTGCTTTACTGCTTTAGCACTCGTGCAGAACCATATCCGCCTGAAATTAACAGAAAGTAATTATCATCACCGTAACACATCACCAGCAAGCAAAAAAGCAAGGGGAGACACATATGATCCCGCAGACCGGTGTATCCAGCATACATCCCTCGAATGATCCATCCACACCGTTGATTGTCATCGCCTCTAATCGCGGCCCATTCACTTTTACTGAGCAGGCCGACAGTACCTTTTCTATTAAACGCGGCGCAGGTGGGTTGGTGACGGCCCTCAGTGCCTTAGCACAGAACCATGATGTCCTGTGGGTGGCGGCGGCGCTCACCCCGGACGATCATCATTGGGCGCAGCGGCAAGGTGATACGGTACAGACCGTACAGGATATGAAGCTACGACTCATCCAACCCGCCGCCGACAGCTACGAACAATACTACAACACCATCAGCAACCCGCTGCTCTGGTTTATTCAGCACCAACTATGGGATACGCCGCGTAATCCGGTCATTACGCAGGACACCTGGGATGCCTGGGAAAACGGTTATCTCGCCATCAACCGGCAGTTCGCAGATACTATCGCCGATACGGTTGAAGGGTCAGACCGCCCCGTAATCGTCTTTCCGCAGGATTACCACCTGTACCTGGTACCACATTTTCTGCGAGAACGTCTGGGCGAGCAGGTGCAGATCCAGCCGTTCATCCATATCCCCTGGCCGGGGCCAGATGCCTGGCGGATGCTGCCTGAACTGATGCGGACGACGATTCTCACCAGTCTGCTGGCCGCTGACCGGGTCGGCTTCCAGACGCGCAGCGATGCCTTCAACTTTGTGCAAACCTGCCGCTTCTATATCCAGCACGCCCATTCGCGCGGCAGTCGTGATTCGATTGACTATCAGGGGCGTGTGGTCGAGGCCAAAACCTATCCGATTTCGATTGAAGTTGACCGGGTACGCGAACTGCTGGAAGACCCGGAAACCCGCATGTTCAAATCGCAAATCGTGAACTTTGCCGATAACCGCCAGCTTATCCTGCGGACGGACCGGGTCGAACCGAGCAAGAACATTCTGCGTGGGCTGCTGGCCTACCGCGCCCTGCTGGAACGTTACCCGGAGCACCGGGGACAGGTGCAAATGCTGGCGCTGCTCGTCCCTTCGCGCATGGAGGTGGATGAATACCAGAATTACCTGCGCGAAATTATGGCCGAAGCAGGCATGATAAATGCCGACTACGGCAGCGGTTTCTGGGAGCCTGTACGGATTATCATTGGCGACAACTACCGGCGGGCGCTGGCCGCATTACAGCTCTATGACGTGCTGCTTGTCAACCCGATTGCGGATGGCATGAACCTGGTAGCCAAAGAAGGCGCATTAGTCAACCAGCATGATGGGGTGCTGGTGCTTTCGGAATATGCAGGAGTGTACTACGAGTTAGGAGAACATGCCCTGGTCGTGTCTCCCTTCGATATTCACAGCACGGCGGAGGCGCTGCACAACGCGCTCATGATGCCTACTGATGAACGGCGGGGGCGCAGCGAAGCGATGCGTCAGCATGTAGAGATGGGTGGCACGAAACAGTGGTTCGCCAATCAGGTTCAGGATGCCCTGGATGCGTTCACCAGCCAGGACAAAAAGGCTTCGATGCCCGGCACACCGGCGGCCAGCAAGTCGGCGGTTTCCAGCACGGCGGTGGGGACTCCATCGGACTCCACGCCCACGCCGAGCGCATAACACGCATTTTGTTCGCGTAACTCACGGGCCATTTGCAGGGCATCGACGTCGGTAGTGTCATCGCCCAGGTAGACGGCGGCGGAAAGGCGGTATTCGGTGACGAACTGGCGCAAAATCGTACCTTTGTGGATATGCAGCGGCGGGCGCAGTTCAAATACCATCCGCCCCTGAAACAGTTTGAGACCATGTTGAGCGGCGGTGGCTTCCAGCAAGGGCCTGAAAACAGTTGCTGCGGCCTGAGGGTCGGTGGTCTGGCGGTAATGAATTGAGAGAGTAACACCTTTGTCTTCCAGGCGCATTCCCGGCAGCAGGTGTGGCGTGATGGCCGCTAATGACGCCTCCAGTGCCGGACGAAATTGGGTGGCTTCCAGCACCGGCACGACCTGGTTATCAGCCCAGCGTTCCAGCCCGTGATTACCGGCGTATACCAGGTCCGGCAGCCCGACACGCTGGCGCACATCGGCTACCGCCCGGCCAGAAACCACCGCGACGAGTGCCAAGTGCGGCTGTAACGCCTGAAGCATCGCTCTGCTGTATGGCGTAACCTGGGCGGCATCTGGGACAGGGACAATCGGGCTGATTGTGCCGTCCATATCTGTAATTAACCCAAGGCGAGGTTGTTCAACGAGCGTTTTCAACAGCGTTTCAGTGGCTTCGTGCCAATACATCAGCAACCTTTCATAGAGACGAACGAACAGAGAAGTTTTCAGGAGGCAGACCAAATGGGAATCAAGATTATCACCCTGACTTTAAATCCATCATTGGATCGCACACTGCTCACGCACTACCTCTCCATAGGGTATCATAACCGCACAACAGAGACAACGCGCCTGGACCCGGCAGGACGTGGCGTGAACATCACGCGGGCGCTTCGCCGACTGGGTTGCAGCACAACAGCCGTGATTATGCTGGGGGATGACCCTACCGGCAAGGCTTACCAAGCTCTGATTACCGAAGAAGGCTTCCCGGTGGAGATCGTCACTAAAGCGGGACGCACCCGCAGCAATGTCACAATCGTGGATACAGGCAATAAGACCGAAACCCACCTCATTGAAGAAGGTGAGGGTTGTACTGCTGAGAACATTCAGGCAATCCGCGCCAAGCTACTTGAAGTGATCCAGCCGGATGATGTCCTCATGCTGGCGGGCAGTCTGCCTGCCGATGCTCCCACCAATACCTACGCTATGCTTTCCCAGTCTGCACACGAGGCCGGGGCAGTGGTCGTGCTGGGCGGGCGCAATACTGATCGGACTTCGCAAGCGTTGGAAGCCGGGCCGGATGTGGTAGCCCTGACTCAGAATGAGATGGAAGCCCTGTTCAACCACCCTATTCGCACGCCGGAAGATATCCTCTTTTGCAGCCAGAAACTCCGTGAAGACGGAGTGCAACAGGTTATCACAACAACTTTGCAGGATATGACGACCCCGCTGGCAGCGGTATTAGTCACAGCGGAAGGCGCTTGGCGTGTGGATATTGCTGAAGGCGAAAATGGCACACAAGATGGCGTTGAGGATGCTCTCTTGGCCGGCTTCCTCACAGCATGGTCGAAGCGGTATTCGTCAGCTAAAGCACTCGAACTCGGGGGAGCCGCCGCTATGTACACTGCCACACAGCTTGGCAGCGAGTTCGCCACACTCGATGACGCCCAGGCCATTCTGCCGCAAGTCACCGTTTCAGCACTGGATGTTACTCCATAGACGTGATAATTCTAAAAATTATGGAGAACCTGGACAAGGGGTGTATCGAAGCCCCTTTTTTATGATCGTGGCATCCGTCAGGCAGATGTCAGAGAGAGGGGCACTTTGCGGGAAATGAAATAAGTCCTGAAATATTATTGTGGCTAAGTATTTGCCCCTGCCAATCACGCCAGGGAAAACAAACACAGCTATAGATAAATGTCGGTTGTTGATTGAGCGGTGGCGAGGAAACGTGCCAGCCGAAGAGGGGAAAACGGGTTAGCCAACGTCGGCTCGATTGCTCTCCATGTTCTCAACGCGCACGGTCTCGACATGCATTGTGCGGATCAAACGACTGACGTACGGATTATAGATCACTGGCATGGTGAGGGCTTCACCATCGCGCTGGAGCGTGAAATAGCAAACAACGATCCGGCGCATTCCGGCCTGCCAGAATTCCTTATACGTCACAACATTATCCATATCCCACCCATTGTCCAATGCCGTAAACAGCGCATCCGCGCCCGTATATGGCTCTGATTGGGCGTGCCAATGTCGCACCATCGTCATATAAGCATAATGTAGGTTAACCAAATTCTTTTGTTCCATAGACACTTCCCTTGAGAATATATAGATTCTTACGAATTTCCTAAATCCGCATCAAGTTTAACGTATATTGATAAAAATTTCATGTGAATCAGTTCAAGCATAGATGAAATCTCTACAGGGCTTGACAAAACTCCAAAAACTAATATCATTAGCTTTGAACGCTAATTCTGTTAGTCTTTAAGGAGTATACCCATGACACAAGTTACCACCACCTTATCCGGTTCATCCAGTCAACGGTTGCCCAGCCTGCCTGCCCTGCTGCTGCGGCTGGAAGGTCTGGTCGTTTTCCTGGGCGCTGTCGGGATATATGCCCACCTGCGTTATGACGGCCTGCTGTTCGCTATCCTTCTGTTCACGCCTGATCTGGGGATGCTGGGCTATCTTGCCAACCCGCGTCTGGGCAGCCACACATACAACCTTGTACACACGTATATCATCCCCGCTGCCCTGCTGGCGTTAGGCGTGACATCACCGGAAGCAACCGGCCTCACACTGGTTGCTCTCGTCTGGCTGGCGCACATCGGGCTGGATCGAGTACTGGGTTATGGATTAAAGTACCCTACAGCCTTCAAAGATACCCATCTCAACCATGTATAGGAGTTCCCCATGCCCTACCCCGCCCAGATTAACCGTGAGGTGATATTGACCGCCGCCTGCGAACTGATCGAATCAGAGGGAATGGCACACCTTTCTCTCAACCAGTTGGCGAAAATCCTGGGAGTCAAAACTCCTTCGCTATACCGCTATATGGATAGCAAAACCGCGCTGTTGCGGGCGGTCAATGAAACGACTTTCAAAGGACTCTTCGCGGCGATTACACCGCTGCTGGATACCCCGGGTGATGCGCCGCTGCGCATCATGGGGATTGCCAATGCCTACCGGGCGTATGCCCACCAGCATCCGGTCACATACGGCCTGGCATACACCAATACGATTGCCGAATTACGACCAGATCCCGCCGAACAAGAAAGAGCAGTTATACCCTTTCAGGCGTTGATGGCGGAAATTTGCGGAGAAGCAGACAGCCTGCCCGCTCTGCGTGGACTGCTGGCGCTGATACATGGCTTTGTCATGCTGGAATTGGCCGGGCAGTTACAGCGCGGTGGCGACCTGGATGCTGCCTATACGCAGTCCATCCGCGCTTACCTGGCTGGGTGGGGAAAGTAACGAGCAGAATCACAACAAGGGGCGTTGTACAGCCCCTTGTTTGCGTGTTATCGAAAAAGCGTGATTAACGTTTGGTGTAGGTCGGCGCTTTGCGGGCGCGTTTGAGACCTGGCTTTTTCCGTTCCTTCACACGTGGATCGCGCGTGAGGAATTTGAATTCCTTCAACTGGGGTTTCACTTCCGGGTCAAGCTTGATTAGCGCCCGCGCCAGCCCCAGCAGAATCGCATCCCGTTGACCGGAGATACCACCACCGTTCACATGCACCGAGACATCGAAATGCTTGTCCTGCCCCAGCACGGTCAACGGTTGCAGCAGAATATCCACATCACCGGAGCGCGGCAGATAGTCACTACCTTCTTTATCGTTAATCATGAGATGCCCGGTGCCACCTGGGAAAATACGTACACGGGCGGTAGCGGCCTTACGGCGGCCAATGCCTTCGTAATATTGTGCAGACATGAATCAGACCCTTCCTAACCCTTTAAGACTTCGGGCTTTTGTGCCGCGTGCGGGTGGTCGCTTCCGGCGTAAACCTTGAGTTTCTTCAGCATATTCCGGCCCAGCGCATTACTGGGCAGCATCCCTTTTACCGCCGCTTCAATCACTCGCTCCGGGTGTTTGGCAAGCTGATCACGCAGCGAGATTGACTTGAGGCCGCCGGGATAGCCCGAATGCCGGTAATAGTGCTTATCTTCCATCTTATTGCCGGTCACGGTGATCTCGGCACAGTTGATGACGATGACATAGTCACCCACATCCTGATTAGGTGCAAAAACCGGCTTGTGTTTACCACGCAAAATTGGCGCGATCTGAGTGGCGAGACGCCCCAGGTTCTGCCCCTTCGCGTCCACAATCCACCATTTGCGTTCAACTTCGAGTGGCTTGGTTACGAAAGTTTTCTGTTCCACAATTCATATCCTCCGGCGGGCGTCTCACCCACCTCATACGAGTACTGAGTCTTGAGTACGGAGTCTTGGGTATCCATCGGTATGGATGTGGCCTCAAGACCCGGTGTTACTTGTTGTATCGTTCGGGTAGCGCACAGCGGTCAGCACTAACCCCTGGGGCGGGGCCACCGGCCCTTCCCACAATACCGCCCGCTCTAAAATCGTTTTCAGCTCGGTGGCGCTCAGTTTACCCAAACCCACCTGCACCAATAACCCGACTATGCGCCGTACCATGTGTTTTAAAAAAGCGTTCGCCTCAACCGTGTACTTCCAGATGACGCCTTCACCTTGTGCATTATCCCAGTGTGACCACTCAGAACGTGTCAGGTTGCGGGTCGTCGTCTTACTGCCCTGTGGCGCGAGGCCGAACCCCGCAAAATCATGCCATCCGACTAAGAGTGCAGCTGCCGCCCCCATCGCTTCCGCATCCAGTTCGCTCCAGATATGCCAGGCACGATAGCGCAAAAGCGGCTGACGTTCTTTGCATTGTACCAGAGTGTACTGGTATTCCCGCGAGATGGCATCATACCGGGGATGAAATCCCGGCTGCTCCCGAATATCCTGCAAGGCAATATCGGGAGGAAGCTGGCTGTTAATCGCTCTTAGCAAATCAGGCAGACTATGTGCCCAATCTACTGTAAAAGCTATCACTTGTCCGCTGGCATGAACACCGGTGTCCGTCCGCCCAGCCCCGATAACTGTGACTCGCTGGCCTGTAACGGCTGTAACCGCCTGCTCAACCGCCCCTTGAATAGTCGGGGTATCTCCGGCCTGCCGTTGGAACCCCTGGTAGGCGCTGCCATCGTAAGCCAGTGTCGCCCGGCAGCGAACCGCCATACTCAGGCTCAGGCTTCGCGGTCAACCAGTTCCAGCAGCACCATTTCGGCGTTGTCACCTTTACGCGGCCCCACCTTGATGATGCGCGTATAGCCACCGGCCCGTTCTTCATAACGCGGCGCAAGAGTATCGAACAGCTTCTGCACCACTTCACGGTCATTGTTCAAACGGCTCGCGGCAATACGACGGGCATGAACTGTCCGCGCCGGGTCTTCATGAGCCAGCCCACGCTTCGCCAGCGTAATCAGCTTTTCCACATGACCACGCACAAAATCGGCTTTGGCACGGGTGGTCTCAATCCGTTCATGTTCCAGCAGGGCCAGCGTCAGGCTCAGGCGAAGTGCCTTGCGCTGTGCGCCGTCACGCCCTAATTTTTTACCAACCACACGATGTCGCATGATACATCCTCTACTGGGTGCTGATGGTGTCAGCCTTGTTTATGTCATCTTCATTTTCTTGCGGCATGTAGCCTTTTTCGCGCAGCCGCTCAACCAGCTCGTCCAGCGATTTTTCGCCAAAGTTGCGTATCGCTAGCATCGCATCCGGTCCTCGGTCAAGCATATCAAGAACATCGCCAACAGTGGTGATGCCAGTACGCTTGAGCGAGTTAAACACGCGCACGCTCAGGTCAAGTTCTTCAATAGGCCGCACGTGCAGCTCATTGGCATGGGGACGCAGTGTTTCTTCCTCAACTGGTGATGGTTCCATCGGCATTGAGAAAATGTCCTGCACCCCGGCAATCGGCTGGAGATGCTTCATCAGAATCTGGGCCGCCTGTGCCAGCGCGTCTTCCGGGCGGATTGTGCCGTCTGTCCAGATTTCGAGAATCAACTTGTCGTAATTGGTGCGCTGGTGAACACGTGCGCTCTCGACCTCAAAGTTCACCCGGCGAATCGGGCTGAAGATCGCATCAATTGGCAGTTCGCCAATCGGCAAGCGCCCGCGCTCTTCCGCCGGGCTGTAGCCGCGTCCCATCTGCACCTCAAATTCGATCTCTAAATGCGTATCGGGCGAATCCGCCGTGAACAAATAGAGGTCGGTATTCACAATATTGACTTCTGGCGGGCAAATAATGTCCGCCGCAGTCACCGTCCCTTCACCGCGGTGTTCAAGCCGCAGCCGGGGTGTCGCGAAGTCACCGCTCCCCACCATTTCCAGGCAAATCTGCTTCACCTGCAAAATCAGCTGGGTCATATCCTCGCGCACACCTGGGATCGAGGAAAATTCGTGATGAACATCGGAAACACGCATACTCGTGATCGCCGTGCCCGGCAGAGACGAGAGCAGTACACGACGCAAGGCCGTACCAAGCGTCAACCCATAGCCACTTTCTAGCGGACTCAGGATAAAACGCCCATAATTACGCGAGGTCGCTTCACCTTCGACTCGATGCGGCAGCACCATATTATTCAGAACCAATGCTCAATCCTCCGGGTCTACTGTCGTGATGGATAAGCCAGGCAAGCCCAGCCAAACGAACGCTTAAACACGACGGCGCTTGCGGGGACGCACCCCGTTATGGGGAACAGGAGTCACATCGGTGATCGAACGCACTTTCACGCCGCTGGACTGAATGGCGCGGATTGCCGCCTCACGCCCAGGGCCGGGGCCCTTCACAAAAATGTCCACCTCTTGCATCCCGTGCGTCTGCGCCTGCTCCGACGCCGTTTGAGCGGCCATACGAGCTGCGTAGGGCGTGCTTTTACGACTGCCCTTGAAGCCCGATGTCCCGGCGCTGGCCCAGGCCACCACATTCCCCAACTGGTCGGTCATAGACACAATTGTATTGTTAAAGGTGGCGTGGATATGCGCCTGCCCGTAGGGAATGTTCTTGACAACTTTCTTGGCTGCACGGCGGCCACCGGCAGCTTTCTTTTGACGTGCCATAGTCCCTCTTTATACCTAGTTATGCTTCACCGGTAGCGGTGTTCTTGCGGGAAAACGCGCCCTGCCAAACTCAACAGGGCGCATCCTCAGTACGAAACTATACGATTAACCCACAATGCCTGTTGGCGGACGACACTACTTCTTGGTCGCGCCGCGCCGACGGCCACGCCCTGGCACCGTCTTACGCGGGCCGCGCCGGGTACGTGCATTGGTACGGGTGCGCTGACCGCGAGCCGGCAAACTGCGACGATGCCGCAGTCCCCGGTAACTGCCGATTTCCGAAAGCCGTTTGATATTTAACTGAATCGTCCGGCGCAAATCACCTTCGGTCGTATAAGCGCCAATCGCGTCACGCAGACGCTGCACTTCATCTTCCGAGAGATTGCGTACACGGGTATCCGGGTTTACCCCCGATACATCCAGTATTTTCCGGCTTGTCGAGCGACCAATACCATAGATGTAGGTCAGAGCCACTTCTACTCGTTTGTCACGGGGTAAATCTACCCCTTCAATACGCGCCATGAATATCCTCCAGGTGCCGCATTAGCCCTGACGCTGTTTGTGTTTCGGGTTTTCACAGATGACCATCACGCGCCCATGCCGCTTAATGACACGACATTTCGGGCAGCGTGGTTTGACAGATGCTGAAACACGCATGATTAAATTACCCTTATGTTTTGCCTAAGAGTGAATAGTATACCAATATCGGCTACGTGTGTCTACGGCTAATTTTCCGCCCAAACCATACCAGTTTCGACGCGGCTTTTCAGAGACGTTTCCGCACAATCCGACCTGGTTACGCGGGGAAAGGAACAACTTACAGCAAGTAATATCAAAACACCACACTATAACTATTAACTTTACAGTATATTATCATAAATCCTACAGGTAATAATCTAACTATGATTTACGTTTGGAAAACCGTCCGCGCTGGTGAGTTGGGATCGTGGCGCGGGCAACTTCCAGGAAACCGCCTACGTTATCAACCCGGCTGGCACGGTAACTCTTCAGCCGTTTGAACTGCCCTTTCGCATTCTTCTGGAAAATCACCAGACGACCCCGTTTGAGGCTCACTTCGACTTCCGACCAGGGAACCTCGTGCTTACCCACTTCAATCCCGCCCGGCCAGATCGTCAGCCGGGGATGCAGCCGAACGGATTCTTCCTGGCGCAGCGCCTGCCCCATTCGAATCCCGGTGACATGCGCCGGGTAACGGCGGATAATCCGCTTGAACTCGCGCAGGTTGCCATACCTGCCGGTTACAGCAAAAACCTGCTTATCCAGCATCGTGAAGCGGCAGCCACCCCACTGAACCAGCGGCTTTTTGCCCAAATACACCCCACCGCCACGCTCCCGGTAGTTGTTCAGGTGCGACCACTTGTATTTATGTTCCGCTTGTCCTCGCCGCCAAATAAAGCCCCGATCATAAAAACGCAGGCTTTCCGTCGCACGGCGCAGGCCATACCACAAGTTGACCAATGCCCGCAGCCCGAAAATCATGGCCCCAATCAGGCTCACAACACGCCCGATGTCGCCCAACTGAGCATCAGCAACGCTACGCCCCGCCGGGGAATCCAGAATGAAGAAGGCCGCCAACGCCGCAACGGACGCCAGCAGCGACCAAACAAAATGGCGAAGATACAACCGGCGACTAATCGTCACATGAAACAGTAGGCGCGGCTTGCGAATTGCCATACGGGCTGTCCTTGCCGGCTAAACCAACGCGTCCAGCGGTGCCAACGTCATAAGTGTGTAAAACTGTTCCTCGCTGGTATCCGCGTTCAGCAGCAAGCCGCCGCGTTCAATATCCGCAAACGAGTAGAACGGCTTCACACCCTCGGTAAACTGCGCATTGATCGTGTCAATCAGTTTATCAAGATCACTTGAATAGGTTATCAACACAAAATGATCGTCCACCACCCCCACAAAATCGTTGGCCGAACCTTGCCGGGCCAGGGTTTGTTGGATCGTATGCGCAGCAAACCCGAACACCTCATTCGCCGCGACAAAACCATACACGTCACTGTAGGCCGAAAAGTTGTTCAATCCCAGGTTGACCAGATGAAACGGTTTATCTACCAGTTGATGGCGGGCGATTTCTTCCTGCACCAGCGGGCCGGTGGGCAGGCCAGTACGCGGTTCGTGAAGACTCTCGCGGGTAGCGCGGCGGATGGCGGCTTGCACCCGCAGGCGCAGCTCGTCAATATCAAACGGCTTGGTTACATAGTCGTCCGCTCCTAGTTCCAACCCTTTCACCTTGTTAGCCCGCTCGTCACGCTGAGTCAAAAAGATGATCGGAATGTATTTGGTGAGTGCCATATTGCGGATACGCAAACAGGTTTCGTAACCATCAATATCCGGCATCATTACATCCAGCAGGATAAGCTGTGGGAATTTCATCCGCGCCAACTCCACGCCCAGTTCCCCGGAATCCGCGTGGTGGACTTCATACTGATGCGACATAAAGTACATCACCAGCATTTCGGCGACATCATAATCATCTTCGATTATCAATAAGCGTTTGTTTGCCATCAATTCACCTATCAGATACAACGATACACTGAAAACAAGATGTGGCTCAAGTCCAGCGGTCAGGCATCTCCCAGAACCGCGCTGACACGAAACTGGTTATCCTCAGTATCGGCAGCATTGGCGATTACCGCTTCCGGCGGTAGTGGCACACCGGCCTCATCCAGGCGAAAGACATTTCTCAGCGGAAGTACCGAAGCAGTGGGTTCGATCTCGGATGTATCCAGGGCCTGCAAACGCTCGAAGTACTGCAAAATGTGGGAAAGCTGTTTGGCGTATAATGCCACCTCAACCTCAGTCAAGTCCAATTTTGCGAGTTCGGCAATATCGCGTACCTGGTCGTGTGAGAGTTCCAAAATAGGTCTATCCTTTAATGGGTTGGTCTGCATGATATCCTTAAGGATTACGCGGTTGGAGCGAGATGCGCCTTATGCCCACATCCGGCCAACTGCATTATTATAAGGGCTGCAATTGGGTATTACACCGGCCCGAAAGCCCCAATAACCGATATTAGTTTAGCACAAGACCCGCAATTAAACGAAAGACAAACCAGATACCAGCGCAAAAATCCACACAAAAGCCGGGAAAAGCATTAGAATAAGAAAGGTTAAAAAACGCGCGTTATCATATTAAGGATGATGGCATGTGGTAGCATAGTGTGGTAGGCCATCATTTGCACACAAAACACGGTAAAGGAGCGGACGGCAGCCCTCCCCGGTAAGGGGTCGGCTGCGGACGATGTATGGCAACAAAGGAACTTGAACCTCAGGTCGAAACAATTATCGCGGCCAAGCGACAGTACTTAAAGGAACGGATGGCAAAAACGCCTATTGAGGCGGTGCGGGCGTTAGCAAGTATGCAAAAACGGCCTCATCCAGTCTTGAGTAATGTCAGCCAGGATTCACCCGTGATGATGATTGGGCAAATCAGATACAAGCTCCCACAAACTGACAGGTTGGGAGAAAACTACGACCCGGTTGGGTTGGCACTGCGTTATGCCCAGGCCGGGTTGGATGCGGTGGCGCTCTTCACCGATGCGACAATTTACGAGGGCGGACTAGATGATCTCGTCCTTGTCTCGCGAGCGGTAAACATCCCGGTCATCAGTGAGGATTATATTCTGGATGAATACCAGATTGTCGAAGTACGCGCCGCCGGGGTTTCTGCGCTGCTGCTTTCCGCTACGATACTCGAACCAGGACAGCTTCGGGCACTGGTTTCCGCTACACACCGCAACCGAATGACGGCAATTGTCCAGGTACATGACGAAGATGAACTCAAGCACGCCCTATCACTCAGTCCGTATGTCATCGGCCTGAGCAGCTACAACCCCCATACCGACACCTACGACCCGACCCTCATCGCGCGGCTGCGGGCCATGATCCCCTCCCATATCCGGGTGATGGTCACCGACGGCCTCAAAACCCTGGATGATGTGGCAACTATACTGGCGTTGGATGTCCACGCAATGTTGATCTGCGAACAGGTGCTGGCTGAACCGACGGCGGCGGCGCGGCTACGAGCGATGGTCAGCACAAATAGACACGGGGATAGCCCCGAATGACGACTCCCCTGCCCCCAAATGACACCCCAGAAAACGGAACACCCGACATCGAAGGAGCGATACGCTTACTGCAAAGTGATGATGTGCAACTGCGCCAGTTTATCGCCTACTTGCTGGGACGGGTGGGGGACTCACGGGCAATTGAACCGCTGATAGATGCCCTGCGTGATGAACATGTAGGCGTGCGTGGGGCGGCGGCGAATGCGCTGGGGGCGATTGGCGATAACAGTGCTGTACCGTACATTCTGCCGTTACTCAAAGAAAATAACCCCCAGCTCAAAGTATGGGCCGCCTATGCGCTGACAAAGCTCGGACACGACCGCTTTGACCTGATTGTCGAGGCACTGAGGTCAAAAGATGTGCTGGTACGGCGCAGTGCGATTCTGGCACTGGAACAGCTGGGCGACAGGCGGGCGGTAGAATACCTGCTCCCCTTACAGGATGACCACGCCCGGCGTTTCGAAGGCGATACGACTATCGCAGAAGCGGCGGCTAAAGCGCTGGCACACCTCGGCTATAATGTCGGGCGGCTGCCACCCCGGTTGTAAACCCCGGCTATCCGTACCAGATGATGTGGAAGCGAACGAATCATGACTGCTCTTCCGGAAATTTACCGTGTTCCCACTGTTGCCGAAGTTGACCAGATTACCGCAATTACTGACCCGGTAATCCGAAATTTGCAGATCACCCAGTGTTACCACGAATTGGCCGCAGCCATAGCCGCCCGCACGGGTATCCAGGCTAATTGGTGTACGTTCGCGACCTGGGCTTCCAAACAGGCTGGGCAAACGATCCGTAAAGAAGACCTGGCCCGCACTCTGGAAAATCTGCTCCGCGCCGCACCGTCAGTACAATCGTTACCGGACGCCGCAGAAGCAACCCGGGCTTTCGGCTCTCCTCTCCCGGAGGATGAGATTCAGGAAACACTGGCGGAAGTGTTGAATCCGTTGGCAGCGTTTGATCGCGCCAGTGACGCGGTAGGGCGTGGCAATAAGAAAGTGTATGAGGAAATCGCCCGTGTATTTGCCGGTTTCTGTGCGGTCTGTCTGCATGACGCGACGTTTGACTCCGCAAAAATCGCGCACTTCTGCGACCAGCTACGCCCTGGCGACCCACCCAGTGGGCAAGACTATCTCCGGCAGGCTTTCGCCAGTTACTACCGAGCCTTATTTGAAACCGATCCTAAAACACAGTCAGAACTGCTGTTGTTCGCTAACATCGAGATCGGTTTTCATGAGCAAACTCGCTTGCAGCCCGAAATCCTGGGAGCAATGGATGCCGCATTCGTAGATCAACAGGCATTCCGGCTGCGGGTTGTCAAGGCGCTCTTTCCAAATCGGGGCTGGAGGGCGCGGATTCGGCTGTTCTTGCTGCGACTATTCCGCCGGCCCAATCCATTTGACCAGGTGCTGGATGCACTCGTGATTGAGGCGCGGCGGCGGGCGCATCTGGTGATTACCGAGTATATGATGACGATCAGTTTTCCCGGTATCCTGCTGCGGTTGGGGGATGATGTGCCGGGTGAGTTTCCCGCGTCACTCCAGCAGATTACACTGCCTGACCTGCGTGCTCTGCTTGACCAGATAGACACTACACCCGACAGCACACGAGATACGGGCGCGGTGGATTGGTCGCGTCTGTCGGATAGGCTGCACTACATCGCTGACCTGTTTCGCTGCTACCATGAATCGCCCGAGTTGTTTGACCCGCCCTTTACAGCCTCACAGGTAACAGCCTTCAAAGCTGGACGCCTGCCCGAAGGCCTGTTATAGGCGTGAAAGACCAATAGCTGCCATTTTTTGAAGTGTATGAGGTTTAGCTATGTCTTGGAACATACGATCCATCCAACCTGGCTCCGGCCAGGAATCCGTCTGGGATTACCCGCGCCCACCGCGAATCGAACCATCCACCCGACGTGTGCGTGTCATCTTCAATGGCGAGATTGTGGCTGAAACAACCCACGCCGTTCGGATATTGGAAACCAGCCATCCTCCGGCGTATTACATCCCGTCAGAAGACATTCGTATAGAATGGCTGGACCGCACCCAACACACCAGCTATTGCGAGTTCAAGGGCGTCGCCCACTACTGGTCACTGAGGGTCAACGGGCAGAAGTCAGCCAATGTCGCCTGGACGTATGCCAACCCATCACCCGGATATGAAGCCATCAAAGATTACGTGGCGTTTTATCCGGGGCGGGTCGAGGCCTGTTATCTGGATGATGAGCGGGTGCAGCCCCAGGCCGGGAACTTCTATGGCGGGTGGATCACATCGGAGATTGTTGGCCCGTTCAAGGGCGAACCCGGTACGCAAGGCTGGTAGACAAAACCCATGGGAATCGTTATAGTGTAAAAATCGCTGGAAAATAGCGTACAGTGGGTTATGAAACTCTTCATTAGCTACGCCCATGCCGACCTCGATAAAATCGACATTCTGGCTGATATTTTTCGCTCGGAGCAGCATGTGCCCTGGTTTGATATGGAACTGCTCCCCGGCCAGGATTGGAAGGCCATCCTGCTCAAGGAGATACGCGGGTGCGATGCCTTTGTGTACGCCCTTTCCCCGAAGTCAGTGGCATCCGAGTGGTGCCAGTGGGAATTTGCCGAGGCGATTACGGCCAGCAAGCCGATTATTCCAGTGCTGCTGGATCGAGAAACGCAGATTCCTGATAACATCAGCCGTTACCAGTACGCCGATTTCAGTTGGGGACCAACTCCTGCTGTAAAAGACAGGCTCAAGCGCGGCCTGAACGCTATCGCGGTATTAATTCCGATATCTCACGCCTACGCCGCCCCGGCCAATCCCAATGGGCTGCCGGCACAGATGGCCTGGACGGAACACCGCAAGACTTTGGCCGCCAGCTATATGAAAACGCTCTCTGGCGGGAGACAGCGGCGGCGGACTGTTCTTCGTAACCAGCACGTCACTCCTCAGGCATCCGGGAGATTTTTTGGTGTGGATTTCGGCACGACGAATTCATTATGCGCCGTTTTTGAAAAGGGCGAACCAATTGTGATCCACAACCGCCTCGGTTATCCATCTACTCCTTCCGCCGTTGGCATCGGCCTGGATGGGTCTATCCTGGTGGGCGAAGCTGCCATGAAGTTCGCGCTGCAATACCCGGAACGGTGCGTGCTGCAAGTCAAGCGCCTGTTTGGCTATGACGTAGCACTGCCGGTTGATGGCAAGTTATATGACCCGGCACTCCTGGCTTCCTACATCATCAAGAGCCTTAAGGATGACGCTGAAGCCTACCTGGGAGAGACCGTAAGTGGCGTCGTACTCACTGCTCCTGCCTATTTTGACGAAGCACAGCATGACGTGCTGGCAAAGGCCGCCGAACTGGCCGGGTTGGAAGTACTGAGGATCGTGGCGGAACCGACGGCGGCCTGCTTTGGCTACGGCATCAAAGAAGGCATGGTCGCGGTTTACGATCTAGGCGGCGGCACATTCGATATTTCGATCCTGGAAATCGGAGATGGCGTATATGAAGTACGCTCGGTTAACGGGGATACCCAACTGGGCGGACTAGACTACGATGAGGCCATCGTCAACTACTGTATCGCCGAGTTCTATGCACAGACCGGCGTAGACCTGAGCGGCGACCTGGTGGCACAGATGCGGCTGCGAGAGGCCGCCGAACGTGCCAAGATAGTACTCTCAACCGCGAAACATACCAGTGTAGACGTACCGTTTATCGCGGGGGATGGCAGCAGTGCCTATCATCTGAGCGTCCCACTCACACGAGAGAAGTTTGATGAACTCACCGCGCACCTGACCGAAAGGACGATTGCCTGCTGCCAGGACGCCCTATACATTTCCTCTATATCAGGGACAATGTCAGTTGATCGAATCACTCATCTGGCGCTGGTCGGCCTGGCAACCCGCACCCCCAGAGTTACCGAAAAAGTGACAGCATTCTTCAAGAAAACGCCGCTGCGCGATGTAGACCCCGATACCGTTGTAGCGCAGGGCGCGGCGCGCCAGGCCGCCGTGCTGGAAGGTCAGCTCAAAGACATACTGTTGCTAGATGGTATGGGGCATGGCCTGGGCATAGAAACCGCTGAAGGCAAAATCGCCGTCATTCTGGAGAAAAACACCACCATTCCATTTCGGAGCACGCAAGTGTTTACCACGATGGCGAATCAGCAGACTCACGCCCGCCTGCATGTGCTCCAGGGTGAATCGCAAACCGTAAGCGGCAATACGTCGCTAGGTCAATTCGTGGTAGATGGCATTCCGCCAGATGCGCCTGGCAAACAACTGGTGGATGTTACCTTTGATATTGACGCCAACCACGCGATTCAGGTACATACCTATATCCACGCCACCGGGCAAAGCCGCTCTGTCGCAGTCACCGGGGCGCAACCGCTCTACGAAAACCTCCCGGATAACACCACCACCGGCGAAGTACAGGAAGTGCCTGACGCTGACCCGCACCCCGATGACCCGTTCCTGTTAAGACTGAGACCCGGCGATCTATCAGGCTAAGTACCCCTGCAGCAGCGCGTCCACCTGCGCGACCATAGTGGCAAAATCGAAACGTTCCATACCCACCTCGGTGTTGGCCGCCAGTGCCGCCCGTTTACCCGGCTGGAATGCCTCCCGCAGTACCTCGGTCAGCGCGTCTACATCCACATACGGCACGAGCAAGCCGTTGACGCCGTGTTGTACCACTTCGGGATTACCGCCCTTATCGCTGGCGATGACCGGAGTCCCCGCCCGCAGACTTTCTAGCAATGTGTGGGATAACCCTTCGTAGCCGGAATACAGTGTCAGGTAATCGGCGGCTTTCATATAGAGCGGCATCCGGTCACGCGGCACACGCCCCAGGAATGTCACTCTCTCTGCTACGCCCAACCGCCCCGCCTGGGCTTCAAGCGCCGGGCGCATCTCGCCATCCCCCGCCACCAGCAGATGGGCATCCGGCAGCCGTGAGAGAGCGGTAATCAAGTGGTTGATACCTTTCCAGTGAGTCAGTCGGGCAGCTGTCAGCAGTAGAGGCGTATCGCCCAACCCAAATTCGGCGCGGGCAGCAGCCTGCGAAATAGTAGATTGAGTAGTTGCGGATAAGGGGTTTGAATCTCTCGCTCTCTCTTCCGGTGGTAGCGCATTATAGATGACATGCACTTTTTCCGGCGCAACGCCCCACCCCACCACCATCTGCTTGAGGTATGCACTAGGGACCACCACACCATCCATGCCACGCACTTCACGGGAACGGGCGGACTGCTGGGTGCTGACAATCAGACCATAGCGGGTCGTCTGGAATGCGTCAATGTCAGTAGTGGGCGCTATCCAACCTCTACGCACCGAACGCTCCCAGGCCTGATCTCCGACGATTTTGAGAATACGTGGCGCCCGGCGACCAATTAGCGGCAGCCCTAATGTATGGATATATGCTACATCAGCCCACGCCAGCAGCGGGCGGGCAGCCATAGCATAATCCAGCTGGCGCAGCGGAAGCGCCCGGCGCGGGATGCGGTGCAGTGGGTACGGGTAGGCATCCACCACGCCAGAACCATACGAGAGCGCCTGAATGTCCCAGCCTCGCTGTTGGAGTTGCGGCAGCAGTTCATAGAGATATGTCGCCGGGCCGCCCGATTCCGGGTGAAAAATGCCGGAAGCGATAAACAATCGTGGGGTCACTCGTTCACCACCCACAGTTCGCTGCCGTCTGTATACAGATGCAATGTGTGTGATCTGTTACGCTCATCGTCGGTACGGAACAGCAGCGTATCCCCCAGCAGGGCGAGCGTGTCGCCGTCCGGGTCACCGCGCCGGTTAGCCGGGTCATTTTGCAGCACAACGACCTGCGGCTGTACTGCACTGAGAAAGGCTTCATCCAATGAACGAACCGCGCCATGCCGGGGAAGCTGCAAGACCGTCGCCAGCGGCCACTCCCCGGATTCGAGCAGCACCGCCTGCCCCTCCCGGCTCAGATCGCCCGGGATGAGGAACGACACATCCCCATATATCAAGCGCAGCACCAGTGCCGAATCATCTAGGCTGTCCCCCAGTTCGGGCTGCGTCTGCGGATGCAGGACTTCCAGCAGCACGCCATCACTGGTTTCCAGCGTATACCCGGCACGAACCGTCACAACCTCACGAGTGGCGAGTTTTGCCTCCAACTCCTGGAACGCTGGGCTGAGATTCGGCTGCCCATTCGTCAGCACAACGCCCACATCGTAGCGCGCCAGCACCGCCGGGAGAGCGCCGTAATCGGCCTCATCGGGCTGGGTGACAACCATCACGTCAATTTCCAGGTCGTTGAATGGCAGACGGTCACCCAGCGCCGTGAGCAACCGCGAAGGAAAATGCCCGCCATCAATCAGTAGATGCGCCCCACCGGGGGTCTGTACCAGCACGGCGTTACTGTGTCCCATATCCAGCAACCAGACATGCAATTGACCATCCGGTCGGCTAAGTGCTGCCACCACCATCAGCAGCGCGATTGCCAGCGATACCAGCGCCGCCGTTGTCACAACAGCCCGCTGGCGCAGCATCCGGGCCAGTCGCCGCGCCCTGGTTGGTTTCGTGGCGTGCATCAGCGCCCCTCCTATCATTATCAGAAAAAATAGCGCGATCAATCGCGGGTCAACATGAAATTCCACATCAGCAAAAGGCATCTGAGCGAAAAGGCGCACGACGCCAATGGTCCATGCCAGCAATACCAGCGTCATCCAGTACAGGATTTGCGCCAGCGGCGGCACGAGAAAAGCGATAAGGGTCGCCAACAGTCCCAAGATGAATAAGTAAGACTGTGCTGGGATGACCAGCAGGTTCACGATCAGCGATACCAGCGACAGCCGTCCGAAGTACAGCACAATTAGCGGCAGGGTTGTTACCTGAGCCGCCAATGTAACCACCAGCGGTTCAGCCAGAAAATCACCCACGCGGGTCGCCGCGCCGCGACCCAACCCCCGCACCAACAGGCCATTAAACCAACGCGAAATCGGGTCTACAAACAACGCCAGCCCTAAGGTAGCGAAAAAACTCAACTGAAAACTGATGTCCCAGAGGACTGTAGGGTTTTGCAGCGACATAAGGATGGCGACGAAGGCCAGCGACGCCGGAACATAGGTCTTGCGGCGTAGCAGGCTGCCGATCACCAGCATACTGCTCATAATGGCCGCTCGCACCACCGCGGCGTTCGCCCCCACAAACAGCGTATACGCGACCAGCACGCTCACGGCAATGATCGCGCTCCATCGGCGCGAGGCGCGGAAGCGTTCCAGCATACCCAGCAGCACGCCGCTGACGACCGCCATATTAAACCCGCTGATGGCAATGATGTGCGACGCGCCCACTTTGCTGAAGGAATCGGCCACCTCCGGCGCGATACCACTTTCGTCCCCCAGAAGAATGCCGGTGAGCAGTCCAGCCCCTGGTTCCGGCAGACTATGGGCGATCAAACCGGCGGCCTGCGTTTTCAGGTCAAGCAGCGCCATGGTGATTGGATTGCCATGACCGCCGGAGACAGTCTCCACCGCCGCATTCCGCATGATGCTGAAGACGCCGCTTCGCCCCAGGTAGTCGGCATACGAAAATGTATCAAACTCAGCGGGGAGACTCAGGAGTCCCGTGGCCGTTACCCGATCTCCATAGCGCACCGCTGTCACGCGGGGCGCTTGCACCAGCACCAGGCCATCTGTTGGGACGGTCTGCCCACCCCGTGTGATCATTTCAGCAGCAAGCTGGAATTGAATCCGATCATCGCGGGTATCCGGTTCAGCGGCAACAACACCTTCAATTGTCAGGCCGCCCAGGTTGTTATAGTTGGCAATATCACTGGTCACGGGGACAAACGAAAAGCGCAGGCCACCCAGCGTAAAAGCCAGCAGCGCCAGCGTCCCGCGCCGCCAGGGGACATCCGGCCACGCCAACCACAGGGCAGTGCCTGCCAGAATCACCAGTCCGAACCAGATCAATGTGGGGCGGTTGGTGGAATTCGCCGCCAGCAAAATGCCCGCCGTCCAGCCGAGCGCGATGGTCACCAGGCGCATAGCGTTCTACCTTGTACAGAATTCGACGGATTACGGGTGCTGTGCCTGGGATATTGCCGGGCGTTCGCCGCGCTGCGGGAATTTCACGAGCTGTTTTTCCAGTCGATCCGCCAGCGCCAACAGCACATCGGGCGGCGTGTGGAAACGCAGCGTGACGATGTTGTTCTCTCGCGGCATCAACACTTTAGTCGGCGGCTGGAATTCATCCATTAACTGAATGGTGAGCCCTACCAGTTCCCCTTCTGTATTCCGAATCGTCTCAAAACGGATGTCCGGCTCGGAGAACCCGCACCATTCCTGTTCGACATGCTCATCCGCTGCCAGCGCCCGCAACCACCGCACGGCATCAGCCAATTCCCAGGTGAGCGCCCCGGCATCCTCGACCTGCCATGTCCATGCGCCATAAACCAGCTTTAAGCGCACCCGGATCAGCAGCCAGTTCGCATCGTAAATATCCGCGCCTTCATCAGGAAATTCGTACCCGGCGACGGATACTTCCATACGAAAGCGGTCATTCGTCAATATCGCAGGCATGGAGCCTCCTGGTCACTTGCTTCAACTACAATTATGATGAAATTATAACCTATTCAAACCAGGATTGCATTCAGGCCAGGGCAGGCCGCGTGAGCAGGTCGGGTTATTCGCCATGTCCCAGCCACGCCGGGCGTGCGCCGTCCCACGTTTCCCCGATACGCTCGTAGGTGGCCGGGCGACGCTGGTGCAGCAGCGGGAACAGGTCGCGCCACTGGTTGAATACAGCCGCATCCAGGTCGGCGGTGATGACTTCGGTGGTGTCGCGCCCGGCCTGTGCCAGGATTTTCCCGGTGGGATCACAGACAAAACTGCTGCCATAGAAGCGCACACCGTTTTCCTCACCTACCCTGTTGGCTGCCGCGATGAACACGGCGTTGGCGATAGCGTGGCCGCGCATGACTGTCTCCCAGGCGGGCTGAGAATCAACTTCCGGGGCGTTGGGTTCACTCCCGATAGCGGTAGGGTAGAAGATGAACTCCGCACCATTGAGGGCGTAAATCCGCGCCAGTTCGGGGAACCATTGGTCGTAACAGGTGGGTACGGCCAGCCGCAGCGCTCCGGCATCCAGCACCGGGTACTCGTGCCAGCCCTCGAAGAAGTCGGTTTCATGGTAGCCTACGCCGGACGGGATATGCACTTTGCGCGTCGCCCCAATTAAGCGACCATCCGGGCCGTGAACCGTCGCCGTGTCGTAATAGTGACCATCCGCCGCCCACTCGAAGAGGCTGCCCACGAGCGTCACGCCATGCTGCTGCGCCAGTTGGCTGAAGAAACGATCCGATACACCTCCCGGAAGCCGTTCAGCCCACTGGAAACCGCTCTTGTCCCGCGTGCCAGGGAAATACGGGTTGAGTGAGAGTTCCGGCAGGCAGACGAGCGCCGCGCCCCGTTCTGCCGCCTCTGCGACCATTGTGGAGTACTTTGCTTGCATGGCGGCGATGCTGCCTAACCAGGAGAGTTGTATCAACGCGACTCGGATGGATTGCATGGGGGGAATCCTATTATCAACATTGCGAAATGCAAATATTCGACCAATCATCTTGTAGCCAGGGCCTGATTTGTCAGATAGTCTATGAAACTATCAGTTGTGAGCGCCTCTAATATAATTCACTCGTTACCATCTCGTCTAAAATGAACACAATAAATGTGCTACTCGACAGCGATCAGTAGACCTTTAAAATGGTATGAGTCCGATGCAGATAGATCAAGCTATTCTGCAAACTAAAAAGGCCACCATGACTTGCCTTTTTTCTTCGCTTTCCCCTTAACAAAAGCAACACCTGTCTTTGTTATTTTCCCCCCATTCGCTGCAACGCAGTCGTGGCAGAAATAGAGTTTTCCGTGCAAGGAGACAAACATACCTGGAAGGTTTGCTGGACCTCCTGTCTCGGTTTTACTTTCACGTATACTTGCCTGCCTAGAAAATATCTCACCTAGTTTTTTGGCAATCTCGGTGGCAGCGGGTTTTGTATCGGATACTTTTTCGCTCTCTCCAGATTCATTACTTACAAGTAGAAACCAGCCTTTGGGTTGGATCGGATTAGGCATAATTCCTATCTTGCAGTAATCTTTCAAAGTGACTTCTGCGCCGCAAATATCACAGGTAGGCATCAAATAATCTCCCTTTCATAAATTTTTACGAATACTATCAAGACTTACGCAACTCAACTTGCGTACTTTTCGTACAAGGAAAAGAAGTATGCCTTCGAAGAAAATACTAATAGATTGCATAATCTAGAATTGTATTTTATCTCAATCTCTTAAAATCTCCTAGCCAACGCCACGACTCGATAGTGAGCCGGATGAATATGACGCGGTGCTGGTATTGAAGAACCAGTGCCTATAACTAACTGAACACACCTGTTCAGTATGTCCACTGTTTCCCTGGTTTCCTGGCCGGAAGATTGATCGCTGCGGCGGGAGCATTTATACGGCGGCGACTTCCTTACCCACCCAGGCGCTTCCACCAGGGGCGTCCGGCATTCAGCCAGTCCTGGATCATCTGCCCGGTTGAAAATGTAATGTCCGGGCGTTTGAGCATAGCCCCCAGCAGTTCCCGCGCCATCGTCGCATCTTCAGCGTTCTGGCCGCGCATCATCTCGTAAAGCCGCATCGCAATCAACCGCTGCCGGTCAGCGCTGATCTGAATCGTCAGGTTGATAATCTCATCCTTGAGTTTGCTGATCTCCGGGATAGGCGCTTCTGGCACACGCGGCATCACAGCGGGCAGCGGCATGGCCGGTGGCAGAATCGATAGGGCCGTGCTGAGGCGGTCAATCGCGCCATTGTTCTGCTGCTTAAAATCCACCAACTGAATTTTCTGCAATTCCACCGGCATCTGGCGGTAATTGATCGGTTCAATCTGTACCGGCAGCACCCGCTTGTTCAACGCCGCTGCGTAAGTGTATTCCAGGTGGCAAGGCTCAGACTGGAGATACGCCGGGGAAAGCATGGCGATAATCAGGTCGGCCTGGTGAATCTGCTCAATAATCACGTTCCACCAGTGCTGCCCCTGAAGAATATCCTGATCAAACGTGACAGTATGCCCCATGTCATGCAACACCTGGGCAATAGCATCCACCCGGTTCCGGTTCGTTTTCCGGTAGCTGATGAAGATACGCAGCGCCTCCCCGGAGGCTCTTGCCGGAGGGATGCTGGGGGCAGGCGTATACCCTGCCTGTGATATCGCATCCGCCGAAAGCGTCTCCTGCGAAAGTTCCGGTGAATCCGCTGCCATCCGGCGCACCGGCGTGGTTGGCCGAGCATATTCCAGAACTTCCACCTGCAACGTCACCGTCTCACCCAACCCGATCATATCGCCCGAATGGATTTCCTGAGCGCCCGTCAGCCGCCGCCCATTAATGAATGTGCCGTTGGTGCTGCCCAGGTCTTCCACCATATAGCCGTTGAGGCTGCGCGAAAAACGCATGTGGTGGCGCGAAACCTCTACGTCATTGATGAGGATTTCATTGGTGATGTCACGTCCCAGCGTGATGACGTCCTGATCCAGATCGTAGGTCGCATTCGGTTGGGGGCCGCGTCGAACGACGATACGATAGTTAGCCATAGGCTGCTTCCCTCTCACTGTGTTCCCTGCTCATAGTTCAGGCCAGATTATAGCAATCTGATCGGTTAATTCGGATCTTTGACCGGAATATCGCTAAAGGTATCCGACATTTTCTGAGCCGCGTTTTGGATGATGGTCATTTGCTTTTCGACTAAGGTCAACTCCTCGGTAGACCGCGCAGTATCCTGCGGATTCAACTGATTGGCGCGTGTCATATGGAAGCGCAGTAGCGACGATATAGTGCTGTAGGTTTCCAGGTAGTTTTGCAGCCGTACCAGTGCATTGACATTATTCCGCATTTGCGCCATGGGGATCAGAAAGAAACTCGTCAGCAATTGGGCAATGGACAAACCGCCTGTCAGCACCCAAACCTCGGTTGGTATCACAACTTCTTTCACGCCCACCTGAAGAATCACCAGGAGCAATGCGACAAACAGAAAGAGACGCCCCATCCATAATAACCACCAGTTTGCTTTGTAAATCTGCGTATAGACTTCACTGCTGCGTTTTTGGGTCAATTCCAGGTAATCCAGCAGTTTGTTATCTTGCGAGGCCAGGACCGTCTGTTTATCCAGGAAAAAGGTCTTGTAATCTCGGAAATTTGGCAGCCCCTTGATGATACTTTCATCAACCATCACATCTTGATTAGGCAACATTGGGCGCAGTAGTTCCGTCAGACTGTGAACCACTTCAACGTTCAGAACCTTATCGAAAAAGTCATAAGCCGCCAGCGAACGCTCAATATCCGGTGAAGCGGTCAACACATCGGAAACCAACAACCCATCAGTTTCATAACGGGCGCGAAGGCCGTTGATTAACGTCCTTATTTTAATGTCGGTATAAACACCAATCACCGTAACATAGACTAAAGTTTCGCGGCCTGCGCGTCTGTTTTTCCGTTGTTTATCCTTAATCACCTGATCCAGAATAGCTTCCAGAAAAGTATCGGCATAATAATCGCCGCACTGTTCGTCCACATCAATTTTAGCCGCTCTGTTCCCTTGTTCCTTACGCTGCGCCAAAGCCCTCTGATAGACTTCGTAAAGTTCGGAAGCAACCGGCTCCTTGAAATCAAACACCGAATCGGAACGTACATCATAGTAAATGATTTTTCCGCCATTTTCGTTGGTCTGGCGATAGCCATTTAAGGATAGTGCTAACTGTGCCTGGTCTTTGTCGTTCCCCCAGGGCATCAGGAATTTTTCGTAGCCGGCCAGTGGTTCGGCCTCCCAGGTGCCCGCTTCACAATGTCCACCATAGAGCCGCCGTTCAGCATCATAGCGCGGTGAGGGCGTATGCCAATCCCGTAAGTGCAGCACATATAGTTCGCGATCCTTAGAAACATTGCTAATCAGTGTATCCAGAAATGTATACAAGGGACCCTTTTGCAGTTTGTCTTTCGGATAGATGCGGCGATTCGGGTCCGGGGATGTATCTTCCGTATCGGAATTGGCACCAACGAGCATTTGTTTAACGGTCAATTCCGGTAAGCACAAGCGGCCTTTTTCAGCCAGGAAAAAGGCGTTTTGCAGGCATTGGGTGATCAAAATATGGATTGTCTCCGGTTTATGATCTGGCGGTGGTGTTGCTAAGGGCTTCTCGTGGATCGCGGCTGGTTCTGGCATAATTCCCCCCTATAAGCGTATGTGAAATAATGAAAATGAATTTCAGAGCGGAAACAGTTTGTCATGGTTCCCAAATATGCAGTGCCGTCAGTTTCTTGCGTGTCCTCATCCCGTAGTCAGTGACCACAACATAATCATGACTCGCATCTTGCAGGTGATGCGCCAGGTCCCTGGGAGTGAAATTCACAGATATGCTGGTCAGGAATTCGACCTATGGCTTTCCCGTTGCCATGCTTCATATGATACGCCATTTTCAACGCTCAAGCGAAAATCCCGACCCCGGATAGCCATGCCAGATGGATACATCCGTAAATTCTTTCTGAAATCGACTATATTCCCGCATAACAGGCTGGTCAAAACGCATCTTTTCGATCTATAATGGCGTTAATATCAATTTATATAAAGGAGAACTGCCGCGCACACAACCGGAGGAAAGATAGCGCATGGCCCTATGTTCTATGTGTAGGGTGACGCGGTGGCGGTTGCTCACCTCACGGTGAGACTAATCCCCGACACGGGGAGAAAAGCGAAAGATCAGCGGGTGCCGCCGGGGCATTTCCACCGTCCCTGGTCTCAATTCCTCCTACAACTAAAGCGAACCGGAAATCCAGCGGGTAACTGCTGGGACAGGCGGGAAGCAAGTGGACAGAGTATCGGCTTGAGGGCTGCTCAAGCGCGATTCCTGGCAGTCTGGCTGCGCTGGCGCGGTGTGGCTGGATTGTGTCTACATCTATTCAAAACGGAGGACTCTTCATAATGTGCGGTATTGTTGGATATATCGGGGCGCAGGATGCTGCGCCGATTGTGGTGGATGGCCTGCAGCGCCTCGAATACCGGGGCTACGATTCGGCTGGCGTGGCCGTCATCAACCGCGGCGCAATCCATATTCGGCGCGACGTGGGCAAACTGGCGAATCTGCGCCAACGTCTGTACGAAAGTCCGGTCAGCGGGCATATTGGCATCGGGCATACCCGTTGGGCGACACACGGCGTCCCGGCAGAACGTAACGCTCACCCCCATATCAGCATGGGCGGCGACTTTGTCGTCGTCCATAATGGCATTGTGGAAAACTATCGCGAACTGCGGGCGGAACTGGTGGCTGAAGGCATCAGCTTCCAGTCCGATACAGATACCGAAGTGATTGTGCAGTTAATCGAACGTTTCGCCCACAATGGCGCGAACGGCGACCTGGCCGAAGCGACCCGGAAGGCCGTCAGCCTGCTGACTGGCGCTCATGCAATTGTTGTCATGAGCAAGCATCATCCTGACCGGATGGTGGCGGTGCGGATCGGCAATGCCGGGGGCGTGGCTGTCGGGCTGGGCGTTGGCGAAAACTTCATCGCCTCCGACATCCCGGCCATCCTGGAACACACACGGCGCATGATCTTCCTGGAAAGCCGCCAGATGGCGACCATCACCGCGCAAGAGGCTACCGTGCAAACGCTGGACGGCACATCCATCACGCCGGAAATCCACGACATCCCCTGGGACCCGGTGAACGCCGCCAAGGGCGAGTACAAACACTTCATGCAGAAGGAGATTTTCGAGCAGGCCCGCAGTATCACCGATACGATTCGCGGGCGTGTGGACTTCGAGCATGGTGAAGTCCTGCTGCCAGAACTCAACCTGACGGCGGAACAGGCGCGGCGCATCAACCGGATGGTGACGGTAGCCTGCGGCACCAGCTACTACAGTGGACTGGTCGGCAAATTCTATATCGAACAGCTGGCGCGGTTGAATGTGGAAGTGGATTACGGCAGCGAGTACCGCTACCGCGATCCGATCATTGACGAACGCACAGCGGTGCTGGCAATCACCCAGAGCGGCGAAACGGTGGATACCCTGGCGGCGATGGAAGAAGCCCGCGAGAAGCACGCCGTCCTGTGGAGCATCGTGAATACCATCGGCAGTCAGGCCATGCGCGTCAGTGACGGCTATCTCACCATGAATGCCGGGCCGGAAATCGGTGTCGCCTCCACCAAAGCCTTTACGTCAAGCATCGTCGCGCAGTACCTGCTGGCACTCTACTTAGGCCAACTGCGCGGCGTCCTGACACAGGAACAGCGTCGGGTGCATACCCACGACCTCGCCCGGCTGCCTGACCTGGTAGGCCGCACACTGGAAAATGACGCGGCGGTACATGACCTGGCGCAGCAGCTTTACCCTTATACCGACTTCCTCTACCTGGGGCGCGGCATCAATTACCCGATTGCGCTGGAAGGGGCGCTCAAGCTCAAGGAAATCAGCTACATCCACGCCGAAGGCTACCCGGCGGGCGAGATGAAGCACGGCCCGATTGCGCTGATTGACGAACACATGCCGGTGCTGGTGATCGCCCTCAAAGATGCGCTCTACGATAAGATGTTGAGCCAGATTGAGCAGGCCAGGGCGCGGGGTGGCCGGGTCATCGCCATCGCCACCGAAGGCGATACGCTATTGGCGGAGAAGGCCGACCATGTGCTGTACGTGCCGGATGTGCCGCCGCTGCTCGGCCCGATTATCTCGGTACTGCCCCTGCAACTGCTGGCCTACCACATCGCCGCATTCCGGGGCGCGGACGTTGACCAGCCGCGCAACCTCGCCAAAAGCGTCACAGTGGAGTGAGGCAAAAAACTCGCAGCGGTGGGTCTCGGCTCACCGCTGCGGGTAATGCTTCGCGTTGGGACATCCGCCAATTGCTAACCGGCATACTCCTCAAATGACGGTTCGTATTCAAAATAGTACCGGTGCCAGCTCTTGAATAGCTCGATTCGCTGTTCACCCTGTTCATTTGTATCGTCAAAGCTTCGATACAGGTTCTGGCCGACCCTCAGTTTGTGTGTGTGATTTTCGAATGTCCAGTCTGTGCGTCCCAGGTAAAGTTGGGAATTGTTGACCAGCCAGCCGTGCCAGTGTGGCAGGTTATGAAACGTCTTGTAGTCAAACGTCACACGGTTACCAAAGGATTCCTTGCAGTCTCTCTCAAACTCCTGCACATCCTTCAGGCGTTTTTCGCAGATGTCCGGCCAGTTGATACCGGTTGTGGACCCAACATTGCGCACCCGCAGATAATGATGATGAACGAATGCGATGCTGATGTTAAAAGATGCCGCTGGATAATCATTGATAATTTCGATTAGATCGGTGCTGATAAAATGCTCCCAGGAAAATGTCATTGCAACGGCAATGAGTTTTAGATCAACGGTTGGGGCGTGTTCGTTGTTCTTTTTACAGGTTTCCAGATAGTTGATGATAAACTGCGTCATCTCTCCAAAGGCGTCTTTATAATTCTTGAAGGTAGTCACCTGGCTGATTGTTTGTGTCGCCAGGGAAATCTCATCATGCACCTTTTCCAGTTCCTTTGAACTTTCTTCTCGTATGCGCTCAGCCTCCTCAAGCATGTTTTTCGTAATTGTCTCAATATGCTTGGTTTCCGCTATTATTTTCTGGACTTCCACCTCGCCGTGTCTGCGGGTGAGCAGATGATTCACGACTGCCACAATTACACCGCCGAGGCAGGACGAGATCAGCGCGACAATAATCTGGGTTTCCATATGTCCCATCTCCTCTAAAATTCAATTAGCGCAATCAAGGGAGAATCAGAAACGAACTCTTAGGTTGTGATTAAAAGACGATGCTCAAGTTCGCCAACCGCGAATGATTTGCATATTAATTCGCGTTGTGTGTATTACCCGCTTATCTTAGCTTATTTGCTGTGGTATTCAAATTCCCCAAACCCTGGGGGTTGCATAACTCGGTTCATGCCAGACACTCTTTACCTGTTGGGTAACGCATGTTCCGTTACCCGCTTAACATCTGCCATCTTTTGCGGTATGATTCGCCCGTTTTTAGAATCACTACCGGAGACAAGTCATGAATACTGGGACTAAACGAGTAACCGTCATTCTGGGTCTGGTTATGGTGATTGCAATGGGCAGCAGCGTCATCCTGCCCTTGCTGCGGGTCAACACACCAACCAGCGCAACCCAGGCAACTGCGACACCTGCACCCACCCTGCCGCCGCCGATCGCCGACCTGAGCAGCATTGGCCTGGACACAACCTACGTCCACCCCAGCGGCCTGTTCAGCGTAACCGACCCGACCGGGTGGACGCCCGGCCAGCCCGTCAATAACACCGAAACAGTGGAAATCGCCTTCAGTAACACGAATCAGGGCAGTGTCGTCCAGGCGATTGTCTACATCCCGTCAGTTGCTCCTGAGGCGCCCCTGACGCTCGACAGCGTGGATGCCTACTGGTCAACCGAGATGCTGGCACAAAGCTGGTCACGATATAGCAACTGGCGCGAAACCAGCCCGGAACGTATCCGCGAAGGCGACCGGCTCATCACTGACTTTGAGTTGACGCTGCGCGATCAGACGTATGTCGCCCGCCAGTCCGCCTGGACGGATGGGAGCTGGATCTACAACCTGCGCGTCGTCGCACCGGAAAACGCCACTGATATGCTGAAATACCTGGTGGACACGCTCGCGCCGACTCTGAAACCCATCACGCAGTTCGCCGGGACCCCGGCCCAATGGAACGCCTATATTGACCAGACAACCGGCCTCGCCATGCGCTTCCCGGCAACCTGGACGATTGCCGACAGTGCCCCTGGACGCCCGGCCAGCATTGACGCTGACGGCCTGACGCTGCGCCTCGAAAACATCCAGGATGCCGCAGTCCAGGATGCCGACTCCGCCCAGGCCTGGGTGGAAAGCACGCGCCCGAACATTTCAATCGTGAGTACCAACCCGATAGAACGCCAGGATTACAGCGGCTATTCAGTAGCCTACAGCTACACTGACGCTGACGGTGAAACGCAAAGCGGGCTGGCGCTCCTGCTCAATGGTGACGACAACAGACTATATACCGCCAACCTGCGCCTGACTGCGGCGGGGGTTGACCTGAACAGTGAAGATGCCAGCGGCATGTATGCCGACGTAATCGAAGCGCTCAACACCTTCACCATCCTGCCAGTTGTGAATACCGCCGGGGCGTAGGCTGAAGCAGAGAGCACGAGAACGCCGGGAGTGTTCCTCATTACCTAGTGCGGAAATGAAAAAAGCCAGCGGTTTTCCGGCTGCTGGCTTCTTTCATTTATTATGTATCTTAACTTGACTTTGGGTAGACGATCACCTTACGCGGCGTGACGGTATACGTGACCCGCGTTTCACGCTGCTGACGTTCCGCCGCCGCATACCCGCCGTAGAATCGTTCGTGGTCGGTATATCGCCGGGTGAGCCGGTCAATGTGCTCCAGCGCCCCCGCTTCCGTGATAGTGGTTATTTCCCCACGAATCTCCATCCAGTGATATGAGTCTTCAGGGTCAAGCAGCAGCAGCGTCACACGGGGATCGCGACGCATATTGCGGTCTTTCTGCCGCCCCAGAATGCTGCTCAATTGAATGAGGCCGTTATCATAGCTGATCCAGATTACACTGGACTGCGGTTGGCCGTCGGCCATCAATGTCGTTAGCACCGCATGAATCGGTTTTTCCAGTAAGTCTCTGTGAGTATCGGGTATCATGTTCTTCCATCCTCTTGACCGTTTACACGGTTAACTCTAGTGTAGTCTCTGGCGGCCTGCAAGCGTATCGCATCCGCCCGACAAGATGTGTAAAAAGCCTCCCCATGCTACAATAAAAAGAGATTCGTCTCAAGACGACCTATGATACACAAGGCTTCAAGGAGAACCGCGATGCCACTCCCGGCACTATCAAATTGGGAAGAAACGCGAGTCGGGCTGCACCAGGCGGCCCAGGTAATCGGTGGGATCAACCAGGCGATGGCCGCGCCGCTGCCCAACTGGTTGCATCTGACATTACGAGTCATTCCGCAGGGACTAATCACCAGGCCGCTGCCCGGTGGCGGTGAACTCATGCTCGATTTCGCCCAGCGAACCATCATCTACACCGGCCAATCGGCAGCGAGTATCCCCCTGGCCGGACACTCCCAGGCGACACTGACCGATGCCGTGCTGGCGACACTGGCAAACGCCGGACAAACCATAAAGCCAGACCGGAGCAAACTCACCGGGGATACCCCGCTGCATGTAGACGGGCAAACAGCCGAGGACTATGCCTGGGCACTGCACCGTGTATATTCCAGCCTGGCGCGGTTTCATGCCGGGCTGTATGGCTGGGTATCGGCAGCAGGTGTGTGGCCGCATGGCTTCGACCTGGCCTTCCTGTGGTTCCCCAATGGGCACGACGAACAGACAGACCCGCACATGAACTTTGGCTTTTCACCCGCCAGCCCTGGCTTTAACCGTCCCTATTTTTACGCCTATGCCTACCCTGTCCCGGAAGGCATGGTGGACGTGGCACTGCCGCCGCTGGCCCGCTGGAATACCACGCCCTGGAAGGGTGTTGTCATGAACTATGATGACTTGATTGGGGAAAGTGATATCGAAGGCACCCTGGAGCGCACCTTCGCCGCGATTCATGGGGCAATTGCGCCGTTGGTGGCAAGTATCAACAGCAAGTAAAGACTCTTGGGGACAACTATTCTGTTATAGGTGCGATTATGGGCAATATACCACCGGAAGTTATCACCGTGTGTGGGTTGGTTTTAGGCGTCATTATTGCGATTCTGCTGGCGGCGTTTCTGGTGCTGCAAATTACAAAGGGCAGCATCTTTGGGTTTGGGATGCTAGTACTGCGAATGCTCAGTGATCCGAAGGAAGACGAAGAAAGACCAGCCGCTGCTGTCCAGGCACAGGCACACGCCCAGGCGCACGAACACTCGGCGGAAGAACTGCGAGCCAAAGCCGCCGCGCTGGATTTCGACGCTGCTGTTCAAAAATATCGTGCCGAAGAAACAAAAGCGGCGGGCACTGAGAAAGATGAAGATGATTAGCGCGAATTTTCGGGAGTAGCGTGATGGATATCGGGTTAATTCTAGTGACGGTCTGTGGTCTGTCGTTAGTCTGTGTAGGAACATTCGTGGTTGTCGCGTTTATTGTTGTGCGGACAACCGGCGTGCGCCTGTGGGACGCCTTCAGCGGGATTGGTGGCGTGTTTGGCGTATTAAACAGCGGAGAAGATGACGAGCCAGAACTCACCAACCGCTCAACGGGCCGCCGGGATCGCCGTTCACGGGCGGACTTACGTGCACGGACACAGGCGCTCGATTTTGATTCCGCCGTCGCCCGTCATTCCGAGGAACCCTCGTCGCCAACCGCCCTGTCCGCCGACACACCCCCGCGCCAATCAGGAACCCGCCTGCCAACTGAACGCCCCCTCGGCGGCGCTTCACAACGTAGGCGGCGGGCAGAGGACAATGAAGACGAGATTTTTGGCGGATTCCTGGATGATGATGGCGATGGGAGTGTTGATTTCTAACCACGCATTCCTGAGCCACTATTGCAGCAGCACGCGCCCATTTTCTGCATTCCAGAAAATATTCACCGTTTCATCTTGCTCAAAAACTGTGTCTGAACGCAGCCCAAAGTTCTGGATACGGGCAACGATGTCCTGATTACCGGCGATACGCAGCACATAACGGGTATCGGTGCCGATATACACAGCCTGTTTGACTGTGCCCCGAATCAGATTGATATTCGGATCGCGCAGCAGCGCCGCCTTGTAAGATTCAGCCGATTCGGTTGAGCCTTCTTCATATTCAATCGTCCCTTTGAGCCGGAAGAGGTTAAGCTTCTCAGGCCGCAGTGCTACAGTGATTTCCTGTCCGGCGCTCACATGCAGGTCTTCGCCCACCACCGCCTTGAAGGCCGATTTACCATCCATTTGCACGGTAGAAAACGGCTCGCCTATCTCCCCGATGTGCCCTTTGATAAAGTTGGTTTCACCGATGAAATCCGCCACGAACTTCGTGCTGGGCGTTTCGTATATTTCTTCCGGCTTGCCTACTTGCAGCACCTTACCCTGATCCATCACCGCGATACGATCCGCCATCGTCATCGCTTCTTCCTGGTCATGGGTCACGAAAATAAAAGTGATGCCCAGGCTCTTTTGCATCGTTTTGAGTTCATACTGCATTGCCTGACGCAGCTTCAAGTCCAGCGCACCCAACGGTTCATCCAGCAGTAGAACTGCCGGCCTTTTGACCAGCGCCCGTGCCAGCGCGACACGCTGCTGCTGCCCACCAGAAAGCTGGCGGGGTTTGCGGTTGACCACCTGCGGCAGTCGCACCAGTTCCAGGGCTTCCAGCGCCCGTTTCCGGGCTTCCTGCTTGTTCACCCCTTCCATTTCCAGTCCGAACATAATGTTCTGGATGACCGTCATGTGGGGGAACAGGGCGTAATCCTGAAACACCGTATTCACCGGGCGGTGGAAAGGCGGGATATGCTGGACAGCACTGCCGCGAATCAGAATCTGACCGGAAGTCGTATCTTCAAATCCAGCGATCATCCGCAGTGTGGTGGTTTTACCACACCCGCTTGGCCCCAGCAGCGCGAAAAACTCTCCAGCAGCGATTTGCAGAGACACGTTATCCACTGCACGCACCAGGCCATCCTGCCGCCTGGCCGGAAATTCCTTCGTTACATCAATCAGTTCAACATCATACTGTGTCATAGGCCCAATCAATGTCCAACTTGTGGGAGACGCCGCCGCCCACTGCGAACAGATAGTGACTTGAGGGGCAGCCACACACGACTGCCCCAATTTGCCATATTTCTACCCGGCATTTCTCACTTTCGTCTCGTGACTTGTCTTTAGCTCCCCAGGCTGATTTTGACTTCATCCCAGATAGACAGGTAGAGTTCTTCCATTTTGATATTCGGTAGTACGAAAAAGATGTTCTTTCGCGCTTCCTCACTGGGGTAAACACCCGGATTACTCAGCAATGCCTCGTCAATCAGCCCCTCGTCAATCGCAATTTGGTTGGGAGTCGGATAGGCTGTGTAGTTAGCGATGTCGGCACTCACCTGTGGGTCTAGCAGGTAATCAATGAACACTTCCGCCAGGGCATGATTCTGCGACCCCGTAGGAATACCCACATATCCGGATGAGAAACCCGTCCCTTCTACCGGCACGGTGTAAGCGTAATCTTCGCACTCGCAATCCAGTGCGAGTTGGAAGATGTCACCGTTGTACTCAATCGCCATATCCACCTCACCTCGTACCAACATTTCCTGGCCGTCATCTTCTGCGATGGCAACCACGTTGCTGCTGTGTTCGATCAGGTACTGACCGGCGGCGGTGATTTCTTCTTCGTTGGTGGAGTTCGGGTCATAGCCGACCATCACCAGACCAATAGCGATCATGATGCGCGAGTCATCTATCCAGGCCACCGGGCCATCATAATTGAAGAACTGTTCCCAACTGGTCACTGCTTCGCCCACATGGGCAGCATTGTAGCCAATACCGAACGTTCCCCATAGATATGGCACGGTGTACTCACTGTCCGGGTCATAGGGTGCGGAACGCAGGTCGGGGCTGAGATTACTGAAATTAGGAATGTTCTTGAGGTCGAGCAGTTCAAACAACCCTTCCTCAATCATAGTCGGCACAGCGAAGTCGCTGGGTACTACGATATCGTAGCCGGGATTACCCTGGCGCAATCGCGCGAGCAGCGAATCATCGGAGTCGTAAACATCGTAGACCACTGTCACGCCACAGAGGGTTTCAAAGTCGGACACTGTGTTTTCGGCAATATAGGTTGACCAGTTAAACACATTGAGCTGCTGTCCTGAAAAGCCTTCTGGACAAGTCCAACCGGTTTTGATGCCGGACTCCTGGGCGAACACTGTGGCACTCGTGAGGAGTGCGAACAAACCAATACATACGAAGGTGGTTAGCTTGTTCAACGTCTTTTTTCTCTTTCGTACTCAGTAATACATAGGACACCTGATACATTCGATTGGTTTGGAAAACTGATTCTGGTGACCCAGAAAAGGCATCCAGGGAACAGGAGCCGCATGGCGCGTTATTCCCCGCCGTTACCATACCTTACCCTTGTATCGCTTCCCCTAACAATGAATCGTAACTGACAACATAGGAGGGACGGCCTTCTGGCCGCCCACCACAATCGTCAGCAGTTTTAGGTAGGCGAAACCATACCCATCTTTCACAGTAGAAAGCTACTGTCCAATACGAATTTTGATCTCGTCCCAGGCATCGTTGTAAAGCTGTTCGCTGTCAATGTTGGCCTGGGTCCAGTACAGCCGCTGAAGCAGTTCTTCATCGGGGTAAATGGCCGGATCATTCAGGAGTTCGGGGTCAATCAGGCCGCCATCAATTGCCGCCTGGTTGGGGCTGGCATAAGCCGTATAGTTGCTGATGTCCGCCCCCACCTGCGGGTCAAGGATATAATCCAGGAAGACGTGCGCCAGTTCAACATTCTGTGCGCCGGTTGGGATCGCCATCATATCCATCCAGATATTTGCGCCTTCGCTGGGGATAATGTAGGCATAGTCATCGCATTCACATTCATCCATAATCTGGAAGATGTCACCGCTGTACTCAACCACCATATCAGCCTCGCCGCGCGCCAGCAGTTCCTGACCATCGTCCCCCGCGATATAGATGACGTTGCTGCCATGTTCAATCAGGTAATCCGCCATCGCTTCGATTTCCGCCGGGTCTTCTGAATTGGGGTCGTAGCCCAGCATCAACGCGGCGCCGGCCAGCATCGCCCGGCGGTCTTCCAACCACGCCACTGCCTGTTCCGGGTAATTGAACATCTGTTCCCAGGAAGTGATTTCTTCGCTCACTTTGGTCACGTTATAGCCGATGCCAATCGTCCCCCACTGGTAACCAATGGCATACTCGTTATTGGGGTCAAAGGGAGTCCCGGTAAGCTGAGGAGTCACATTAGCGAAGTTCGGGATTTTGGTCATATCGAGCGGCACCAGCAGCTCTTCCTCAATCAGACGGGGAATATCGCTGCCAGCCGGAACGACAATATCGTAACCCGGATTACCTGCCCGCAGGCGGGCGATAGCGGCTTCGCTGCTCTCGAAGGTGTCATACGTGACAGTGACACCGCACAATGTCTGAAAGTTCGCAATCGTGTCTTCCGCAATATAGGTTGACCAGTTGTAAATATTCAATTGCTGCCCCTCAAAACCTTCCGGGCAGGTCCAACTGGTGGCAATTTCATTGTCCTGTGCCGCTACGGGGGCAACCAGCCCAACCAACAGCAGCCCGATCACGAATAACCCGAAAAGTTTCTTATTCATGTGGCTCTCCCTCGAAAATAACTGAACGACGAATGTTTACCGGCATCCCATCACCGGGCAGTCCCCCAGACTTGCCCTCCGATCCAAAGGGAAATGGTAATATCAATGACAAGCCGAAAACAGCGGTGAATAACCTGTTTTCAGCCGGTAAATCCAACAGACTATTGCTTATCGGCGCCGCGCCCCTGCAATATAAGCGACGATCCCACCAGGATCGTGGAAGCGATCAGCATCAGTGTTGAAATCGCGTTAATCTCCGGTGGCACACGGGTCTTGAGCAAACCGTAAACGAAAATCGGCAGGGTCGTTGTCCCCACCCCAGAATTAAAGAAGGTAACAACAAAATCGTCCAACGAGATCGTAAAAGCTAACAGCGCCCCGGCCAATACCCCTGGCAGGATCAGCGGAAATGTCACACGCCAGAATGTGCGCCATTCGTTAGCACCCAGGTCGCGGGCGGCTTCTTCATAGCGGGGATTCATATCGGACAACCGCGCCCGGACAACGATTGTAACATATGAAACACTAAACGCCACATGAGCGATGATAATCGTGCCAAAGCCGGATGTCGGGCGTAAATCCGGGCTTTGTAGCGAAAACCAGTCAAAAATCACCTTGAAGAACAGCGCCAGCGAGATACCCTGCGTTATCTCCGGGATGATGACCGGCAGGTACAGCACCGCGTCCAGAAATTTTTTACCTGGGAAGTGGCCGCGCTCCAAGCTGAGAGCAACCATTGTGCCAATGATGGTAGAAATCGTGGTGGCGCTGATACTTACGATGAGGCTGTTCTTGACAGAACTAAGCATCAGCTCAGTAGAAAACCGGGCAGCTTCCGTTCCGGCGGCCAGTGTATTGGCGAGAATATTGCCATACCACTTGAGCGTAAAGCCTTCCCAGGTGGAAACCGACTCACCCGCGTTGAAGGAAAAAATAATCAGTACGAGAATCGGTGCCCACAGGAAGAAGTAGGCCACAACCGGGTTGAACAGCAGGCCGAACTTGCCGATTTTACGCACCCACATATCGCGCCGGATGGCACCCTGGTTGTACCGGATTTTGCCATGCTGCGCCAGTGTCTGTCCTGCCATCCCCTACCCCTCCTGGTCGCCAAAGCGGATATAAATGAGCAGCGCCAGCATCACCATTGCCATCAGTACTATCGACAGTGCTGAACCCAGCGGTTGGTTCCCTGACCCGCGAAACTGCTGCTGGATCAGGTTACCGATCATGATACCTTTCGTGCCCCCCAGCAGGTCAGGGGTGACAAACGCTCCAATTGCCGGGATAAACACCAGGATACATCCGGCGATGACACCTGGCAGCGTGAGCGGGAAGACGACCCGTAGGAAAGCGCGAATGTCGTTTGCTCCCAGGTCATGCGCGGCTTCCACAAAACGGAAGTCAAAGCGTTCTACCGAAGCGTAAATCGGCAGCACCATGAATGGCAGGAAGCCATACACAAGGCCGATCAACACGGCTTCCGGCGTATTCAGCAGCCGCAGCGGTTCTATGATGAAGCCTATACTCTGGAAAAACGTGTTAAGGATGCCTTCCCGCCCCAGGATAGACTGGATGGCATACGTCCGCACCAGGAAGTTCGTCCAGAAGGGGAGCATAATCATGAAGAGGGCGAAGGTGCGGGAGCGAGAACTCTGGCGGGTGCTGATGAAAAATGCCAGCGGGTAGCCCACCACCAGGCAGATGATCGTGGTTAGCAAGGCAATCCACAGCGAGTTCTGGATAACAATGACGAACACATCAAAAACGCGCTCATAGTTCGCCAGCGTGAAAGGCATTTCCGCCAGTCCGCCCCGCCCGCGTGACATAAAACTCACAATCAGTACAATAAACACCGGCAGCAGGAAAAATACGGTCAGCCACAACAATGCCGGCAGCGCCAGCAGGAAACCGCTTTGTTTCTCTCCCCTGCGTTTACGTCGTTCGACCGCAGCCATGCTCTCCCTCCAGTACCCAACCGTACCCGAAAAACCCAGCGCACACCCGCAATTTGATTCAGGTTCATGAGAACAAGGGGCATCAGCCCCTTGTGTCCATCAGAAAATCATCGCATAGATATTAAATCGCAAGCGCCGTTTAATCAACTCTTTTGCAAGGCAAATTTCGAGCAATTTTTGCGCACATAGATTCAGGGGCAGTCTCCCGGATGAATTCCTGTGTTTTTACGCCCCGCTATCCCTATCACTTTCCACCAGAGTCGGCAGTATGCCCTCCCAGTCAAATACCGCACCACGTTTCAAGGCACTGTCCAGCACATCAGGCGGGATGTCGGGGCGCAGTTTATCCAGGACACGACTGATAGCACGCTGAAGCCCTGTGTTGCCCGTGCTTTGCGCCTGCACCAGTCCGATAAGTTCCAGGCCAGATTCAATCTGCCCCTGACGGACTCGCAGTTCCCCCGCGTACAGCGCGGACTCCTTGATAAGTCCTTCGAATTGCTCGTCAATTGCCAACCGCAGTGCCTGCTGGTAATGCGTGTGTGCTAGAGCATAGTCGCCCTCGCCCGCGGCAATCTCACCCAGCATATTGATCGTCTGGCAAGTGCCGTGCTGGTTATCCGTTGCCCGGTGCATAATCATGCTTTCTCGGAGATACTTTACTGCAACCAGGGCATCCCCCTTCACACGATAGGTTAAGCTCCCCAGGCTGAGCAGCGCCACCCCAATCGAGCGGCGTTCCCCGATAATCCGCAGCAGTTTCAGCGACTCGGTAAACAATTCTAGCGCCCACTCTGGCTGCCCCTGGTCATCCAGCATCGCGCCCATATTATAGAGCGTGTAGGCGATGCCGTGCCGGTCATTGACGGCCCGGCGAACGGCCATGCTTTGCTCGAAGTAGTCAGTGGCCTGTTCATAGTCGCCCAGCATGTCACAGATAATACCCAGGTTATTCAGGGCACGGCCCAGCCCCACCCGGTCGCCAGAGTCGCGCATGTATTGCAGGCATTCCAGCATGGTATCGTGCGCTTTTTCATACTGGCCGAGCTGATTTTCAATAATGCCCCGGTTCATCAGCCCGAACGCAATATACAGCAGATTGCCCGTTTCACGGTACATTGCCAGGCTCTCATTAATTTGCGCCGCAGCCTGCTCCCTGTTACCCAGACGCATATCAATCTGCCCCAATAACGAGATCGAATCGGCGGTGCCAAGCAGGTTGTCCTGGTCGCGGAAGCGGTCAAGCGCCCGGCGGGCATCCTCGTTGGCCGGTTCATAGTTACTCAGGCTGTAGTGCGTTCGCCCCAGTTCCAGATAGAGATCCGCTTCGACCTGGCGCGGGTTATCGGCCTGGGTATAGGCCTCAAGCTGAATAGCCCGGTTGAACAGACTCACAGCATCCTGGTAGTTACTGGCTTTAGCGGCCTGGTGCGCGGCGGTAATGGCGTAATGCCCTTCTTTCGCGGTGTTCCCCGCTGTTGCCCACAGTTGTGTGAGATGCCAGGCATGGTCGGTAAGATCTGTGTAGCTGGCTTCGAGCGCCTCAGCCACCTGCTGGCTCAACCGGGGGCGTGACTCTGCTGGGATGTCAGCCAACAGAGCCTCACGCAATTTATCATGGGCGAAACGCCAGTGACCATCCTGCATATCCAGTACGGCGGCGTTAGCACAGGTCGTCAACCACGAGTCCAGATCGTTGCCCGGTCGTGCTTTCTTCGCAAGGGCGTCCATGACCGTCAGATCAAGCTGCCGCCCGACAATCGCAGCCAGGCGCAGCAGCGGACGGTCTGCGGTAGGAACTCGGTGGAGACGGCGCTGGATAACGCGCTGGATTCCGCCTGCAAAGACCTGTTGTGGCAAAGTCACTTGTCCGATATCGCTCAAACGTCCAGCTTCTTCTGCCAGCGCCCGCACCACTTCCACGATAAAGAAAACATTGCCTTCAGTTTCCCGTTCGAGCAGGTCTATCACTTCGGGACGTGTGCCGGCCTCACCCAGCATTGACTCGCTCAGGCTGGCAATCGCCCCCCCGGAAAGGCGTGGCAGTGTAAGAACATGGGCATCCGGGAAGCTTTGCGGCAGATCAGGTTTTTCGTCATCACGGTACGTGCCGATAATGAGCAATGGCAGTTCGGCGGCCATCCCTGCCAGCGCTCGCAGTGGTTCCAGGCTCTCTGTCGCCCACTGCATATCCTCCATCAACAGCATAATCGGGTCGGTTTGCGCCCGGAAAACCGCCGTAATCGTCGTGACAAGCCGCTGATGATACGCGCTCCCATCCAGGGTCGGCGCGGTGGGAATCTCTCGCCCCAGGAGCGCCGCGATATCCGGCACAAGGTCTTGCAGTACCGCCGCATCCGCATCGCTGATGTCCGCCCACAGTGCCATACGCCGCAGCGGTTCACGCCACAGCTGGTAGAGCGCCCCGCCATCAGCCACGCCCTGCCCATGCAGGACTCGCGCCCCGGCCACCAGGGCCAGCACCCGCACTTCATCCGTCAGGCGCGATTTCCCGACGCCACTTTCGCCGCCGATAAACCAGAATCCGCCGCCCGCCGCTGGCATATCCGGCGCAATCTCGCCAGGTTCGGGCGACTCCTGGGTAAAGGCTGTAATCCCCCGCAGTGCTCCGCGCAGTTGGTTGAGTTCCACATCACGCCCGACGAAACGGGACGCTTGCAGGAAGCTCTCGCGCACGGCGACGCTTTCCTGTGGCAGGGGCAGACCCACCGCTTCACACAAAGCCTGGGTTGCGTCTCCAGCCTGCGCGTAACGGTCAGCGGGCGATTTGGCAAGCAGCCGCCCCAGAACCGGCGCCAATCGCTCATCTATTCCGACAAAGGCGACACGACCACTGATGATCTGTGCAATCAGGAGTGAAACATTGCCCACATTGAACGGATGCCGTCCGGCCAGCATCTGGTAGGCTATAATCCCCACCGCGTACAGGTCGGATGCCACCGACGCCGGGCCTTCCATCAGGAGCTCTGGTGCCATATAAGCGACAGTGCCAATCACCTGACGGCTTTCTTCCGGGGCTCGGGTCGTCGCCAGGCCGAAGTCCAGCACTTTGACCGTGCCGTCGGCATCCACCAGCACGTTGCCCGGTTTGAGGTCACGGTGAATGATGTCACGGCGATGCAGATAACTGAGCGCACCAAGTACATCCAGCAGCAGACGGACTTTCCCTTCCAGCGAACGCGCTCTGCCGGCTTCGAGGATGGTAAGAGGGTCATTGACGAGACTCATCGTGAAAAACGGTTGGCGTTCGGCGTCAAAGCCGTAATCCTGGACAGTGACGATATTCGGGTGGCGCAGCGATGCCAGGGTGCGGAACTCGTGGGAGAGCGCCAGGCGCACATCAACACTATCGCTGATGGCGGTAGAAGTCTCTGACAGAGTGGGGATGATGACTTTCTTCAGGGCCAGATTTTCCCCGGTCAGGCGGTCAGTGACCCGGTAGACCACGCCCATTCCGCCCGCACCAAGTTGTTCCAGCAGTTGGTAACGGTTGGCAACTAATTCCATTTCCATGATGACAAATACTCATTGCCGGATAATCGTGTGCCATTATTGTACCCAAGAAATCCGGCAGGGTGGATTAAGAGGCGCGAGAAGAGGTTATCCATACGCCTGAAAAACAGGAGAAAACAGGAAATATTACGAAAATTACAATTTAACCAGTCGCCATCATACCACACTATGGCGAATGCCCACCGTTATCTTTATGGACGGCGATTTTTGAACAAATGTTTGAATAAAGATTCACCCTTTCCCCGCCATTTTGTGTTATCGTAGTCCTGTGCCACGTTCCTTTTCAGTTTTCAGGGATTCATCATCAGTGGATAGCTTTTCTGCTCAAGACTCAGCGCACAAGACTCAGTGCTGCTTTTCACCACCTCTTGCTGCAAAACCTGCTGTTTTGCTGCACAGCCTCAAACCCCCACCACGCGAGAAATAGCCCATCTTGCTGCACTCGTAGCAGTCGCAGCAGAGTCCATTTTCTTGCAAACTCCGTTTCCCGTATAATACACACGGCACACAGACAAGGTCACGGGACATTGCATGGCACAATTCATCGCCTTTGGCACAATTTTCGGTTGGGCGTTTCTCTCGTTCTGGTCGGCGATTCCGGCTGGCATCGCGCTCCAGGTATCGCCGGTGGGCGTGGCGCTCACCGTGACGGTCAGCTACGGCTGTGGCGCGGCGCTGGTTGTAGTGGCGGGCACTTCTCTGCGGGCACGGATTGCCCGGCGTATGAACCGTTCCTCACAAGCGGCACAACCCAACCGCATGGTGACGCGAGTACAGGCGGCATGGAAGCGGTACGGGCTGGTCGGCCTGGCGCTGCTCGCCCCAATGACAGTAGGATCGCAGTTGGGCGCAGTGATCGGCCTTTCGTTGGGGGCGAATCCGCTGCGGTTAGTGATTGCCATGACGCTTGGCGCGGCGCTGTGGAGCGTGGCGATCACCCTGGCCGTCGTCGCTGGCGTGCTGGTCGTGACAGGGTGATGCTACCCTACGCCCCAGATAACCATCATCCCCAGCATAAGTGTCACTAGCGTGACAACGGTCATCCCCAGTCCTACGCGGAAAAAGTCACTGAATCGGTAGCCGCCCGGCCCCATCATAAGGATGTTCACGGGGTGGGCAATCGGCGTTAGAAAAGCAGTCGAACAACCAATCGCCACCGCCACGGCCATCGCCTGCGGGTTAGTGCCGATCTGCAGAGCAGTCGTTATTGCGATGGGGCCGACGATCAACCCGGCCACCTGCCCCCCGATAATCTGTGTGACCAGCATACTGAGCAGGAACATCCCCGCCACTAGCACCAATGGCGTTGACCCGGCCAGCAGGTTCACCACCGCCACCCCGATTCGCGCCGCCAGCCCGGTGCCGATCATGGCGGTACTCAGCGGCAGGATACCCGCCACCAGAAAGATGACGCGCCACTCAATTGCCTGGTAGGCTTCCTCCATACTCAGGCATCGGGTAATCACCAGCGCCACCGCCCCGGCCAGCATTACCTGGGGCAAAGGGAACACATCCAGGATCGCCAGCGCCAGCGTAATCACCGTAATCAGCAGCGCCCAGGCCGCTTTCTGCGGACGTGGTGGACGAGATGTATAGCCAACACTGGGCACAAGATAGTCCCGGTCATTCGCCAGCGTCTTGACCCGTTCCGGCGAACCGATCAACAGCAGTGCATCACCCACCTGCAACGGCATCTTGCCCACGTCAGTACGATAACTGCGTCCCTCGCGCCACAGGGCGACGGCAGTCAGGCCGAACCGCTCGCGGTACTTCAACTCGCTCAGCGTCTGGCCGAGCGCGATCGAACGCGGCGCGATAATCACCTCGGTAAAGTCCACGCTGTAATCATGCTTATGGTTGTCCGGCGGTTGTTCCCGGCTTAACACAGTGCCCCACGTCAGAAGCTGATCTACCCGTTCTCTACGCCCCAGCACCAGCAGGTAATCATCCGGCAGAATGTCTTGGTTCGGCGCTGGGGAGAAAATCGCGTGTCTGCCCCGCCAGATCGCCAGCACCGTTAGCCCAAGCCGCTCCCCAATGTGGCTCTGGTTGAGGCGGGTATGCGCCAACTCTGACTCTGGCAGCACCCGCACTTCCCACAAACGTTCGTCAAGCTGATAGGTCTGCTGTAAATCAGTCAGCATCACATTCTGGGTGAGCGTGTCCCGTTCCGGCAAAATGCGCCGCCCGATCACCAGCATGTAGACCAACCCGGCGATCACAATCAGGCCACCAGTCGGGATGAAATCCACCATCCCCAGGCCGTCTAATCCCTGTTCGTGCAATAACCCGCTCAGGATGATATTGGCAGTAGTCAGGTAGGTCGCCATACCGCCTACCAACGTGCCAAACGAGAGCGGAATCAGCAGTTTGGACAGTCGCACTTTAGAGATTTGCCCCACCCGAACAGCGGCGGGGAGCAGCACCGCCCCAGCAGCAACATTGTTCATCACCAACGAGAGCAGCGCGCCTGCCGCCATGAACAAGAGCACCAACCGCACTTCCGAACCCCCGCCCATATTATTAATCTGCTGGGCAATCCACTGGATCACCCCGGTATCTTCCAATGACTGGGTGATGATAAACAGCCCGATGAGTGTTATCACCACCGGGTTGCTGAAACCGGACAGCGTTTGTTGGGGTGTCACCAACCCGGTGATGCCCAATGCCAGCATCACCAGGACGGCCACCACATCAGGCAGCAGGCGGTTCGATATGATGAGGGCAAGCGTGACGGCGATAATAATAATAAGCAGGATTTCGTTCGGGGCAAGCATAGACACTTCTCTGGCAATTATCTCGGCTGAATAGCGGCGCGAAAAGCAGGGACATCGTCGGTGCTTGAATGCCAATGCCTGGTGCGCCGATACTCAGTGTAGCCCTTTCCCATTCATTTGCGCCATACCCGGTCACACATCCCATTGAAGCGTGTCCAGGGCGCATGTATACTGCTGGTATTCCTGCAACCAATGAGAAGGACTTTTCATGCGACTTGGAATTATCGGCCTGCCCAACAGCGGCAAAACAACCATCTTTAACGCCCTTACCGGCCAGAACCTGCCTACTGGCGCTGCCACCAGCGGCCAGTTTGAAGTCCATACCGCTGTAGTCAACGTCCCTGACCCCCGTGTGGATAAACTCAGTGCAATGTACAACCCCAAGAAGACGGTATACGCCAACGTGACCTATACCGACATCGGCGGCCTCGACAAAGGCCTGGGCGAAGGCGGTCTCAAAGGTCAGTTCCGCAACGAACTGGCGCAGGTGGATGGCTTCGTCCATGTGGTGCGCCACTTCCATAACGATACCGTCCCCCACCCCTATGAAACGGTGGATGTCCAGCGCGATGTTGAGGCGCTCGATAATGAATTTCTCCTGGTTGACCTGGTGACGGTGGAAAACCGCCTGGAAAAACTGGCGAGCGATATGCGGGTACGGGGCAAGAACGTCGGCAAAGCCGTGCTGGACGAACATGAATTGATGCTTGGCTTCAAAGCCCACCTGGAAAACGGCCAGCCCCTGCGCAACCTCAACCTGACCGAAGCCGAAATCAAGCCGTTGAAGGGCTTCGGCTTCCTCACCCTCAAGCCGGTGCTGATCGTTATCAATATGGGCGACGAAGCCGCCGACCCCGCCACGCTCCTCACCTACTCCCATCAGCAGAGCCGGGTTGTCGGCCTGCAAGGGGCGTTAGAGGCGGAATTGGCGCAGTTAGACGCGGATGACGCCGCGCTGTTCATGGAAGAATACGGTATCACCGAACTGATCGCCTCGAAGGTAATCCACGTCTCTTATGAACTCCTCTCAATCCAGTCGTTCTTCACAGTCGGCGAGGATGAGGTACGGGCATGGCGCGTCCACATCGGCGCAACTGCCCCGGAAGCCGCGGGGGCGATCCACTCCGACCTGCAAAAAGGCTTTATCCGCGCCGAGGTGATGGCTTACGATGACCTCATCACCGCCGGGAGCGAAGCCGCCCTCAAAGCAGTAGGCAAAATGCGACTGGAAGGAAAAGAGTACATCGTCAAGGATGGCGAGATTGTGCACATCCGCCACAGCGGGTAGGTGTGCTCGCTTTCGCCACGAAAAGCGGCCTGTGGTGGACATCCCCGGCTCGATCATGAATCTCTGGTGAGTGCTGTTTTGCCCCTGCAACTTCGCCCGTTACGCCTGCGTATATAACAGCAATACAGGTAATCTTAACGGGTAGAGGAGTATCATAAATGGGCGTAATTGTATTCATTATCATGGCGCTGCTGGCGCTGTGGCTGCTGTCGGGGCTTCTGGGAGTCGCCTTCACACTGCTCCTGCCACTTCTGCTGTGGATGCTGGCCGGGATGTTCGCCGGACGCATCATGCGCGGGCGCGGCTATGGGCCATTGGGGGACATTGTCCTGGGCTTGCTCGGCGGCGTAGTCGGAAGCTGGCTGTTCGGTCTGTTGGGGATTCACCTGGGCGGCGGCATCATCGGCGGCCTGATAGTCGGTACGTTCGGTGCGGTTATCCTGGTGTACCTCATCCGCCTGGTCGGGAACTCCCAGTTCGCGGCATAGTTGGATAGTCCCTAACGCGATTTTCGAGCCGGGTGAGCAGCATTTTTCCCGGCTTACTGTTGTTTGCACTGCGCCCCAACCGCAACGTCCCATTTGGTATATAATAAACACTATCCCTGCATAATCAGATAGGCTTTCCCATGTCCTCTGATAACCTGATTACGCCCGATCCCCAACCGAATCGCGCCGATGCCATCAAAAACCGAGAACGTTTAATCGCTACCGCCCGGCGGTTGTTTGCCGAACACGGTGTCGAAGCAGTCTCGATGACTGCCATCGCGGAGGCAGCCGGCGTGGGCAAAGGTACGCTCTACCGCCACTTCGAGAACAAGGGAGTCCTCACTCAGGTGCTCCTCGATTCGCACCAGCGAGAACTCCAGGAACGCACGCTGGAACGCTTGCGCTCTACCCCTGGACAGCCCGCAGATAACCTGCACTGGTTCCTGACCCAGGTGGTCGAATTCGTGGATGAATACGCCGAGATGCTGTGTATCGGCGTTCAGGCCAGCGGCCTGACAACGCTCACGCACCCGGCGCATATCTGGTGGCGGCTAACGATTCGCGGTCTGCTCGAACGCCTGGGAACGGTAGGTGATCTCGATTATGCCACCGATACACTCTATATCATGCTGGATGCGCACGTAGTGTATTATCAACGCGCCAGCCAGGGTTACTCGCTCGGCCAAGTGATTGAAGGCATTGTCACCCTCGCTTCACAATTGGTACGCCAATACCCATAAACGGACTGTAGTCCGTTTCTAATCCTCCTTTAATGGATTTTTGGGAATAACTATGGTATCTTTTTGGAAGTAACAAACGGACTGTAGTCCGTTTAATGCCAAAGTACCTGACCTATGGAGGATAATCCCTGATGGCAACCTGGAATTTTGACCCGACCCACACCGCAGCGACCTTCGCTGCCCGGCACATGATGATTACCACCGTGCGTGGCGGCTTTACCAGTGTCACTGGCACACTGGAATACGACCCGGAAAACCCGGCGGCGGCTTCGGTAGAAGCGGTGATTGACACTCGTTCGATGACCACAACCGGCGTAACAGACCGCGACAACCACCTGAAAAGCCCCGACTTCCTGAATGTCGAGCAGTACCCGACGATCACCTTCAAGAGTACGAAAGTCGAACCCAGCGCTGACGGAAACAGTGCTAAGATCACCGGCAACCTGACAATCCGTGACGTGACGCGCCCGGTGGTGCTGGATGCTGACCTGCTGGGCGTGGCTAAAAGCCCCTGGGGTGACGAACGCGCCGGGTTCTCTGGCAGTGTCACCATCAATCGTGAGGACTTCGGCCTGACCTGGAACATGGCTCTCGAAACCGGCGGTTGGCTGGTGAGCAAAGATGTCAGGATCAGTCTTGACCTGGAAGCGATTCGGGTGGCGGAAGCAGTCCCGGCATAAAGTAGGCGACAAGTGCGTTTTTGACCCGGCACAAGCTCGAAAAATAGACAGCATCCGCTATAATTCCTGGATGCTGTTTGTTTTTTCTGTTAAATGAGGTGCCACATGGCCTACGAAACACACCCCGTACAGGTCGCTGGGGTAAAACGTGACCTGCGTCTATTTGAGATTAAGCCGGGCGTCAAAATCGCGATTCTGAACATTTTAGGGGATACCGAACTGGTACAGGCGGCCAGTCGGGAACTCGCGCCGATGCTGATGGCATACCAACCAGATGCACTGGTGACTGCCGAGGCCAAAAGTATTCCACTGGCTTATGCCCTTTCTGAAGAGATGAATCTGATCCCCTATGTTGTCTTGCGCAAGTCATACAAGCCCTATATGGGCGACGCGCTGCAATCGGAAACGTTGAGCATTACCACCGGCACACCGCAAACCCTGTTCCTGGATGAAAAAGACCGGGTACTGGTCAAAGGCAAACGGGTCGTCCTCATAGATGATGTGATTTCCACCGGTAGCACACTTCAGGGAATGCGCCTGATCCTGGGGAAGGCAGGGGCGAACATCGTGGCCGAAGCAGCCATCTTCACCGAAGGAGATCGCGCCACCTGGTCGAACATAATTGCGCTCGGCCATCTGCCGGTGTGGATAGAATAGGCCGCATCCTGTTCACTGCCAAACGAAAACGCCCCAGATTATCCGGTCTGGGGCGCTTCATTTTCACAGCCTGTTGAGGTTATGCTTCGGATTGGTCTTCAAGTGCCGGGAGGGCGCCGTTGAGCGCGGTGTTCATAATGGCCTCAAAGCCAGTCCGATCCAGCGTTTCCTGTTCGATCAACACCCGCGCCAGCTCATCCAGCCGGTTGCGATTCTCTGACAGGATGTTCTTTGCCCGGTCATAGGCGGTCCGCACGATACGCAGGACTTCCTTATCAATCTCTTCAGCGACGTGTTCACTATAGTCGCGCTGCTCGTACATCTCACGCCCCAGGAACACCGCCCCACTGCCGCTGCCAAAGGTGCGCGGCCCCAGCGCGTCGCTCATACCGTACTGCGTAATCATCGCCCGCGCCATCCCGGTTGCCTGTTGCAAGTCACTGCTGGCGCCAGTGGTGAACTGGTTGAAGACAATATCTTCCGCCGCCCGGCCCCCCATACCCATCGCGATCCGGTCTTCAAACCATTCACGAGTGCGGTACAGGCCATCTTCCGGCAGCGAAAGGACATAGCCCCCGGCACGCCCCCGCGGGATGATGGTAATCTTGTGAACGGCGTCCGCGTTTTCCAGCAGATGCCCTAAAATCGCATGTCCCGCTTCATGGTAGGCGGTCTTGAGCTTTTCGTCGTCGGTAATCACACGAGTCTTGCGCTCCGGCCCCATGATGACGCGCTCCATACTCTCCTGGAGTTCGCTCATCCCGATGGCCTTTTTGTTGCGCCGGGCAGTCAGGATAGCCGCCTCGTTAATCAGGTTTTCCAGGTCAGCGCCAGAAAAACCAGCAGTGATTTTCGCCATCGATTCCAGGTCAGCATCATTCGCCAGTGGCTTGCCCTTCACATGCACCTTGAGAATTTCCTCTCGGCCTTTCACGTCAGGGTTATCCATCACCACTTTGCGGTCAAAGCGGCCAGGACGCAGCAGCGCCGGGTCGAGGATGTCCGGGCGATTGGTGGCCGCCATGATAATCAGGTTCGTGCCGGTCTCAAACCCATCCATTTCGACCAGAATCTGGTTGAGCGTTTGTTCACGTTCGTCATGACCGCCACCCAACCCCGCGCCACGATGCCGCCCTACAGCGTCAATTTCGTCCACAAAGATGATGGCGGGAGCTTCGGCTTTGGCACGTTCAAACAGATCACGCACGCGGGATGCGCCGACGCCGACAAACATTTCCACAAATTCCGACCCAGAGATACTGAAGAACGGTACAGCGGCTTCCCCGGCCACTGCCCGTGCCATGAGCGTCTTGCCGGTTCCTGGCGGGCCAATCATCAGGACACCTTTGGGGATACGCGCCCCCAGGCGGATGAACTTTTCCGGCTCTTTGAGAAACTCAACGATTTCTTTCAGTTCTTCTTTGGCTTCTTCCGCCCCAGCCACATCGCTAAACGTCACCTGAGGGCGTTCCATGTCACGGGTTACACGGGCGCGGCTGCGGCCAAAACTCAGTGCCTGATCCTGTCCGGAACGTACCGAACGCATCATGCGCCACAATAACCAGATAATCAGCAGTGTGGGGATAATGGCGGCAAACACCTGGAACAATATGCCGAAAGTGTTATCACCCTGCTCTTCGGAATAGGTGATCCCGGCAATATCGGTCCTCGATACGCCGAAAGTCTGGAGCGCATCGAACAGGTTGGTTTCGCGCTCTTTGTAATAGGTCGCGCGGGTGCCATCTTTATAGATGATGACAACATCCTGTCCGCCATAGACTTGGATTTCGGCTACTGAGCCTTGAATGATATCCTGGGAGAAACGATCTAAAGTAAGGCGGTTGTCGGATGAAAAGTTACTGGGTGTGGCGAAAGCGAACAGAAACAGAACCAACACCACCGCGCCTAGAATCAACCAGAAACGCTGGGCGTTCCGGTTCGGCAGGGGGGAGTTGTTGTTGGGAGATTCATTGGATGGTTTGTTATTCACGAGAAACGGCGGCCAAAACCGGTCTGCCGGTAGATGCGCCTTTTTCCTTTCTATCGTAGCTCTACGATACCCAGATTATAATCCACGCTCGTCAAAACACACTACTTTTCCCACAAACAGGATTCAGGAGAAAAACAGGGGTAGGTAACTGTTGCTTAAATACGACACAATTCGATAATAACGGGCAAAGCATCAGAGGTCAATAAGATGAATATAAACACCCTATGAGAAAACAGTTCCCGCTGGTCATAATCCAATGGAGCGTTTGAAGCGACAATCACCGATTGTTGGAGGGAAGCGCAGGGCTTGAAGCCCGCTATCCATAGCTGTAAAACATCTTTAGTATCATCTATCAATGTGACGGAGCAGGCTGAGAAAGGTTGTATTTTCTAACTTTGTGCCCGATTTTGTGGTTAGTCCTCCAAAGAATGATACAATGAACATATTAATCATTGGTACTATCTCTCATCACTTGCTGGAAAATTTGCTACAATGAAGTTTGTGGTCAGCTAACTTCAACAATCTCTGCTAATTTTGAGGTATATTGTAATGATTAACCTGCACCACAACACTTCCGTGCGATAATGTTCGCACCACGCTTAAAGGATTTCCAGGTGCGGAGACGACGGACAAACAAAATACCAATATTGATTTACGGGTGAACAAAGTGACCGACAATCAAGAACCCCAGGATGATTTACAGGATGCTGCCTTGCGGAATGTATCCACACGGGCATTGGGCGATACCGATACCGAAGAAAACGAGCCGCGATGGGGTTCGGCGCGTTTTGGGGATCGCACGAACCTGGTGCTGAAGGTACGTGGGGCAAAAGAAGCCTTCGTTTACGACGCCAACTCGATTGAAGAGCTGGTGCTTGGCCGCCGTGACCCGGATTCTAACGAAATCCCCGATATTGACCTGGAGCCCTATGATGCACAGGACAAAGGGGTATCACGCCGCCACATCGTCATTGTCAAACGGGATGGTGCGTTGAACATCGTTGACCTGGGCAGCCATAACGGTTCGTACCTCAATGGGCAACGGCTCGTACCAAACCAACCACGTATCCTGAGGGACGGGGATGACCTGCGCCTGGGCCATCTTGTACTGCATGTGAGTTTCATTCGCGGATGATTGTATTCATCTGGAATGGGTTTTTTAAAGGGGCGACAGCCTCTTTTTTGTTTCCACAGGACGATTATCACCACTGACAATGCTCATTGCTCCTGAGTCGTCTTTCTGGCGGTTTTCCGATTGCTAATGTGCTAAACTACTGGCATTACCGTTCAAAGGGGAGAATACATCATGCGCTTCCGGTATTTGTTTGGATGGTTATGCCTGGTCGCCATTCTGCTGCTGGCCGCTGCCATGCCCATTACGGCCCAGCAAAACCCACCTGGATTTACGACAAATACACCTCCACCGCCGCCGCTGGCCTTTGCTACCAACACGCCACAGCCACTGCTCAGCCCGGTGATTGCCGTGCCGTCTGCCCCCCAGGAGCGTTATGCGCTGCGTCGCTGGGACGAGATGGCTCTCGTGAACGTGCTGCTGGAACAAGTGCGGCGGTTGGCTGCCGGGGAAAGCGAACGCGGACGGGTCATTCGTCTGTTACAACTTGAACTGGCCGAGCGTTTCCCGAATGCGCCGCGCCGACCAGAACAACGCGAGCAACTTCTCCGGGCGATGCTGGCCGCGCCGCGCGGAATGGTAGATATGCGTGGAGTAGTGCGCCCGTTTATAGCCGCGCTGTTAAGCGAATCCGGGGCGTCGTTTGAAGTCTTTAACACCGTCACCGCCGCCGATTTTTCCCTGACAATAATGCCTTTCAATCTGGCAGGCACGGAGACGCGGGACGCGCTGGTGCATATCCGCTACCCGGCAGATGCTACAACAGCCGATGCTGTTCTGTACGATGACTACATGCCTGCCCGCCAGCAAGGAACCAACTTTACTGTCCTGAATGGTGCGGAAGGGGTTCCGGCGGCACCTTTCAACGCGATTGAACAGATTAATCTCGAACGATTGGGCGATGTGGATGATGATCGCCTGGAAGAATTCGTGCTGACCGTAAACTATGCGGGTAGCGTCAACCGGGAATACCGGGTTTTCGGCTGGCGCGGTCAGGCCATCACCAGCCTGGTCCTGCCAGGGCAGACGATCCGGGTCGGTGAACTGGTCGAATGGCCGCGTGAGGGCAGCAGTTTCACCGTACTCGAATACCAGATTGAATCACCAGAGTGGGGCTGCCTGGGAGAACGAAACGTCACCTGGGCGTGGACATTTAACTTCTTCCGTCCCAGCGCCGAACCGGGTGAGTTTCGCTTACAGGATTCAACAGGCTGCCGGCTGTATCAGGCCGAACCATTTTTTGAACTACCGGTTGAGGACGCTGTCAGCACGATTGAAGAATTAATCCAAACGGCTACCGTAAATGACCGGGCCGCGATAGACCGGGCCGCGATGACGGTCGCGCTGCTGCGTGTGCTGGAAGGTCGGGCCGACCTGGCGCTCGGTCAGGTTGAACGACTGGCGGGAACGGCGGAACCGGGGTCATGGTTGGCCGGGCAGGTTGCCGCCTTCCAGGAAGTCGCCGCCCAATCCAATACAACACCACTGACAATCTGTGCTGCCCTGCAACACGCAACCCTGTACGGGGTCTGTAAGGTAGATGAGGTGCTGGCCCGCCAGTTCACACAGGCCCCACTGCGCCGCGATTTGCCGGTCCGTGACCAGTTGGAGATGCGAGGCTTCATTGTAGGTGATGTGGTGACACTCTCCGCAGTCGGCCAGTTTGACCGGCAGGCGGTTCGCCTGATATTCGATGGCTACGACTACTGGTGGGCGTTCGCCCCACTTTCCCGCGAGACCTATACAGCCGAAGCTATTGACCCACCGTCCTCTTTCCAACGGGTGTCCGAACGCCCTGTGAAACTCATGCCACCGCCAGGCTCATGGCCGATGCTGCTGGATACGAACGCCCCTGGCTCGGTACTGGGCCAGCTGGACAACCTGATGCAGGAAAACCCCGGCGTGCCGCTCGATTCTTCAGCGCGTTTCTTACAGGCCTTCAGCTACGATCTGATGGGTACCCGTGACGATGCGCGTCAGGCCTATTTCACCTTATGGAGTGACGACCCGACTTCGATCTGGGGGCAGTTAGCCGCCGCCCACCTCGAACTGCGCTAGCCGGTGTTACTACCGTAAGGGGCATAAATATGCTGCGTTTTACGACAGAAGAACAGGCCATCACCTATATCTTCCGGTCACTGCGGAAACTGCGCGGTATGGATCGCGGGCTGGACGAGCACAGTCGCAACACCAGCCCCACGACCCGCCTGCTGCTGGCACATAACCTGCTGGCAGCGCCCCGCGAGTACGCGGTTGTTACCGGCAGTAAAGGCAAGGGTTCGACGACGGTTATCACCGCCAAGCTGCTGCAACACCTGGGCCATCGGGTCGGGATGATGACCAGCCCACACCTGGTCAGTTGGCGCGAACGGATTCGCATCAACGGCCAGATGATCCCCCAGTCGGATTTCCTGCGTATTCTCTCCCATCTCGCGCCTGAGATTGACAAAATTGAAGAATCGCTTCCGGAAATAACCTACTTCAGCCCACAGGGGATTTTTCTGGCGGTGGCCTTGCAATGGTTTGACGAGCAGGGAATCACAGTGGCAGTCGTGGAAGTCGGACGTGGCGGACGTTTTGATGATATCGCCCTGGTGCCGAATAAACTTTCACTATTCACGCCGATCATGCTGGAACACCCGGACTATCTGGGGCCAACGCTTGCCCGTATTGCCTGGCATAAAGCAGGCATCATCAAGCCCTACAGTTACGCCTATAGTGTGTCGCAACCGCAGGAAGTGCTGGATATGCTGCGCACCGAGGCGGACATGCAAAACGCCGAGTTCAATTGGATTTCCCCGGGAGAAATCGCACAATACACCGGCCCGGCGGATAACGGAATCCGGCTTAATTTGAGTCGGTACGGTGATGTTACGCTGTCACTGCGGGGGCGTTATCAGGCGTTAAACGCTACGCTGGCAGTCATCGCGGCGGGCAACATTCACGGACGGTTGGCAGGGCTTCCGCACGGTTCACCGGAATATGTGGAACATATCCGCGCCGGGCTGGCCGATGTCACCTGGCCGGGGCGCTGCCAGAAACTCCAGGAGAAACCACTCATTTTCATAGATGGCGCGATTAATGCTGAGTCAGCAGCGGCATTTGTCGAAAGTGTGCGGGATGATCTCGCCTCACCAGTCGTCGGGATTGTGGCCGTGCCGGATGACAAAGACTATCCCGGTGTGTATGCCGTTATGGGCAAAACGTGTCACCGTCTCATCCTGACACAAACCACCCGCAACCCGATTCTGCACTTCCCGGACTCGTCGGCGGCGACATCTCTCGCTCGTGAACATAACCCGGATGTCCGCTATCTGCCCACCCTGGTTGAAGCCGTAGATCAGGCAAAGGAGTTTGTTGGCACAACGGGGACGATTTTGATTGCCGGGACACAGTCAATTCTGGCGGACGCTGCGGCGCTGTGGGGGCACTCGTATGAGACAATCTGAGCGGGTTTATGGTATGCTTGAGGGGATTTACGTAACTGAAGACGGGAAGCGTGCGAAATGAGTTTGTTACGCCGGTTAGAACGCCACCGACTCCCCCGCCTGGGAGAGTATGTCACCGTGCTGGAATACGGCAAATTACTCGCCAAAGGCAGTGTGATTAGCGCGGACAGCCAATACATCACTATCGCCGGCAAAGGCATCGTTGACCTGGATACCGATGCGCTGCGGCGGGGTCTGAATGATGGCACAGTCGAAATAATCCGTGAGGACGATGGTTTATCGTTTTAGGGTCGTATCCGGTCGATCACAGGGGATGGTCGTGCAGGATTGGATGAAAGATTGCCCGGCCAGACAGGCATTCCAACCCAACATATCACTACCATACTCCGTCTATTCCAAGTAGAAGGAACAGAAGGGACGCAATGCTCCCTAGCCACGCAACTCGACATAGTCAAATACTGTTTACCTACGCCATGAGGCTGATCGAGGCTTGCCCTACCTCTTTATATGATGAAGCCGCTGTATCGGGATCAGTTGCACGGGGTCGCGCTGACCAATTTTCCGACTGTGAAATCCCGTTCTGGATGGGTGAATTGCAGGATGTCCCTATCTACAAAACGTGGATTGAGTCTTTAAGTCGTGATGCAAAACTCATGCGCGAATCGTTAGAGCCGGACAAAGCGCTTTATCTTGAGTATGTCATGGATGGCGTCAAAGTCTGCACCATCTGGCAGACGTGGAATCGGTTAGACGAAATCTTCACCGCACTTGATGCCAACCAACTACCTCAGGATCCCTCCGGCCCCTGGATGGTATCACATCTTGTACCGATTGGCGATGCACCCCGCCTGCAGAAATACAGAACGCGCATACAGGATTACCCCGAGGACCTGCGCCGTAACATTATCGAACAGCAACTGGCGTGGTGGCGCTGGAAAATCGGGGTTGCCGATGTTTTTTTTGCAGAAGCCGCCGCATATCGCCACCAGATTGTTGATTTGCGCACGCGCCAAATGACGAATATCAAGAGCATTCTCAATATTCTGTTCGCTTATAACAGACTGTGGATACCGGACGTGAAATGGTATAACGAAGGTATTCAAGAAATGACTCAGAAGCCGCTAACCCTCATCCAGACTATTGATCTTCTGCTGACCAAAGATGATCCCGAAATCCTCCTGCCCGCAATGCGTTCGCTCATGATTGAGACCATGCGTGTCATTGCTGACGAATTCGCCGTGGATGATCTTATCATAGGACTAGAGGGCGTTGCATTCACGACCATCTGATGGCTGTTTTACCTCAGCGTCGAAAACAACAACAGAATAAATGCCTTCGCTGAAACGGGTACGGATTATCAGTTCCAGGGTTTATGTCGGCAACTGATGACACACCACACTTGAACGATTACAGTCGTTTGAATTCATGTGTACTTTGGTGCCGCACCAAGTTATGACCGGCGACGCTTCTCAAAGAAACTGCGATAGTTATTATTGCTTGTCCAGCGCAAAAACTCGTAAATGTCATGCAGATGTTGAATAGCTGCGAAAACATCATTGATGAGGTTTGGGGTATCCAGCACCGCTTCATCGCGTGTATACCATTTGCCGATCCGTAGCCAGTCATAGCCTGCCGCAAACGTATCCATCCACTCATTTAGAACCCGCCCGCGCAGCAGATACTCAACCTCAATCTGCATCTCCCCCAGTTCGAGACCATCCCAGAAACCAAAGTGAAAACCGGTACCGAGTTTTTTTAACAGCGCCCGAAATTCATCATTGCTTTGGGGGAGCATCATCTTGCCCGCCAGGTTCTGCTGGTCGTACCAGGCGCCAGGAGAAACGATGAGTTCAACCACCAGGTTTTGCGGTGTCAGGCGCACTTCGATCAATGGGTGACGGTAAGTTTCAATCACACTATTGACCATCGCGCCATCTTTACCCATCAACCGCTCCACCTGGACGGCCTGCTCGCGTGAACGGAAATAGACCAGTGCAGCCGTATCTTCTCCTTGAACCGTTGTAGCAGCGGAATCAAAAGTGACAACATTGGTTTTTTGCCAGCGCGTATGCAGATCAATCTTATGATTCCGTATACGTGGATAAAGCACCTGGTGGAGTTCAATAAGCTGATTATAAGCAGTTTGCGTCGCACGAGAAATAAGCTCTTCCCCTGTGACTGGTTGACTGCGTGTGACTGCAATCGTCATGTTAACACCCCCGCATTAAGCATTGACCCAGAATAGATTTTACAACTCCATATTAATCATTTTTTACATTTTTGGCAATATCGGAACGGGGTGATTCAGAAATATTTCACAGTTGGCCGGGTGGGCCGCATTCTCAAAGACGAGGAGTCGCTGAATTGGGGAGTATCATCGGGAATCCAGGTGATAGGTATCACGATTTTTCCCCAAAAACCCTATATACAAGTTATAATTAATAGTTGTCAAGTGCAATTACCTTTGTTGACAACCTGAAACCGGAGCGGTGAACTACCTACCCTAACGGTCAAAAGAAGCTCTGTCTATTGGCGCCAATCTCAGCGAAGAGCGGATAGCAAAGGTATTTGCAAAATACAATGACATAATCCTAGGAGAAATAGTTATGGCAATCACCAAACAGGATGCGCTTGACTATCATCGTCAGGGTCGCCCTGGCAAAATCGAGGTGACTCCCACCAAGCCGCTCACCACCCAGCATCATTTGTCACTCGCATATTCACCGGGCGTTGCTGAGGCTGTTCTGGAAGTTGAGCGTGACCCCATCACCGCCTATGAGTTGACGGCGAAATCCAACCTCGTCGCCGTGATTTCCAACGGGACGGCCATTCTTGGGTTGGGTGATCGGGGGCCACTGGCCTCTAAACCCGTTATGGAAGGTAAAGGTGTTCTTTTTAAGAGATTTGCGGATGTTGATGTTTTTGACATTGAAGTAGATGCCCACACTGTAGAAGACCTGGTAGCCTTTTGTAAGGCGATTGCCCCCACTTTTGGTGGCATCAATCTGGAAGATATTAAAGCCCCTGAATGCTTTGAAGTCGAAGAACAGCTTAAAGCCGCGCTACCGATCCCGGTATTTCATGATGACCAGCACGGCACGGCCATTATTTCCGGGGCGGCGCTCATCAACGCAGCGGAAATTATCGGCAAACGACTGGAAGATATGAAAGTGGTTGTCTCCGGTGCAGGTGCGAGCGCTATCGCTACCGCCAAGTTCTATGTGAGCCTGGGTGTCCGCCGCGAGAATATCCTCATGACCGACTCCAGGGGGATCGTCTACAAAGGGCGCGATGGTGTCAATAAGTACAAAGCGGAGTTCGCCGCTGAAACCAGCGCCCGCACATTGGATGATGCTATGGAAGGGGCGGACGTGTTTCTGGGGCTATCGGCTGCGGGCGTGTTGAAGCCTGAGTCGGTGAAGAAGATGGCGAAAAACCCGATTATCTTCGCCCTGGCAAACCCCGACCCGGAAATTCTGCCGGAAGACGCCCTGGCGGTACGCCCGGATGCGATTATCGGCACCGGACGCAGCGACTATCCCAACCAGGTGAACAATGTGCTGGGCTTCCCCTTCATTTTCCGGGGGGCGCTGGATGTATACGCGACCGGAATTAACGAAGAGATGAAGATGGCTGCCTCACGGGCGCTGGCTCAACTGGCCCATGAGGATGTTCCCGATAGTGTGCTGAATGCCTACGGAAAAACCTCAATTAGATTCGGGCGCGAGTACCTGATCCCCAAGCCATTAGACCCCCGTGTCCTGCTGTGGGTCGCCCCGGCAATCGCCGGCGCAGCGATGAAGAGCGGCGTGGCCCGGCGTGAGATTGACCTCAATACCTACCGTGAGAACCTGATTCGGCGGCAGGGGTTAGGCCAACAGATACGCAGCAACATCATCAACAAGGCCAAGATGGGACCGACCCAGCGGATCGTCTTCCCCGAAGGAGACGAACCGAAAATCATCCGTGCGGCGGCCCGTGTTCAGGAAGAAAACATCGGCACACCCATTCTTTTAGGCGACCCCGAAGAAATCGGTAAGAAGATCAAAGAACTGGCGCTGGATTTCAATCCGAAGATCATTAACCCCTTCAGCGATGAGTCATACATTGATCGCTACGTAGAAGAACTGTTCACCGCCCGTCAGAGAAAGGGCATCAACCGTGACCAGACCTATGCCCTGCTCACCAGCCGCACCCACTATGGCTTGATGATGGTCAAGATGGGCGACGCCGACACGTATGTAAACGGTCTGACCCACGAATACCCGCATGTGATCCGCCCGGCGCTGCAATACTTCCACACGCACCCAGGGACAAAACATGCAAGTGGCGTATATATCATGGTGGTTAAGGGACGGGTCTACTTGTTCACCGACGCTACCGTGAATATTGACCCGGACGCGGAAACACTGGCGGAGATCGCAATTCTCGCGGCGGATTTTGCCAAGACACTGGATATTGACCCCAAAGTGGCGATGCTCTCGTTCTCCAACTTTGGCAGCACACCACACAACCTGAGCAACAAAGTGCGGCGGGCAGTCGAGTTGGTGCAGGAGAGACGCCCGGACATCCCGGTAGATGGTGAAATGCAGGCGGATACAGCAGTGGTGGCCGATATCGTTGAAAACCGCTATCCGTTCAGCAAAGTCAAGGATGCGAATATCCTGGTATTCCCCGATCTCGGTTCCGCCAACATTGCCTATAAGCTGTTAGACCGGCTCTCGAACGCGGAAGCCATCGGCCCAATCCTACTCGGCCTGGATGCGCCAGTGCATGTGTTGCAGGCGGGCGACGAGGTAGAACATATCGTCGCGATGGCGGCAGTGGCTGCTCGGGACGCACAAAGCCGGAAATAAACACGTCAAGGTGGTTCGTCCAGCAAAGTGTTGTATTTTATCAACCTCATCCCTTCCAAACGGGGTGAGGTTTTTTGCTTCATTCTGCCGCGCAACCGATTGGGCGTTCGGGCAGCCCACTGATCGTTACCGGCATCCCCAGATATGGCGAAGGGTCGAGTGTATTCCCCAGCCGTGCTTCATTCTTGAATGATCCATCCGGTTCGCTCTGGACGATGCTGAAATGCAGGTGCAGACCAACCGGTCGCGCCGCTTCCCCGGCATATTCTCCCTGGTAGCCCAACAGTGTGCCCTGTGTCACCCACACACCATGCGTATCCGGCGGGAAATCCGGGACAATGAAGGATTGACTACCATCTTGCGCGGCCATGTGCGTGTAATATGTCCAGATCTCGCGCCCCGGTTGCAGCGGGTCATCGTGACGAATAATCACCGTCGAAAGCCAGTTTTCCAGGCGGCTGAGATACCCATCATAAGCCGCATACACCGGGACTTCACCGGGTTTACCATCACCGAAGATGTCAATGCCCGTATGGGTATTTAGTACTGTATACGGCCCCGCCGGATCATCCCATAGCAGCCCGATGAAGCCATCAGATGGGAGAATAAACGGTGCACCAGGACAGGCCACACCGTACCGTATAGTTGCCAGTTCTGAGCGAGAATTCACGTTATTAAACCACTGTTGGATTGCGGGCAGGCTGTTACTCTGGCTGATGCTGTACAGCCGCAGACCCACGTAACCACCCCCAATTACAATTACCAGCAGAATCGCCACAAACACAATACGCCGTATAAAATAGAACAAACCTATAACCTTTATGATTGAAATATGGCAAATAGTGTAACCTGTTTATGATAAACGTAAGATAGGCGCAATAGTCTTCGCCGTGTCTTCTTACATTTCAGGCCAGGACATCCCACCTGACAGCAGGTAGACATTATACACCAGGCACTCCGGCTTCATAACAGGCTTATCAGCGGCAATTTGACAATTTTTCACAGACTCTCAAGGTACTGAATCTTAATAAACCAGCGTACACTGAGATTGAATCGTCATACAGTCACTGTGAGAATATCATGAGAATCTGTCCAATCTGCGCTCATTCAAACCGTGAAGGTGTCGTCATATGTGAGCGGTGTGGCAGTCACATCGCCCGCATTCCCAGTTTGCCCACCCGCCAGCTAGAAGGAATCACGAGTGAAGGTGGTGAATTATCCCGGCGTGGTACAGCGCATTTGCGCCCCAATACCCGGGTCGTCATCAGTATTCGAGATACGGAAGAACAGCTTGTGTTGAGAACAACCGATCAGGTCGTTCTGGGGCGGCTGAACAAAAACATCAGCCGAAGACCCGATATTGACCTGACACCCTATGGCGCCTATCGCAAAGGTGTTTCCAGCACCCATGCCATTCTGAAACGCGAAGATGATAACACCATGATTATCCAGGATATGGGCAGCACCAACGGCACATTTCTCAATGGTCAGCAGTTGTTCCCAAATCAACCCTATATCCTGCGCGATGGTGATGAAATCCGGTTGGGGCACCTGGTAACACGTTTTCAGTACCAGCGGGCATAGCCGAGAACTGCCTGGATTCTTAACCTGGACAGGGAGCATAACCTCTAACTCACACCAGGTTCATATATCACGTGAGTTTGTTAACGGGGGAGTTAAAATGCCACGTGTTCTACTGATAGAAGATGAAGTAATCCTATGCGAATCCCTGGTGGCTATGCTTAACGCCGAGGGGTTTGATACCATAGGCGTAAGTGATGGGTTGGAGGCGGTGCGACTGCTGGAACAACACGATCTGCCAGACATCGTGGTCTCCGATATTTCGATGCCGGAACTGGATGGGTACGCGGTACTTAAGATACTGCGGAGTGACCCGGCAACTATTGATATTCCACTGATTTTTATGACGGCCAAAACCCAGCGGCGTGACATTCGCTACGGGATGGAGTTAGGTGCGGCGGACTATCTGACCAAGCCCTTCTCGCCCGACGAACTGGTAAATGCGGTACGTGCCCAACTCGCCAAAAAAGAACAGTTGATCGAAAAATTCGAGACACAGATGAACGAACTGTGCCATAACATTATTTATGCCCTGCCCCACGAGTTAAGAACCCCACTCGTCGGCATCGATGGTTTTGCCAATCTTCTCAAGTTGAATCATGAAAGCGCCACCCCGGAAGAAATCCTGCACGCTGCTGATACAATTCTGTCATCCAGCAACCGCCTGAGCCACCTGATTGAAAACTATCTGGTCTACGCACAGCTAGAGTTGATCGGCCATGACCCGGTCAAAATAGCGGAACTGCGCCAGCACAAGGTCGAAAGTGCCAGCCATATTGTTCAGGAAGCAGCAGTAACCGCCGCCGGCGGTTTCCAACGGAGGAGTGACCTTCAGTTAGATTTACAGGATGCGTCCATCCAGATAATGCATAACGATCTCGAAAAAACCGTGACGGAAATCATCAACAACGCTTTCAAGTTCTCCACATCGAGAACGCCTGTTGTAGTGCGCAGCCGCGTACATGACCAGCGCTGGCGGCTCACGGTTCAGGACTACGGGCGCGGCATGACGGCCAAACAGATCAACCGGATTGGGGCCTACATGCAGTTTGACCGCAAACTGTTCGAGCAGCAAGGTCTGGGACTGGGCTTGACCCTGGCGCGGCGTCTGGTTGAAATATACGGTGGGAAACTTCACATCCATAGTATTCATGAACAGGAAACCACCATCACGCTCGATATACCGCTTTATTCCGACAGCCCAACATCTTAGCAGTTCGCTGCTACTGGGCGTGATCGAATACCCAGCGGGTGGCCGTCTTGGGAAAGTCTGATTCGCGCCAGGCCAGCGCGACACGCACAGCCAGGAAATACCACACATTCCCCGGCTCAACTTCCGGGTTGGGCTTGAAAGGGTACTTTGCCCCGTAAAGATCGGTGATGCGCGTCAGCAGTACCCGGTCATTCGTTTCGACTACCACGCCTTCCAGAATTACTACATCATCGCCACTTTCGAGATGAATCATCACTATTGGACTGCTCGCGAGGTTACGTCCTTTCCGTGACTTGCGGCTTGTGCTGAAATACAGTGTTTCATCAGCCCACACCCCCCACACCGGCGCGGCATGCGGGCGATTATCCGGTTGTGTGCTGCACACCCAGTAATTCCGGGACTGTGCCATCTGGCTGGCGACCCAGGTCCAATCGAGCATTCCGGCGGAATCCGGGGTAATGCCGTAATCCGGCATATTGGGGCGAACGCGATACGCATCAGGGTTTTGCGGGATACCCGCCATAACATCACCTCTCTTTTCCCACATCCAGAATACCATTACCTGCGGTACAATCCTATCATTTTATCGGCCATGAAGTTGGATTCCAACCAATATCATGATGAAACGCATATTCTTGCTCGTCTGCGGTCTGGCATCCATCCTGCTGATTGTACTGGCAGGATTAGTCGGATTCACCTGGGCCGTCGGGCGTGTTGTGCCCTTACATACAGCCCAGATTGCGTATACTTCCGAGCATGATGGGTCGTCTGACCTGTTCCTGGTGGATATGCCGCGCCACCTGACACACCGGCTGACATGGGAACCACTCAGTGACCGCGACCCGGCGTGGTCACCCGATGGCGAGTGGCTGGCATTTGTCTCCAACCGGGATTTTGATGAAGAGATTTACCTGCTGCATGTCTACACCGGGGCCATCCGCCAACTCACAGAGAATCAGGTTGCCGATCACTCCCCGGCCTGGTCACCCGACGGTCAGAAAATCGCCTTTGCCTCGTCTCGGTCAGGCAGCACTGATCTGTTTGTCACCGACGTATTCACCGGGGAAACAGTCCAGTTGACAGCAAATTCGGGTTGGAACAGCGCACCAACCTGGTCACCGGACGGCCAATGGTTAGTATTTACATCGAACCGGGAAGGCTATGGTATGCTCTATGTGATGCCCGCCACCGGAGGAGACGCCCGGCAGATCACCCAGAATGCCGGATGGTATCTCAATCCCGCCTGGTCGCCTGATAGCCGCTGGATCGCCTTTGATTCAGGGGGAGTCACAGACTCGGAAATCTACCTGCTGGACACAACATGCCTGCAATCCGGCCTGGACTGCGCCGCATTTACCCAAAGACTCACACAGAATGACAGGCTAGACGCTGGCCCGGCCTGGTCGCCAGACAGTCGGCACATTATCTATACTTCCGGTGCCGGTTTTCTGCGCTACAATCTGGTTGCTGTTCCCACAGACTGCTACCGGATACCCTCCGGTTGTGAAACCGCCGTCCAGGTTATCACAGATGAACGTTTTGTGGATTGGTCACCGGTCTGGCGACCATAAAACAATTCATCTTCTTGTTTTTTGCGTACCGCGCTCCCTAAAGCGCCCCAAAGGATACTGCAATCATGTCCGTTCTAGCACTCATCCTCGTTCTGGGTTCTGCATTGCTCCATGCAACCTGGAATTGGCTCGCCAAACGCGCTTCTGGAGGACTGCTGTTTGTCTGGGTATTTAGCACCCTTTCAACCCTCATATACCTCCCGGTTATCGCCCTCACCATTCTGGCACTGCGCCCGCATATCGGGGCAGTTGAAATCGCGCTCTTGCTGGGCAGCAGCACCCTACATATCGGTTATTTCTTCCTGCTCAACCGGGGCTACCAGGTGGGAGACCTCTCACTGGTCTACCCACTATCACGCGGCACCGGGCCAGTCCTCGCGGCCCTGGGCGCGGTTGCCTTGTTCGGGGAACGCCCCAGCAGCCTGGCGTTTGTAGGCATCGCGTTGGTGACGTCCGGCGTATTCATCCTCACTGGAGATGTCCGGGCACTACGCCGGAATGGAGCACTAACGGCAGTGGTCTATGGCCTGCTGACCGGGTTGGTTATTGCCATGTATACCCTGTGGGATAAACTGATTGTATCAGGTTTACTGCTTCCGCCTTTGCTGCTGATCTGGGTGAGCAGCCTGACCCGAACGATCACCCTGGCTCCGTATGCGCTGCGCCACCGAAGCACTATCAACAGCCTGTGGCGGCACTATCGCAAAGAAGCGCTGGGTATTGCGGTTCTCGATACGCTATCATATATTCTGTTTCTGGTTGCGCTCACGTTCAGCCCGGTCAGCTATCTTTCCCCCGCCCGGCAGATCAGCATCTTACTGGGCGCTTTCCTGGGGGTGCGGATGCTGGCCGAAAGTGATGCCCGGCGGCGCTTCATTGCAGCGGGGGTGATGCTCCTGGGTCTGGTGGCATTAACGCTGGGTTAGTGGTCATTCTCTACAAAGGATCTCAGACACGTTAACGGTACACCTGAGCCTTATTTTCGATTAGAATAGCATGTTTGTGTATAGAAATAACCCAATCAATGGTATTGAGGGAGTAAACCCTATGGCAGGATTAAACAAAACGACCCTGCTGGATTGGTATCGCCAGATGGTACTGATCCGGCGGTTCGAGGAGAAATGCGCCGAATTATACCAGCAAGGAAAAATCGGTGGTTTTCTGCATTTATATATCGGGCAAGAGGCAACCGGCGTCGGATCGGTGGCTGCACTGCGCCCCCAGGATCACGCCATCACCGCCTACCGCGATCATGGTCTCGCCCTGGCGCGGGGACTCGACCCGAAAGCGATCATGGCCGAGATGCTCGGCAAACGCACTGGCGTGAGCGGCGGTAAAGGCGGATCAATGCACCTCGCCAGTCGGGAACTTAACTTCTGGGGTGGGTATGGAATTGTCGGCGGGCATCTGCCGCTGGCGGCGGGTATCGCGCTCAAAGCGAAGTATAACGAGGAAGATGAAGTCGTCCTGTGCTTTATGGGGGACGGTGCGACCAATATCGGCTATTTCCACGAGTCGCTCAACCTGAGCGCCGTGTGGGATTTGCCGGTCATCTGGTTGATCGAAAATAACGGCTATGGCATGGGAACGGCGGTAGACCGGGCCAGCGGGCAGGTCGAACTGCACAAACGCGCCATCGGCTACGGCATGAAGGACGGCGGGCGTGTGGATGGCATGGATGTCATGGCCGTGTATGAGGCCATTTCCGATGTCGCCAGGTATGCCAGCAAAAACGGCCCGGTGCTGATGGAATCGATGACCTATCGTTTCCAGGGACATAGTATGGGCGACCCGGAACGGTATCGCTCGAAAGAAGAAGTCCAGCGTTATGCCGCTGGCGACCCCATCGGCAAGTTCCGCCAGACACTCATTGAGAAGTATAAGGATGTGGCGGGTGAACTGGATAAGATTGAAGATGCTGTGGTTGCGACAGTGGCCGAGGCGGTTGACTTTGCCGAAAACAGCCCCGCCCCTACTTACGAAGATTTAGTCGCCCACGTCTACGCGGACTGAGAGGGAAAGCATGGCGAGTAACGTACAGACAGGTGAAAAACCGATCACGATTCGGGAAGCTCTGAGTGCCGCACTGCGTGAGGAAATGCTGCGCGACGAGCGGGTATTCCTGATGGGTGAGGAGATTGGCGTGTGGGGCGGCACGTATGCCGTAACACGCGGTTTTTATGACGAGTTTGGCCCCAAGCGCGTCCGCGACACCCCCATCAGCGAGATGGTGATCGCCGGGGCCGCAGTCGGCGCGGCCATGGCCGGGCTGCGTCCGGTGGCGGAACTCATGACAATTAACTTTGCGTTTGTCGCCTTTGATGCCATCGTGAACCACATGGCGAAAGTGCGCTATATGTTCAACGGTCAGTTTAAAGTACCGATGGTCATCCGCACCACTACAGGCGGCGGCAAGCAGTTGGGCGCGACCCACTCGCATTCGCCGGAAGCGGTGTTTGCGCATTTCCCTGGTCTGTATGTGGCCGTCCCCGGCACGGCCTACGATGCCAAAGGGATGCTCAAAGCGGCGATTAGGGACGACAACCCGGTGATGTTCGTGGAACACAGCACCATGCTCCAGCGCCGCAGTGTTGTGCCGGATGACCCGGATTTCGTGCTGCCGATTGGCAAGAGTGATATCAAGCGCGAAGGCCGCGACGTGACGATTGTCACCTACAGCAAAGGCCTGGAATGGTCGCTGGCGGCGGCGGACATCCTGGCGAAAGATGGCATTGAAGCCGAGATTGTTGACCTGCGCTGGCTCCGTCCGCTGGATATGGAAACCGTCTTCGAGAGCTTCAAGAAAACCAACCGCTGCGTGGTGGTGGAAGAAAGCCTGCCGATGTTCAGTGTCGGCAGTGAAGTCGCGGCGCAGCTCCAGGACAAGATGTTTGACTACATGGATGCCCCGGTCAAGCGGGTGAACGCGCTCGACCAACCGCTGCCCTATTCTTCTGAAATCGAAATGATGGCGCTGCCGGACGCAAACAAAGTCGTGGCGGCGGTCAAGGAGGTGTTGTAATGGCCGAAGCTATCACGATGCCCAAACTCGGCTTTGATATGGCCGAGGGAACGCTGGTGCAATGGACGAAAAAGGTTGGTGATGCCATCGCCAGCGGTGATGTGATTGCGGAAATTGAAACCGATAAAGCAACAATTGAGGTTGAAGCCTATGCCACCGGCACGATTCTGGCACTGCTGGCCGACGCTGGCGACGTGCTGGCGGTTGGCTCGGTGATCGGCTGGGTAGGACAACCCGGTGAGGCTGCCCCGTCCAACGGCGGCGCTGCCCCGGCACAGGCCGTCGCTCCGCAACCGGAGACTGCTGCCGCCCCCACTCCAAAGTCTAACGGCGTGCCACAACCTGCCCCGGTTGTTCAGACCGATAGCAATCTGCCTGGCGGCGTGAAAGCCTCGCCGTTAGCGCGGCGGATTGCGGCAGAAAAAGGGATTAACCTGCAACAGGTGCCTGGCACAGGCCCCGGCGGGCGCATCGTCAAGGCCGATGTTGAAACCTTCACTCCGGCGGACATGCCGGCTGCCCCTGCCACCGCGCCAATGGCGATTCCGAAGGCTGCTGCTGGCCCGCTGCCTTCCGGCCCGGATGTCGAGATCATTGACGCCAGCAACCTGCGGAAGCGCATTGCCGGACGTATGGTGGATAGCAAGCAGCAGGTGCCCCACTTCTACGTTACGAGTGACATGGACATGGCGGCGCTGCTTGACCTGCGCAAGCAGTTGAACACCAACCTCACCGATGAGAGCCAGAAACTGACGGTCAACGACCTGATCGTGAAGGCGGCCGCGCTGGCGCTGCGCCAGTTCCCCAACCTGAACTCACACTACTATGGCGATAAGATCGTGCGCTACAAGCGTATTCATATCGGCATCGCGGTGGCGCTACCCAATGGCGGCCTGATGAACGTCATCGCCAAAGACGCCGACAAGACCGCCCTGGGGACGATGGCCGCCCGCAATAAAGAGATGATCGCCCGCGCCCGTGATGGCAAAGTCAAGCCGGACGATGTGGAAGGCGGCACGTTCAGTGTGAGCAACCTGGGCGTGTACGACGTGGATCACTTCATCGCCATCATCAATCCGCCGGAAGCCGGAATCCTGGCGGTGGGGTCAGCGCGGCAGATGCCGGTGGTGCTGCCGGATGGCACGCTGGGAGTCGGCACGCGCATGAAGGTCACCATCAGCGTAGACCACCGTGTCAGTGATGGCGCGGAAGGCGCGGCCTACATGCAGGCCTTCAAAGCCCTGGTGGAAAACCCGCTGCGGCTGGTGATGTAGGTCTTAGCCTTCAGTAATCGTTTATCAGTAGTCAGTTAAGCGGGGCGTTCCGGTAAAGGAATCGCCCCGTTTGAATCCACACCAGGTTACCCCTACAGAATCACCCGATTACGGATTATCTGTAGGGGCGCAATAATGCGGTTTGACAACTAAACACGGAGATAAACCGGCGGTCATATGCCTACAGAATCACCCGATTACGGATTATCTGTAGGGGCGCGATATATCGCGCCCGCACACCCACAAATCAAACCATACTGGATTTCCGGCGGAAGCCAAGAATGGCGTCCCTACCGTCGGGTTCATTTCTGAACAAATGTTCGAACAAAGATTCACCATCTGCACTCCGTTTTATGTTATGCTCATGACTGTAAGGGCGTGCTACAGCGCGCCCGCAGCAAGTTATCTGTTGATCGATTTTCCAGGAGCCAGCCAGCTATGAAGCTAACCCGCTATCAAGCTAACGAACTGCCCAGTGATGACTGACGGCTGATAACCCACCTTGCAGCAATCGCAGCAGTCGCAGCAAAAATCCACAATGCGGCAAAAACACCCCATTTTCCCCCTCATTGACCTGACCTGAACAACATTTCATGAGGCAATATGCGGCAATCCTGCCTCCCTATGCAACAAAACGCCCCGCACAAATCGCCCGGATTTCCCCTGTCACCCACCTCGCGCCGCCGCCCATCCGTGCTATAATGACCATATTATGGCTAGAAACCTGCAGCGCAACCGCGCACCCACTGAACTGACCATCACCGAATCGGCTGAGCCGACCTTCAATTTCGCGCTCACCCTGCCGGGGCGCGCCAGCAGCCGCCACACCCAACGCGCCTACTTCCGCTGGATAGATCGCTACCTTGCCGACATTGCCGGACTGCCGCCAACTACCGGGGCCAAGCGCGTCCGACGGATGCACGCCCTGCCACTCAATGCGCTGCTCCAAAGCCTGAGCGCCCCCCAGCTTCGCGCCTGGCTGGGGATGCTCTCCAACGAAAATCACGGTAAACAGGGACTCGGCCAGGCCCGCGCCGCGATCATCACCCTGGCGAGCCTGCTTTCCGAGGCCGAGTTGCTCGATGATTACACCAGCGCCTCCATGACGAACGTCCGCGCACCGAAAGCGGAGGACGGGCAGCGCCCTGGTCGCTGGCTTTCGATGGCCCAGATCAAGATGCTGATCGCCGCCGCCCAGGCCATCGCCACCAGTGATAACCAGCGGATGCGGAATCACCTCGTCGTCTCGGTGCTGTGTACAATGGCGCTGCGCCGCGAAGAACTGGCCGCCGCCACCTGGGGCGATCTGACACTACAGAATAACCGCGTCGTCCTGCGTGTACATGGTAAAGGCCGCAAAGCCGCGATGATTGATGTACCGCGTCCGGTCATGCAGCTCCTCAATCAGTGGCGGCAGACCATTGCCCGCGATAAACCCGCACCGCCCCCGGAAACCCCGCTGGTGCGGCGCATCTGGAAAGGCGGTGGCATCAGCGATCACCCGATGACTGCCGATGGCATCTGGTTTCTGATCGCCAATGCGGCACAACATGCCGGAATCGGCCATGTTGCCCCCCATGACCTGCGCCGTTCCGTAGCCGGAGCACTGCAAGAGGCTGGCACGCCCATTGAGAAAATCAGCCTGCTGCTGCGCCACTCAAACGTCGCCGTGACGGAGCGCTACCTCAGCCGCCTGCCGCAGCGCAATGAAGGCGCGATTCTGATGAGCGATATGCTGGGATTGGATGACCTGGGCGAACCGGATTGGTTTGAATAAACGTCCATCCACGATAGGAGCGTCAACACGTGGCGGTATTAAAGCAGATTGGTATCCTCGCACACCCGCAGCGCCCTCAGACTGCCCCGGCGGCAGCCCGAATCCAGCAATCCCTCCAGGCCAGCGGCCTTTCCGTTTGGTTAGAAACGCACTGGGAAGAAGCCACTGTCCGCGAGTCTGTCCGCGAGTCACAGATGATTATCGCTATCGGTGGAGATGGCGCGATGCTGTGGGCCTCGCGTGCCTGTGCGCCCTTCGCTGTGCCAATGCTGGGCGTGAATATGGGGCATCTCGGCTTCTTGACGGCGCTCAACTGGCCGGATGGCTGGGAAAACGGTTTGCGTACGGTGCTGGAAGGGAACTACTGGATCGAAGAACGCATGATGATTCAGGCACAGTTAATCCGGGGAGACGAAATCCTGGCGACAGGCGACGCGCTCAATGATGTCGTCATCAGCCGGGGAGTCGAAGCCCGCACCGTACAGCTTGAAACCTATATTGACCAGGGGTGGGCGACAACTTACAACGCCGACGCCCTGATTATCGCCACCGCCACCGGATCTACGGCCTATGCCCTGGCCTCTGGAGGCCCAATCCTGCCCCCCGAACTGCGGAATATCCTGCTTGTTCCGGTTGCGCCGCATCTGAGCATGGATCGTCCATTGGTACTTTCCGAGGGCGTCACCGTCGAGATTTACATCCCACCTGACTGTCGCACCGAGACTGTTCTGACTATGGACGGCGTGCTCGTGGCTACGATGCAGCCTGGTGACCGGGTGCGCATTTGTGCCAGCCAGCATATCAGCCGCTTTGTGCGCCTGGGTGAGCGTAACTACTTCTACCGCTCCCTGCTGGACCGCCTGGAACCACGCATCTCAGCGCGCTCCGCCCCGCGTCGGGATGAATTTTAAAAGCACAAAGGGCATGATAACCACCATGCCCCTTCAGGAAACTCGAACGGCTTTTACCCTACGTTCGCTTGCAGAGAATCCAGGCCGGTCGCCCCGCTCGGACGCGAACCACGTACCGATTCGATCTGTGGCGTGCCATCGCTTTCAACACAACGCACTGAGAAGGTATGCTGTCCTTCCACAAACGGCCAGTCATAGCGCCAGATGACCCAGGTCGCCTCGCCAATCGGCTGGCGTAACTGCGCCTCAACCCACTCGCCATCGTCTACACGAACTTCCACCTTGGAAATGCCACGATCCCCGGCATGAGCGATGCCACCTACCGGCACGAGCGTCGTATCGCCCTCTGTGATAAGACTGTTCACCGCCACCGTATCCACCACCGAGGTCGCCAGCATCACAGCATCTTTATCCCAGCCACGCCGCACCCAGTACCCTTCTTCCCAACTGGGGATAACGTCAATGTTAGTGATCCACTTGGGCTGCTTCATACCGTAGCGGTTCGGCAACCAGATACGCAAGGGGAAACCGTGCTTGGCCGCCAGTGGCAGGCCGTCCCAGGCATAACACAGCATTATGCGATCATCGTTGTCTAATTCTTCCAGCGCCACAACTTCGTCAAAACCATCCGCCGAAGTGATCTTCAGATGAGTGGCGGACGGCTGCACGCCCACATCTGCCAGGATATCCTTGAGCCGTGCGCCTGTCCACAGTGTCGTACCCGTCAGGTCACCGCCAACCCGGTTCGAGATGCAGGCCAGCGTCACAAAATGGCTGATCGACTCATAGTTGTCACGAATATCCGCCAGCGTCATCTCTACCGGGGTATCCACGAGTCCGCCAATGCTCAAGCGCCATTCAGCCTCGTTAATCACCACCGGCTGGGTACGGATATCAATCCGGTAATGATCGGCCAGCGGGGTGAGTTCCGGGCGTGTGCCCGGAGCGGGCAGTACAGCAGCGTCGGCGTTGGGCAGCGCATTCGAGGCTGACCAGGGTTCAGCAGCTTCCCCGGAAAAATCAACCGGGATCGTCTCATTGCGACGGCTGGTATAAAGCAGCGAGCCTAACCCCGCCCCGACAACCGTCAGTACGGCACTGGCCCCACCGATGCGTACCAGGAAGGTGCGGCGGTCAATGCCTTCGATAGATGCCGCCGGTTTTTCAGCTTCAGCGGGTTGTGAAACGAGCCAGTCATACGCCCAGCTTATGCCGATGCCCCACAACGCAAACCCCAGCAGAATCCAGACGCCGCTCAGGTTCGGGTCAGCCGTCGCCGTCTCATTGATCGTGAAGAAGATCAGCAGTACCGGAAGCCCGACCAGCAAGCCGGTTGTCGCCCCTGTCGTCCACCCGGCTTTGCCCTCACGCCCGCGCATAACCACGAAGAATAATGCGGCTACTAGCACGCCGGTGGCGAACATCCCCAGAACAGCCAGGATTTGTTCGGCCATTTTAGCGGTGCTGGAGGTTTCGCCCAGGTTGAAAACGTTAATCAGGCTGACAATGCTATCAATACCGAATGTCACCAGCGGGCCAGGCAGCACCCGGCCCACCCAGTCGAACACATCAAACGGGGGAAACGCCGTCCCGATAAGCTGTGCAGTCAGATAATAGATGGCGATCAGCGGGGCGATGAACAGCCCGCCGACCACTGCCCCTGTCAAAATAGATGGTTTTTTCGTCATGCCGGCGACTCCCTTTTTCCAGCAGTAGTTACACTTATTCACCAGTGTCCTTACCCTAGTTGCCAATTCTTGCCAAAGTGTTACAAAAGGTGGATGGCCTTTGGCTTTTTGCACTGCGGCGCGTACAATTAAGCAGGATTCATAACATAGTAAGGTTAATTCTTCATGATAGTTGTTGACGCGCACGAGGATATTGCATATAACGCGCTGTGCTTCGGGCGGGACTATCGCCATAGCGCCTGGGAGACCCGACGCCTGGAGCAAGGCACGGAACTTATCAATGGGCGGGCAACGGTTGGCCTGCCAGATGCCCTGTTAGGGCGGGTGGCACTGGTATTCAGCACGTTATTTGTCGCGCCCCGCCGCAAAAACAGTGACGCTTCGCCCTGGAACAGAGTGGCCTATGCTGACGCTGGCGAAGCCTACCGCCTGGCGGGACAGCAAATGGATTATTACAACCGGCTGGCTGATGAAACCGATAAAGTGCGGTTGGTCAGAACCCTCGCTGATCTCGACGCGGTGCTGGAAACGTGGAAGGACGGCAAAGACGTAAACGACCACTGTCAGGGGCTGGTGATTCTCATGGAAAATGCCGACCCGATTATCGAGCCGCAGCAGTTCGCGGAATGGCATGAGCGGGGCGTGCGACTGGTTGGCCCGGCCTGGCAGGAAACCCGCTATGCAGGCGGCACCGGACATCCTGGCCCACTGACGAGACTCGGCTACGAGCTGCTGGACGTGATGGCCGATTATAATGCCATTCTGGACCTTTCCCACCTCGCGGAAAAGGCCTGTTTCGAGGCGCTCGATTATTACCCTGGCCCGATCATCGCCAGCCACAGCAACCCACGCTACTTTCGTAACAGTGACCGTCATTTATCCGATGCCGCTATCCGCCAATTGGCCGAGCGCGACGGCGTTATCGGCATTGTGTTGTATAACTCGTTCCTTTCGGATGAGTGGACTTCTACCTCCCACAAGTCTCAAGTCCCACTTTCACGGGTGCTGGACGTAGTGGACTATATCTGCCAACTGACCGGCAGTGCGGCGCATGTCGGCCTGGGGAGTGACTTTGACGGCGGATTTGGTGCCGATAGTATCCCGGACGGACTGGAAACCGTGACAGACTTGTGGCATATTGGCGGGGCGCTGCGCGAACGCGGCTATAGCGAAGGTGACATTACCGCGATCCTGGGCGGCAATATGCTGCGGAAGCTGCGCCAATCACTGCCGAGAGGATAGGTCAAGCATGATTCGAGTCGCACAATTTGGGATTGTGGTCGGCGCATTAGGAGTGGTACTCACCCTTATGGGGCTGTTCCCCGGCTTGACCGGCCTGGACCCCACCGCCGGATTCGGCATCATGCAGATCTTCACCATCCTGATCGGGTTCATGCTGCTTATCCTGGGGGCACTCATCTACGTGAAATTCAACTTCTACCCGTACCAGTCCGCCAACCTCGCGCAGCAGATCGGCATCCGGTTGGCAATGACCGGCCTGGTTTTTGCCGGTATGTCCGGCATGGCTGACGTGCTGGGGTTCGGGTCGCACCTGATGAGCGAAACGGACATCCTGCTCGGCCAATTGCAGGCCATCGGCATCATCGGCGGATTCGCTGTGTCGTCGCTGGGTGTGCTGGTATACGCCGTGACCGGCACGCCGAACACCGGCCAACCTCCATCCGATCAACGAACCAGCGATATTCAGACAGGATGAGTGCTATCTGTCACTTGACGCGGGCGAGGGGCGTGCTAAAACTAAGGGTGGCAAAGCTAAATGAGTTGAAAAATCTTCGTCACAGATGAAAGCAGGCAGATAACGATGGCACATAAGCCCGTGATGTTGGTAATTATGGACGGCTGGGGCATCCGCGAAATGGAACATGGCAACGCGGTTCTCCAGAGCAGCACCCCCAATTATGACCGCTGGATGCGAACACTTGAACGCTCTATCGTGGACGCATCTGGCGAAGCAGTCGGCCTTGTCCCCGACCAGATGGGAAATTCCGAAGTCGGACATCTGAACCTAGGCGCAGGGCGCGTTGTGTACCAGGACATCAGCCGGATTGATAACGCGATTAAACAGAACACCTTGGCGAGCAGAGCGCAGTTGGCAGATGCTTTCACCAGCGCCAAAAAGAATGGCAAAAAGGTTCACCTCATCGGCCTGCTGGGGCCAGGTGGCGTCCATAGTCATGAGCGCCATCTGTTTGCCCTGCTGGATGCGGCCAAAGCCCACGATGTGCAAACCGTGGTGCATGTCATTACCGATGGGCGCGACACCCCGCCCAATAGTGGTGTAGACTTCCTGGGCAACCTCGAAAAGAAGATCGCCAGCATACGGCATGGCGTCATCGCTACTGTCAGTGGGCGTTATTATGCGATGGATCGGGATAAACGCTGGGAACGCACACGCAAGGCCTATGATGCGATGGTCTACCGCCAGGGCGAACGACTGGCGACAGCCCGCGAAGCGATTCGGGCTTCCTATGACCAGCACGTAACTGACGAGTTCATTGTGCCAGTCGTGATCGGGGACGATGACAGCCTGAAGGTCGAAAGCGGTGACACCCTCATCTTCTACAACTTCCGCGCTGACCGAATGCGCCAGATTGTCCGGGGTTTCGCTATTAAGGGGCAGGATGGATTTAGTGAGTCAGACTTCATTGAGGGGCTGCATCTGCTGACTTTCACCGAATACGAAGAGAGTCTGCCGGTCAATGTACTCTTCCCGGTAGAACTGCTGACAAACACGTTGGCCGAGTGGTTAAGCAAACACGAGCGCAAACAGTATCATTCGGCAGAAACCGAGAAGTACCCGCACGTAACGTTCTTCTTCAACGGGCGTAACGAAGAACCATACCCGGGTGAAGACCGGGCGATTATCCCCTCCCCCAAGGTCGCTACCTACGACCTCCAGCCGGAGATGAGCGCCTACGAACTGGCCGAGGCAACGCTCCAACGGCTGCAAACAAACGATGATGACTTCATTCTCATCAACTTCGCCAACCCGGATATGGTCGGCCATACCGGGTCACTCCCCGCGGCCATTAAAGCGGTTGAGACGGTGGATGAATGTGTCGGCAAGCTGGTTGATGCGGTGATTACGAAGGGTGGTATTGCCATTGTGACCGCCGATCATGGCAACTGTGAACGCATGGTAGAAGAAGCAACGGGCGAAGCGCACACCTATCACACAACCAACCCGGTATCGCTGTTCGTAATCGGGGAAGGGTACTTCCGTCTGTTCCCACGCGGCATTCTGGCGGATATTGCGCCAACGGTGCTGGATTTACTGGAAATCCCCCAACCGGAGGAGATGACCGGACGTAGTCTGGTGGATTTCTGGTCTGTACGAAACAACGCGGCAAAAGAGGGTGGCACGGCCTAAGCCGCCGTATCGAGACACGATAATCAAGCCAGGGGGCACCGCTCCCTGGTTTTTCGTTCCGGTGAAAAAGAAGTGATCAACCAGCCGCCTCCGCTGCCGGTTGTCCGCGCATCGCCACCCTCACGAGATACCCCTGGCGGCGCAAATGAATGCCCGGCACATGGGCGGCAAGCGCCTGTACCGAGGCCTCCAACAAGCCAGTACGGTGAAAACTCTCGACAGCGGCCTGGTCATCCCAAAAGATAGTCAGTTGGGCGCAGTCCTGGTCATCCACCTGCTCCAATAAATAGGCAGCCATAAACCCCGGACGCTGGCGAATTACAGGGAAATATTCATTTTCAATCACCCGGCGCAGCTCACCCATCTTATTGAACGGAACCTGAATCTGTGTAACCTGTGCATACATAACACACCTCATAAAACTTCTCTGGGATTTGAGTGCGTGCTGTTGCGTTGAAACGATTTTGATTCAAATTCAGTATATCACGGAAAATAATGCGCCAATGTTAAACTTATTGTGAGCGTAACGCTGTTTCGAAGGACTCAGAAGAACCAGCAAGCGCCAGCGTAAATTTGAAAAGGCCGCCGCCCACGATCGCATTGCTTTCCGCCCAGATACGACCGCCGTGAGCCTCAACAATGTGCTTACAGATCGCCAGCCCTAACCCGGTGCCTTCACCACCGGAACGAGAGGCATCCACCTGGTAGAAGCGCTCGAAGATGCGATCTACCTGATCTTCCGGCACTCCAGGGCCTTCATCAGCCACGCTTACTGCGACTTCATCCACTTCTGCCACAGCCCGAATCGTGACCGTTCCATCTTGCGGGGACCACTTAATCGCATTATGCACCAGGTTCACCAGCACCCGGCGAATTTGATCCCAATCACCCAGAACGGGCAGTTTTTCAGGTAAGTCTTGGATGATTTTCACGTTTTTTGCAGCGGCCTGTTCAAACATGCGCTCCAGCGAATCATTCACCAGGTCAGGCAGGGAGACCTCCACCATGCGAACAATGGCCTGCCCGGACTCGATCATCGAAAGATCAAGCATTTCCTGCATAATCCAGAGCAGCGAATCGGTTTCGCGAGCGATAGCTTGCAGTGAAGAAATACTGCGCTTACGTTTCGGTTTTTCATCTTCGTGGAACAGGCTGTCAATAATCAGCCGAATATTGGCAATTGGCGTCCGCAGTTCGTGCGAGATATTGGCAACCATCTCACGCCGCGCCCGGTTCAGGCGGACAAGATTTGTGATGTCCTGCAACCTCAGGCCAATAAAGGTATGCCCGTCGCGAAGAATGAGCCGCGCCACAACATGGTAGATCTGCTTGCCAATGGTGACTTGTTCCTCCAATTCATGTTCGTCATTGACGATCACGTTTTCAACCATCATATCCAGATCAGGTAGGTTGGTCACGGCCAGCAGGCTTTCACCTATCGGGCGCTCGCATTCAAACAACGATTCCGCGCTCTGGTTGATAGCGATAATGCTGCGTGTTTCGTCCAGTACCATCACCGCATCGGAAGCGGTGTTCGCCAGTGTCAGAATCAGGGCTTTTTTGTAGTCCCAATCAGCCTGGGATGCCTCCAATCCGTGCCGGACAGCAGGCAAATCTTGCTCAACAGCAGATAGATGCGAATCGCGTGCTGGCAACTCTCCCAGAACCGGGTGCTTCTGGTTATCTGTTTGCATCTCCGCCAGAATGCGCTGTAAATCGGCTACTCGCCGGTCATTCCGGGCAGCTTCGGCCCGCAGTACCCGCTCACGATATACAGCAAAAGCGGCGGTCAATATCAGCGCCGCCAGCAGGACAGTCTCAGTCATATGGTATTCCGCAGCCTTCTATCCTTCGAAACGATACCCCACACCGCGCACGGTCACAATCCGCTGTGGACTGGATGCATCATTCTCAATCTTTTCCCGCAGCCAGCGAATATGCACATCTACCGTCCGTTTATCCACAAAGTAGTCATATCCCCACACTTTTGTCAGGATCAAATCACGGGAGAGGACAATACCGCGATTGCGCATGAGTTCAACCAGCAAATCGAACTCTTTGTTGCTCAACTTTACTTCGGTATCACCCTTGAAAACACGCCGTCCGGTCAGGCTGACTTCCAGATCAGATGACACGAGTTTATCCTGGATGACCATTCGCCCCGGCACGCGCCGCATGACAGCCCGTACCCGCGCAAGAAACTCACCCAGCGCCACAGGCTTGACCACGTAGTCATCCGCGCCACTTTCGAGGCCAACGATTTTATCCACTTCGGTGCCGCGCGCTGTCAGCATAATGATCGGAATATGGGCGGTAGAGGTGTCGCGCCGTACGATGCGGCACAGACTCAAACCGTCCAGGCCCGGGAGCATAATATCCAGCACAATCAAATCGGGATGCTCGCTGCGAACTTTTTCTAGACCGTCTTCGCCATCGGGAGACGTGATCACAGTAAACCCTTCGGCACGGAGTTTATCCGCCAGGTTGTTAGCGAGGATTTGCTCATCCTCAATAATCAAGACTTTTGCCATGCGTTCTCTGACCTTATCCACATACTCTTTTGGAGAAGCCGGGTGAATTGACCTCACTTCAACACGGTAAATTCGGTTCGGTGTATTCATCAGAGTAGACTATCAAGCCATTGTTAAGTATTAAGGGCGATTTGTTTAAACTTTAAGAGAAGAATTTATCTCCTGCCATGACCGCACACCGCCCAACGAAACTGCCGCTCGTACCGCGTTACGAATCGCCGCAGCGACAACTTCTGCGGCATACGCCCCAACCACACTCACGTTGGCAGGAATTTCTCCGGTTGTCAGGGAAAACAGAGTATCACCATCGTACATCGTGTGTGCCGGGCGCACAGCCCGCGCTACCCCAGCCTGCCCCATTTCCGCAACTTTGTTGATATGCGCCTTGCTCAAATGGGCATTGGTCGCCACCACCCCAATCACGGTGTTTTCACGCCCAGCTTGCGGCGGGATAACCTGCGCCAAGGATTTGAACTGGTGCAGCATATCCGCAAACCCGCTTCCGTCTTGCTGGCGCAGCCCGGCCATAATCGCACCGTTTTCATCTAGAATATCACCAAAAGCGTTCACCACCATGAGCGCCGCGACGACCAAACCACCACCCAGATCAACACTGGCCGAACCAACACCACCCTTTACGGCAAACTCGTTGCCCCACATCGCCCCAATCCGGCAGCCCGTCCCCGCGCCCACCGTCCCTTGAGGTACCGGGTCACTTACGGCAGCTTCGCAGGCCGCATAACCCATCACGGCATCAGGGCGAATCCCTGGTTGACCCACCAGCAAATCGAACACAATCGCAGTGGGGACAATCGGCACAATCACGTCGGAAATCGCCCGATACCCAATCTCATGTTCTTCAAGATAACGCATCGCGCCATCCGCCGCCGCTAACCCGAAGGCGCTCCCGCCCGCCAGCACCACACTGTTGACCTGTTCCATCCCACGAGTCGGACGCAGTAAGTCAGTTTCACGAGTACCAGGCCCGCCGCCTCGTTGATCGACGCCGCCTACCGTTCCCGGTGGACACAGTATCACAGTGCAGCCTGTTGCGCCTTCCAGGTGGGTCGCATGTCCGACTAATATGCCGGGTACATCAGTCAATGTATTGTTCATCGTCGTCACCAAACAAGATATCGTCAGTGTTAGCTGGCAACCCGGGTGCATCCCCGCCGCCAGCATCCAGGATATTCAGGGCGCCGTCATAGTGGGTTGGATGCACCAATACCTTGACCTCGCCCATCATACCAATGTGTAAACCCATCGCGCTGGCACCCGCAACTGGCACCACCAGGGCCGGGATGCCCTCGTGTTCAAGCCGCCCGGCAACAAGATGCGCCAAACTAAGATCGTGGGTGATATGCACCACCATCCAGTAAGGGCGACCTTTCGATTGCGGCAGTAAATTATCTGTCATAACCTGAGTGTACACGACGAAAGACCGGGAGGCTAGTTCGGGCCGGATATAGTCGAATTTTCTTTGTGGATAAAAAGCAACCCCAGCACGATCAGCTGAGGTTCGTTTTAGCGAATAAAACCGGTGGCGAGCTGCTAAAGAATCATGCCTTCCAGGATGCTGAAGAATCATAGAAAGGTGGATTGGCAGCAGGCTTTCCGACAGCCTCATATGTGCCAAGCCCAAAACTCACCTCCAGCAGATGGTTCGAGCCATCGCTGTCATAGTAGGCAATACGATATTCCCCCTGAAGCGGCGGGAGGTCATTCAGTGCATTGGTATCCAGCAAGTCAGAGAGATTGCCGGTGATCTGGGGGTACTGTTCGTCAGGGTTTTGCTGCATTACCTGGGTGTAACGCTGCCCTAGTTGATAAACAAGGTCACTGTAGCTCATAATTCATTCCCTCTGCATGAGTCCTGACTTTACATTACAGAATCATCATAAGGGAAAAACGAAAGGGAATCTGTTGAGTTTTTGTGAATTGCCGTAAATAATATGGGATATGGAAGAAGAAAAATAATCAAGGGGAAGAGGAAACAAAAAAGGGAAAAAGAAGGTGCGTTGGCAGCGG